>NZ_LMAZ01000001.1:910254-943470 GCF_003444685.1 Pseudomonas abyssi | reverse complement strand
GGGGAGTGGCACCGTGCATTCTTCAACAGCGATCGCACTTTGTTACCTGCGGCATTGCGTGGAGTACCTCGGGAAGCGCGTAGCACGTGAATGACAGAGACCATTTATCCCCCGACATAACCCCGCCTGATTGCACCCACAAACGCCGTCAACCAAGACTAGAATCGGAGCAAAACAACAACAAGGAAGCTCCAATATGACATTGCGCCTTCGCACTCTTACGCTCGCCGGACTATTCAGCCTTGCCCCTCTGGCGTTAGCCACCAACTACTCCGCACCCGAACAGATTGTCGCCCCCTCTCCTTTCAAGGGCGTTCACGGCCTGGCCATCGACAAGCAGGGCCGTCTGCTCGCCGGCAGCGTGGTCGGCAACAGCATCTATCAGGTCGACATCGACAGCGGCGAGGTGAGCACCTTGATAGGCCCGGACGATGGCCAGGCTGACGACATCGCCATCGGCCCCAACGGCGAAATGGCCTGGACCGGGTTCTACTCCGGCCGCCTGCTATATCGAGAGAACGACGACGCCCCCATCCAGGTGCTGGCAACCGACCTGCCCGGCATCAACTCGCTGGACTTCAACGACGAGACCGGAGCGCTGTACGCCAGTCAGGTGTTCCTCGGTGACGCGGTCTGGGAGATCGACCGCACGGGACAGCAGCCACCAAGGCAGATCGCCAAGGACATCGGCGGCTTCAACGGGTTTGAGGTCGGCAGCGATGGCTGGCTGTACGGACCGCTCTGGTTCAAAGGTCAGATAGTGCGAATCAACCCGGCTGACGGCGACATCAAGGTCATTTCCAGCGACTTCACGATCCCGGCCGCCGCCAATTTCGACTCCAAAGGCAACCTCTACGCCATCGACACTTTCCACGGACAGCTCAAACAAGTCGATCAAAACAATGGGCAAACCCGCCTCGTTGCCCAGCTCGACAGCTCACTGGACAACCTGGCACTGGACGCCCAGGACCGTATCTACGTCTCCAACATGGCCAACAACCGCATCACGCAGGTCAACCCGCAGACTGGCGATACCCGGCAGATCGTCGGCGGCGACCTGGCGGTGCCCGCCGGGCTGGCCCTCAGCGAAGATGGCAAAACCCTTTATGTGGCCGATGTCTTTGCCCTGCGCGCGGTCGATACCGACAGCGGCAAGGTGACCGACCTGCGCCGCGCCCATGGCTCGGATGCCGAATACCCGATCAATGTCAGCCTGGGCCGCGAGCGTCTGCTGGTGACCAGCTTCTCGACCGGCACCCTGCAACTGATCAGCCGCAGCGACAACAGCACCCTGGCCATGGTCCACCATTTGAACGCGCCCTCCGCGGCGGTAGAGCTGGAAGACGGCAGTGTGCTGGTCAGCGAAATGGGCAGCGGTAAGTTGCTGCGCCTGTCCGGGCCGGAACTGGCGCAGCGCAGCGACGCAGCGAGCGGCCTGCAGGGGCCGGTGCAGATGATTCGGGGCCGCGACGGCATGGTCTACCTGACCCAAATGAACGGCGAGCTGACCCGCTTCGACCCCGAGAGCGGTGCGCTCAATACCCTGGCCAACGGTCTGCAGCTGCCGGAGGGGCTGGCCGAACTGCCGGACGGCCGGCTGCTGGTCGCCGAGCCCAGCGCACAACGACTGCTGATCATCGACCCGCAAAGCGGCGCGACCGAAGTCGCCGCCGACAACCTGCCCATCGGCCTGAAACCCGGCCCCGGCATGCCGCCCACCGGCCTGCCGACGGGCCTGGCTATCGATGCGCAGGGTCAGATCTTCTTCCCTTCCGATATCGACAATGGCCTGTATCGCCTTGCTCCGAACTGACAACCAGCGCGCCGAGATGGCGAGTATGGACCGCAAGAGGACGGACCAAGGCCGCATCAGCAACAATCACTCAAGCCAAACGCACAGCGCCCCCGTTTCCGGGGGCGCTGTTGCCCGAGCCATGCACCGACCGACGCGCTAAGTGTGTCTCGATATGTATGGCAAGCGGGCCGGTGACGCGCTCCCACTGCCTCGATCAGTGCCCTCGACGCGGTAAACCGCCACCCGCAAGACGCTACTTGCGACAACACAGCCTCTCAGCAAGACCGCATCAATACAGGCGTTGCAGACAGTTGGTGGACGGGCTAAGCGTGCACAGGGGCAAGGATACCTTGTGCTTCGAGACTGCATCCTCTGCCCCCGGTGACAGCCCGATAGCAGCGTATTACCGACCCGCTGCTGATAACGTACGCGGAACAATTCCAGGTGCGGCTAGTCCATTTATGCATATTGAACTGGCAGCCTCAGGAGACTACCCATGCCTGCAACCTTGAAAACGCTGTTTATTCCCACCGCTCTTGCCCTTGCCGCCGCATTGCCGCTGTCCGCCAATGCCGATACATCGCGCAACCTCGGCTGGATTGAACAGGGCGTTATCGAACCCGCAGACATGACCGTCAAATTCAAGCTGGATACCGGCGCGCTGACCTCCTCCATGCACGCCGAAGACATCGAGCGCTTTGAACGCGACGGTCAGCCTTGGGTGCGCTTCAAGGTGGCACTGGAAGACTTGAAGTCCGAGAGCATCATCAGCGAGACCTTTGAGCGGCCGCTTGAGCGCGATCTGCGCGTGCGCGGCGCCGGCGGCTCGGAAGAGCGTCCGGTTGTGCGCATGGACGTGTGCATTGCCGGCGAGCGTCTCAACGAAGAGTTTTCCCTGCGAGACCGCAGCAATATGCACTACCCGGTGCTGCTGGGACGCCGCACATTGGACAATCTCGGTAATGTCGACTCCAACCTCACCTACACGGCCGAGCCGGACTGCGGCACAGACAACGCCTGATCACGGCCCAGGGCGGACCTCGGCCAAGGTCCGCCCGCCCGCATCACCGGCTGCGTAGCTGGTCTACTTCCTGCGCCATGCGCTGCAACGCCGCTTTTACCTCAGCATCGGCCCTGACCAGGTTGATCCGCAAACAATCCCGATACTTGCCAGACGCCGAGAACACCACCCCCGGCGCGATCTGAATACCATTGCGCTGAAGACGGGCGTTGAGCTTGACGCAGTCCACTCCCTGCAACTCGACCCACAACACAAAGCCGCCCTGCGGGCAGCTGACGGCGATATCTGCCGGAAACAGCGATTGAATCCAGCCCAGGATCACCGCCAGGTTACGCTGATAAAGGCGTACCGCCTGACGCAGGTGACGCTCGTAGCCTCCCCTCTCAATGAAGCGTGCCACCGCCAGCTGCGGCACGGTTGCAGTAGCACCGGTCGACACAAACTTCATGTGCAAGGCCTGTTCACGATAGCGTCCGGGGGCAATCCAGCCCAAACGCAATGAAGGCATCAGCGTCTTGGAAAAACCGCTGCACAGCAGCACCCTACCGTCCTCGTCCCACGACTTGATGGTTCGCGGCCGCGGCCCGGTATATGCCAGGTCGCCATAGACATCATCTTCGATGATCGCTACGTCAAAACGCTGCGCCAGACGGACCAGCGCCTGCTTGCGCTCATCGGGCATGGTGAAGCCAAGCGGATTGTTGTTGGTCGCAGTCAGCTGGATAGCCTTGATCGGCCACTGCTCAAGGGCCAGCTCCAAGGCTTGCAGGCTGATACCGCTGCGGGGGTCGGTAGGCAACTCAAGCGCCTTGAGCCCGTGGGCCTTGAGCGTCTGCATGCTGCCGTAAAAGCTGGGCGAATCCACCGCCACCACATCGCCCGGAGTCGTCAGGGTGCGGATCGCGATGGAGAGCGACTCCTGGCAGCCTGAGGTGATGACAATGTCGTCCTCATGCAGCGACGTACCGGCCGCGCCGGCCAGCCGCGCCAGCTGCCGTCTCAGGGCGAGACTGCCGGCCAGGGTGTCGTAGTTGTCCAACGCCGGCTCGTTGCGCCGATACAGCGCCGACAACTCTCGGCGCAGCGGCTTCAGCGTAACCGCTGTCAGATCCGGTGAACCGCTCCCCAAGCGCAGACCGGCCTCGTGCTCTGCCTGATTGACCAGGGCCAACACCTCGTCCCACTGCGACACATCCAGCGGGCGCTGCGCCGGGCGGCTTGGCGCTGGCAGCAACCCGTGACGCCGGCGCGCCTGCATAAAATAGCCGGACTTGGGCCTGGCCTCGACCAGACCTGCCGACTCGAGTTCGGCATAGGCCGTCTGCACCGTGGAGACGCTTACCGCAAACTCGGCGCACAACTCGCGGATCGAGGGCAGACGGTCGCCCGTCCGGTACAGGCCATGATCCATACGCTGCTGTAGCGCAGCAGCCACCCGCTCATAGCGTTTCATTACAGCCCCTCAACACACGCCAAAAAACCAATACAGATAACGCCCACAGGCGGAATACAGCCGCCATTTTCCGCCATCTGTATCAATAAAAAACAGGAAACCTGAATCTGTATCAAATTCAGCACCTTCCTTACAGTGGCGTCAAGCATCGCTAGAGGATGGGACATGACGACACACTGGTTCACCCAGCTACGCACTGGCCTGCGGCGCAGGCAGACCTGCCGCCGACTGCTACGCCTGGACGACCGCCTGTTGGCTGACATCGGTCAGGATCGGGCAGCACTGGAACGCGCCCTCAAACAACCGCTGCTGCGCAAGCGAGGCTAATCTGCCCTTACCAGAAGGGGCAGAATTGAGTAGGCTCTGCGCTTTCTCTCAGCCGGATCCACACCATGCATGCCACCGACCCACTTGACCTCGACAGCCGCTATCGCCTCGCCTGCCAACTGGCGCGTGAAGCGGCGCAGCGGGGACTGCAGCTCTACCGCCAACGCGAACAGCTGGCCGTCGAGCACAAGGACGGGTTCAGCCAGGATGTGGTCAGCGCCGCCGATCGAGAACTGGAGGAGTTCATCAGGGCCGAGCTGATGAGGCAGTTCCCGGCAGACGGCTTTGTCGGTGAAGAAACCGGCGCCGAGCGCCTGGATGCGCGTTGTGTCTGGGTGATTGATCCGATCGACGGCACCGCCTGCTTCCTGCACGGGCTGCACAACTGGTGTGTGTCGGTTGGTCTGTTGGTTGATGGTGTTCCTGCCATCGGCGCCGTCGCAGACCCGAACCACGATGAACTCTTCCACGGTGGTCGCGGCATTGGCGCCTGGGTCAACGATCAGCCGCTGCGTGTGAGTGAGGCACAGGATCTGCGCGCCGGCCTGCTGGGTGTGGGCACCTTTTATGCTGAAGGCAAACAGCACTTCATGCCCTTTCTGGGCAAGTTGCTCGATGCCGGCGGGATGTTCCTGCGCAACGGCTCAGGCGCGCTGATGACCGCTTATGTCGCAGCCGGGCGCTTGCTCGGCTACTACGAGACCCGTCTGAAGAGCTGGGATTGCGTCGCCGGGCTGGCGCTGCTGGCCGAATCCGGCGGGCGCAGCAATGACTTTCTGCGCGGCGACGGGCTGCTCTCGGGCAACCCGTATCTGGTGGCCTGCCCCGGCGTCTACGATCAGGTTGCCGCGATGATCGGCCCGTCACTGGACGCGCAATAGCGCCTTACAGCGACAGCTCCACCGCCGCACCGGGGTGGTCGCTGGGCTCGGCCTCCTCGACACGGTTACGGCCAAGGGCCTTGCCGCGATACAGTGCGCGATCCGCGCGGGCAATCGCGCTGCTGAAACTTTCCGGTTCTTCCATCTGGCTGATACCCGCGCACAGGGTCACCTGACGCAAGCCCGGCTGCAGATCGCTCCAATCGAGCGCAGCGACGGCGGCCCGTATACGCTCAGCCGCTATCCGCGCTTGAGTCGGATCCGTCTCCGGCATGACGACCAGAAACTCTTCACCGCCCCAACGGCCAACAAAATCCTGCTCGCGGCCCTGCTCACGCAGCAAGGCGGCGACGCGCTCAAGCACCCGGTCACCCAGCTCATGTCCGTACTGGTCGTTGATTTCCTTGAAATGATCCAGATCCATCAGCATCAGCGTCAGGTTGCGTGGTTGACGCTGCTCGCGGGCCCGCAGCTTTTCAGTCAAGGCGACCATATGTCGACGATTGAACAGCCCGGTCAAGGGATCGGTAGTTGCCATGCGCGCCAGCCGGCGATGGGCGCGAGTGACCGTGATCACGTAATACATGGTCAGGTAGGCAAACATCAGAAAAACAACGGTGAAGTTGAAGATGTTGACGTACAGCAGCGCTCGATCGGACACCGGTTGCAACGGCTCAATCAAGCTCATCAGCACATAGAGTCCAACGTAATAGGCCCACAGGCAGATGGCCAGAATCCAGGCACTGCGCAGGTGCATGCTGGCGAACAACGCGGGAATGAACATCAGCAGGAAATAGTGGAACCCACTGTCCCAGCCGATCAACACCACACCAAGCGCGGCGTGCACCAGCACTTCGATGCGAATCAGCATCACCGCCAGATAGTTGCGCCGTTGGCGAAAGGCGCGGTAGGCGTAGGCGTACATACCGACACTGATGACGTTGATCCAGGCCAGAACCGGTGATCCCAGCCAAAGGAAAATGGCAAAAAAACAGATATCGACCGTTGCCGCCAACTGGCAGCAGCGCATGGACAGATCCCAGAACTCCGGCCGTTGCTCGCTACGGTGAATGTTCGCCTTATTGTTATCTGGCATGCCTGATCGTTCGCTCCTGAACCCGTAGCACTACGTCGGAAAGATGGCCAGTGTAGGCTGGCGGTTCGCCAAGGCCAAGCCGGTTTTGCGCCATCATATTGCAATTAGGGAGCTTTATCGGCCGCACCAGACAATAGATTAGATATTATTTCCGCCAACAAAAAAGGCCGCCTGGCGGCGGCCTGGGATAACGACGGATCAGCCGTTGCTGGGGAAGGCGAACTGCGCGGCCTCATGGCTGGCGCGCTTGGGCCAACGTTGAGTGATCGCCTTGCGGCGGGTATAGAAACGCACCCCGTCCGGACCGTAGGCATGCAGGTCACCAAACAGCGAGCGCTTCCAGCCGCCAAAGCTGTGGTAGGCCACCGGTACCGGCAGCGGCACGTTGACACCCACCATACCCACTTCAATCTCATCGCAGAACAGACGCGCCGACTCCCCGTCACGGGTGAAGATGCAGGTGCCGTTGCCGTACTCGTGATCATTGATCAGCTGCATGGCCTCTTCCAGGCTGTTGACCCGCACAACGCACAATACCGGGCCAAAAATCTCTTCCTGATAGATGCGCATCTCGGGGGTCACACGATCAAACAGGCAACCGCCGAGGAAGAAGCCCTTTTCGTGACCATCAATGCTCAAGCCACGGCCATCGACCACCAGCTCGGCACCGGCGCTCACACCGTCCTCAACATACCCGGTCACCTTGTCCAGATGCTGACCGGTCACCAGCGGGCCCATATCCAGGCCACAGGTAGTGCCTGGGCCGACTTTCAGCGCCTTGATCTGCGGCACCAGTTTCTCGACCAGCGCATCCGCCACCTGATCACCCACACAGACAGCCACCGAAATGGCCATGCAACGCTCGCCGCAGGAGCCGTAGGCTGCGCCCATCAACGCGCTGACGGCGTTATCCAGATCCGCATCGGGCATCAGTACCGCGTGGTTCTTGGCGCCGCCCAGCGCCTGCACCCGCTTGCCGCGCTTGGTGCCTTCGGCGTAGATGTATTCAGCGATCGGGGTAGAACCGACAAAACTCAGCGCCTTGACCTCCGGGGCTGCGATCAGCGCGTCTACCGCCTGCTTGTCACCGTGCACAACGTTCAGCACCCCATTGGGCAGACCGGCCTGATGCAGCAGCTCGGCAATAAACAGCGTTGAACTCGGGTCACGCTCGGAGGGCTTGAGGATGAAGCAGTTACCGCAAACGATGGCCAGCGGATACATCCACAGCGGCACCATGGCCGGGAAGTTGAACGGGGTGATGCCGGCCACCACACCAACTGGCTGAAAGTCGCTCCAGGCGTCGATATCCGGGCCAGTGTTACGGCTGTATTCCCCCTTCAGGATTTCCGGTGCTGCGCAGGCGTACTCTACATTCTCGATACCGCGCTTGAGCTCACCAACCGCGTCTTCAATGGTCTTGCCATGCTCGGCGCTGATCATTTCGGCAATGGTGTTTTCGTTCTCTTCCAGCAGTTGCTTGAAGCGGAACATGATCTGCGCGCGCTTGGCGGCCGGCGTGCGGCGCCAGGCCGGGAATGCGGCCTTGGCCGAGTCAATGGCCTGCTGGATGACGGCGTCGTCAGCCAGCGGCACCTGACCACTGACGGTGCCGGTGGACGGGTTGAATACGTCGGCGCTACGGCCGGTACCGGCCACCGGATGGCCGTCGATCAGATGGGTAATATTGCTCATCACATAACTCCTGAATGGGTCACGCGGTGCCATCGGGCACCCCGGTTGAAGCTCAATCCAATGTGTTCAGTACGCTGCCAACCGCATCGAATACGCGGTCCAGGTCTTCGGGGCGGGCATTGAACATGGGCCCGAACTGCAGAGCGTCACCGCCAAAGCGCACGTAAAAACCGGCCTTCCACAAGGCCATGCCGGCTTCAAAGGGCCGGATGGTCGGATCGCCGCCGCGCGGGGCCAGCTGAATGGCGCCAGCCAGACCACAATTGCGGATATCCACGATGTGCTTTGCTCCCTTCAGGCCATGCAGCATGGACTCAAACTGCGGCGCCAGGTCGGCTGCCTGCTGAATCAGGGCGTCATCCTCCAGCAGTTTCATGGTCGCCAGTCCGGCGGCGCAGGCCACCGGGTGCGCCGAATAGGTATAGCCGTGGCCGAACTCGACTGCGTGCTCCGGCGTGTTCTGCTGCATGAAAGCCTGATAAATCTCCCCAGTAACCGCCACCGCCCCCATGGGAATGGCGCCATTGGTGATCTGCTTGGCCAGGTTCATGATGTCCGGGGTAACACCAAAATACTCGGCCCCCGTCCAGCGCCCAAGTCGCCCCAAGCCGGTAATCACCTCGTCAAAGATCAGCAGAATATCGTGCTGATCGCAAATCTCGCGCAGGCGCTGCAAGTAACCCTGCGGCGGCACAATGGCACCGGCCGAGCCAGACATCGGCTCAACGATTACCGCAGCAATGTTCGATGCATCATGCAGCTCGATCAGCTTGAGCATCTCGTTGGCCAGCTCGACACCACCGGTCTCGGCCATACCGCGGGTAAAGGCCATGCCCGGCTGCAGCGTGTGCGGCAGGTGATCGGCCTCCATCAGCTGACCAAACATCTTGCGGTTGCCACCGATCCCACCCAGGCTGGTGCCCGCGATATTCACACCGTGATAACCACGGGCACGGCCGATCATCCGCGCCTTGTTTGGCTGGCCCTTGAGGCGCCAGTAGGCCCGCGCCATCTTCACCGCCGTGTCCGCACACTCGGAACCGGAGTTGGTAAAGAACAGGTGATTCAAGTCACCCGGCAATTTGGCCGCCACCTGCTCGGCCAGCTGAAACGACAACGGATGACCAAACTGGAAACCGGGCGAGTAATCCAGCGTGCCGAGCTGTTTCGCCACCGCCTGCTGGATCTCGCTGCGCGAGTGCCCTGCCCCGCAGGTCCAAAGGCCAGACAGACTGTCGTAAATGCGACGACCATCAGCGTCAGTCAGCCAACTACCCTCGGCGGCGACAATCAGGCGCGGATCACGATGAAAGTTGCGGTTGGCGGAAAACGGCATCCAGTGCGCATCCAGTTTGAGCTGGCTGGCGAGCTGTTCGGTGCTGTGGTCTTGCATGGTGGTGCCTCACGATAAGTCGGCAAAAGGCGCGTCTACGCCAGTGTTTTCAATGCACATACGTTGCCACAGCAAAAGTTATGATAAAACATGACTTTTTATACCTTCAGTTTGGCAACTACTAAACTATGAAAAACCGTCGTTCTACGCCTCTGGCCCAGTTGTCAGATATTGATCTGCGCCTGCTGCGCGTGTTCCGCACAGTGGTTGAATGCGGCGGCTTTTCCGTGGCTGAAAGCGTACTGGGCATCGGCCGCTCGGCCATTAGCCAGCAAATGAGCGACCTGGAGCAGCGCCTGGGCTTGCGCCTGTGCCAGCGTGGCCGCGCCGGCTTTGCCATGACCGAGGATGGACGCGAGGTGTATCAGGCGGCGCTGCAATTGTTCTCCGCGCTGGAAAACTTCCGCACCGAGGTCAACGGGCTGCACCAGCACCTGCGCGGTGAACTCAACATCGGACTGACCGACAACCTGGTCACCATGCCCCACATGCGCGTTACCCACGCGCTGGCAGGTCTGAAAACACGCGGCCCGGACGTGCGCATCCAGATCAGCATGTCGGCGCCGGGACAGGTTGAACAGGGCGTACTCGATGGCCGCCTGCATGTGGGCGTAATTCCACAGGTAGGCGCTCTCTCCGGCTTGGAGTACCAACCGCTATACAGCGAACGCGCCGAACTCTACTGCGCCGCTGGCCACCCCCTGTTTGAGCTGGAAGACAGCCAGCTTACTCGACAAGAGCTGCAGCGCCACGATGCCATCTCCCCCAGCTTTCGCGTACCCGCCGAGGTGCAGGAACAGTTTCAGCAGTTGCGCTGCACCGCCACAGCATCCGACCGCGAGGGTATTGCCTTTCTGTTGCTGACCGGTCACTACATCGGCTACCTGCCAGACCACTACGCCGCCCAGTGGGTTACCAGTGGCCGCATGCGCGCGCTTGATCCCGCTCGCTATTACTACGACCTGGTGCTGTCCGCGGTGACACGCAAAGGTCGGCGCCCGCACCTGGTGCTGGAGAGTTTCCTTGATGCCCTGGCTGGCGACACGTCCGCCAGCTGATCTGCAGCAAGGCCGCTGATCGGCATCACCAACCTTGCCGCAGCCGACTTAGGAAGCACTGATTAATTCCACACGCTCTCTACGAGTGCTCAAGCGTGCAGCGTTAATCAGTGCTTCCCTAATCCGTTCCGCCTAACTCGCAACACCCACACCCCCAGCTGCCCGCACACAGGGCCAGACAGCAGAGTTCCTGAAAAAAGCCTTGACCGCCTTAGAATGATGAGCGACATTTAAATTACATTAACACCATCATATAAATTTGGAGCACCGCCATGACCAGCCAGCACGCCAGCGCCGCCCCTTCATCCGCACTCGACAGCGCCTGCCGCGCTTTCAGCGTGCCGCAACGTATTCAGGCCAGCAGTCTGGAGCGCAGTTTGCTGGCTCAGGCTCAGCACAGCGTGCTGCCCTTCGAGGACGGCGATATCGCCCTGTGGCGCTTTGGACTTGGCCCCCAGGTGTTGCTGGTACATGGCTGGGACAGCCGCGGCTCGCACCTGGCTGGCTATGTCGAACCACTGGTACGCGCCGGTTTCGCGGTCACGCTGTTTGACCTCCCGGCCCATGGCGACTCAGGCGGCGAGCTGAGCAGCCCGGTACACGCAGGCCGCGCACTCTCCGCCGTGGCAGAGAGTCTTGGTCCCATCCACGGTATCATCGCCCACTCGCTTGGCTCGGCCGCCTCGTTGATGGCCTTCGCCAACGGCCTTCAGGTCAAGGCCAGCGCCCACCTCTGCGGCCCCTCCTCGCTCACACCGATGGTCAAACTGCAGGCCTTGGGATACCGATTGGATGCCGAGGAGCAACAGCAATTTCATGCCTGGGTGGAACAGCACATCGGCTGCGAGACCAGCGCTGCAGACATCGACGCCCTGAAGCACGGCTTGCAGCATCCGGGGCTGATTCTGCATGACCCGGCAGACCGCGTCGTACCCTTCGCCGCCTCGAAAGACCTGCACAAACACTGGTCTGCCGCCGAGCTGGTCGAACTGGAGGGGCTGGGCCACAGACGCATCCTCACCGACCCGCAAGTGATCGACCGCTGCTGCGCGCTGCTCATCAGCGCCCCAACAGCCGGTGCCCGCGCATGAGTACCTCAACCGGCAACCTGGTGCTGCTCTCCGGCCTGGCCGCCATAGGCACCCTGTCGACCACCATCATTCTGCCGTCCTTCCCCGCAATGGCCACGGCGCTGAATGCCAGTGCCGACGAGATGGCACTGACGCTCAGCAGCTTCTTCATCGTGTTTGCCCTGGGACAATTGCTGGTCGGGCCACTGTCTGATCGCTATGGTCGTCGACCGCTGATTCTCGGTGGCCTGACCCTGTTTGTGCTCGGCAGTCTGCTCGGCGCCTGGGCGAGCGACCTCAACACCATGATCGCAGCCAGAGTGACGCAGGCCGCGGGCGTGTGCGCTGCATCAGTCCTGGCGCGCGCGGTGGCTCGTGACCTGTATGACGGCCCGCTGCTGGCCAAGGCACTGGCCTTCATCATGGTCGCCATGGCTGCCGCGCCCGGCTTCTCTCCCCTGCTCGGCAGCCTGATCGACAGTCAGTTTGGCTGGCGCACCAGCTTTGTACTGGTGGCCCTGGCGGGGGTCGTGCTGATCATCAGCCACAGTTTGTTCATGGGGGAGAGCCACGAACCTTCGGCACGGTTCAGCATGACGGCAGGCAACATCGCGCGGGCCTATCTGCACCTCGCCAGCGACCGCCGCTTTGCCCTGCCAGCACTCGCCGTCAGCACGGTCATTGGCGGGCTGTACGCCTTCTTCGCCTCCGCGCCAATCATCATGATGCGTGACATGGGATACAGCAGCCTGCAGCTCGGGTTGTTCTTCGCCGCGACGGTGCTGGTGGTGTTCAGCGCGGGCATTCTTGCCCCGCGCCTGGCCCTGCGCTGGGGCGCCACTCAGGTCATCATTGTCGGCAGCCTGCTCGCCCTGTCCGGCGGCGTGCTTCAGGTGCTCATGCATGAAGGCCAGAGCCTTGCGCAATTCACCCTGGCAATCTGCCTGTTCCTGGCGGGCATGGGCGTCATCAACCCATTGGGCACCGCGGTCACCCTGCAACCTTTCGCTCAACAGGCGGGACTGGCGTCATCCCTGCTGGGCTTTCTCCAGATGACGATTGCCGCCATCGGTAGCGGGTTTATCAGCGCCGTCGCCCTGCCACCCGCGTTGACCTTGGGCCTGCTGCTCAGCGGCGCCGCGGTGTGCTCGCTGACGGGATTTTTCCTGCATCAGGCAAACACCGCCCCACAGCCCGCCTGACAGTCATCGCTGGGCATCGACGAGCGAGCACCCGGCCTGCGACAGAAAGCAGCGATGGGCGGCCATCACGCTTGAGGCGGTGACCGCCGACGTTGACCGACTGGTGGCCGAAACAGGCGAGCCGCCGACCAACTGGGCGGCGGCAACATGAGTATCAGCAGCGCAACTGGTCGGCAGCGTCGATCAGCGAGCGCTCGGTCGCCTCCCAGCCCAGGCATCCGTCCGTGATGGATACGCCGTAGCGCAACTCGCCCGACAGCGGTTGGCAGCCATCGAACAGATGGCTTTCCAGCATCACGCCCCGCAGACCAGTCTCGCCCGCTGCCCGCTGGGCCACAACGTCGGCCAACACCTCGGGCTGCCGCAACGGATCCTTGCCACTGTTGGCGTGACTGCAGTCCACCACCATTGCGACCGGCATGCCCAGACGCTCCAGGTCCGCACGCACCTTGGCGACGGCATCGGCCTGGTAGTTCGGACCACTGTGACCACCGCGCAGTACGATATGGGTATCCGGGTTACCGGCGGTTTCAATCAGCGCCGGACGCCCATGCATGTCTACGCCGAAATGCTGGTGCGGATGCCGTGCCGAGCGCATCGCATCACAGGCGACAGTCAGACTGCCGTCGGTTCCGTTCTTGAAGCCGACAGGCAGGTGCAGGCCACTGACCAGCTCGCGATGAATCTGCGACTCACTGGTGCGTGCGCCGATACAGCCCCAGCTCAGCAAGTCATCCAGGTAGCTGGCCGCCAGCGGCTGCAGCAGCTCGGTCGCAATGGGCAGCCCCAGTTCAGTAATCGCCAACATGGTACGACGGGACAGCGCCAGACCCGCCGCCATATCGCCGCTGCCGTCCAGCTGCGGGTCGTAGAGCATGCCCTTCCAGCCTACCGTGGTACGCGGCTTCTCGACGTAGGCGCGCATCACCAGCAGCAAGCGATCAGCCACGCGGGCCTGCAGCGCAGCCAGACGTTCCGCGTACTCGACGGCAGCGTCGGCGTCGTGCAGCGAACAGGGGCCGGTAATGACCAGCAGGCGGTCATCCCGGCCAGCAAGAATGTCTCGGATAGCCTGGCGGTGCGCCTCAATGGCGTCAGCCTGAGCCTGGCTCAACGGCAGGCGCTCGCGCAGCTGGGCTGGCGTCGGCAAAGTGTGGGTACGGCGGGCGGCGCTTTGCGTGGTCGGCGCTGCGCTGGCAAGTGCGGTTACAGTGGCGGTCATCTTTTGCTTCCTTAGCTGGGCGGTCCTGCCGCCGCAGCGCTATCCAGGTGTTCGATCGAGAGAATGTCGTGTGCTCAGAGTGCCAGTGCAAAATCGCCAGCTGCGGTAAGAACGGGGGTAAAAAGTGCGTGGTACGTACATGGTCAGTCCTCAAAGTCAGTAAAAATCAAAGCCAAATAAAAAACCCCGGTCGGGAGGCCGACCGGGGTTTTTTTTGATTCTCTGGTGGCGACCCGTCAATTCAGGGCGCCTGTGGGGTATCAGGCGCGCCTTTGGCTAAACCAATACCCAAAATAAAAGTAACCGATTGACGCGCGCGCAGCAGCGACAGCACGCAGGGTGCTGGCGGTGTTGATCTGTGCGGTGCGAAGCGTCATGGCATGGTTACCTTTGAATGATGACTCGACTCTAACGGATCGGCCAGGGAGTGCGCAACCCCTGGCGCAGCGTCAGCGGCGTTTAGGCGGCGCCAGACCGTCAGATGACGTCACCACCTGTCCTACCGGTGGACGGGACGGACGCTTGCCTGCTTTGGGTTTCTTCGGCTTGGCAACCTTTTTGCCGTCTTTCTTCTTTTTGGCCCCCACCGGCTTGCCCGATGACTTGACCTTCTTCGGACCCTTGAAGCTGCCCGGCACCTCCGCCAGCAAGCGACGCTCGAACTGACGACGCAGATAGCGCTCAATGCTCGACATCAGGTTCCACTCATGCGGACTGACCAGCGAGATCGCCAGGCCTTCAGCGCCAGCACGGCCGGTACGGCCAACCCGATGCAGGTAGTCGTCGCCGCTGCGCGGCATGTCAAAGTTGACCACCCGATCCAGCTCGACGATATCCAGACCACGGGCAGCAACATCGGTCGCCACCAGAATGCCGTTGGCGCCCTGCTTGAAGCGCTCAACCGCCATGTAGCGGTCTTTCTGGTCCTTCTCGCCGTGCAGCACATACACGCGCAGGTCGAGGGCGCGCAGCACGCCGTTGATGCGATCAGCCATTACCCGAGTGTTGGTAAAGACAATGGTCTTGCCTTCGCCCTGGTTCAGCATCAGCCACTTGAGCATGGCTTCCTTGTGCGCATTGTCATCCGCCGGGATAACCTGCTGGGTAATGCTTGGGGTGTCATCACGTACCGAGTTCAGCTCAAGAATCTGCGGCTCGGTCAGCACGGTATCAATCATGCGTTGCAAACCGCGGTTACCCTTGGTCGCTGAGAACAGCATGGTTTGACGCTGCTCGGGACAGGCCTCTGCCAACTTGCCCACGTCCTCGGAAAAGCCCATGTCCAGCATGCGATCGGCTTCATCCAGCACCAGAGTCTGCACCGCCGTCAACTCCAGATTGCCAGCGGTCAACTGCTCCAGCGCACGCCCTGGCGTGGCAACCACAATATCCGGATTCTTGCGCAGCCGCGCGGCCTGCACCTTGAAGTCCTCGCCCCCGGTGACCTGCTCCGCCTTGAGAAAGGTGAACTGCGCCAGCGCGGCAATGTCCTTGAGCACCTGCCTTGCCAGCTCGCGCGTCGGTACCAGAATCAGCCCGCGCGGGGCCAGGGGCTTGCTGTCGTCCTGCATCAGACGTTGCAGGATGGGCAGCACATAGGCGGCGGTCTTGCCGCTACCGGTTTGTGCGATGACGTAAAGATCGCGCCCTTCGATGGCAGCAGGAATGGCCTGTTGCTGCACCTCTGTTGGCTGCTGGAAGGACAGTTCGGCAAGCGCTTTCAGCAAGCGCTCGTGCAATGGGAGTTCACTGAACAAAAGAGTTACTCGGTCGGTTGATCTGCTCGGGACAAGCACGCAGTTTAGCAGACTGGCCGGCCGGACTCAGGGAAAGCAGGCAGGATAATAACGAAAAAAGGGGGTATCCGAAGATACCCCCTAAAACCCAAACATCAAAGCAGCATCAGAACTTAGCGGATACCCGAAGCACGCAGGGCAGCCGGAGTGAACTGATTGTAGTTCGGCTCGAAGTCGAAGTCCGGACCGGACACTTCTTCGGTGTACATGCCAAGGGCAATGTAACGGCCGGCCAGCAGGTCATACAGGGTCTCGATGGAGTAGCCCGGGATCTGGTTTGCGTAGTTGAAGCCGATGTGGCCTTCACCTACACGCCAGAGCGTACCACGACCATCGTAGTGGTCCGCCAGCGCAATCATCCAGGAGTCTTCATCCACAAAGAAGTTACGCTGTGCGTAGATGTGGCGTTGACCTTCCTTGACGTTACCCTGTACCTCCCACACACGGTGCAGTTCGAAACGGGTGAAGTCGGGGTTGATGTGGCCAGCCTGCAGCACATCGCCGTACTCGGTGCCACGACGGGTCAGCTTGCCGCTGTTGTAGGGAATGTAGACTTCCTTCTTGCCAACCAGCTGCCAGTTGTAACGGTCCGGAGCACCGTTATACATAGCGAAGTTGTCAGAAGTACGCATCCCGTCAGACGCGGTACCCGGGCCGTCGTAGGCAACCTGCGGAGCGCGACGTACGCGGCGCTGACCGGCGTTGTATACCCACGCCATGCGCGGCTCTTTCAGCTGATCCAGGCTGTCGTGCACCAGCAGTACGTTACCCGCCAGACGAGCCGGCGCGTTTACGCGCTGCTTGAAGAACAGCAGGGTGTTGGGCATGGTCGATTCGTCAACATCGCTCATCTGCTGCGGATAACCGACTTCCTCTTCCAGCTTGATCAGCGTGAACGAGCCGTTGGTTTGCGGCATGGCCTGCATGTACCAGCGATGCACGTTCAGGCGATAGCGGGTGTTGTGGTTCCAGATGATCTCTGCGCCCGATTTGGGAATCGGGAAGGCAAAGGTGCCGTGCGAGAAATCGGAGATACCGTCACCACCGTTGACCAGCTTGGCCTGACCAGCAGTGGCCTTGACCTGATCATAGACTTCCTGCGGGTAGCCAACGCTACGCTCAGTCTTGTAGACCGGCATTTTGAAGGTTTCCGGATAACGCTCGAACATCGCAATCTGACCCGGGGTCAGGTTGTCCTTGTACTGCTGGTAGTTCTGCGCGGTGATTACGAATTCCGGCTGTTGATCAGCGTAGGGATCTTCGTAGAAGTTGTCGCCCAGCGCTTGACCCGCGTTAGGGGACAGACCACCAGTCCACTCGGGAATGGTGCCTGCAGCATTACCGGCCTTTTCTGCCCCAATCGGAGTCAGGCTGGTGCCCAGCTGATCAATTTCAGCCTGGGTCAGGGTCTGCGCCATAACGGAGGATGCCATCAGGCTCAGAGCCAGACCACCGACACCCAGTAGAGTTTGTTGCATACGCATATTGTTATTTCTCCTTATGGTCAGCCAGATCAGAAGCTTACGCTGAAGCTGACGGCCGCGAAGTCGCGGTCAACCGAAGTGTTGTACTTGCCATCAAAGAAGTTGGTGTAGCTCAGGCTGGCGTTGTACTTGTTGGCGTAGTCCGCGTTCAGACCCAGGCTGATAGCCTTGGCATTTTCAGTGAAGTTCGGACCGTAACCTTCGACGTCATGCGACCAGGACACGCTCGGGCTCAGGTTGATACCGGCGATAACGTTGCTGTAGTCCAGAGACGCACGCAGACGATAGCCCCAAGACCAGTCGGTGTAGAAACCATCGTTTTCACACCAGCTGTTTTGGTAGCCGTCAGAGGCAGCGTTACCAGCCTGAGAGGCACAGGTGCCCTCCGCACCGGTGTCACCAGCAACATACGGGCTCTGGCCAAACAGGGAGTCACGACCGTACTTGGTAGTATCACCCAGACCGCCGATGTAGTTGGCACCGACCTCACCGACGAGAGCCAGACGGCTAGCGCCCAGTACACGTTCAATGAAGCGGATCGCGGTGACCTGCGCCTGGTAAAACTCGTTGCGGTGATAGCCAGCCAGATAGTCACCCGGGCCTACCGCGCCTTCGAGGCCTTGGTGGGTGTTATCAGATCCAGGAATACCGGCAGCAGCCAAGAGTGCAGTCCGGCTCATATCACCAGTGTTAATCTGCATCGGCATGTTGGGACGATAGCTGAACTCACCGCCCAAGGAAGTGCCAGCTACGGAGGTCTGGAAGCTTACGCCATACAGGCGAATATCTTCTGGGTACTCAAAAAAGTAACCCGCGTGACCAAGAGTTCCGCCGAGACCGGGGGTAGCCGGACCGCCAACTGCGCCAGTACCCACAGTGTTCGAGTAAATCGGAGTGCGGCTGTGGTAGTTCATTGCGTACAGGCCGAACTCGGAGTCGTTCAACTCCGGCACAAACCAGCGGAATGCAACACCGAACTGCCCCTCATCTTTTGCCTCGCGATCCTTTTCGCTGCGAGCGATGATGCGATTATTGAGGGTCGGATCGCCCTGCGGGGAGTCAGCACCGGCATAAACCAAGCGATCATTACAGCCGGTAGCCAATGTGTCAGCACCGAAGAAGGTACCGCAGTTGTCAATCGCGTACGGATGCCACTTGAGCTGGTAGAAGGCCTCCATGCTCAGGTTTTCGGTCAGGCCCTGGGAGAGATAGATCATCTCGACCGGCAGCAGACCTTCCTTGATCTCGGCGCCCGGACGACGGAAGGCAGCCACGTCGATCGGGTTGATGGAGTTGATGGAGTTACCGATAAAGGTGGATTCGCCCCAGCTCACAACCTGGCGACCCAGACGGATGTTACCCGGGTTATTGCCGATGAAGTAGTTGTGATACACAAAGGCATCGAGCAGCGCTACGCCTGCGCCCTTGACCAGCGGCGGACGGCCTGAGTCGTCGATGTTGTAGAATTCCTGGCTGCCGTCTTTGGTTTCAAAGTCGTACCAGTACTTGCCACGTACAAAAGCACCAGAGTTGCCATAACGCAACTCAAGGTCATGCACGCCGCGGAAGATTTTGGAGAAGATATCGCCCTTCTCGTAGTTCAGACGGCCATCGTCAGAGGTACGAGCAACAGCCTTGCCGCCTTGCGGGTCGCCATCGATGGCGGTGGCGTTATGGATAAAGCGCTTATCTGCATCAGCTGTAGAGACACTCATACCGATGGAGATTTGCGAGTCCAGCTGTGCTTCGACGTCGCCGATGTTGAAGTTAACTGCCCCAGCCGATCCAGAGAAACTGGCCAGGCCAATTGCCAGCGGCAATGCGGCCAGAGACCAAGCATGCATTTTTTTTGTCATTGTGCTGCTCCGTTAGATTTGAATCATGGGTCCAAGACGACGCAAGCCGTCTAGCACCGGGGACAAGTCTGTCATGAGATTGGAAGGCGATTTGGCCGATTAGGACGAGTTTTTTGGCCGCTAAGGACATTCACGCTCTGAATACCCCTGATCCAACACGTGCAATTATCCGTTGCAAAATTTTGCACAATGCCCGTCGCTGCTTTATTGTTTAGGTCGTAAGCGGTCAACAAACAATAATAAAACCGAGGCGCACAGTGCCCATGACTCCTCAGATTCAATCGCTCTCGTCAGAGCGTGTAAACGAACGCTGCTTTTGGGCCCAAAGCATTGCCCAAGGGCTGGAGCTATACGGCAAGTCACTGCGTGACCTGCCAAGCGATCTACGTCAGCACTGCAAGGCGGCGGATCTGAGCCAGAACCACATCAGCCAGACTGACATCAATCGCCTCTGGACAGCTGCAGCCCGACTGTCACAGGACGAGTGCTTCGGCTTGCGCGTCGGCCATCACCACCAATCCAATACACTGTCCCTGCTTGCCCTGGCCGCCGCATCCAGCGAAACCCTGGGCGATGCGATTCAACGCGTGATCCGCTTTATGCCGGTGTTCAGCAGCCAGGTGCAGCTGTATTCGGTGGAGGATGACCAATACCTCACCCTGTATTTTCAACCACGTGGCAATCCACACCCGCAGCACATGGAAGCGGTGATGAGCCAATGCAACAAGATCTGGGAAGCATTGGGCATCGGCAAGGCATCGTTGATGCTCGAGGCGCGCCTGACCGGCGAGCATGAGCGCAACCGGGACCAGTGCGAAACCCTGCTGGGCAACCGGGTACGCTTGGGAGCCAAGCGCCTGTCTTTTCGCATTACCCGTCAACTGCTGCGCACTGCCCTGCCCAACGCCGACGCCTTTTTGCGCAAGCGCCTCGATAGCTCGCTTGAAGACATGCTCAGCGAATTGCCCAACGTAGACTTTGCCGAGCAGGTAAAACAGCGGATTCGCGTTCTGGTTGCCGAACGTGAAGTCTCTGAAGAGCTGGTGGCAACGCCGTTCAACATGAGCCCGCGCCACCTGCGTCGCAAGCTCAGCGAAGTGCAAACCACCTATGAAAAGCTGCTGGATGAGGTGCGCATGGAGCTGGCCATGCGGCTGATTCGCGAGGGAAAACTGAACCTGGGGCGTATCGCCTTTGAATTGGGCTTTCTGGACCCCAGCAGCTTTACCCGTGCGTTCCGCCGCTGGACCGGCATGAGCCCGACCAGCTTCCGCAGCCAGCAGAAGCAACCAGCGGTTCCCGGCGTCTAACCAAGGTAAAGAAGAGGCACCATCAGGTGCCTCACATTGTGTACAGGTCTCGGCACAGTACCTGGCGCACACCCCCTTCACCGATACATCGCCTACCCCAGTAGCCCTCAGAGCTGCCGGTGGGTGCACTGGCGATAAAAAAGGCCAAAGTCAATCCGCGATATACCCTCGCGCCAACAGGTTATGCAGGTGATCGAGAGGATCAGCGGGACCCTGGTCAGCTGAGGCTGGCCAAGGAAGCAGGTACTGTATTCATCAGGCGCAGCGTCGCATGCCGCGCAATAGATCAACCGAGGTTAGCTGCCTGCGGCGCAGGCAAGCGCAAACCGGTTGACCGCGAGCAACCAACAAAACAAAACCCCGCTCGATCTCTCGAGCGGAGTTTTGGGGTCTTGCTGACAGAGCGCCTTGCGACGCCCTGCGTTACTGCTATCAGCCTAACTCAGCGTACGCCCGAAGCGCGCAGCGCGGCCGGAGTGAACTGGTTGTAGCTGGGGTCGAAGTCATACTGCGGCGCAGAGTTTTCTTCGCTGTACATACCCAGCGCGATGTAGCGGCCGGCCAGCAGGTCATACAGGGTCTCGATGGAGTAGCCCGGGATCTTCTGCTGGTAGTTGAAGCCAAGGTGGCCTTCACCTACACGCCACAGAGTGCCGCGACCATCGTAGTGGTCTGCCAGCGAGATCATCCAGGAGTCTTCGTCCACAAAGAAGTTACGCTGTGCGTAGATGTGGCGCTGACCATCCTTGACGTTACCCTGCACCTCCCAGACGCGGTGCAGCTCGAAGCGCGTGAAGTCCGGGTTGATGTGGCCGGCTTGCAGTACGTCATCATATTGAACGCCAGGCTCGGTCAGCTTGCCGCTGTTGTACGGGATGTAGATTTCCTTCTTGCCAACCAGCGTCCAGTCGTAACGGTCCGGCGCACCGTTGTACATGGAGAAGTTGTCAGACGTACGCATACCGTCAGACGCGGTACCCGGGCCATCGTAGGCAACCTGCGGAGCACGACGTACGCGGCGCTGACCGGCGTTGTATACCCACGCCATGCGCGGCTCTTTCAGCTGATCCAGGCTGTCGTGTACCAGCAGTACGTTACCTGCCAGACGCGCCGGTGCGTTCACACGCTGTTTGAAGAACAGCAGCGTGTTCGGCATGGTCGATGCGTCCACGTCAGACATCTGCTCCGGGTAACCGACCTCTTCTTCCATCTTGATCAGAGTGAACGAACCGTTGGTTTGCGGCATGGCCTGCATGTACCAGCGGTGCACGTTCAGGCGGTAGCGGGTGTTGTGGTTCCAGACCACCTCGGCACCCGACTTCGGAATCGGGAAGGCAAACGAGCCATGGGCGAAGTTGGAAATACCATCACCGCCATTGACCAGCTTGGCCTGACCGGCCGTTGCCTTGACCTGATCATAGACCGACTGCGGGAAGCCCACAGAACGCTGGGTCTTGTAGATCGGCATGCGGAAAGTCTCAGGATAGCGCTCGAACAGCGCGACCTGACCAGGCGTCAGGTTGTCCTTGTACTGCTGATAGTTCTGAGCAGTAATCACGAACTCGGGCTGATCGTCCTTGTAGGGGCTTTCCAGGAAGTTGTTCGGCAGCGACTGACCCGCGTCAGTCGGCAGGCCGCCAGTCCACTCCGGAATGGTGCCAGCCGCGTTACCTTCTTTCTGTGCACCGATCGGCGTCAGAGTGGTACCCAGAGAATCGATTTCAGCCTGGGTCAGGCTCTGAGCCATGACGCCTGTTGCAAGCAGGCTGAACGCCAGACCACCGGCGCCGATGAGAGTTGTTTGCATACGCATATTGTTGTTCTCCTGTGGTCAGTCTTAGAAGCTTACGCTGAAGCTGACGGAAGCGAAGTCGCGGTCAACGGCGGTGTTGTACTTGCCGTCGAAGAAGTCGGTGTAGCTGATCGAGGCGTTGTACTTGTTACCGTAGTCAGCGTTCAGACCAACACTGATCGCCTTGGCGTCTTCGGTGAAGTTGGGGCCGTAACCTTCAACGTCGTGCGACCAGGACAGGTTCGGGCTCAGGTTGATACCGGCGATGACGTTGCTGTAATCCAGCGACGCGCGGATGCGGTAACCAGAAGACCAGGAGGTGTAGAAACCATCGTTCTCACACCAGCTTGCCGCATTCGGGGATCGACCCGGTGCAGCAGTACCCTCGTTGGAGGAACACTGTCCAGCCGGCAAGGCACCGAGGCCGGTATCGCCGTCAACGAACGGGCTCTGACCAAACAGAGAGTCACGACCAAACTTCACATCACCCAGACCGGAGATGTAGTTAACGCCAGCTTCACCAACCAGTGACAAACGGCTCGCGCCAAGCACTCGATCGAAGAACTGAATTACGCTGACCTGCGCTTGCCAGAATTCCTTACGCTGATAACCCGGAATGTAGGTGCCCGGGGCAACATCGGCATAATCGCGGTGCGTGTTATCGGCACCCAGCTGCAGAGCGGTACGGCTCATGTCGCCGGTGTTGATCTGCATCGGCATGTTCGGGCGATAGCTGATTTCACCGCCAACCGACGCGCCAGCAACACTGGTCTGGAAACTCACACCGTACAGGCGAATATCTTCAGGGTATTCAAAGAAGTAACCCGCACCACCCAGTGTACCGTCCAAGCCAGGAGTCGGAATGCCGTTGTTGAACGGACCAGCCAGGTCACCAGCGATGTTGGAGTAAATGGGGGTTCGGCTGTGATAGTTCATGGCGTAGAAGCCAAATTCCGAATCATTCAGCTCCGGAACGAACCAACGGAATGCCACACCAAACTGCCCCTCGTCTTTCGCTTCGCGATCTTTTTCGCTACGAGCGATGTAGGTAAAGTTCGGTTGCTGACCCTGAGGGAAATCAGTGCCATTGAAGACCAAGCGATCATTACAGCCTTTGGCCAAGGTATCGGAACCAAAGAAAGTACCGCAGTTATCCAGAACAGTCGGCGCCCACTTGAGCTGGTAGAAGGCTTCCATGCTCAGGTTTTCAGTCAGGCCCTGAGAGAAGTACAACATCTCGACCGGCAGCAGACCCTCCTTCAGCTCGGCACCCGGGCGGCGCAGAGCGGCCACGTCAATCGGGTTGATGGAGTTGATGGAGTTCTGGATAAAGGTAGACTCACCCCAGCTGACAACCTGACGACCAAGACGGACGTTACCCGGATTGTTGCCGATGAAGTAGTTGTGATAGACGAAAGCGTCCAGCAGCGCTACACCGGAAGCCTTTTGCAGCGGATCACGGCTGGAATCATCAATATCATAGAAGCGCTGACTGCCGTCTTTGGTTTCAAAGTCGTACCAGTACTTGCCACGGAAGAAGGCGCCGGAATCACCGTAACGCAGCTCCAGGTCGTGCACACCACGGAAAATCTTGGAGAAGACATCGCCAGCGTCATAGTTCTGACGACCGTCATCGGATGTACGAGCGGCCGCTTCACCGCCGTTGTTCACAGAAATAAAGCGCTTGTCGGCACCTTGGGTGGACATGCTGACGCCTACGGACAGCTGAGAATCCAGCTGAGCTTCGACTTCACCGATATTGAAAGCGACTGCGTTTGCAGCGCCAGAGAAAGTGGCCATGCCAATCGCCAGAGGCAATGCGGCAAGAGACCAGCCATGCATTTTTTTTGTCATTGTGCTGCTCCGTTTGGGTGACATGAACTCGCGCGAAGGGTGCGCGTTCAAGACCATGGCAGTCTGTCATGAGGCCAGCATCGATAACTTGTCCGATCCGGCCAACATATTTGCCCCGAAAGGACATTCAGCGAATGAATTGACACTATAAGTACAGACTGGGGAGCGCTTCACAATATCGCCCTGAAAATGCCATCTCTCGCCCCATAGAGCACGAAAATAGCGGTCTAGAGCCAACTGGCAGGATATCAAGAACGCACCCAAAAGGTGCGCGCTGCGCAGGCATTCCCGTCGGACTCACCCCCAACGTACACCCGACCCGAGCGGTCACCGGTTACAAAGCCAATACAATGATTGCAACATAATTCTGCAGTGCGGAACCCTGTACCGGGCTTTTGCAACGCCAGATTCTCGTTATACTGCGCGGCTATAAAAGACAAATTTCACTTTTGTCACAACAATGGTCAGGCAGGATGCAGTCGATGCTCGAAAACTCCAGCTCAGATTCCTTTGCTCACGTCCGTGAAAGCGCCTTCTGGGTCACCACTATCGAGCAGGCCCTGCGCCAGTACGAGCTGACCCTCGCCAGCTCTGCGCATCTATCGCACCTGCTGGACAGCCAAAGCAGCGCCCCCTGTTTTATCGATCAGCGCCTGTGCTCCCACGCCTGGGACGAGGCTGTACGCATCTCCGAAGACCCCCTGTTTGGCCTGCGCATTCACCGGGTATTTGCGCCCACGGCCTATGCAGCACTGGCGCTGGCTGCAGCAGCCAGCCCCCGCATGGAGGATGCCGTCGCCCTGCTGGAACGCTTTTTCAGTATTTTCAGCACTCAACTGAAGCTGGTCTCCCGCGCGGCCGAGGGCAAATTGCACCTCACGCTGCAGCCAGTGGGTAATCCGCACTGCCAGCACACCGATGCCGTGCTGGGCTACCTCAGCCGCTTCTTCAACCGCCTGGACGTCGGCAGCCAGGGCTTGTTGCAGCAGCTGCAGATACCGGGCTGCGCTGATGAACACATCGCCCGCCAGCTGTTCCATCGTAATGAGGTCGTCTTTGGCGGACCGCACACGCTGGTATTGGATCAAGCCTTGGTCAGGCAGCCCCTGCCAAGCGCCAGCCCCTTTATCCTGCCCAAACTGGTCGCCGCGCTTGAAACCATGCAGGCTGCCCTGCCCAGCCACGCCCTGACCGAGCAGGTCAGGCGCCGCATTCATCTGCTGTTGGGGTCAGGTGATATCAGCGCCGAACGGGTAGCGGAGCCGCTGAACATCAGTCCGCGCCACCTGCGCCGCAAGTTGAGCCAGGAAGGGACCAGCTACGAACAGCTGGCCGATGAAGTGCGACGGGAAGCCGCAATAAGGCTGATTGTGGACGGCCAGATGTCCCTGACCAGCATTGCCTACGAGCTGGGCTTTCTAGACCCGAGCAGCTTCACCCGCGCCTTCCGCCGCTGGACCAATATGAGCCCGACGGCGTATCGGCGCGAGCTGAGTCGCAGCAAAGGGGACTAGTGCGGCCTACGCAGAGAGCAAGAAAGGATATAAACGAGCGATCTGAAGAAGACAGAGACCTCCTTCAGATCGTTAGCAGACTTACTGCTGCTCCGGCTTGATAAACAACAGCGTCATCCGGTCACTTTCACCAATGGCCAGATAGTGCGCACGTTGCTCATCACCCAGACGCAGCGTGGGTGGCAGCGTCCAGACGCCCTCCGGATGCTCGGTGGTGTCGCGCGGGTTCTGGTTGGCCGGGCTGACCGATAGCAATTCAAAGCCGGCGTTACTGGCCAGCTCGCGTACCTTCTCCTCCGTGACATACCCCGAGTCGATCATCTGCTCCAGCGAGGTGCCCGCCTTGGCCCGGTGCTCGACCACGCCTAGCATGCCGCCCGGCTTGAGCGCCGCATAAAACTTGTCGAACATCACCTCAGCCTTGCCGTCACCCGCCGCCAGCCAGTTGTGCACATTGCGGAAGGTCAGCACCCGGTCGGCCGTACCAGGCTCGGTGATCGGTGTATCGACGTCATAGTTGAGCGTCGTCAGTTGCACCTGATCGTAACGCTCCGGGTGCTCTGCCAGCTTTTCCTCAAACTGCGCGCGCGAGCGCTTGAAAAAGCCGACCTCGCTATCCGGATCAAAGTGCGCGGCAATCAGTGTGCCCTGGTCGCGCAACAGCGGCGCCAGCACCTCGGTATACCAGCCACCGCCTGGCCAGACTTCCACCACCGTCTGCTCGGGCGTCACGCCAAAGAAGGTCAGCGTCTGCTCGGGATTGCGGTAAGCGTCGCGGGTGACATTGGTGATGGTGCGACCGCTGTTGCCCACGGCGGCGCGAATAGCGGCCACCTGAGCCTCGTCGAGCTGGGGCGGGGTAACCGCTGCGGGCTCTTGCGCCTGAACGGTAGCCGCGCAGAGCAGCAGGGCATAAGCTAGTTTTCGCATGGTTTTCTCTCTATGAAGGCGTGCGTTCTAGTCCTGAAACTACCAGACTGAAATCAGCTGGCTTGGTTCAGTTATGTAACAGATGCGCTTTACCGGGGTCTGTTACACGACAAACGAGGAGATACCGTGCGCGACACCCTGCCCCTGCTCAACACCCTGGACTTTCCGCCGCTACGCCGTGGCGCGCTGGACACGTTGCAGGTCAACCTCACCTACCGCTGCAACCAACGTTGCCTGCATTGTCATGTCAACGCCGGCCCAACCCGCACCGAGAGCATGTCGCCCGAACTGGTCGAGCTGCTGTGCGACGTCATTGACGCCCACCCGGTCGACACGCTGGACCTGACCGGCGGCGCACCGGAAATGCACCCGCAGTTCCGCACGCTGGTCAGGCGCGCCAGAGCAGCAGGTCTCAAGGTCATCGACCGCTGCAACCTGACCATTCTGTCCGAGCCAGGCCATGAGGACCTGGCGAACTTTCTCGCCGCCGAGCAGGTAGCCGTATCAGCCTCCCTGCCCTGCTATTCGCGCGACAATGTCGACAGCCAGCGCGGCGACGGCGTCTTCGAGCGCAGCATCGAAGGCCTGCGCAAACTTAATGCGCTGGGCTACGGGCAGCCTGACAGCAACCTTGAGCTGAATCTGGTCTACAACCCGCAGGGCCCGAGCCTGCCGCCACCGCAGCAGGCGCTGGAAGCGGACTATAAACAGCACCTGCAGGAAGACTTCGGCATCCAGTTCAACCACCTGCACACCATCACCAATCAGCCGATTGCGCGTTTTGGCAGCACCCTGGTCAGCCGTGGGCAGTTTGACAACTACATGCAGCTGCTGCGCGACAACTTCAGTGCAGACAACCTCGCCGGCGTGATGTGCCGGGGCACCGTCAGCGTCGACTGGCGCGGCTACCTGTACGACTGCGACTTCAACCAGATGCTCGACCTGCCCATGCCCGTCCTCGCGTCCGACCGCCCACACCTGCGCGAGCTGCTCGAGCAGCCACTGAACCAACACCCTATTGCCACGCGGGATCATTGCTTCGCCTGCACTGCAGGCCAAGGCTCCAGCTGCGGCGGTACGCTTAATTGAACAGGGAAGGACCATACACACCATGATGACCGGCGTCTTTTTTTGGGGTTTCCTGCTGGCCTACGGCGCGCTGATGTACTGGCTGTCGCCGCGCACTGTCACCATTGGCGGCTTTTTCAATGGCGAAGACAGCCAGGGCCGCCAGGCCTCGCCACTGCTGCTGACCACCAGCATCTTCATCAGCTGGATCTTCGCCAAGTCGGTCACCAATGCCGCCAATCTCGGTGCCGAGTTTGGTCTGGTCGGCGGCCTGGCCTACGCCACCTACTGGCTGTCCATCCCGCTCTGCGGGCTGGTGATCTACCGCCTGCGCCGACGTTTTCAGGCAACCAGCCTGGTCAGCTTTCTGACCAGCAACTACGGCCACGGCGCCGCGCTGGCGTTCTCGGCGGCGATTCTGATTCGCCTGTTCAACGAGGTCTGGAGCAACACCGCCGTGGTCGGCGGCTACTACGGCGACAGTGGCAGCCCGGCGTTTATCGGCGCAGCACTGCTGTTTACCGCTGTGACGCTGGCCTACAGCCTGCGCGGCGGGCTGCGCAGCTCAATCCTGACCGACGCGGCGCAGGCCGCGATCTTCGTCATCGCACTGGTTTGGGTGCTGGGATTGGTATTGCCGAATCACAGCACTGCCGAGCTGACCAGCACCAGCCACTGGGCGCTCAACGCCGGTGTGGATCTGTTTCTGGTCGCCTGCCTGCAGCTGCTGAGCTACCCCTTCCACGACCCGGTACTGACAGACCGCGGCTTTATCAGCGAAGAGAAATCCATGCTGCGCGCCTTCACCCTGGCTGGCGTGCTGGGCTTCGTTGCCATTCTGGCCTTCAGCCTGATCGGCGTGCACGCCACCCTCGGTGGCATCGAGGCCGGCGGCAACGTACCCGCAGCGCTGGCGAAAAGCCTCGGCGTTGGCGCGCTCATCGTGATGACGCTGGTGATGATCTCCGCCGCTGGCTCAACCCTGGACTCGACCTTCTCCAGCCTCGCCCGCCTCAGCGGCCGCGAGTTGCCCGCCCTGCTGCAGCGTGATCTGGGCCAGAAGGCGATTGGTGTCGGCATGGCCACCATGCTGGTGTTCGCCCTGCTCGGCAATCTGCCGATGCTCGCTGGCACCGACATTCTCAAGGCCACCACCATCAGCGGCACCATGGTCATCGGCTTGGCCCCGGTGTTCCTGTTGCACGGCTTCGTGCGGCCCACCCGTCTCGGCTTTCACCTGAGTTTCTGGACCGGCATCGGGCTGGGCGTTGCCCTCACCCTCGGCTGGATTCCGCAGAGCTGGGCTATTGGTGACGGTCGCTACGCGCTGCTGCTTGGTACCAACCTGTATGGGTTGATTCTGTGTACCGCCGGCTATCTATTGCCCGGCATGCTGACCCGGAGAGCCGCATGAGCAAGGGCCGCAGTTGCCCGGCAGACTATCGCCTGCCCGCCGAGACCTTCAGCGCCCCGGCAAACCTTGCGTGCGACGTGCTGTACGTGATCGGCGGGCTCTATGGCAACCGTCAGGCGCTGGACGCCATTGAGCGGCGCGTCGCTGGCGAACCCGGCGCAACAGCCGTATTCAATGGTGACGCCCACTGGTTCGACCGCGACCCGGCGGTGTTCAGCAACATCGAGCAACGTCTGCAACGGCACTACCCGCTGCGCGGCAACGTGGAAACCGAACTGGCCCGCGCGGGCGACGACTTTGGTTGCGGCTGCGCCTATCCGGAGCAGACCGACGCCGTCACGGTCGAGCGTTCCAACCGCATTCACCAGCAGCTGCAACATACCGTGGACGGCCTGCCCGGCATGGCGGAACAGCTCGGCGACCGCCCCGCCACCCTGGTAGCCGAGGTCGCCGGCGAGCGCATCGCCATTACCCACGGCGATGAGCAGTCACTGGCCGGCTGGCAGTGCGATCAGGCCCGACTGCAAAGCCTCGAACGCCAGCAGCAACTGGACCAATGGTTCACGGAACACCACATCCGTGTGCTGGCCTGCAGCCACACCTGCAGCCCGGCCGCGCTGAGCAACGGCGAGTGGGCGGTGATCAACAACGGTGCCGCCGGCATGCCCAACTTCAACAATGGACGCTATGGCCTGATCACCCGCATCGCGCGCACTGCTTCCGCCGCCGCGCTCTACCGCGCGCAAGTCGGCTCGCTGGTGGTCGAAGCACTGCCCGTCACTTACGATCAGCGCGCCTTTGCCGCTGAGTTCAAACGCCAGTGGCCTGACAACTCACCCGCTGCGCTGTCGTATTGGCAGCGCATCAACCAAGGAACCGACATGACACCCGAACAGGCCTGCATCAGGGGCTTTATCCTCGCGAGCACGCTCTGTGCGCTGGAGATGCTGCCATGAACCTGCGTCGTCTGTTGCTGCTCGCCGTGGTCGTGGCGCTGGTCGCAGGCTTCTTTGCCTCGGGTCTGCAGCAGCACCTGAGCCTGGATGCGCTGAAAGCCCAGCAGCAGGTTCTTGACCAGCAGGTGAGCGACCAGCCAATACTCGCCAGCGCCCTGTATGTGGGGCTCTATGTGCTGGTGACGGCGCTGTCGCTGCCCGGCGCCGCGCTGCTGACCCTGATCGGCGGCGCCCTGTTTGGCCTTGGCTGGGGTCTGCTGCTGGTGTCCTTTGCTTCCACCGCCGGGGCGACGCTGGCGATGCTGATCAGCCGCTTTCTGCTGCAGGACTGGGTTCAGCAGCGCTTTGGCTCACGACTGGAACGCATCAATCAGGGCATCGACCGCGAAGGCGCGTTCTACCTGTTTGCCTTGCGGCTGGTGCCGGCGTTTCCGTTCTTTCTGATCAATCTGGCCATGGGCCTCACCCGCCTGCCCGCCCGTACCTTCTGGTGGGTCAGCCAGCTCGGCATGTTGCCCGGCACCCTGGTTTACGTAAACGCCGGCCGCGAACTCGGGCAGCTGGACTCACTGGCCGGCATCCTCTCGCCGGGCCTGCTCGGCGCCTTCGTGCTACTGGGGCTGTTCCCGCTGATTGCCCGGCGCCTGCTGGACGTGATCAAGGCCCGTCGAGTCTACAAAGGCTGGCAAAAGCCCACACAGTTCGACCGTAACCTGGTGGTGATTGGTGCCGGCAGCGGCGGACTGGTCAGCGCCTACATTGCCGCAGCGGTCAAGGCCGACGTCAGCCTGATCGAGAAACACGCCATGGGCGGCGATTGCCTCAACACCGGCTGCGTGCCCTCCAAGGCGTTGATTCGCTCGGCCAAACTGGCCGCCGAGGTTCGCAAGGCGCCCGCGCTGGGCTACAGCCACGCCGAGGCAACCGTCGACTTTGCCGCGGTGATGGAACGCGTCCAGCGGGTAATCAAGCAGATCGAGCCGCATGATTCGGTCGAGCGCTATACCGACCTCGGCGTCGACGTGATCACCGGTGAGGCGCGCATCACCTCACCCTGGCACGTCGAGGTAAACGGGCGCAGCATCAGCACGCGCAATATCATCATCGCGGCCGGTGCACGTCCCCTCGTACCGGACCTGCCGGGGCTCGGCAGCGTACCGATGGTTACTTCAGACACCGTCTGGAACCTGCGCGAGCAACCGCGCCGGTTGCTGGTGCTCGGCGGCGGCCCGATCGGCTGCGAGCTGGCACTGGCCTTCCAGCAGCTCGGCTCGCAGGTCATCCAGGTTGAGCGCGGCAACCGCCTGCTGCCCCGTGAAGACGCCGACGCCAGCGAGCTGGTGACGGTCAGTCTCGGCAGCGCAGGGGTCGATCTACACCTGAACCACCAGGCCGAGCGCTTTGAACTGCGTAATGGCACGCCAACCGTTCTCTGCCGCTCGCAGGACAGCGACCAGTCAGTAGAAATCGAGTTTGACTGCGTGCTGGTCGCCCTCGGCCGGGTAGCCAACACCAGCGGCTACGGCATCGAAACGCTGAACCTCGCGGTGCGCGACAACGGCACACTGGATACCAACGAGTATCTCGCCACCCGCTTCCCCAACGTTTTTGCCGTGGGGGATGTCACCGGCCCGTACCAGTTTACCCACGCAGCATCGCATCAGGCCTGGTATGCGGCCGTCAACGCGCTGTTCGGCAGCTTCCGCCGCTTCAAAGTGGATTACCGGGTGCTCCCGCACTGCACCTTTACCGACCCGGAGGTCGCCCGCGTCGGGCTGTCGGAAACCGAAGCGCAAGAGCAAGGGGTGGAATATGAGGTAACCCGCTACGGTATAGACGACCTCGACCGTGCTATTGCCGACGAAGCCGCAGAAGGCTTCGTCAAAGTGCTGACCGAGCCCGGCCGCGACCGCATTCTCGGCGTCACCATCGTCGGCGCCCACGCCGGTGAGCTGATCGCCGAATACGTGCTGGCGATGAAGCACAACCTCGGCCTGAACAAGATCCTCGGCACCGTGCACAGCTACCCGACCCTGAGCGAAGCGAACAAATACGCCGCCGGCCAATGGAAACGTGCCCATCAGCCGGAACGCCTGCTGCAGTGGGTCGCCCGCTTTCACGCCTGGAGGCGCGGTTGAAGCTGTCGATCATCATGCCGGTGCGCAACGAAGCTGCCGGCATCGTCGATGCCCTTACGCCGCTGCAACCGCTGCGCGGCGAGCTGGAACTCATTCTGGTCGATGGCGGCAGCAGCGACGATACCGTCGCCCTCGCTGCGCCGCTGGTGGATCAACTGATCCAGTCTGCGCCGGGCCGGGCCATCCAGATGAATGCAGGAGCCGCCATTGCGCAGGGCGAATGGCTGCTGTTTCTGCATGCCGACACGCAACTGCCAACGAACTTTCTTGAGCTGCTGCCAGCAGCGGACGCAGCAAGCCAATGGGGGCGATTCGACGTGCGCCTGTCTCCCTCATCGCCCATGTTGCGCGTAGTCGCCTGGATGATGAACTGGCGCTCTCGTCTGACCGGTGTATGCACCGGGGACCAGGCGATCTTTGTGCGCCGCGCACTGTTCGAGCAAGTCGGTGGCTACGCGCCAATACCGCTGATGGAAGACATCGAACTAAGTAAGCGCCTACGCCCCCACGGCAGACCGCTGTGCCTGCACGAGCGGCTGACCACCTCCAGCAGGCGCTGGCAGCAAAACGGCACCCTGCGCACCATCGTGCTCATGTGGTGGCTGCGCTGGCGCTACTGGCGCGGCGCGCCGGTGGAGAAACTCGCGCAGCGCTACTAGTTGGAAGCTGGAAGCTGGAAGCTGGAAGCCAAGCATGGTGCAATGGAGCAGGCATCGGGGCAAGACAGCTGACCGCGCGCGCAACCCGCGAACCTGCCCCGCCCAAACTACTCTACGCTTGTAGCTTGTAGCTTCTTTCGACAATCCCCTAGGGTCTGTTGACGTTTCGTTCGTCCGCCTGTTGCTGCCTGTAAGGTCGTCAATCAAGAAGCGAGGAGCGCAGTTTGTTCAA
>NZ_LMAZ01000001.1:755928-910105 GCF_003444685.1 Pseudomonas abyssi | reverse complement strand
ACAGGCGCAACCTCGGCGGCCCCACCCGCAGGGCCGGGGCCATTTTTCAGCCATGCTACGTTGTCGGTCGCTTATGTAGGTCAACTACACTACGCTTCCTCTGCCTTGCCTGGCCGAAAAAATGGCCTCCGGCAGGCGGGCGAACGAAACGTCAAAAGCCCCTAGAGCCCAAGATAACGAGTCACCCCGTGCCCACCACACGCCCTCTACTGATCTTCGCCAAAGCCCCGGTGCCGGGCAAGGTAAAAACCCGCCTGATTCCGGCGCTGGGCGCCGAGGGAGCGTGCGCGCTGTATCAGCGATTGCTGGAGCACTGTTTGCTGCAAACGGCTGACTGGCCTGGCGAGCGGCTGCTCTATGTCGACCAGCCCAGTCATGTCTGGCTTAAAGTCCTCGCAGCCGAACACGGCTTGCCGGTGCGCCGGCAAGTAGAGGGTGACCTGGGTGAGCGCATGATGAGCGCCATGGCAGACTTTCCCGGTGGTGCACTGCTGATCGGCAGCGACTGCCCGGCATTAGACACTCAAGCCATCGCCCGGGCCGCTGCTGCCCTGCAAACCCACGACACCGCCATTATCCCCAGCGACGACGGCGGTTACGTACTGATTGGCCAGCGCCAGCCACACCCTGCGCCCTTTGAGCAGATGCAGTGGAGCCACGCCAAGGTCATGGCCGACACCCGCCAGCGTCTGCACCGCGCCGGGCTCAGCCTGTGGGAGGGTGAGCCGCTCTGGGATCTGGATGAGCCAGCCGACCTGCCGCGCCTGCCACCAGCTCTGGCCCGCGCCTTGCGCACCGGCCGCGTCTCGCGCTGACGAATAATACCCATCCACCAGAATCAACCCGACTTATGCAAGCTTATTGCCGGCAGTAGCACATTGTTCTCCTTTACCCGGCATGACTATATGGTCACCGCTATCCGGCGAAGTGCTCACAAGGCGCCGCCCGCCGCAGTCCGCAACCAATCGAAGGATTAGCCATGTTTGACCTCAGCCCGCGCGTAGAAGACCTTAAAAACAAGCTCGAAGGCTTTATGGATGAGCACATTTACCCCAATGAAGCTCTGTTCTACGAGCAAGTAAAACAGAACAAATGGGGCCATCCGGCAATCCTGGAAGAACTGAAAGCAGAAGCCCGCAACCAGGGCCTGTGGAACCTGTTCCTGCCCGAATCCGAGCGTGGCGCCGGCCTGACCAACGAAGAGTACGCCCACCTGTGCGAAATCATGGGCCGCGTCTCCTTCGCTGGAGAAGTCTTCAACTGCAACGCGCCGGACACCGGCAACATGGAAACCATCGAGCGCTACGGCAACGACGAGCAGAAAGAGCAATGGCTCAAGCCGCTGCTGGCCGGTGAAATCCGCTCCTGCTTCTCCATGACCGAGCCGGATGTCGCCTCCTCCGATGCCACCAATATCGAGTGCGAAATCCGCCGCGAAGGTGACGAGTACGTCATCAACGGCACCAAGTGGTGGTCCTCCGGGGCGATGAACGAGCACTGCAAGATCGCCATCGTCATGGGCAAGACCGACGCCAACGCGCCGAAGCACCTGCAACAGAGCATGATTCTGGTGCCTCTGGACACCCCCGGCGTGAAGATCGTGCGCGACCTGCACGTATTCGGCTATGACCACGCACCGCACGGCCACGCCGAAATCGAATACAACAATGTGCGCGTCCCGGTTTCCAACATCCTGCTGGGTGAGGGCCGTGGCTTCGAAATCGCTCAAGGTCGTCTTGGCCCGGGCCGCATTCACCACTGCATGCGCAGCATCGGCATCGCCGAGCGCGCCCTGGAAGCCATGTGCCGCCGCGCCGGCGAGCGCGTTGCCTTCGGCAAGCCGATGTACAAGCTGGGCAGCGTGCCGGAAATGATCGCCCGCTCCCGTTGCGAGATCGACCAGGCCCGCCTGCTGACCCTGCACGCCGCACGCAGCATGGACAAATTCGGCAACAAGGTCGCCCGTCAGCAGATCGCCATGATCAAGGCCGTTGCCCCGACCATGGCCTGCAACGTGATCGACCGCGCCATTCAGATCTTCGGCGCCAAGGGCGTGTGTCAGGACACCTTCCTCGCCTCCGCCTACGCCAAAGCCCGCACCCTGCGCCTGGCCGACGGCCCGGACGAAGTGCATCTGAATGCCATTGCGAAGATGGAGATGAGCCAATATCTGTAAGGGCAGCGTCAAGCCGCAAGCTGCAAGCCTAAAGCTGACCTTGCACTGGTTTTAGCTTGAGGCTTGAAGCTTGTGGCTCGAGCGAAGCGAGGTTCTATGAGCACATTGTTTGATCTAACCGGTAAAGTCGCCATCATCACCGGCTCGACCAAGGGCATCGGCAAGTCGATTGCCGAGGAATACGCCAAAGCTGGGGCCAAGGTCGTCATTTCAAGCCGCAAAGCGGACGCCTGCCAGCAAGTGGCCGACAAACTGCGCGCGCAAGGGTTTGATGCACTGCCAGTGGCTTGCCATGTGGGCGACAAGGCCCAGCTACAGAATCTGGTTGATCGCACCCTGGAGGCCTTTGGCCGCATCGACGTGTTGGTCTGCAACGCCGCGACCAACCCGGTCTATGGCCCGACCCACACCGTCAGCGACGAGGCCTTCGACAAGATCATGGGCACCAACGTCAAGGGCACCTTCTGGCTGTGCAACATGGTCATCCCGCACATGGTCGAACAAGGTGGTGGCTCCATCGTGCTGCTATCGAGCATTGCCGGGCTGCGTGCCAGCGCCAATATCGGCGTCTACGGCATGTCCAAGGCGGCGGAAGCCGGCCTGGCCCGCAACCTGTCGCTGGAGTGGGGCCCGCAGGGTATCCGCGTCAACAGCATCGCCCCGGGCTTGATCCGTACCGATTTTGCCCAGGCCCTGCTGGAAGATCCGGACCGCCTGCGCAAGGTGGAAGAGAAGCTGCCACTGCGCCGTGTCGGCGAGCCGGTGGATATCGCCGGGGTGGCGTTGTTCCTGGCTTCCAGGGCCTCGGCCTACGTTACCGGGCAGACCATCGTTGCCGATGGCGGCGATACCATTGCCTGATAACACCTGATTCATCAGGCTGTTCAAAGCGCCAGGGCTTGCCCTGGCGTGTTATTTTCCCGTACTTGACCCTTCAGAACCATCAACAACAGGATCTTCAAAGATGAGCGGAGCGACCCTGATTGACGTATTGCCTGCCCACCAGTTTGACGAGGCAAAACTCGCCAACTACCTGCAGGACTACCTTCCGGGAGCCAACCAGGGCATCAAGGTAAAGCAGTTCCAAGGTGGCCAGTCCAACCCCACCTTCCTGCTGGAAATCGCCGGCAAGCGCTACGTACTGCGCAAAAAGCCGCCGGGAAAACTGCTGCCCTCCGCGCACATGGTCGAGCGCGAGTTCCAGGTCATCAACGCCCTGGGCAAGACCGACGTACCGGTTCCCACCGCGCAACTGCTGTGTGAAGACCCGGAGATCATTGGCACCGCGTTCTACGTCATGGATTACGTCGAAGGCCGCGTCTACTCCCAGCCGCTGCTGAGCGAAGTAGCGCATGAAGAGCGCATGCCGATCTATCAGTCCATGATCGAAACCATGGCCAAGATGCACAACGCCGACTGGAAGGCCATCGGCCTGGAAGGCTACGGCAAGCCCGACAACTACATTGCCCGTCAGGTCAAACGCTGGGGCGGCCAGTTCGAAGCCAGCCGCACCCACGACATGCCCGCCATGGACGCCCTGATGAAGTGGCTGCCGGAGAACATCCCGGCTGACGAAAGCACCACCATCGCCCACGGCGACTTCCGCATCGGCAACCTGATGCTGCACCCGACCGAGTCCAAGGTCGTGTCGATCCTCGACTGGGAGCTGGCAACCCTCGGCCACCCGCTGTCGGATCTGGCCTACTGCTGCCTGCCGTACCACATGCCGGTCAACGTCGACGGCGCCAAGGGCATGGTCGGCGCCGATCTGAAATCCCTCGGCCTGCCGGAAGAGCAGCAACTGCTGGACTGGTACTGCGAATACACCGGCCGCAGCGGTGTACCGAACTGGAACTACTACATCGCCTTCTCGCTGTTCCGTCTGGCCGCCATTGTGCAGGGTGTCTACCACCGCGCGCTGCAAGGCAACGCCAGCAACGCCGACGCCCTCGAAGTCGGCAAACGCGCCAGCCTGCTGGCTGAGCGCGGCTGGGAAATCGCCCAGAAGTAAGACCAAACGGGGCAGCTTGAGCTGCCCCGTTGCACATTCAAGCCCCACCCGCTTCGAACAATGAGGATTGCCCATGAGCAAACCCGTCAAACGCGTACTGTTGACCAACGACGACGGCTGGCGCGGCCCGGGCCTGCAAGTGCTCGAAGAAATTGCCCACGAGATCGCCGAGGAAGTGTGGATCGTCTCCCCCGATCTGGACCAGAGCGGCGTGTCCATGTCCATCTCCGTCCACCACCCGCTGCGCGTTCACCAGTTTGAAGAGCGCCGGTTCAGCGTCAGTGGCACTCCCAGTGACTGCGTCCTGCTCGGCGTTGCCGAACTGCTGCCGGTCAAACCCGATCTGGTGCTGTCCGGCGTCAACAACGGCGCCAACATCAGCGACTCGGTCGCCTACTCCGGCACCATCGGCGGCGCGCTGACCGGCACCCTGCTGGGCGTCCCGTCCATCGCCCTCAGCCAGGCCTATATCCCCGGCAACGACGTACATTGGGAAACCTCCCGCCAGTACGGTGCCAACCTGGTGCGCCAACTGCTGGACGCCGGCTGGCCGGAAGACTGTGCCATGAACATCAACTTCCCGGCACGTGCACCAGAAGACGTCCGTGGCGTTGCCATCTGCCGCCCGCAACGCGGCAGCATTGGCGGCGTGAACATCGAACGCCGGGAAGACACCCGCGGCGTGCCCTACTACTGGCTCGGTTTCCAGCGCCAGACCGACCGCATCACCGGCCGCCAGACCGACGTCGGCGCCCTGCGCGACGGCCTGATCGCCCTGTCCCCGGTACGCTTCGAACGCGACATCGCCAGCAGTTGGCAAGTCGACACCGGCAATATGGCCGACCAGCTGGGTATCGATCAGAACGGCGACAACACCGCTGTAGCGGATGATCCGAGTATTAGTCATTAACGCAGCTGCAAGCTGCAAGGCGGATGGCCGCCCCCTGCAAGCTGCAACAGGGTGCGCTGTGCGACAGGCCAGTCAATTGTTTTCACCGCCTATAACGCCCCTGCTGGACTTTGAGACAACCCGCGCAGGTCAACACCGCGCCAGCTTTGCTTGCAGCTTGCCGCTTGTGGCTTGCCGCTTTCGCCCCAAAGGAGTTTGAAATGCAACGCTTCGAGAACAGAATCGCCCTGATCACCGGTGCCGGCAGCGGCATTGGCCGTGCCACTGCCAAGCGTCTGGCCGCTGAAGGCGCTCGCCTGATGCTGGTTGACCGCAACGCCGAGGGTCTGGAGCAGACCCTCAGCGAACTGCCCGCTGGTGCCGAGGTGCTGCACCGTGCGCTGGACGTCAGCGATGAAGCCGCCGTTGAACAGTGCGTCGCCGACACCGTGGCCCATTACGGCCGCCTGGACGTGCTCTGCAACAACGCCGGTATCGCCGGTGGTGACTACAGCATCGCCACCGACCAGAGCCTGGAAACCTGGCAGAAGATCATCAACATCAACCTGTTCGGCGTGATGCTGTTTACCAAGTACGCCTCGCGTCAGATGCGCGAACAGAACGGCGGCGCCATCGTCAACACCGCCTCGGTTGCCGGCATTCGCTCCGGTGCCGGCGGCAACGCCTACAGCGCCTCCAAGGCTGGGGTGATCAACTTCACCATGACCGCCGCCTGCGACCTCGGCCAGTTCAATATTCGCGTCAACGCCGTGTGCCCCGGCCTGATCGAAACCGGCATGACCGCCCCGGTATTCAAATACGCCCGCGAGAACAACAAGGAAGAGAAGCTCGGCACCCGCTGCGAGCTGCGCCGCTACGGTCGCCCGGAGGAAATCGCCGGCGCCATCGCCTTCCTCGCCAGCGACGACGCCAGCTACGTCACAGGACAAGCCCTGGCAGTAGACGGCGGCAACACCGCCTCGCTCAACCTGCCGGGCATGAAGTTCTGATGAGCGGCTGGTCGCGTTGGGTGGTCGGAGATCCAATGCTGGCCGACCCGACGCTGGATGCACTGCGGGCGACATTGCCCGCAGTGCCTTGCGGTGAAGCCGTATTGCAACGGCTGGAGTCCGGTGAGCTGCATTGCCGCCTGGTGCTGTACTTTTCACCAGGCATCCAGCACGTTGCCCAGTGCTACGGCGCAGCCCCCTGCGCCGCTCCCGCCCGTGACGGCCTTAGTCTGATAACAGGCGATCCGGCGCTACTGAAAGCCCCTTGAGCCGGCCCAACTCCTGTCGCATCATGGCCAATCAGCCTCCAGGAGCCAGCTATGTCTTCACTCCCAGACACCCTCAGCTACTGCACCGGCCACTGCGCCCTTGGCGGCCTGCTGCTGGCCGAAACCGCCGATCACACCCAGGCCATCTTGCTTGGCGACAACGACGACGCCATGCGCGATGACCTGCAACAACGCTTCCCCGACGCCAAGCTGGTCAGGGCAGACGAGGGCCAGAAACAGCGTCTGCAGGCGATGCTCGATTGGGGTGACCAACCCAAGGGCGAGTTCCCGCTGAGAAAAACGGCCGCCCCCCACGGCACCGCTTTTCAGCGCAGCGTCTGGCAGGCGCTAAGCAAGGTCCGCAGCGGCGACACCATCACCTACAGCGAACTGGCCAAACGCCTCGACAAACCCCGTGCCGTTCGCGCCGTTGCCAGCGCCTGCGCCGCCAACCCGTTAGCTATGGCCGTCCCCTGCCACCGCGTGCTGCGCAGCGATGGCGGCATCTCCGGTTATCGTTGGGGCGTAGAGCGCAAAAAGCAGTTACTGCAGCTGGAACACCAACACAACTCGAAAGCCAGCGATGCAAGGCCTGCTTGACCTGGGCGCGCCTGACGCGCAGACACCGGAGCAGATCGGGTCTGATGCCTGGCTGCTGAAAGGCTTTGCTCTGAGAGATGCCGACGCCCTGCTCGCCGCCATCGAGCAGATCGCGACGCAAGCGCCCTTTCGCCATCAGGTCACCCCGGGCGGCTACACCATGTCCGCGGCCATGAGCAGCTGCGGCGCCTACGGCTGGGTCACGGATCGGCACGGCTACCGCTACAGCCCGCAAGACCCACAAAGCAACCGGCCCTGGCCGGCGATGCCTGCACTGTTCGCAGAGCTGGCTGAACGCGCCGCACGTAGCGCAGGCTTTGCCCACTTTGCGCCGCAAGCCTGCCTGATCAACCGCTACGCCACTGGTGCGCGGATGGGCCTGCATCAGGACAAGGACGAGCAGGACCTCAGCGCGCCCATCGTCTCCATCTCCCTCGGCGCGCCCATCACCTTTCTGTTTGGCGGCCCCAACCGCAGCGACCCAACCAGCCGTTGGCTGCTGGAGCACGGAGACGTGGTGGTCTGGGGCGGCGTCAGCCGGCTGTATTTTCATGGCGTCAGCCCGCTGGGCAAAAAGGCCAGCCATCCGCAAACAGGCGCGGTGCGCTACAACCTGACGTTCAGAAAGGTAACCTAGAGCGCTTTTAAGGCCGCAGCCACTGCGCATTACCCGCCGCTACCCGGCCATCTTGGCTCCGCCCCCCAAGCGTCAAGCAGGTCTGTGAACTAGCAGTCTGTCCGCCCTCATGGCGACCTGCTAGAGTGGTCAACCCTTGGCGAGCGACACTCTGACTCTGCCAGCTGTCCGCTAGCAACGTTACCGAGGGCGGAGCACAGCCCAGGTCCAACGTGCTGCATAATCGTCAAGGCGACACCGCAAGTCAGGTGTTGCACCTGATCCCATCTTCTCGTTTGCCTGTCACTTGCCCGCAAACCGCGAAAGAGACCGGCATCTGGTCGAGATGGGCAGTATTTGAATATGTTCTAAAGCGAAAGGTGGAGATGACATGAAAGGGACAGTGCTGGATTTTAATGCAACCAGCGGCAGCGGCGTGATCAGTTGTGAGCACGGCGGACGGTACCAGTTTAGCCAGGAGCAGTGGAAAAGCGCCCAGGCACCGGTTGCAGGCGCGCCGGTAGACTTTGTGGCGGACGGAGAACAGGCAAAAGATATCTACGGCGTAGCCGCGCAGACACCGCCTCCCGCTTCGCAACCAATGCAAACCACGACCGCAACATCCTCCCTGGCGATCGTCAGCCTGGTTGCCGGTATCCTCGGCCTGTTCTTCTTCGGCTCGATCATCGCGATCATCTGCGGACACATTGCCCGCTCACAAATCAAGGAAAGCAAAGGCGCCCAGTCCGGTGACGGCATGGCGCTGAGCGGCCTCATCCTCGGCTATATCGGCGTTGCAATCTGGGCACTGTGGCTGATTTTTGCCGGCGTGATCGCCGCGGCGTCATAGCCCGCCCCCTATGCGGCAACCAACGACTGGCGCCGCGGCAGATAATGGATACATAGACTTAAAACAACACGGAAGAACCCCAAGATGAACAAGTACTGCTCCAGCTGCGGCGTGGAAATGCCCGCCGAAGCGCCCCAGTGCCGCAGTTGCGGCGCCATTCAGGACAATTTTGTCTACAAGAGCCGCGTTGCCGCAGCCGTCATCGCTTTCTCTACCGGCCTGTTCGGCATCCACCGTTTCTATCTGGGGCAATGGTGGGGCATTTTCTACCTGCTGTTCTTCTGGACCTATATCCCGATGCTGGTAGCCATTATCGAAGGCATCGTTTTTCTCGCCACATCGCAAAAAGTCTGGAACGACAAATACAATCGCGGCCTGTCACTGGGGACCGAAAAAGGCGGCGTGGTGGTTATCGTTCCGCTGGTGTTCATCGGCATTGCCATGGTCGGCATCATCGCGGCGATTGCCTTGCCTGCCTACCAGGACTACACCAACCGCAGTAAGGTGCTGGAATCTAAACTGGTTGCTCAGCAACTGATGCCCGCCGTCGAGAGTTATGCGTTCGAGCGCCAGCAGTGGCCAAGAAACCTCGAACAGTTGGGCATCGCCGCCCCACGCACATCGGACAATGTCGGCTCGGTCGAGATAGACGCTGGCGTCATCATCGTGGCCCCGGCAGCCAGCACCGGCATCGCTGGGGCGCTGGTTTACATACCCAAGGCGCAAGGCTCCAGTATCGTCTGGGACTGCACCGAATCCACCATCGACAAACGCTATCTACCGGCAGACTGCCGCTGATCTCAGGATGCAGCGCTGTCGTCTCTACCAACACAAAGGTGACTCATGGAAGAACTGAAACACTCGGGGCTGGGCATCGCCGCCACCGTCATCGGTGGCGCGTCTACGGTGCTTATTTTCATGCTGTTTATGGTTGCAGGCGTGATGGAGCTATCGACGCCGGGAGGCGTGGATGAAGAATCCACCGCAGCCTTGCTGGTTGGTCTGTGTCTGATTTTGCTAGTCGGAGCCCTTGCTGTCGGCCTCGGCCTGGGCATCGCGGGACTCTGCCAGCGTGGCCGCAACAAGTTGTTTCCGATTTTAGGCACCGTGTTTTCCAGCCTGACGCTGATCGGCGCAATCCTGCTGGTGCTGGTCGGCATGGCTATGGAGTAAGCATCGCGACTGTGCTCCCGACATCAGGGCCCTGCCCTCGCAGGTGCCCAACGCCGGCCTCTTCCACTCACGCGCTCTTGAGGTCAATGGCAACGACCTCTTCTGCCCGACTGCCGAGTTCTGCGAGCACGCCCTGCATCAACCGCTGGGTCACCTGCGAGCATGGCTGCATCGGCTCGCGCAGCTCGTCGGCAACCAGCCCCTCAAGCGTCAGCGCGGCTTTGATGACTGCCGGGTTGGGCTCGCTAAAGGCCACCTGAATCCACGGCAGCAAGCGATAGAACAGCTGCCGCGCGGCAACCAGATCGCCCTGCTCCAGCAGACGATGCATAGCGACGAACAGGTCAGCCCGGATATGCGCTGAAGCAGAAATGGCGCCCACCGCGCCCAGGCAACCACTGCTGAATATCTGCATATCCTCACCCGCCAGCACGGCAACGTTGCCGTCAGCAATCAGGGCCATGGTCGTTTCCGGGTCACCGCCGCAATCCTTGACGGCAGCAATGCGCGGATGGCGCACGATACGTCGCAGCGTCTCGCGCTCGATGCGCACACCCGTGCGGTACGGAATGTCATACAGCACCAGCGGCACAGTGGCTGCATCAGCTACCGTCTGGAAGAACGCCTCCAGTCCTGACTGCGACGGGCGAATGTAGTACGGCGCAGGCACCAGCAGCCCCGCCAGCGGACGCTGCTGAATCGCCTGCTGAAACGCCAGCAACTCGCGCAGGTTATTGCCGCACAGCCCCATGATCACCTGCGGTGGCGGCGCCCACTGCAGCACCGCATCCAGCACCGCGAGCTGCTCCTGCTCACTCAGCGCAGCGGCCTCGCCGGTCGAGCCGCACACCACCAGCCCGGCGACGCCATCGGCCAGTAGCCGCTCCACCAACCCCTGCAGCGCAACAAAATCCACCTCTCCCTCACGGAATGGCGTTACCAGCGCCACCCAGATCCCACGAAAATCAGACATGCAAAAACTCCTTGTGGCAGACCGTCAAGTCACCGTCAGGAGGCGTGGGGATCAAACGTGAGGGAGGTATAACCTAGCGCATGTTGTCCTGTCAGCCCACCTGACGGGACAGCACGCCCCGGTCAGATGAGCGACTGTTTCTTGAATTTCTTGGCAACGGCGACGCACGCGCAAGCCCGAGCAGCAAGCTCAGACAGGGGCAGCGAGTAGTCGACTGTGAGGAACATGAAAGATCCGTTGCGTGAAATCCGGAGTCGATACTACGGAGCGGCGGGCGCGGCTGTCAACGCATCGTGCACAGCCACGCCGGCCCTGGCCTGGCCTAGACCGTTATCTCAAGCGCCTTGATGCGCCCATCGGCAAGGGCAAAGCGGTGATTCAACTCGACCGGACTGCCGGGAAAGTTCCCGGTCAGGCGCGCCTTGACCATCAAAGCGTCGCCCTCCTGCCTCGACGACAGCGGCACCGCAACATAGGTATAGGCCTGCCGGGCAGCGTGCTGCCACTCGATGATGGCCGCCACACCCTCATGGGTCTGGTTTTCATCGCTCACCGTGGCATCGGCGCAAAAGCACTCGGCCAGTCGCGCCATGCCCTGCCCGTTGCTGATTTCAAAATAGGTCTGTACGACATCCGGTAATACAATACTCATGATGTGCTCTCCTCTTCCGCAAACAGTGCGGGACAGCAGTCATCTTGCCGCGCCAGTCTTAATTTGCTCAACTGGGATAAAAAGAACGGCCTATCCCAAAAAGCAGGACAATCTAATGGCGATATCACGTATCGGGCTCAATGAATTGGAAGCCGCACTCGCCGTCGCCCGGCGCGGCTCCTTCCACCAGGCCGCCATCGACCTCAACGTCTCGACCAGCGCCCTGAGCACCACCATCGCCAAGCTGGAAACCGCCATCGACACACGCCTGTTCAACCGCACCACCCGCAGCGTCTCGCTGACCGAAGCCGGCACCCTGTACCTGCAACAGGTGGGCCCGGCACTGGAGAACATCCGTGCCGCACTCGGCGAGGTGCGCAGCCGTCACGCCGAGCCCGCCGGCGTGCTGCGCATCAACGCCTTCGCCAGCGCCGCGCGCTCAGCCCTGCTGCCGCTGATGCTCGAATTCATACAGCGCTACCCCAAGGTACACATTGATCTGGTGACCGAAGGCCGCCTGGTCGACATCGTCGCCGACGGTTTCGACCTCGGCCTGCGCGCGCGCAATCTCGTGCCCGCCGACATGATCGTGCTATCACTGGGGCAGGCCCAGCGCTACGCCATCGTCGCCAGCCCCGCGTACCTGAACACCCATGGCCGCCCAGCCTCACCGGCAGACCTGCTGAATCACCCATGCATCCGCATCCGCCTGCCTAACGGAAGCCTCTACCCCTGGCATCTGGAAAAGGACGGCGAGCACATCAAGCTGGAGGTCAACGGACCACTCACACTGGACGACGCCAGCGTAGTCAAAGCAGCCCTCAAGGCAGACGCAGGGCTCGGGCTGCTGATGGAGCAGGACGTCCAGGAGGAGCTGGACACCGGTCTGCTAGAACGCGTATTGCAAGACTGGACACCACCCCGCCAAGAGCTGTGCCTCTACTATCCCAACCGCCGCAACCCCTCAGCGGCGCTGAAAGCCTTTATCGACCTGGCGCGGGAGCACACACGCAGCCGGCACTGACGGACAGCGAACACCACTCGCGCCGACGAAAACTGAACACCCGCCTCAGAGCGACTCCAGCACCGGACGCACAAAGCTGCGCTCGTAACTGACGATAAACTTCAGCGCCGTCGCCTCCTCCACCAGCCGCACACACTCCGCATCCTCCGCCGCCTGCTGGCGATAGCGCTCGTAGTCCGCCAGGCTGGGGAAGCTGAACAGGCAATACGCCACGTTATTCGCGCCCTCAGACGGCAAAAAATAACCATGATGCACCCCACCCATCCGCCCTACTATCCCAATCCATTGCCGCGAATAGCGCTCAAAGGCCGCGAGCTGGTAGGGGTCGATAACGTATTTGACGTGGCAGGTAATCATGGCAAGCGGGCCCTGAGTTAGATGGGAAGGACATTCTTCATCGCCGCTGATCGGCGCTGGGCCACAGTCAACGATTTTTAGCAGGTTCGCGACCGACCGGGGTCAGTCCTACGACCTGAGTGCACAACATTGACATTATAGACGATCGGTCTAATATATTCCCATGACTATTTCCAAGCCCAAAGCCCGTCGCGGCCGCCCACCCAAAGTTGCGAGAAGCTTCGACGACACCCGTGAGGCCTTGCTGCGCTGCGGCATGGAAGTGCTGACCGAGCAGGGCTTTGCGGCGACGGGAATAGACGCAGTCCTGAAACGCGTCAGCGTGCCCAAGGGTTCGTTCTATCACTACTTCGACAGCAAGGAAGCCTTCGTTCAGGAAGTGATGCAGCGCTACGCCGCCTACTTCGCCCGCAAACTGGACCGCTGGCTGCTGGACGATAACGTACCGCCGCTGCAGCGCCTGAGCAACTTCGTTGAAGACGCCAAGGCCGGCATGGCCAGACACGCATTTCGTCGCGGCTGCCTGGTTGGCAACCTGGGTCAGGAAATATCGGCCCTGCCGCCCAGTTTTCGCCAGGCGCTGGAGAATATTCTGCTCGACTGGCAGGCAAGGCTGGCCCGTTGCCTCGAGGAAGCAGCCCGTCAGGGGCAGCTGAAGCCCGACGCCGATTGCGATGCACTGGCCGCCTACTTCTGGATCGGCTGGGAAGGCGCCGTACTACGCGCCAAGCTGGTCCAGAATGCGCAACCGCTGGACACCTTTGCCACCGGCTTTCTCGCCGGCGCGTCGAGGTGATGTTTTTTTCACTATTTATAGACGATCAGTCTAAATAAGGAGAGACCATGTTCAAAGCATTACTTGTCGACAAAAAAGAAGATCAGTATCAGACCCGCCTGACCGAGCTGGATGACAGCCAGTTGCCGGAAGGTGACGTCACAGTGCGAGTTGAGTACAGCACGCTCAACTACAAGGATGGCCTTGCCATCAGCGGCCGCAGCCCAGTGGTACGCAGCTTTCCGATGGTGCCAGGTATTGATCTCGCTGGCGTCGTCGAAGCCAGCAATCATGACCGCTACAAGGTGGGCGACCGGGTGCTGCTCAACGGCTGGGGCGTCGGTGAGACGCACTGGGGTGGACTGGCTCAGAAGGCCCGGCTCAATGGTGACTGGCTAATCCCCCTGCCCGACCAGCTGAGCGCCCGCCAGGCCATGGCCATCGGCACGGCCGGCTATACCGCAATGCTCTGCCTGATCGCCCTGGAGCGTAACGGTATCTCACCCGCCAGCGGCGAGATTCTGGTAACGGGCGCCAATGGCGGGGTCGGCAGCTTCGCCATCGCGCTGCTCGCCAAGCTGGGGTACTCGGTCACCGCGTCTACTGGTCGTCCGAGCGAGGCTGATTACCTGAAGCGCCTGGGCGCAACCACCATCATCGACCGGGCGGAGCTGAGCAACCCTGGCCGCCCGCTGGCAAAAGAGCGCTGGGCAGCCGCCATCGACTCGGTGGGCAGCCACACCCTGGCCAACGTCTGCGCCAGCACGCGCGCAGACGGCGCCGTTGCCGCCTGCGGCCTGGCCCAGGGCATGGACTTCCCGGCCACAGTGGCACCCTTCATCCTGCGCGGCATCAGCCTGCTGGGCATCAACAGCGTCACCCGCCCGTATGAAGAGCGCGTAACAGCCTGGCAACGCCTGTGCTCGGACCTGGACCTTGCCCAGCTGGACGACATCACCCAGGAAGTGGGCCTGGGTGAGGCCATCGCGGCAGCCGATGACCTGCTGAACGGCAAAGTACGCGGACGACTCGTCGTCAACGTCAATCGCTAAGCAGCGAAAGCAGGGAAGGTGGGGACTGCTGCTGCAGTCTCCCACCATACTATGAGTTCATGCACACCGACCGACCCTACTTGAACGCATAGACCGGTCATTTTTGCCAAACCGTGGTCCTAATTGCCACCTGAGCTGACTCTTGCCCTGCAGTCCTTGCCTACCGATATCTAGTGTTAGCGGAGCACTTGCCCGTTGTCAGATTAGGTTACGCAGCTCGGCAGGCAAAAGATCCAGACTCTCGCGAAAAAAACGCCTGTGCTTGGCTTGCAGCTTATCTACGATGCCTTCAAGACGCTCGACTGCGTTGTATGCTTCGGAGCACAACCCCTTTTCATAAGTCGAATACCAAGCCGCCTCAAGCAGCAAATTGGCGACCTGCAAGAGCGGATACTGCACATGCGAAGTATCACTTTCTTCTATTGCGAAGGCGGCGGCGCTAGACCAATCGGTGAAACCCTTGGCTTTAGAGAAAGCGACATCAAAAGGCTGAGCAGCCCTGAATACACTTTCCAGCGTAAGCGGTTGCTGGGCTTGAAATGTCTTCACGTCTTTAGGTTGAAAGTGATTGCAGTTACCTCGCGCGACACGAAGCAAAAAAATAAGATTCCATGCAGAGCTTCCTCCCACGCCAAAACGGTCACAAATCCACTCTGACAAACTAATCCAGCTCACCGCTTGCAGCTGACTCAGGTGCTCAGTTTGCGCCCGCTCGACATCGATCAAGTTGCCTTTCCAGAACAACCAGCTTGAAAAGCCAATGTTGGCGGCCACGTCCTGCGCCGCCTCTATCGAATCCGCCTCATAAGCAGACTGTAAGGCTTCTGAAAGGGAGCTTATTGAGTCTTCTGCCGCGCTGCGTCGTTCTTCTAAAGACAGGTGGTTCTGACTGAGAGCGCGCTCTTTGCTCACCAGTGCCCGAAGGTTCAAGTACTCCAAACGCACCTTGGGGTTATAGCGAATCACCAGCTGCAGGTTGGAATTAAAGGCAAACTTTTCCAGCTCAACATTAGCTGCCTGCACATCGCCTCGGCTGTAAAGATCCCATCCTCGCGCGACATGGGCCATCGCGTGGAGCGTTGGCATTTCGTTGCATTCATCGGGCAGCGCTAACAGCTGCTCCAGATCGTTGAGCGTTTCATGGCTTTTATGTTCGTTGCCCATCTTGCGCCACGCCAACGTCTCCTTCAGCACGGCAAGGTTTCTCTGGAAGTCCGTCTTGGCCGAGGCCTTAGCCAAACCATAGTGTTCGTTTAGTTGGTTATGGGATTGTTCTACGCAGCCGTCTCTTGTCAGGCGCAACGCTTGAGCCAGGTGGCCCCAGTACGTCACGTCGTCCCGGCTTGGCACCACGTTGCGCCGGGCCACGTTGCGCTGGGCCACCGTGTGAGTAGTCCCTTCCCCTAAGAAACTGGCGACGGACAACGGGTCTATTTCTGCCCCATCCACCAAAACTCGAACTCTCGACAAGGTTGCCGCATCAACCCAAAAAGGGCCTTTGCTGCGCTGCCGAAGATCGAGCAAGGCAATATCACGAGAAACATCATGGCCCCACCCCACATCGACACCCCACCTCTCAAAGTCGCTGAACGCCCTGGATATCAACATTCTCCAATTTGCCTTTCCAGGAAATCGCGCTCGCACGATGTGAACAGGCAAGCTCATTTTTCCGGATCGACATGCATGGCAAATGGCAATGAGCAACCAAAGTGATTGGTAGCGCGCCGCTGTTTCATTAACGCGCAGCGCAGGGGAAATTTCGATATTGATTGGTGGACCCAGCATGGACCTAAGGCCTAAGACAGAGAAATGAATAGCAGGTTACGGATGTTACATCAGCCTGTTTTTCCATTCAGCTCCTACCGCCTTACTCTCCATCGCGCGACACGCTCTCGCATGACCAGACAATCACAGTTAATGGAATAAACATGAAACTCGCTCGAATCGCCGGCGGCGTTTTTGCTGCTCTCAGTCTCTGCATGACATCTGTTGGGTACGCTCAAACACCCCTAACACAAGAAAGTGGCTCTCACCTGGACAGCCTTTTTGAAGCACATGATGTGCAAGGCACCTTCGTTCTTTTCGACCCCAAGCAAAACCTGTGGGTCTATCACGATGAGGATAGAGCCAACACTCAATACCTACCCGCATCGACATTCAAAATTCCCAACAGCTTAATCGCTCTGGAAACTCAGGTTGCGAGTGGGCCCGAATTCCAGCTTGACTGGGATAGTGATAAAGACCCGCGTGCATCGTGGTGGCCTGCTAGCTGGACAGAAAGCCACACGCTGCATACCGCGTTGCAACATTCCGTGGTGTGGTATTTCCAGGAAATAGCGCGCCGGGTTGGCCAAGAACGCATGCAGTCGTATGTAGATCAGTTTGATTATGGAAACCGAGACATTTCTGGAGGCATTGACCAATTTTGGCTCACCGGTGATCTGCGCATTTCGGCTAAACAACAGATCGGCTTCCTCGAGCGTTTTTACCAAGGGGAGCTAGGCGCGTCGGAAGCCAATGTTAATGCCGTAAAACAGATGCTGATCCTTGAAGAGACACCTCAATACCGCCTGAGCGGGAAAACAGGCTGGGTCGGATTTAGCGAAACCGACCAGCCTCAGTTGGGTTGGCTGGTAGGCTATTTAGAACGCGGGGAAGACGTTTATTTCTATGCAATGAACATCGACCTTGAACAGCAAGGCGATACGGCAAAACGCTTGGCGATCACCAAGGAAGCGTTTGAAAGCCTGTCATTAATGTAAGCTTTCGGCGCGGGTGCCCCAACACAAACGCGCCTAGACCAACTCGTTTTTTTGAACCTACCGAGCGGCGTTGATAGCGACATTCTCTTGGGCATCGCGCGCATAGAGGCCGCCGCCAAGGGACTTGTAAAGCGCTACCCGGTTGGCGATGTCCGCGCCGCGCAGCGCCAGCAGGGACTGCCGCGCGGCCTGCAATTGGCGCTGGGCGTCGAGCAGCTCCAGACGGCCATCCAGACCTGCCCGGTAGCGCAGGTCGGACAGATGCAGGCGGTGTTCGGCTGCCGTGACCGCACGTAGCTGAGCCTCAATCTGATGATCGAAACTGGCCGTTCCGGCCAGCGCATCAGCCACTTCGCGGAAGGCACTTTGAACCGCCCGCTCGTAAAGCGCGATGGCCTCGGACTTGCGTATCTCCGCCAGACGCAGTTCAGCGCGCAGGCGCCCACCCTGAAACAGCGGCTGTGAGATCTGCGGAGCAAAGCGCCAGACTTGAGAGGCCGGATCAAAAAGGTCGCCGAGCGAGGTGCTGGCGTAACCGAACGATGCTGTCAGCGAAATCTGCGGAAAGAACGCAGCCCGTGCTGCACCGATATCGGCATTGGCGGCGACCAACACCTGCTCGGCCTGCTGCAAGTCCGGCCGGTTCAGCAAAAGGTCCGCTGGCAGTCCGGCTGGCAGGCGCGCAATCACCGGCTGGCGCTCCAACGGCTGTGCCGGCGGCAAGTCGGCAGGCAACGGGCTGCCCAGCACCAGCTGCAGCGCATTGTTCGCCAGGAGCAGCCTGCGGCGTCCCGCTTCGAGATCAGCATCAGCCAACGCCACCTGACTCTCGGCCTGAGCGACATCCAGGCTGCTGCTCTGATCGGACTTTTTGAGCAGGCGAGCCAGCGCCAACGACTGATTCCAGTCTGCCTGGGTCTGCTCGGCCAGTTGCACCTGCTCGTCTGCCAGACGCTGGGCAAAGTAAGCCTCGGCTACCGCGCCAACCAGCGCGATCTGCGCAGCGTCGCGCCCATGCTGGCTAGCCAGATAGCGTGCCAATGCAGCATCGGACAGCGAACGTACACGGCCAAACAGGTCCAGCTCAAAGGCGCTCAGCGCAACATTCAAGCCGTTGTGCTGACTCACGGCACCAGAGCCGGATCGATTGCTGCCGCTATCGAGCGTGCGTTCACGCGTGCGCTCTCCCTCCAGTCCCACCGCTGGCAGGCGCGCCGCACCCGCTATATCAGCCTGGGATTGCGCTGCCTGAACATTGAGGGTAGCCAGACGCAGGTCACGATTGTTCTCCAGCGCCAGCTCGATCAGGCGCTGCAGACGAGGATCGCCGAACATCGCACGCCAGCCAAGCGCACTGGCCGGTAGCCCCGAACCTGAAGCCTGGTTCTCTACCGGGAAGTGCGCTGGCACCGGTGCGGGTGGCATCCGCAACTCAGGTTGCAGCGAGCACGCTGACAGGCAAAGTACCAGCGGTAAGATGATTGGCAGACGCATCATGAATTCTCCTTGATCGGAGCCACCGACCGTTGGGTACGCCAGGCGCTGAAGCGCTCCTGAGCGCCGATGACGAAAACGAAGAACGCCGGTACAAAGAACACCGCCAACACCGTGCCGCTGAGCATGCCGCCAAACACACCGGTGCCAATGGCGTGCTGGGTTTCTGCACTCGCGCCACTGGCAAGCATCAGCGGCACCACGCCAAGGGTAAAGGCCAGCGAAGTCATCAGGATCGGCCGCAGCCGCAGACGGGCAGCGGTCACTGCCGCGTCGATCAGCGTGTGCCCCTGGGTATGCAGCTGACGGGCAAACTCGACAATCAGGATGGCATTCTTCGCCGACAGACCAATGATGGTGATCATCCCGACCTTGAAGAACACATCGTTAGGCATCCCTCGCAGCATCACCGCCGCCACCGCGCCGAGCAGGCCAAGCGGCACTACCAGCATCACCGACAGCGGAATACTCCAGCTCTCGTAGAGTGCCGCCAGCACCAGAAACACCACGAGCGCTGACAGCAGCATCAGCAGCGGCGCCTGCGCGGCCGACTGGCGCTCCTGCAAAGACTGCCCCGTCCAGGCGACCGCAAACCCCTGCGGCAGCTGTTTAACCAGCCGTTCCATCTCGGCCATTGCCACACCACTGGACACCCCGGGAGCGGCGCCGCCAGATATGCGCACTGCCGGGAAGCCCTGGAAGCGCATCATCTGCTGCGGCGACTCGCTCCACTCCGGGGTAACCACCTCGCGCAGCGGCACCATACCGCCGGTGACATTGCGCACACGCAGGCCGAGCACATCATCCAGCTGCATGCGCGCTGCCGCGTCGGCCTGGAGGATGACTTGCTGCATGCGCCCGGCATTGGGGAAATCATTGACGTACAGCGAGCCCATGGCCGCCGATAGCGTGCTGCTCACCGCACTGAAGGACAGCCCCATCGCTTCTGCCTTCTGTCGATCAATCTCCAGGCGGATGCTCTCGCCAGGCGGCAAACCATCGGGGTACACATCACTGACCAGACTGCTCTGCGCGGCCAGCTCCAGCAATTGCGCCTGAGCCCCCAGCAGCGCAGCCTCGCCTCGATTGGCGCGATCCTGCAGGAACAGGGTGAAGCCGGAGGACGTTCCCAACTCGTCGATGGCCGGCGGCATCAGGCTCATCACCGTGCCTTCAACGCTGTCTGACATGGCCTGCTGGGCCAGCTCTGCCTCTTCAGCCGCCGTTGCACCATCGCGCTCGTCCCAATCCTTGAGCATGGTAAACGCCATTGCCGCATTGGGTCCGGACCCCGCAAAACTGAAGCCCAGAACCACCATGTTTGCATCCAGCGCCGGCCGCGAAGCCACGTGGGCTTCAAAGGTTTTTACCAGCTCCAGCGTGCGCTCGCTGGTAGCGCCGGTCGGCAACTGAATGGAGGTCATGAAGTAGCCCTGATCCTCCTCCGGCAGGAACGAAGACGGCAGCTGCTGAGCGGCGAGAACCAGCACCGCGCAGAGCACTGCAAACGCCGCCATCATCCGCCCGCTGCGCCCGACCAGCCGTGCCACCCGGGCGCCGTAATTTTCAGTGAGGCGCTCAAAGCCCCGGTTGAAGGCGCCGAAGAAGCCACCCTTGTGATGATGATCGGCGCTGACCGGACGTAGCAGCGTGGCGCACAGCGCCGGCGTCAGAGTCAGGGCCAGGAAGGCCGAGAACAGGATCGACACCGCCATCGACAGGGTGAACTGCTGGTAGATCACCCCGACCGAGCCGCTGCCAAAAGCCATGGGGATAAACACAGCAGTCAACACCAAGGTAATGCCGATGATCGCGCCGGTGATTTCCCGCATCGCCCGGCGGGTTGCTTCCTTCGGCGACAAACCGTGCTTGGCCATCAGCCGCTCGACGTTCTCCACCACCACGATGGCGTCATCAACGATGATGCCAATCGCCAGCACCATGCCGAACATAGTCAGCGAGTTGATCGAAAAACCGGCCAGCAGCATCACCGCAAAGGTACCAAGCAGCGCAATGGGCGCGACGATCGCCGGGATCAACGTGTAGCGCAGGTTCTGCAGGAACAGGAACATCACCAGGAACACCAGCGCCATCGCCTCGAACAGGGTGTAGATCACCTTCTCAATCGACACCTTGACGAAGGGCGCCGTGTCGAACGGCACCGAATAGGCCATACCCGCCGGAATACTGGGTGCCAGCTCGGCCAGGCGCTCACGCACCTTTGAGGCGGTGCGCACGGCATTGGCCCCGGGCGAGAGCTGAATCGCGGCGCTGGTGGCGGCCACGCCATTCTCGCGGTTGGAAAAGCCGTAGGACTGGGCGCCCAGCTCGACCCGGGCAACATCGCCGAGGGTGACCTTCGCGCCATCAGCACCGGCGCGCAGGACGATGGCAGCGAACGCCTCAGGCGTCGTCAACTGCCCCTGCACCGTCAACGGAACGGTCAGACGCTGGCCCGGCAGCGCTGGCTCGTCGCCAATCCGGCCAGGGGCAATCTGCGCGTTCTGCTGCTCAATGGCCAGAGCCAGTTCGCTCATCGTCAGCCCAAACGCCGTGAGCTTGTTCGGGTCAACCCAAATACGCATGGCCTGCTCGGCACCGAACATTTGCACACGCCCTACCCCGTCGATACGGCGCAGTTCCTCGACAAGATTGCGTGCGAAGTAGTCATTCAGCGCGACTTCATCAAACTGACCGTTGGGCGACGTCATGCCAACAATCATCAGAAAGCTGGACGCGGCCGACTCCACCTGCAGGCCGTTTTGCCGAACGGCCTGCGGCAACCGCGGCTCGACGGCCTTGATGCGGTTCTGCACGTCTACCTGAGCCAGCTCAGGGTCGGTGCCCGGCTTGAAGGTGGCCGTGATCTGCGCACTACCCGAGGTATCTGCCGAGGACTCAAAGTACAGCAGGTTCTTCACCCCGGACAGTTCGCGCTCTACCAGACTGATCACCGAGTCGTTGAGCGTCTGCGGTGTTGCACCGGGATAGGAGGCATAGAGGCTCACCGAAGGTGGCGCAACCGATGGGTAGCGGGCAATCGGCAACTGCGGGATGGCAATAACGCCAATCAGCACGATAAACAGCGCGATGACCCAGGCGAACACCGGGCGATCAATAAAAAACTGAGGCATGTCGACTTCTCCGGACTCAGTGCGCTGCGGCACTGTGCTGTGCGCTCCGCACAGCGGGCTGCCACGGGCGTGCGGCGACGTGCACTGCCGGGCTCAGACGCTCGATACCCTCAATGACCACCTGCTGGCCAGCGGCAAGCCCTGACACCACGCGATAACGGCGCTCGACCAGCTCACCGACTTCAATGGGCACCTGCTGCACCTGTCCCTGAGCATCCACCACCCACACGCTGGCCTGACCAGCAATGCGCGTCACCGCCTGCTGGGGCACACTGAGCGCATCGCTGTAATGCGCGCGCGGCACCCGCGCCTGCACGTACAGGCCGGGCAGCAGACGGCGCTGCGGATTGTCGACCAGGACCCGCAGCAACACATCACCGGTACCGGCGTCTACCTCAATACCTGAAAACAGAATGTGGCCCTGCATGCCGAGTGGGCTGCCATCGCTCCCCAGAACCTCCACCACCATGTCCGGTGCCGCTGAGCTGGCTTGACGTCGCAGCACCTCCAGAACCGAAGCCGACTGGCGCACATCGACATAGACCTGGTCAATCTGCTGAATCCGTGCCATGGGGGCAGCATCGGTCGGCGAAACCAGCGCCCCCTCACTGACCAGAGCCTGGTCGATACGCCCCGCAATCGGCGCCTCGACACTGGCGAACGCCAGATCGAGCTTGCGTCGGCTCAACGTGGCTCTGGCCTGCGCCACATCGGCAGCGGCCTGGTCGCGCTGTGCCACCGCATCATCATAGAGTTGACGGCTGATCGCCTCGGCTTCCATCAGAGGCGCGAGGCGCCGGGTTTGCAGACGGGCTCGAGCAAGTACCGCTTCAGCGCGCTGCAGGGCTGCTGCGGCACTGTCGACCTCGGCCCTGAAGGGAGCCGGGTTGATCTGGAATAGCGTGGTGCCGGCGTCAATTTCGGCGCCCTGCTCAAACAGCCGGTGCTGAACGATACCGCTGACCTGCGCACGAATCTCGGCGCTGCGCACGGCTGCCACTCGGGCCGGCAGCACCTCGCTGACCGACATCACCTGCGGCTCCAAGGTCATCACCGATACCTGGACTGGCGCGGGCCCCTGCTCGTCCTGCGGTGGCGCATCGCAGCCAGCGAGCCCCAAAGCCGCGAGCCCCGCCAACAGACACCCGAGACGCCGCTGTTTGATCCCCATAACCCTTCCCCTTCACTGAATACCCGAGCCCCAACCGGATAACGTTCGGGGCTGACCCAGGTGAATTCTGATGGTGCTCTGTTGCGAATGATTCGAGGCTATGTGGAGATGGTGTGGAGGGGGCGATATACTTTCGCCTCTTTGCTTGCGAGCCTGACCATGTCTGATCTGATCGAGAGCGTACGTCCTGATTCCCTGCTGCCAGCGCTGGTACTGATCGCAGAGGACGAAGCCGAAATCGCCGACATCCTCGTGGCTTATTTGCAACGCAGTGGCCTGCGCACACAGCACGCCAAAGATGGCCACGAAGCCCTGGCCATGCACCGGGCACTCAAACCCGATCTGCTGCTGCTCGATGTCCAGATGCCCCGTCTGGATGGTTGGAAAGTCCTCAGTGAACTCCGCTCCAGTGCAGACACGCCGGTCATCATGCTCACCGCACTCGACCAGGACATTGACAAGGTCATGGGCCTGCGGCTGGGGGCAGACGACTACGTGGTCAAACCGTTCAACCCGACCGAAGTTGTAGCGCGGGTAGAAGCCGTACTACGCCGCACCCGCTCCAGGGCACCAGCAGCAACGCAGATGCTGCGGGTCGGCCCGTTTCAGATCGACCTGGACAATCACCAAGCGAGCGTTCAGCGCCAAGGCCAGCAGCAGCCACTAGAGCTGACGCTGACCGAGTTCAAGCTGCTCGCCTGCCTGATGCGAGCGCCCAAACGGGCGTTCAGTCGCGCCGAGCTGCTGGTCAACTGCCTGCCCGAAGGGGATACCCAGGAAAGGACTGTAGACAGCCACATCAGCAAGCTGCGCAAGAAGCTCGAAGCGCTCGACATTCAAGGTGTACCAGCAAGTGTCTGGGGCGTGGGCTATCGCTTTGGTAGCGAATCATGAAGCGGACACCGGGCCTGCGGCGGCAGATAATCCAGTCCCTGGCCGTCATGGCGCTGGGGATCATCGTGATCGCCGTATTCGGCTCGTATGCCTTCTACGCTATCGCCGTGGCCTACATGCCGGACAGCATCTCCGAAACCTGGATACCCTCGCGGGTCGAGATGATCTGGATCGGCTGCACCATCATCGCCGCATTGAGCATGGCAGTGTTCGTCGCCATTCGCCTTTCCCGGCGGTTGATCACCCCGCTCAACTCAGTGGCGCACAGCCTGCGTGAAGTCGCCCAGGGCAAGCTTGATGCCCGCGCATCACTTGACGAGCAAACCATGGGCGAGACTGCGCAACTGGTACGCGACTTCAATACCATGGCCGAGCGCCTGCAACACATGACCCGCGAACGCGCGTTCTGGAGTGCCGCCATCGCCCACGAGCTGCGCACACCGGTGACCATCCTGCGTGGTCGCCTGCAGGGTCTGGCCGAGGGGGTATTCACCCCCAGTGAAGACATTTTTGAAGGCTTGCTGCGCCAGGTAGAGGGGCTCAGTCGGCTGATCGAAGACCTGCGCGTACTCAGCCTGAATGAAAATGGCCATCTGGATATTCAGCGGGTGTCAGTCAGGCTGGCAGATGAACTGAACCCAGTGCTGCAAGCCTTCACCACACCGCTGACCGAAAAAGGGTTTCAACTACACAGTGACCTGGATGCGAGCCTGCTGGTGGAATGCGACCCGGTGCGCATCCGGCAGGCGCTCATGGGGTTGCTGGAAAACGCCCTGCAGCACGCCACACCCGGTAATCTGCGAGTAAGCCTCCGGCAAGCGAACGGCCTCTGCCAACTAACGGTTGAAGACGACGGCCCCGGCATCGATAGCGCCCTGGCCGAGGCGATCTTCGAAGCCTTCCGCCGCGGCGACCCCTCTCGCTCACGTCAAAGCGGCGGCAGCGGCCTCGGGCTGGCCGTGGTCAAAGCCATCGCCGAAGCCCATGGCGGCGATGTGATTTGCCAGCCTGCGGGCCAAGGTAGCGCATTCGTGATGGCCTGGCCGATTGGTGCGCAGGCACTGGAGCGGTAGCGAGCAGATACATCGACTGCCTACTGTTCGCGGACGCCCCAACGCGTAGAGTCCAGTACGGGGCACCCTTCAAACCGCGAAGTCACGCGACGCAAAGGCCAGCCCAGCTGCGGGGGGACCGGTGTTAGGTGAATACTTGATCTGTACAAACAGCCTGATTTGAGGCATTGACACCACAGTCACTTGTTAGGCCTACTCGCGTTCGAAGCGAAAACCGCCTGATTTTAGTGAATAGAAGAACCACCTAAACCCGTTTGGCTCTACAAAGAGCAATTTATTAAAGTATTCTTCTGTTTCTTCATGGGGCCAATATTCATTTTTCATATAGCGTTGCATACACCACATAACCCTATACTTTTCTGAAATTACCATTTCTTCAGGAAGCGGCGGCACTGCCGCTTCTGCCATTAGTTTTTCTTCACGTAAAATTTTCGGAGGTTTTTCTCCTTTTTTTACATAGTTGTAAAACCCTTCCCATTCTGGAGGTTCAGGGTATTTACTTTCATATTTTTCTTTTTCACATGACGATAAATTTATATACCAATCATTCCATTGCTTTAGATAGGTCTCACCGAAGCCCATTCTCCAACCGGCAGAGCCCCAAGGGATTCTTGGAAATTCATTCCATAGTGGATTCATAAGAAAGCCTAACGCTGAAAATTGTCCGCCAACATTGATTTGTTAAAGGTTTCGGTATTTCTCATCGTCGCTCGGAAACTCTGGCGAGTAGCTTACGCCAGCCTTGTGCAGTGCAGTTGATGCCCGAAAGGCTACACGAGCCCATGCTTCTTTTACCGACTCGGGGGCATTATCGGGGATTTTTCGCCATTCGTTTGCTAAGAATGCAATATCGCTGGGATCAAGCCAAAGCGCGATTCTACCGCGAGATTTTTCTTCCTCTGGATCAGTAAACTCCATCGCTATGCCTTACGTACCTTTAACGCAAAGCTAAGCGGCGCCCTGACAGGGGCGTCCGCTGGAGGCCATAGGCCGGAACGAACTTGAGCGCCTTGTTAAGTATCTGTTGGAACGTCATCCCAGCACTCCCCGTAACCTACGAGCCAGCTTAGAGCATAGCGTCTTTCGTAAACTATCCCTGGATCTAGCTCATCAGGCATAGTCTTTTGAAATAGTTGAGCATCTCTAATTTTCCAGTGTTGATGATGCATGTCGCTTTCCTTTTCTTCTATTTCCTCAAATGGTCTTAGCCTTGCATTCAACAGAAACTTCTCAGGGTCATTGATAGCTCTAACTACAAGTTCAGTCGCGTAAATATCAAATTGCTCATCAAGGTTTGGAAATTCCTCTAACCCGCCTAGCGCCCAAATCAGCGAGACTACTGACTCTGCTCTCCAGCTAAAATTTTGTTTTTCTTGAAACGTAATTTCAGTCTTAAAAAAATATTTCGACTCTTCATTTGAAAAATACTTGGCGATACTATTTTCTCTAACCCAGCTTGTTACTCTTTCAGGAGGGTCTTCGTGAACACGCCCGATAACCGCAAGGAGAGCCAACACTCTTTGTGATGTTGCAGCAGAGTCCCGAGGTTTTAATTCGAAGTCATCTTCTTGCTCTATGTGAACGACATTACCATTCTTTTTCTTCTTCCAGAACATTACTTCTTCCTTCTCACTTAACGCCCGCAGCACGCGCGGCTTTGTAGTGAAGACAAAGCCGCAGCGGAAAAGCCGTCGCTGTGACTGCGATTGTTAGGCTTCTGCTGAACAGACGTCAAAACCGTTCATCATATATAGCAGGCAGCACAAGTTCACGGACGTAAGATGCGCTAGACATGTTAATGAGGGCATTTACAACATTGACTACGTCGTGAACGGGTACAAGTTGTCCGTCACCTCGGAGAGCGGCTTCATCCAATGGCACAGAAAGAGCATCGTCTGTGTTGAGGTAGCCAAGCTGCAAACAAGTAACCGCTAAACCGTCCTTTCGGAAACCCTCTCTCAATGCGTCACCAATACCTGTCAGGGCAAACTTTGACGCGCCAAACGTAACTTCCGGACGTCCACTCTGGCGAAGCCCGGATGTTGAACCAGTAAGAATCAATCGAGGATTAGTGGAATTGAGAAGCTTGGGAATAAGCCTTTTTAGCAGCAGTATGGTTCCAGTGATATTGATATTCACCATCCCAACAATGCTCTCATCAGAATCATCAAAAAACTTGTACTCATCCGTAAAAGCCGTCTCTTCCCAGACTCCCAGATTGTATATCAGCACATCCAGCTCCGGGGGAGCTTGCCGCTCAATCTCTAAGGCTGCCTCCAGAGGGGTTCCTAGGTCCGCTTCGATCCAATCAAGACTAACGAAATCAGGCAGCTTAAGCTCTTTCGGACGCAGGCGTGAAATACCAACAACATTATCACCAGCCGTGCATAACCCTTCTACAAAAGCTCGACCTAGACCTTTACTCGCCCCAACGACCATTAACTTCATGAACCAACTCTCCTTTTTGCCTAACGTCCGCATTTGCGACTAGTTTGGAGCGCAGCGGAAAACCAGTCCAGCAACATGCGCTTGTTAGCTGTTTTATTTAACCTTCCTGATACTCCAATATATCTCCGGGCTGGCAATTAAGCTCTCTACAAATAGCATTCAGTGTTGTTAAGCGAATCGCTTTCGCCTTGCCCGTTTTCAAAATAGATAAATTTTGCTCAGAAATACCAATAAGTTTCGCCAGCTCATTAGATTTCATTTTTTGCTTTGCAAGCACCACATCTAGGTTTACTACAATTGCCATTGTGTTTTATACCGTATGTGCTAGTTCGCTTTCTAATTTTGATGCCTCTTTCATTACCCAGGAGACTAACAGAACGACCGCCCCGATAATTAATGTACCTACGTCTGAAACCCCAAACTGCGCAGCTATTATACGTTCTCCTGGCATATTGTTGAATGTTAAAACAATGCTTATTAGAACGACAAATAACAGATTAGCAACAACCCAAGATATCAACGCGTACCCGAGACGACGAACATAGTTTACATTTTGCTCAGAAAAAACAACTCCCCTCTCGTAGAGTTTGAACAGTTCTTTTAGATTCATAGCCCCATATACAGCAACAGATACGGGAATCAAGCTGACTGAAAATGCTAACAAGAGAGTTTTAAGAGGGAGCGTCTGGCTAACCACAACAGGTAGTTCAGCCGTAAACCCAGCAGGTAGGTAGTTAAAAAACATCCAATACGTCAAGGTTACGGCGGGAATCAAAAAAATTAAAACCGTAAACAGTAATCGAAATGTACCGCTGACACGTTGTATGCGTTTAATATTTTCGCTTTCACTTTTCATAGACTAAGGCCTCCGCTTCTTCAAGAATGAAAAGAGAGCATAGGAGGTAAATTATCGCTTTTCAATATTTTTTTATCGTATATCGATAATTTACTTGAGACAACGCTCCACGCTGGTTTTACAGCTAACAGCTGAGTGGACCGACGGATTCACCATTGCGTATCAGTGACCTCTTCATAACAACGCGACGCCTCGCTCACCTAAAACAAAGTTTTTATATTTAAATCAAATACTTATATCTCTCCCACAACGCACAGCCTGTAGCATCTTGACGTCCTCATTTTGCGCAACCAATAACGCTGTATAAAAAACAGCATTCGTACCGAGGAGGCCTACTGGTACTGGATACGCTACTTCCTGCGCTATCACCGGATGCGTCACCCACTGGAGATGGGGACGGCGGACGTTAGCGCGTTTCTCACCTGGCTGGCCGTCAGTCGGCATGTGGCCCCAGCCACACAGAATCAGGCGCTCAACGCGCTGGTGTTTCTTTACGGTTAGGAGCTTGATCAGCCGCTGGGTGATATTGGCGACACTGTGCGGGCGAGGCGCCCTGCACGTATCCCGACAGTGCTGACGCACGGTGAAGCAACCCAGATCATCGCGCTGCTGCCGGAGCCTCACAAACTGATTGCGTCGTTGATGTACGGCTCGGGGGCTGCGTCTTGTCGAAGCCTGTCGGCTGCGAATCAAAGACATCGACTTCGACCGCCAGATCATCACGGTGCGTAGCGGTAACGGAGATAAGGATCGCACCACGCTGCTGCCGAGCCCGCTGATTGAGCCACTGAAAGACCGCAAAGCGCGCATCCAGCGTGCCTGGCGCGAGCAAGATGCGTTTTACCAGTGTGATGCCAGCCTGCCCTATGCGCTGCGCCGTGGCAGTGACATTCGCACGGTGCAGATGCTGCTGGGACATGCCGATGTGCGTACTACGCAGATTTATACCCATGTCCTTGGTAATGCCTTCGCCGGAGTGCAAAGTCCGCTCGGCTGAGCTTTGGCTACGCTGAGCTGTCCCTTTTGTGCTTCAAGACTATTCCACGGCACAAAGCGCTGTCTATCCCGTACATACACCCATCCCACGCGATGGTCGGGAGTGTTGTTTATGTCACTGTCGTTCGAGCGATGACGCTGCGGGTTTGCGGAATATCCCCATCCAGATGCCGTCTTCAACCGCTTCATCTTGGCCAAAATCGCCCCTCACCCTCAGCACCTATCGCTCATTCACATCTGATGCTGCTCAAGCAGAAAGTCCACAAACAACCGCACCCGCACCGGCATTGTCGAGCCGCCCGCAAATACGGCATGAATAGGTTCGCGGTCGCCCGGGTTGAAGGCTTGCAGCAAGGGCATAAGATCGCCGCGCTGTATATCCTCGGCCACGCTGAACTCACCGATGCGGGCGATACCGGCGCCTACGCGGGCGAGCTGGGCAAGCGCTTCGCCGCTGCTGCATTCGATGTTGCCGCACACAGGCAGGGAGAATGACTGGCCGTCGCGGATAAACGGCCAGTTGGGTTCGGCGCGGCGGAAGTTGAAACGCAGGCAGTTGTGCTGAGCGAGGTCTTCCGGTTGCAGCGGGGTGCCGTGGCGTTGCAGATAGTCTGGGGACGCCACCACGACCTGCCCTGTTTCACCGATGCGGCGCGCAGTCAGCGGGCTGTCGGGCAGTGGGCCAAAGCGCACGGCAACGTCGGCCTCGCCGGCGAGGATATCGACCACTTCATCGCCCAGGGACAGGTCGACGGTGATCTTTGGATAACGCGCGGTAAACGCAGCCACCAGCGGCACGATTGCCAACCGTCCATGGCCGAGCGCAGCGCTGACGCGCAGGCGGCCTCTGGGCACGCCTTGATCGGCAATGGACTCTTCTACCTCGGCCATGTCGGCAAGAATACGGCGGGCGCCGCGCAAGTAGGCCTCGCCTTCAGCGGTAAAGGTGATTGCACGGGTGGTGCGCAGCAGCAGCCGCGTGCCAAGGCGTTGCTCGGTACGCGTGATGATGCGACTGACCGCCGAGGGTGTCAGGCCCAGCGCCCGCGCGGCAGCTGACAGGCTGCCCTCCTGCGCCACCGTGGTAAACACGACCATGTCGCCCGACCTGCCGTTAAAGTCCATTTGTGCTCTCTACGCAAAGGTGTTTACCGGAAAAGCCATCTACCGCCATCAAGGAGCGGATTGTAGCATTCGCGGCATAGATGAGGAGCCTTCCATGCGTATCAACCCACCCCTTGTTGCACTTGCTATCGGTGCCTTTGGCATTGGTGTTACCGAGTTTTCCCCAATGGGCATGTTGCCCGGCATCGCCGCCGATCTGGGCGTATCCATCCCGGCTGCCGGCTTGCTGGTCAGCGCCTACGCGCTGGGCGTACTGCTCGGCGCGCCGCTGATGACGCTGACCACCGGGCGCATCCCCCGCCGCTATCTGCTGATCGGCCTGATGGGCATCTTCACCCTGGGCAACCTGATGTCAGCGATGGCGACCGACTACTACAGCCTGCTGATCGCCCGCATAGTGACCTCGCTGAACCACGGCGCCTTCTTTGGCGTTGGCTCCATTGTTGCCACCAGTGTGGTCGCACCGGACAAACGCGCGGGCGCGGTGGCGGCGATGTTTCTGGGGCTGACGCTGGCAACCATTGGTGGCGTGCCGCTGGCGGCCTGGTTTGGTGATGCGTTCGGCTGGCGTACCGCGTTCTGGGGTATTACCGGCCTTGGCGTGCTGGCGATGGTCGCGCTGTGGTTTGCCTTGCCCCATGTGCCGCAGCCCAACAGCGGCGGCGCATTGGCCGAGATCCGCGTGCTGGGCCGTGGCCCGGTGCTGTCGGCGCTGGCCCTGACCGTGATCGGCTCCAGCGCCATGTTTACCGTGTTCACCTATATCGCGCCTATTCTGACCAGCGAGACCCACGCCTCCGCGGCCTTCATTACCGCCATGCTGGTGCTTTACGGCATCGGCCTGACGCTGGGCAATATGTGGGGCGGCAAGGCGGCAGATCGGTCGGTTGATCGCACGCTGATTGCTTCACTCAGTGCGCTGATTGTGATCCTGCTGGCCTTTACCGTGCTGATGCGCTGGCCGCTGCCTGCCGCCGTGGTCATTCTGCTCTGGGGCATTGCCAGCTTCGCCATCGTGCCGCCGCTGCAGATGCGGGTGATGGAGGCCGCCAAGCATGCGCCCAACCTGGCCTCTGCGGTGAACATCGGCGCCTTCAACCTGGGCAACGCGATTGGTGCGGCGCTGGGTGGAGCAGTCATCAAGGCAGGGCTCGGCTACCCGGCCATCTCGCTAGCCGGAGCGGCGATGGCAGCAATTGGCCTGCTGATGGTGCTGGGCTCAGTCTGGCGTGCCCGGGCGGTAACGGCGGCGGCAGTCTAGGCACCGAGATACCGCTGGCGCAGCAATCAAAAAGCCGGGCAATACGCCCGGCTTCTTAACCCCTTCCCCAGGGCCTGCAGAGCGGCCACAGCGTGATGCTATTGCAGCCATGCAGACCTCACACAGCGCAGTTGTCCACGTTAAATAACGCCAGCGCGCGCATGCCGATCCACGTAATCTGGCCCAGGACAAGATGCATCCAGCCCAGGGTCTGCCCCGTTATTGACGCCCCGCACGGCCGAAGGGAGGCCGTCAATGCGTGCGTCTGGCCGCGGTGAATACCGAAGTGACGCTCAGGCAGATTGAGCTGCTTCTGGCGTTAGGTGCGGGTTGGCAGGAGGGGAATGCAAGCGCTCAACAGTGACGCCGCATTGAATCGCCGAAGCGCTGAGGGTTAGGCTACGGGCACGGCGGCAACAGCCAAGCCACCACAGGCCAGCAAAAAGGAGCGTTAAACAATGGATGTGCCCTGCTCTTCCCTCGACGAAGTACGCCAACGAATCGATGAGATCGACCGCAGCCTCGTCTCCTTGCTCGCCAAGCGCGGCAACCTCGTCACCCAGGCGGCCAGCTTCAAGAAAACCACCGATGATGTAAAAGCGCCTGCACGGGTCGAGCAGGTTATCGCCAAGGTCCGCGCCATCGCCAGCGAAACCGGCGCTTCACCAGAGGTAGTGGAACAGGTATACCGGGCGATGATTGCAGCGTTTATTGCGGAAGAACTGTCTACCCACGCGCAACTGACGAACGCGCCATCCGGTAGTTAAAGGCCGCCTGGGCAAGGGGACAAAACAGCCATCGAGTCGACTGCCAAAACCCAAAAATTCGCTACGTGTTCAGGGCCTGGCCAAGCGTGTTGGCCCTATTGACCAAGGAAGGCAATGACCAAGAGTACTGTTCGTTTTGCGCCATGGGTCGGCCCCCGCTACGAGCAAGGCATTCATGGCCTGCGGGTACTCGTGGTCTGCGAGTCACACTACGGTGCCAAAGAGAATGAACGCCCGACTGTCACGCCTGAGATCGTAAAGGCTCTCGCCTTGGGCCAGAAACACCCGCAAGCCACCGCCAAGCTTCGCCGCCACCCACATTTCACCAAAATCATGGCTTCTATCCTGAACACCAGAAAGCGATTTTCCAAATCAGATAAAAGCGAGTTTTGGCATAGCATCGCCTACTACAACTTCATCCAGGAGTTCATACCCAAAGCCCGAAAGACGCCATGCGACGCCGCATGGGAGAGAGGCAAGCAGCCATTCACTGAAGTCTTGGGGGTGCTGAAGCCAGATTTAATCGTCTGCTACAGCAAGCGAAACGGCCGTCGGGTTAAGGCACTGACAGGTGATGTACCTGTAGCCGTGGTGAGCCATCCTTCCTCACACTTTTCCTATTCTGCTAGCAACCCCATCATTGCCGAGCAGATGTCGCTGGCACTGCAGCGCAAGGAACAAGTACCCGCGCCTGTTGATGCAAGCGCTTTGTATAAAAGCTGGTGCGATACGACAGCAACTGCTTTACCCACACCGGGAAAGCACCTATCGATGCCGGACAGCCTTACTCTTAAAGCGCAACGGATGGACGCTATGGGCGCTCTCGATGAACCCAGACCAGAGTACTGCAGTGATTGCATCGCGAAGGGTTCCGCAGAGCGGCCAGTCAACCGAGTCTAGCCCTAGCGCTGACTCAGCGTTGCCACCGACACGCCAGAGGCAACAAAGGTCAGCCCTGCCCCCATGTTCAAGCTGTTCACCAGCCGTGGCCGGTTGAGCAAAAAGCGGGAGAGCGCAGTGGCAAAAATGCCCATCAAGGCAAACCCCAGCGCCGTCAGCACCGCAAACCACACCCCGTATACCACCATCTGCACAGTGACCGAACCACGCGCCGGGTCAACAAACTGAGGGATAAAGGCCAGCACGAACAACCCCGGCTTCGGGTTGAGTGCCGCAGAGAGAAACCCGGTCAAAAAGATGCTCGGCAATGACTGCCGAGACGCCGCCTGCAAGTTGAACAAACTGCGCGAGCGCAACACCTTGATGCCCAGCCACAGCAGATAGGCCGCACCAATCAGCTTCACCACCCAAAAGGCAACCGCCGAGGTTTGCATCAGCAACGTCAGCCCCAACGATGCCGCCGCCACATGAAACAAAATACCCGCACCAGACGCCATGCCAGACAAAGCCGCAGCCAGCTTGCCCTGGCTAAGCCCCCGCCCGATAGCCAGCAAATTATCCGGCCCCGGCGCCAGCACCAATAGAACGCAGGCAGCGGTATAGGCAAACCACACACTGATGGGAAACACGGCAGGCTCTCTCGTTGGGATGGGTTAGGTGCCATGCTGACGGTGTGGCGATAGGATAGCAAGTTGGGGCGATGACCTAGTGGAGCGGCTGTTTTCGGCCAGAAGCGGCCGGTCTCCCCAATAAATAAATCTACCCCCCTTTAGTCTTTTCCTTAACCTAAAAGCTGGAAAACTATTAGTTCATGATTTGTATTTGATCAGGCCTTAATAGCTCACTTCGAATAAGTTCATCTCGTGCCCCCGCCGGATCAGCGGTGAACAGCACGACACGCAAGTCCTCCATTGCACGGGAGAACGAGACATACGCTAGTTTCTGAGTTACAGAGCGTTGTCGATCAGAGGGATCGCCAGCCGTGCCTGGTGTCAGGGTTTTATTAAAACTGTAGTGGTTCCATGCGGCCTCAATATCGTCATAGACGACTAAGACTTTTGCGTACTCCTCACCCTTGACCCCATGCTGGGTGCTATAGGCCGTATTGTTGTTGAGGTACTGGGCGTAGCGGGATACCGCCTCTGGTGCCATTGTGAATAGCGCGTCTGCTAGCCAATCCCCTTTGTCTAGACTGTGAATGACCTCATCAAACTGCTCGAGCCGAGGGGCGCGATCGAGATGCTCACGTAACTTGTCGGAAGGCTGGATGATCTGCTTCTCGATACAAAAACGAAGAATCGTTCCGATTGTCTCGCCACCCCACAACTCCTGCAATTGGCCAACTACTTCCTTCGACACCTCAATCATAAAGTTCAGTGACTTCTCCGAGTTTAATCCATCGATTGCGAAAGCCGGACTATTATGACGAAGCAGATTGATAATTTCTCTTTCATCACCTTGAGCTTGAGCAGCGACAAGAGGACAAATCGTCGTAATAAATGGCTTGAGAAGAAAATGTGTACCTTCCTCAAAGGCATCTTGCGCGCGGGACGATGCGTAGTCGCCTGTAAAGAGACGATTTAGATCAGCGAACCCAAGCCTCCGCGCAATCATTTGGCGTGCAAGGAAGAGCCTGACGATATCGTCACGCCCAGCCCAGCCCCATGCATCGACTGCTGCATCCATGCGTAGCAGGGCACGCTCAATTTGTTCTTCTGAATAGCGCCTGCGTGGCTCCGTTGGATCTTCTGCTTTTACCAGCAGGAATTCGACACTGCCTTCACATGCAGCATTTTCGCCAGCGGCATATTGCTCAACATCTCTGCGATAAGCATTGAGGAGTCGGATAACACTCTGCGAACAGCGGAAATTCTCCGTTTTCTTGATAACTTCACCACCATCAGGGGGTGAAAAAACCCCAGCACTTCGGTCATAAATTTGCTGCCAGGGGTCACCGAAGTATCCGACCACAGGAAGACCAATGCCAGCACCGACAAGATTAAGTCCGGTGACAATACCCTCAAATGTGTCCTGTGCTTCATCGACGAAGATATAAGGAAAACGCAATCCGACAATACGCCTTAGAGTTTCATTATTCGCAAGCAAGTGGGTGGCAATCGCGATGACGTCATCGTGGCCAATCTGCCCCTTTCCGTAATCACTAAAGTTTGTGTCGGCATAATCAAAGCTCTTAACTGACTCAAGAAGAGCTAACTGCTCTATCAGTCGCGCGCGTTTTGCGCGAGCCTTTTGTGCCTTTTTGCTACCGCCCCCGTTATCATCATCCTCTGCCTTCTGTATAAGAGCTGGAAGACGACTTTCACAAAGCGCCTGTCGAATATCATCATGGAAGTGGCTGATCTGCCCCCACAAGAATCCGTGAAGAGTTGAAACTAGGTACAGCTCGTCGAACCCCAGCCTTGCCTTGATCACTTCAACCGCACGCTTGGTAAAGGTGATACATGCAACACGCTGACCATGCTTTCTAAGAGCAATCCCCTCGCGATCGCGAATTCGGCTCAGAGCATCAACCAGCGAACTTGTCTTACCAGCCCCAGCGCCTGCGATCATAGCGAAGCTTCGGCGACTTTCTAGGCATTCTCGGACTAGGGCATCCGCTTTGCTTTCAACCCACCCCCCCATGCTATGCCCCCTCCGTGCCAGCAGCTTTTGCCGTCGTGTCTGCTTCACGCACTGGATCCAAGCGCGACTCAAGCCAACTTAGCCCCTCTGCAATGTAGCTAGGAACGACCCATTCCTGAGTGCATGCCAAGATATCCATAGCAAAGTCAGTCTTCTTGAAACTATCCGAGCGAACCTGTTCGTAGACAGCCTGGTAAGCGTCGCTCAGAAGCGCTGGAATGTGGGTGTCGATAGATAAGACGCCGGATCGAAGCAGCCCGAAGTTCTCGTAAAGGATTGCCTCCTCTAAAGTGCGCGGCCGCATCGTTGCCTGAGTCTCACCTTCCGTTACCAAGATATCCGTCTGAAAAGAAATACAACGATCCTTCTCGGCTTGCTGTCGCTGAGCTGGAGTCAAGGCCATAAGCTCAGCGACGGTGGTTATCCCACACAGTTTTTTGAGAGAAGCATTTGAGGTTCGAGCCCCGGCAAGGTCCGCCCGACAAGCTCGGGGATATCCAGTGGGCACTACGGAATCGAGATCGGTGATAACTAGGTATGGAATGTGAAGGAAGCTGAGCAAACCCTCGAAACGGTGGGCATAGGCGCCTCCCACTTCCAAGATTGTGAGGTATGTCGTTCTTAGTCGCCCAGCAGCACGCTCAATCATGGATGGCATTAACAGCTTCTCGACGGCCCCCTCGACAAGAATGGCAGCATCCGCAAAGAACAAATCACAATGTGTTAGTCGTAAATAGCGTTTGAGGAAGGCCAACGACTCCGCAGGTTCGATCCGCTTCTCATCAACCATTTCCACTTCCGGCTGGAAGGCCCGAAGGCTATGAACTACTGAGGCGTTGCGAATACTCTCCGCTGCTGTCTCACCTTCGATATAGCAGCGCTGAAAGTAACGGACTTTCTCGAAATCCACAGCCTCCATGATGTGCGAAGAGTGCGTAGTAACAACCAGCTGTGGTACGAGAGCAGGTTCTCCAGCCGCCTCGGCGGACTGGTTGATCACCTGCCAGATGTTGGAGATGAAGGCCTGTTGCACCTGCGCATGAAGGTGAACCTCAGGCTCCTCAATAAAGATCATTAGGCATAAAGGCCTGTTTTCGGCAGTCATCACCCATTGAGAATGGAAGTGCTGAGCTTGGATTGCCATGTAGATCAGGTTTTTGAAGCCAAGGCCGTTATAAAGCTCTGGCAGTTCATGCTGGCGACCAGGGTCAACGTAGAGCAGCTCGGTGTTCCCACGCAGCGCACTTTCAGGGCTTAGCGAGGAGATGATCCGCAACTCTCGATCATTAATCGATGGCACGCCAAGGTGCTTGATGAGCTTAATCAGCGGTTCAAACTGATTGGCGTAGTGTTCAGTCAGTAGCTTGTTGTTGGCATCGATTACGCTGTGTGCATCGGCAGCATGGCCAGCCTGTTCAAGATTCTTCTGGTAGAAGGCGGCAAAGGCTGACGAAAGCCGGTTACTGCGGCTGCTGTCATCGTCGTTAATGTTGCGCTGTGCGTCGACAAACTCAACCCGGATGAGATGCTTCAGAAGCCGTTTACCTTCGTCAGGGGCTAGCTGACTCGTCAGTGTTTCAGTAGGTGCTCCGTCCTGGCGTTTCTCATCAAGTGAGAAGTAGCAAACCGCAAAATGTCGGCCAAGATTTCCATCAAGCGCCAGATACTGAGCCAGCGTCTTAGCGCGGGTACCATCATCCTTGTGCGGATAGGCGGCTTCGTAGCTCTCACGCAACGTCTTCGCGTCCGCGACCTCATACGACAATCGAATTCCTACCCGCGTTAAGTCAGAAAGCTTTGGCAGCAGTGTGAACACTCTGCCGAATGCGATACTGGTAGGATCGATGGTGAACCAAAGGTCAAGACTGATCTTGGGGAGCTTGCTGGCATCATCTGTCGCGGTGAACGCGTCGAAGTCTGCTATTCGGGCGACCGAGAAATCATGAATCTTGAAGTCGCGTCCACCTAGAAAGCAGCGAAAAATTGCGGTGGCAGAAGTCTTGCCGCTGTTGTTCGGGCCAACAAAGATTGACTCCCGCTCCTCAATGTCTATCTGAACTTTTTCCAGTCGACGGAAATTTTGGATCGAAATACTACTAACTCTCATACAAACCTCCTCCCTGACGCATTGAGAGAGCAATCATTCACTGCCCGATTGAGATCCTAGCCTATATCCTTTCGGCTTGGTTCCTCCACCCTCTCACACCTGCTGCCTGGGAGTATCAGTTCGTTGTCCTCGTGCCGTCGCTTCTGGCCGCCTCCTGTCTGTCGTGACTGGTCGCTCTGGGTCTATAGCTGTCGGTCGTGAATGACTGCTCCTGGCCGAAAGCACCCTCTCCAACCCTTCCACCAAAACCCGGCATTCCGTCCAGATTACCCATACCTCCGCCCCTCCAAACTACTTTCCCATCAATGTTCTACCGCAGCTCTGGGCGCAGGCGTAGATCTCGCCCTGGAGCACCTGATGGAGGTAGCGTCAGACATTTTCTGGTCAGTGGCTGAAACGGGTATTAGGCGGTGGCTTAGTAGCAGGGAACTAGCCCGTGACTGCACATCAGCCCCGCCGCGCCTTGCGCAGCCGTGCGGGCGGGTTGCCGAACCAGCGCTGGCACAGACGGGTCAGTACCGATTGGTCTGCCAGCCCCAGCAGGTCGGCAATCTGAGCGAGCGGGATATGCGTTTCCAGCAGGTAATGTTCTGCTGCGTTGCGCCGAACCTGGTCACGGATGGCATCGAAGGTCTGCTTCTCGGCGCTCAGTTTGCGCTGCAGCGAGCGCACGCGCGAGAACAACGTCACCCCGCTGCGCCGCTCGGCCTGAGTCGCCAGCCTGCACAGCTAAAGCAGGGCGTAACCTCGCCCTGCTTTATCAGGACCCTCAGAAACGAAACTCCAGCATGCCGGAGAGCGTCCGCCCGCGCGCCAACGAGAGATTGTTCACATCACCCATGGCGACAAAGTAGGCCTGGTCTGACACGTTCTCCATGGAGGCTGCGATATTGAGCTGGTCGGTCACCCAGTAGCTGGCGTACAGGTCATACACCTGATACTGCGGCCACAGCGCCTGCTCCAGCTGCGAGTAGGTCGGTGTGTTCAGGTTCGCGCCGTTGCCCTCGCTGTAACGCACGCGCCCGCCCACATCCAGACGGTTGTCGAGAAAGCGCATGCCCAGCGTCAGCGCCCCCCTGTCGGCGGGCATGTAAGAGGCGCTGCCCATGACCTGATTGCACTGCACAAAGTTGTTCAGTTCGTCGTTGGGCTGGGCGTCATACACCGGCAGCTGCACCGGGATCTGAATCGGGCCAACCTGAATAAAGCCAGGCCGGGTGCCCACCTGCACCAGCTCCTGCGCACCGCCCAGATAGAACTGGTTGGAGCAGAAGTCATTGCTGCCGATCATGTGGGTGTAGCTGAGGCGCGAGTAAAAGCTGCCTGCGTCGTAGTCCAGGTTGTACTCAACGCCGCGAAAGCGCGTCTCCTCCAGGTTGTTCTGGTACGCACTGCGGCCCATCGAGGTGTTGGCGGCGGTCAGGCCGGGCACATCGACGTTGACGTCCATGTAGGAGAAGTTGTCGATGCGGTTATCAAAGTACGCGACCTTGATACCCAGGCGATCACCGTCGCGCAGCAGTGATTCGGCAAAGATATTGAAACCTGCCTCCCAGTTGTTGGAGCGCTCGGGTTTCAGGAAGGGGTTGGGGTACACCATCTCGCTACCACCGCCGCCATGCGGGCGGCCCGACATAAACGCCTCGGTCACAGCCGGCGGGCGCCAGCCCCTGCCCCAGCGGGTATACAGCTGCAGCCAATCAACCCCCGGTTTGACGGCGATGCCCAGCGTGGGCGACAGGCGGCCGGCCTGCTGGTCTACATCAAACACCATCGCCTGTTCGCTCCTTGCGCCATCCTGCGTGACAAACTCGCCGTCGGGATACATCCACACCGTCAGCCCGCTTTCGCCCTTGAGTCGATAGCGGTCGTAGCGTAGCCCGGCATCCACCCGAAGCCAGTCGCTGTAGTCCCAGACCAGCTCACCGAAGATGCTGGCCATGGTGCGCTCGCCATCGGGGTTGGCGCCCTTGATAAAGGGATAGGCCAGCTGATTGATGGTGGGCGTGCGGGTGGTTGAGGGCGAAAAGCGATCCTGATAGACCTCGCCGCCGTAGGTGAAGGTAAGCAGGTGGTCGTCGCTGACATCAAAGTACGCGGTGTTGGTCAGCTGCAGGCCCCAGGTATCGATCTGATAGTGGTCGAGGTAGTCGGGATACCAGTTACCGCTGCTCTGGCTGGCGGTGCTGGCGGCGTTCCAGCGGTCCTCGCGGGTGGTCACGTAATACAGCTTGGCTTCAAGATCGATCAGGTTGCTGTCGGGGTTGTAGCTGTAATCCAGCGCGGCGTTGCGGGCGATCAGGTCGCTGGCGCTGCTGCGCAGGTAGTACGTCGTCTGCGCATCGGACGAGACATAGGTCCAGGCATTCTTGCTGTCGGCGTCGTACTCCATGTAGCTGAACTGCAGGCGCTGGTCTTCCGGCAGGTTGAGGCCGAGCTTGAACAGGCGCGAGCGGCTAACGCTGCCGGTGTCGCCCACCTCGGACTCCAGCCAATGCTCCCAGGCCTGAGGATGGATATTGCGCAGGCGAATCTGGGTGCCCAGATTGTCCTTATCGCTGGTACCGGCGCGGTAGTCGCCAAAGTGGCGCTCGCTCAGGCCCAACAGCACATCACCGGTCTCGTTGCCGAAGGCAAATACCGCGCTGCCGTTGAAGTTGGTACCGTTACCCAACTCGCCAATGCCGTGGCCTGCGCGCAGGCGCCCGCCCATCTCCTTGCCATCGGTCAGAAACTCGCGGGCATCGACGGTATTGAAGGTGGCGATACCACCCAGCACGCCCGCCCCACCCTGCCCGGCGCTGGTGCCCTTGGCAATCTCGACGCTGGAGATAAACTCCGGATCGATAAACATCACACCGTTGCGCTGCTGATGACCGTTAACGGAGAAGTTCTGCCGCATACCGTCGATGTTCATGTTGACCCGGCCGTAATCCTGCACGCCGCGAATGTTCACCGACAGGCCCGGATCCCGCTGGTTGACGGCGGTATAGACGCCGGAGGTTTCTTCCAGCAGGTCGGCCACATGGCGCGGCGGGCGGCTATCGATCTGCGCGCGGTCGATCACTGCCACCGAGCTGGGCTCCAGGTACACCTGCTGGCGCTGGGTCAGCTCCTGACCTTCAACCATGATGGTCTGCAACTGCAACGCGTTGTCGGCCGTCTCGGCCCGGCGCGTGAGGGTTACCTGATTGATGCCGTCGAAGCGAAAGTCCACCGGCGCACCGCCGATCAGCTGCTGCAGAGCCTCGCGCGCGGTCAGTTGCCCGGCGACCGCAGTGGCGGTCAGGTCTTGCAGCCGTGCACTGTCAAACAGCACCTGCACCCCGGCCTGTTCGGCATAGGCCAATACCGCACGATCCAACGGCTGGGCAGGAATATCAAAACGCAGCAGCTGCGCCTGGGCCTGACCGACGGATGCAGGTTCCGCTGCCTGGGCTTGGGCGCTGCCCAGCGCCAGCGCCACAGCGAGGGCGACGCCGTTGAGCAGCGGGAATGGGGTGGATGTAGGCGCTACAGCAGAACGACAAAAACGCATGACTGACTCCGGCAGATTGTTGTTAATGCAAATCACTACCAACAAGACGCGTCACCGGTAGAAAGTCAGTAACTCTTTTTCAAAAAAAGTCGTTTTTGCACTCGGGAGCATTGGAGTGGCACAGCGCCATGAACTAATAAACCAGCGTCACACCCAGCATCTGCAGCTGCCGCAGGTCCATTTCGCGGGTCAGCGTACTCAGGGCGTTATCCAGATCATCCAGCCGGATGACACCGCTGACCTCGCGTTGGCCCAGGGCCTGGTCGGCAATCAGAAGATGCCCGGCACGGTAGTGGTTCAGCTGGGCGACGGCCTGGGCCAGGGGGGTGCGATCAAACACCAGCAGGCCGCGCTGCCAGCTGGTCAGGCGCGGCAAGTCGAGCGCCAGTGGGCTGAGACCCTGCGCGTCGTAGCGCAGACTTTCGCCCTCTGCCAGCTGCCACTGGTGGCCGCCAGCGGACACCTCTACGCTGTGCTCCAGCACACCGACCAGAGCGGCGCCGTCGTCTTGTCGCTGCACCACAAAGCGGGTGCCCAAAGCGCGGGTGGTGCCGCCGTCCGCCGCGACAACAAAGGGCCGATCAGCCTGCGCGGCAACCTGAAAGATGGCTGCGCCGGCCAGCAGCTCCACCTGCCGCTGGGCACTGGAGTAGTTCACGCGGATGGCGCTGGCGCTATCGAGCAGTACCTCGCTGCCATCAGCCAGCGTCAGACTGCGCACCTCACCTGCAGCGGTATGGTGGTCGGCGATCAGCGGCAGCATGATGCGCTGCTGCTGGCTCCAGCCCAACCCGCCGAGCATGGCAAATACGCAGGCGGCGGCGACCCAGCGACGGACCCGCGAGCGCCGCCGCGCAGGGCGTTGGCGCTGCGCAGCACTGCGCTGACGCCGAGGCTGCAACGGCGACGCCGGTGCCTGCGCCAACGCGGCCCAGGTATCGCGGGCAAAGGTCAGCGCCTGCGCATGACGCGGGTCTGCCTCCAGCCAAAGCGCCAGCGCAGCTTCCTGCTCGGCCGCCAGCGGGCCATCGCTCAGCAGCACGGCCCATTCAGCGGCCTGTTCGCGTATCTCTCGCGGAGTGGAATGCTGGCTAGTCACGCGCGCTCTCTGTGATTCGGGTGTGGTTCCGGGATTAAGGGGCATACCGTGTAAAGACGTTCGATCAGCAGGAAGTCGGTAATCGCGCCAGTCATTGCTCGCTTTCTCCCTGCAGATGCGCCATGACATGCGCCAGCGCCTTGGCCAGATGTTTTTGCACCGAGCTGTCAGAAATACCCAGTTCGCGGGCCACTTCGGCGTGAGTCAGCCCTTCGATACGGTTGAGATGGAATATCTCCTGAGTGCGCTTGGGCAACTGGGCCATCACCTGCTGCAAGGTCTCTACCCCTTCTCGGGCGGCGGCAATCTCCTCGACCGAGGCACCGGCATCGACAATCTCGGCCAACTGTTCATCGGCGAGCAGGTCGGTCTTGCGGCGCAGTTGCTGACGCTGGTGGTCAATCAGCAGATTACGGGCGGTGCGGTAGAGGTAGGCAGGCGAGTTGTCGATACGCCCGTCCTCGCCCTGCTCGGCCAGGCGCAGAAAGCTCTCTTGGGTCAGGTCCGCTGCCAACTGTGAATCATTGCTTCGGCGCAACAGAAAGCTCTGCACGGCGGATGCATGCTTCAGAAACAGGCCCTTGATATCCAGATCCGACAATCGCAGCCCCCTGAGTTCGGGCGATGGAAGGCCGCATCATATTTTTAATGAGAAATATTTTCAATTGGGAATGTATAGCAATATTGCATGGCGCCCGGCCAGCGGCTTAGACGCCATACCAGAGACCGCGCCGCGTGGATGCCACAGCGCGGATCAGCAGGAGGGATTACTGAGCAGCCGACTTGTTCTGCAGCTTCGCCACTGCCTCGTCCTGAATCTGCTGGATACGCGGGCCGACACTGGCCATACGCTGCTGCATGACACCCATGGTGTTCTGCATGATCAGCGGCATCTTGGCGATCACCGCCTTGCCCGCATCGGAGCGGTAGAACTCGAGCATGGCGTCCACTTCAGATTGTGACAGCGAGCGCTGGTAAACATCAATGAACAGCGGCTCCATGGCGTCCCAACCTAGCGCCTCATCCAGCACCGCGATCATGTCGGTGCGCATCTCATCGAGCACCTTACGGTCCTCGGCCGAGATTTCCTTGCCCTGCATGGTTTGCTCCATGGTGGCGCGCATCATCTGATCGGCCTGGGCCATGGCGCCTTCCATCAGCTCACGGGTCTCGGTGATGGTCATCAGTTCACGAATGGATTCGTCGCTGGGTGGATTCGCCATGGCGATCGGTGAAATCAAGGTAAAAGCGATAGACAGGAGGAGTTTCTTCACGACGTATCCTTACTGGTGACTATTTGATTGAAACCTGCCGCCCCGTTATACCACAGCTGGAATCCGGCTTTGGCGCCACACTGGCTGGTTTAGCCGTGTCATCGCGGCAAGATGCTTCCACTGTGATCTGCTACGCCCTTTCTTTACCTGCCGTACCGCTCAGCCGTACACCCCGCTGATGTGCTGACGAATGAGCGTTGCCATACCCTGAGCATCTTCGCTTGCGTGTTGCGGAACATGCAGCTCGATCGCAAAGTCAGGCAATGATGGCAAGCCGGCCTCTGTTCCCAGTACCCGAAAGCCATCCGGCACCAATGGGCGCAGCCACGGGGTCAAAGCCAGACCGCTCTGTACTGTCGCTAGGGTGGTGTCGACTGAGGCGTTTTCAAATATCACACGCCAGCCTATGTCAGCCTCGGCCAGACGAGAGAACACCACAGGACGAAAGGCGCAGGTCGGGGTTACAAAGCACAACGGCAACGGCCTTTGGGTAAACACGTCCTCTGCGCTGGCCAGCCAAACCAGCGGCGCCAACGCCAGGCGTTCTTCCGTGCTCTCGGCTTCTGGACACTGCCGGATGATCAGGTCAATCAGCCCCTTGGCAAAGTCACTCATCAGATCAACGGATGAACCGGACACAACGATGACTTCAACATGCGGATACGCTTGAGAAAAGGCCTTGAGCACGGGAGCGAGGTACGCGCCGGCCATATCATAGGGTATGCCGATCCGTAGGATCTCAGTGATGGTCGCGCCAGCCATCGAAGCGCACAGACTGTCATTGAGATCCAGCAGCCGCCGCGCTTTGGGCAAGAACTCGACGCCCTGGGCGGTTAACTGCGCTCCACGCGAATCGCGCTCCAACAGTTTGCAGGCAAAAAACGCTTCCAACCGCTTCACCTGCTGACTGATTGCGCCTTGGGTCAAATGCAACTGACCCGCGGCGGCGCTGATGCTGCCGGTTTGCGCTACGGCAACGAAGGCACGAAGCAGGACAAGGTCAATATGACGAACCAGGGACATGTGAGTGGCCATTACGATTACTAATACCCCCAGTATAAACATTCGATAGGCGGTGCTGTTCCGTCCAGCTAAGGTAGCCTTCTTTTGCACGGAGCCATGGTTATGATCGCGAGTAAGAACAGCACCAACGTCGAGGCAGCGCTGGCTCGTATTACCCGGTACTGGACACCCCAGATCATTGGCCAGGTCAATGATCAGTACATCAAGGTGGCAAAGCTCAAAGGCGAACTGATGTGGCATTCCCACACCGATGAAGACGAGCTGTTTTGGGTGGTATACGGCGAGCTGAAGATTCAACTGGAACAGTCGGAGGTCACCCTTGGCCCTGGCGATTTTTACGTAATCCCCAAGGGCACGCCACACAACCCGGTCGCCGCTGAGGAATGTGGCATCGTCTTGATTGAAACCGTGACCACCCGCCACACGGGCGACGAAGTCAGCGCCCGAACCGTGCCTATCGAGCGACAGCTTGGCTAAACCGGGCGCGCCGGCAGCTCTTTCAGGGCTAGCCCACTAGAAGACACGCGCCAAACGGCCGACCAACTGAGACGCCTGTTCGGGGCTGGTGATATTGGTAAAACCCAGCATTAAGCCGCACCTGTGATTGCCTTCCAGATACCATTTTGACAAGGGCTGGACCGCCAGCCCTGCGGCCTCGGCACGCACAGCCAGCTCAATGTCACCACCCTCGCACAGCTCCACCAGCAGGTGCATGCCGCCCGCCTGGAGGTGGATGCGGATACGGTCAGCCAATTGCTGCTGCAGCGCATCGACCAGCCATTGCCGTCGCTCGGCATAGAGGCTGCGCATTTTCTTCAGATGCCGCGCGAAGTGACCTTCATTCAGAAACGCAGCCACCGTCGCCTGCAACACCTGAGGACAGTGGCTGTGCAGGCGATCCGCTTGCCGGGCAAAGGCTTGACTCTGCTCCGCAGGCACTACCAGATAGGCCAGCCGCAGCCCCGGGAACAGGACCTTGCTGAAGGTGCCGGTGTAGAGTACCCGCCCCTGCTGGTCGAGGCTTTTGAGTGCCGGCAACGGCTTGCCCTGGTAACGGTATTCACTGTCGTAATCATCCTCGATGATCCAGCTACCTTGCCGTTCTGCCCACGCCAGCAACGCCAGCCGACGCGCCAGTGACAACGATACGCCCAACGGACTCTGATGGGTCGGCGTGACCAGCGCAAAGCGTGCGTGCGGGGAACGGGCGACACCCTGAGAGACGTCCAGTCCGTGCTCATCTACCGGCACTGGCACCAGCTGTGCGCCAGCCTCCAGCAGCGCGTTGCGGGCCAGAAAGTAGCCCGGTTCCTCCAGCCAGCACGCATCGCCTTGCCCCATCAGCGTATGGCAAATCAAATCGAGACAGGCTCGATAGCCCGCGCACACGAAAATCTGATCCGGGTGGCAGCTGATCCCGCGTGCAATTCCCAGGTAGGACGCAATGGCTGCGCGCAGCGGCGCGTAGCCGTGCGAGTCAGGGTAAACAAGGCCGTCAAGGCCGGCCTGGCGCAATTGCCGACCTGCCAACCTTACCCAGAGCTTGCGAGGAAACGCATCCAGCGCGGGAAGGCCCATTTGCAGCGGTAGCGGCGGCTTGCCGTCATGAATGGCTGGATAGGCGGTCGAGATAGCGGGCGCGCGAGGCACACAGCTGGCAACCGGCGCCAGCTGCGGAGCGACAAAGGTGCCGGCCGCCCCGCGGGCGATCAGATACCCCTCGCCAATCAGCAATTGATAGGCGGACTCAACAGTGCCGCGCGCCACGTTCAGCTCCGCCGACAACGCACGCGCGGCGGGCACTCGATCACCGGGCTGCATACGACCGTCAGTAATGGCGTCACGAACCCGCTGATAAAGCTGGCGATAGATCGGCGTTGACTGTCGACGGTCAAGATCGCTGGGAACAAACATGGCCTACTCGTTTAAGCATTTTTTGGCTCTATAGCTTAAGCCATCGCGTTTATAAGCTGGGCTCCTGTTTATCAAAAGGCGACGACCGTGCCGTACACACTTGAACACCTGGAGGGTGACAATGCGTTTGCTGCCAGCTTTGAACTGATGCGCGTATTGCGCCCGCATCTCACCCGGCTGGACGATTACAAAGCGCAGCTCGCTCGCCAGAGCAGGCAGGGCTACCGGCTGCTGGCGGCCTCAGGCACCGAGGGCATCGTTGGCCTGATCGGATACCGTGAACTGGAGAATCTGCTCTATGGCCGTTTCATTTACGTCGACGACCTTGTGGTGAAACCCAGTATCCAGAACAGCGGCCTGGGACGGCAGCTGTTAAAGGCAGTGCGCGAGGTCGCAGAACAACGCGACTGCGACCATCTGGTGTTGGACACCGGCCTGCATATGCCGCTGGCCCAGCGTTTCTATTTCCGCCAGGGCCTGCTGGCGCGAGGGTTACATTTCAGCGAGAGTCTGCGAGCGCAAAACCTGCCATGAAGAGCCTGTTACTGATCAACGCGAGTCCGTATGGACAGCACTCCCATGCCAGTCAGCTGGCGCTTGAATGGCTGGCGTCGTTACGCCGCCAGCACCCCGGCCTTGAGCTGATTGAGCGCAACCTCAGCACAGAGCCATTGCCACCACTCGATGTGGACTACGCTCACGCCCTGACCAGTGCCGAGCTATTTGCTTCGCCAGTATTCAAGGTATCCGAAGAGTTGATCGGCGAACTGGAACGCAGCGACATGCTGCTTATCACGACGCCTATGCATAACTTCACGGTGCCCGCCGCGCTCAAACTCTGGATCGACTACGTCCTGCGTATTCACCGGACGTTTAGCTCCACACCGAAGGGCAAAATAGGCCTGCTCAGCGACCGGCCGGTACATGTCCTGGTCAGCTCCGGCGGGTTTCACCGGGGCGAGCAGGCACGCCAACCGGACTTCCTGACCCCTTACCTGCGTCAGGTGCTCAACACACTGGGGCTCTTCAATCTGCGCTTCACGTATCTGGAGGGACTGGCGTTTGATGACGACGCCGTGCTCACAGCGGTTGAAGGCGCCCGAACTTCGCTGTGGCAAGCCCCATCACTCGACCGCCATGACCTGGCTAGACCTTTCTCTCATACGGAGTGTTAACCATGAGCCAACTTAGACTGCCGTTCCAGTCGCTATCACCTGAAGCCTACCAGGGCCTGCTCGCTACCAACACGGCGCTGGCCAAGAGCGCGCTTGGCTTGCCACTGCTGGAACTGGTGTATTTGCGTATCTCACAGATCAACGGCTGCGCTTTCTGCCTGCAAAAGCACTCGCAGGCATTGCGCGAAGTTGCCGTGCCGCAGGACAAGCTGGATTGCCTAGCAGGCTGGCGGGTGAGCGCGTTGTTTGACGAGCGCGAGCGCGCCGCCCTGGAGTGGGCAGAGACGCTCACCGGCATCAGCGAAAACGGTGCGCCAGACGCGGTATACGAACCGCTGAAAGCGCACTTCAGCGATAACGAAATATCTGATCTGACCCTGGCGGCCGCCCTGATGAACGCCTTCAATCGACTCGCGGTAGGGATGAACCTCTAAGCACCGCAACACACGCAGCCATGCCGCTTCATCAATCCGCTGAGGGAGCGGCAACCTCCCACCCGAGTTCGCCCCGAGTGATCGATAACAGCTGCTCTTGTAGCGCATCGACTGCAGTCGTGGGCAAGCGCAGATGTAAACGCACAGCCTGCCCGTGACTGACCGTAAGCAGCTCACCGCCGAGTTCGGCAATCAGGTTGCGGGCGACACCTTCATGGGCATAGGCCAGCTCGCAGTTCAGGGTCTGAACAGGAATGTGCTGGATTTTTTCCGCCTGCAGCAACGCCTGTGCTACCGCATCGGTATAGGCCCGCACCAGCCCGCCAGCACCCAGCTTGACGCCGCCGAAGTAGCGCACGACCGTCGCCAGCACACCATCGAGCTGTTGATGCCGCAGCACATCCAGCATCGGCCGCCCCGCCGTGCCCGAGGGTTCACCATCGTCCACCGCCGCACTGTGACCACCCGCCAACAACGCCCAGCAGACATGTGCGCAACCGGGGTGCTGCGCGCGTAACTCATTCACCCGCACCTGCGCTGCGGCGCGATCGGTGCAGGGTTCGACGCAGGCAAGGAAGCGGCTTTTACGGATTTCCAGCGTGTGGGAGACGGGCTGAGCAAGACTGTACATGGCGCTAGGATAACCCGGTAGCCACGCTGCATACAGTACTGAGAAGCCCAGCCAAAGCCACGTTGTCGGCAGAAAAATTCTGGCAACAACCGGTATCCCGGCTCTATTCGACCCTCTAATATTGGCCGCATCTGACCAAGCAGCCGAGAAGCCAACGGTTGCAAGCAGGAGCGCCTAGATGAACAACCTCAAACCGGGGCTATATGCAAACAACACAGGCCGTTGAGATCGGGTTGGTACTGTATCCCGGCGCACAGCAGGCGGCTGTGCTCGGCCTGACCGACCTGTTTGCCGTAGCCAACCGTGAGGCACTATCGCACCTGCCGCACGCCGAGCCTCCGCTGCGCGTAACCCACTGGCAGCAGAGCAGCCCTGACACCCTGCCCAGGCGCGTCTTTGATAGTGCTCCAGACTCCACAGCCCCGGCGATATTGTCAGCGCTGATACTACCGCCCACGTTAGATGACCCCGTTGGCGTGGCAAAAACGGGGACACTCAGCGCTTGGCTGCGTGCACGGCACACCGAAGGCGTAACCCTGACGTCGGTTTGCGCGGGTGCTTTTCCGCTCGCCGCCACCGGACTGCTGGCGGGCCGCAAGATGACCACCCACTGGGCCTACGCGACGTTGCTGCAAGAGCGCCATCCGGACGTCATCGTCGATATCGATCAACTCATCATCGACGATGGCGACATTATCACCGCCGGCGGCCTGATGGCCTGGACTGATCTGGGGCTAAGGCTGGTTGATCGGCTGCTGGGACCGACCGTTATGATCGAGACAGCACGCACACTGCTGGTCGATCCACCCGGCCGCGAGCAGCGTTATTACAGCCTGTTTTCACCGCGCCTGACCCACGCAGACGCGGCGGTACTAAAACTGCAGCACTGGCTGCAAGCCACTCAGGCCAAAGAGATGGCGTTACCAATCCTGGCGGCGCAGGCCGGACTGCAAGAACGCACGCTGCTGCGCCGCTTTCAGAAAGCCACCGGCATGACCACTACCGAGTACTGCCAGCGCTTGCGCGTGGGACGGGCACAAGAACTGCTGCAGTTTGACACCGCGTCGGTGGAGCGCGTGGCCTGGGACGTTGGCTACAGCGACACGGGTGCGTTTCGTAAGGTGTTCACCCGGATTGTCGGCCTGTCACCCAGCGACTATCGCCGCCGCTTCAGCAGCAGTCCGCGAGCGGGTGTTTCATAACAGCTGCCGCGCGCTGCGGCACAGCTTGTGTCGTTATCAACACGCTTAATGTCTTTAGCGCCACTTATCAGCCCGTCGTCAAACGCCGAACATGGCAGCTCCCCAACACCAGAGGTAGTACGTCATGAAACACACCGGCTTGATTGTCATCGATCTGCAAAACGACTATTTACCTGACGGCAAGCTGCCGCTAACCGGCATCGAGGCTGCCGCCAGCAACGCCGCCAGCATCATCGCCGATGCCCGAGCCAGGAGTATCCCGGTGTTTCACGTACGCCATGAATCGGTCGATGCCGATGCTCCGCTGTTCGCAGCTGGCTCGCCAGGCGCACAAATCCAAACATGCGTGGCACCCGCAGGCGATGAGCCGGTAATCATCAAACGGCATATTAACGCCTTCCGGGAAACCGACCTCAAGCACCAATTGGACCAGCACGGCATTGAAGAGGTTGTGGTGATCGGCGCGATGAGCCACATGTGCGTCGACGCTTGTGTGCGGGCCGCGGTAGACATGGGTTACCCCGCCACTGTGGTACACGACGCCTGCGCCACACTGGACCTTGAGTTCAACGGGGTAACAACGCCAGCGGCGCAGGTACACGCCGCCATGATGGCGGCCTTCGAGTTCGGCTATTGCGCCGTGACGTCGACACAGGCGTATTTGGCAGCCTCGTAGTCGGCATTAGTTGGCAGGCTATTGTTTAGGACGCACAAAAAACCGGGCACAAGGGCCCGGTTTTTTTTCACCAACCAGATCAGAAACAATCCAGCGGCATGTCCAGCGTGGTGCGATCGGCGCTGCGCAGCACCTCTGCCAGCGCCAGCGGCTTGGGCAGTTCGTAGCGCAGGAAGTAGTCGCAGGCGTTGAGCTTGCCCTGGTAGAAGCTCGCCGGGCGCTCGCCGCCGTTCTGCAGACCGCGCAAAGCTGCTTGCGCCTGACGCAGCCAGAGCCAGCCGACAACCAGATGGCCGAAGCACTCCATGTACAGGTAGGCGTTGGCCAGGGCGCGATCCGGGTCGCTCTTCTTCATCGCCTGCAGCGCATCGGTGATGCCTTCGACGGTGCTCAGCGCGGTGCTCAGCAGCTCGGCATTGGCCTTCAGCTCGGCGACGTTGGCGCACTCGCTTAGGGTGGCGCGGATGCGGGTCAGCAGGCTCTGGTAGAAACGGCCACCGGCCATGCTCACCTTGCGGCCCAGCAGATCCTGCCCCTGAATACCGTGGGTACCTTCGTGGATCGGGTTCAGGCGATTGTCGCGGTAGAACTGCTCGACCGGGTATTCGCGGGTGTAGCCGTAGCCACCGTGCACCTGAATCGCCAGGCTGTTGGCTTCCAGGCAGAACTGCGACGGCCAGGATTTGACGATCGGTGTGAGCAGGTCTAGCAAACCAGCAGCTTCTTCGCGCGCCGCGGCATCCGGTGCGTGCTTCTTCTCGTCGACCAGGGTCGAGGAGAACAGGCACAGCGACAGACCACCCTCAACGAAGGCTTTCTGCGCCAGCAGCAGACGACGAATGTCGGCGTGCTGCACCAGCGGGATCATCGGGGTTGCCGGATCACGCTCGGCCAGACCACGGCCCTGGGTACGCTCACGAGCGTACTCCAGCGCGTGCAGGTAACCGGTGTAGCCCAGCATGACCGAACCCAGACCCACGCCGATGCGCGCCTCGTTCATCATGTGGAACATGCCGGCCAGACCGTTGTGCGGCTCGCCGACCAGATAGCCGACCGCCCCGCCCTTCTCACCGAAGTTGAGCATGGTGGAGGTAGTGCCGCGGTAACCCATCTTGTGAATCAGACCCGCCAGCTGAACGTCGTTGCGCTCGCCGAGGCTGCCGTCGTCGTTGACCAGGAACTTGGGCACGATAAACAGCGAGATGCCCTTGGCACCCGGCGGTGCGTCGGGCAGCTTGGCCAGCACCAGGTGCACGATGTTCTCGCTCAGCTCGTGGTCACCGGCAGAGATAAAGATCTTGTTGCCGCTGATGCGGTAGGTGCCGTCGTCCTGCGGAATCGCGCGGGACTTGATGTCGCCCAGCGAGGAGCCGGCGTGCGGCTCGGTCAGGCACATGGTGCCGAAGAAGCGGCCGGCCATCATCGGCTCGGCGTAACGCTGCTTCTGCTCGTCGGTGCCGTGGGCCATGATCAGGTTGCAGGCGGCGATGGTCAGACCGGCGTAGGCCTGGGTGCTGACGTTGGCGCCCTTGATCAGGCCGATACAGGTCTGGGCAACGGCCGCCGGCAGCTGCATACCGCCGCGCTCGTAATCCTGCGAGGCCGCCATCAGGCCGGTGTCACGCAGCACGGCCAGCGCCTCGGAGACTTCCGGGCGAATCACGACTTTGCCGTTCTCGAAACGCGGCTCGTCTTCATCGCACAGGCGGTTGTGCGGTGCGAAGGTTTCGCTCGCGACCTTCAGCGCCAGCTCGATGGCAGCGTCAAAGGTATCGCGGCTGTGGTCTTCGTAACGCGGAAATTGGGTAAAACGCTCGATATCCAGCATCTCATAGAGCAGAAACGCGAGATCGTCGGTATTGATGATTTTTTGGGACACGGAAAATTCCTCTGGAATTTTTAGCTACAAGCGCCAAGCCTCAAGCAACAAGCCAAGCCCGAAAAGCGAAACCCGAGCATGGCCCGGGTTTGCTTGCAGCTTACGGCTTGCAGCTTGCGGCAGGGATCAGACGATCTCGAACAGACCGGCTGCGCCCTGGCCACCGCCGATGCACATGGTGACAACCACGTACTTGACGCCGCGGCGCTTGCCTTCGATCAGCGCGTGACCAGTCAGACGGGAACCGGTTACACCGTAGGGGTGACCGATAGCGATGGAGCCGCCGTTGACGTTCAGGTTTTCAGCCGGGATGCCCAGTTTGTCGCGGCAGTAGACAACCTGAGAAGCAAAGGCTTCGTTCAGTTCCCACAGGCCGATGTCGTCCATTTTCAGGCCGTTACGCTCCAGCAGACGCGGAATGGCGAAGACCGGGCCGATGCCCATTTCGTCAGGCTCGCAACCGGCAACGGCAAAGCCACGGAAGATACCCATCGGCTCAACGTTCAGTTGCTCGGCCACCTTGCTGTTCATCACGGTACAGACAGAGGCACCGTCAGACAGCTGACTGGCGTTACCGGCGGTGACGAAGTTGCCTGGGCCACGAACCGCCTGCAGAGCGGACAGTGCTTCCAGAGTGGTGCTCGGACGGTTGCACTCGTCGCGATCCAGTACCACTTCCTGATCGGAGACTTCGCCGGTTTCCTTGTTCTGGACCTTCATGATGGTCTTGAACGGAACGATTTCGTCGGCGAACTTGCCGCTCTGCTGACCGGCAGCAACGCGCTGCTGGCTCAGCAGGGAGTACTCGTCCTGCGCTTCGCGGCTGACGTTGTAGCGCTGGGCTACGATGTCGGCGGTTTCGATCATGGACAGGTACAGCTCCGGCTTGTTCTTCATGATCCACTCGTTGGTGCCGTGGAACATGTTGATCTTGTCGTTCTGGCACAGGCTGATGGACTCAACGCCACCGGCAACGATAGCCGGAATCTTTTCGCTGACAACGCGCTGGGCAGCGATGGCGATGGACTGCAGGCCGGAGCTGCAGAAACGGTTCAGCGACATGCCCGCGGTGGTAACCGGCAGACCGCCACGGATAGCAGCCAGACGCGCCATGTTCTTGCCCTGGGCACCTTCGTGGAAGGTTGCGCCGAGGATCACGTCTTCAACCAGCGCCGGGTCGATACCTGCGCGCTTGACCGCTTCTTCGATGACGAAGCCGGCCATGTCAACACTATGGGTGTTGTTCAGTGCGCCGCGATAGGATTTGCCCAGGCCGGTACGGGCCGTAGATACGATAACTGCGTCTGTCATGTGTTTTGCTCCTGTTGTAATTCAAGTCATCAGCCTGCAGCCAAGGTTGTCCTCAGCCCGGCTGGCCCTGCTGTTCACCCCAGCGTGTCAGCGTGTCCCGTGCCTCTCGGTAGGGTTTGAGGCCCATGGCGAGAAGGATGATAGAGCCCACGGTTATCACGCTGGCAACGATGAATATGGAATACCGCACCGCCATGTCGTCCTGGAACACATAGTCGGTAAACAGGGCAACGGCGGTCGGGCCGATACCCAGGCCAATCAGGGTGATGGTGAACAGGTAGATCGCCGATGCCTGTCCGCGCATGGCGTTGGGCATGATCTCCTGAATGGCCGCCGGAGCAACGCCAAAGGGCATCGCCACGGTAAAGACGTTAAAGAACATGATGGTCCACAGCAGCGGCATGTTGTCGACCAGGTACACCACGTTGCACAGCAGGGTCAGGATAGCCGACAGCAGGCCGACCCGCATGTTGGCATCCAGACAGCCACGATGCGCCAGATAATCCGCCAGGCGCCCGCCAAATACGATCCCCAGCGAGCCGGCCACCATCACCAGCGAGCCGTAATAAATGCCCACCTCACCCGCTGTCAGCCCGTGGTTGCGGATGAAGAAGGTCGGAATCCACGCCGACGCCCCATAAGACGCAAACGACAGGCAGGCAAAGCCGAAGTTGTGACACAGCACCGCCTTGCGGATGCCCACCAGGTATTTCGCGACATCTTTGAGCGGCACGGCAACACCTGCACCAATACCTTTGCGCGTCGGCTCCTTGATCGCCAGCAGCACCAGGCAGAACATCAGGCCAGCCGCGCCCAGCACCAGGAAGATCAACTGCCAGGGGCGCACCTCACCAAAGACCGGCAACACCATGGCACCACGCGCATTTGCCCAGGTAACAACGATACCGCCCAGCAGAAACGCGGCACCGGCCCCCAGATAAATGCCCATCGCGTACACGCTGATCGCGGTGGCCCGACGGTTGGGTGCAAAGCTGTCTGCGATCAATGAATAGGCCGCCGGCGACAACGCCGCCTCACCGGCACCCACGCCGATACGGCCGATAATAAAATGCCAGTACTGCTGCGCCAGGCCGCAAAAAGCGGTCATCAGACTCCATACCGCAACGCCCCCGGCAATCAGGCCGCGACGGCTCTTGGAGTCGGCGATCCGGCCCAGCGGAATCCCGGCGACGGTGTAAAAAATCGCGAAAGACAACCCCATCAACAGGCTCATCTCGGTGTCACTGATCTGCAGGTCGCGGCGAATCGGCTCCACCAGCAGGTTCAGAATCTGTCTGTCGACAAAAGACAGAACATAGGCAATCAGCAGAATACCGACAGTCAGCCAAGCCCGCTTGGGCGACGGATAGCTATTATTCTCGTCCACGCTATGCTCCATTTTTTGTAGTTAAAATTATCAGCTGTTTGAGACTATCAGGTTCGCACAGCGAAAGTCGATTTCGAAATAAACTGATCAACCACTTCAATGCGTACCTATCACCGAGGGCTATGAACCGCTCAACCTCTTTCCACAACCCGCCAGCCAGAAGGCCTGAATGATGGCCGCGCCACTGATTATGGTCGGTGCCGGCCATGCGCATCTGGTCACCTTGCGCGACTGGATAAAGCAGGGCTACCGCGCGCCCGCCGGCAGCCTGCTGGTCACGCCGGAGTCTGACGCCTGGTACTCAGGCATGATGCCCGGGCTGCTGGCCGGCCGCTGGCAGGCCGAGCAATGCCGCGCCGCGCTGGCACCGCTGTGCCGGGCCGCCGGTATCTCGTTGCAGCTTGATCGTCTGAGCACACTGGATGCCGAGCGCGGCACGCTGCAACTGGCCAGCGGAGCGCTGCTCACGGGTCAGGTGATTTCCTTGGATTGCGGCGCCGGCACTCCAGCCCCTGCAAACAGCGACGGCAGCGTAGAGCTGATCGGCGCAAAGCCTTTCGGGACGCTATACCGCCGCTGGCGGCAATGGCGTGACGCCGCCACGCCGGCACGCATCGCCGTGCTGGGCGGCGGCCCGGCTGCCGTGGAGCTGGTGCTGGCGTTGCAGCGAGCCCTGCCCAGCTGCCAGCTCACGCTGATCTGCGCAGGACCGTTACTCGGCGCCCAGCCGCACCGCGCAGCACGCATCACCAGAACCCTGCTGACCAAACGGGGCATCCCCTTGTATGAGCAGCATGAGATCAATCGGATCCAAGACGGCTCCCTGCTTACCGGCGACGGTCGCGCGGTGCGCACCGACGCAGTGGTTCTGGCGACCGGCACGGCGGCGGCACCTTGGCAAGAGGCCAGCGCCCTGGCAACCGATGGGGCCGGTTTTATCCGTATCACGGACACCCTGCAAAGCCAGTCTCATCCGCACATCCTGGCCAGCGGCGACTGCGCGACACTCGCCGGCTGTCCACACTCAGGTGTCTACGCCGTACGCCAGGGCGCAGTACTGGGGCATAACCTGCGCGCCCTGTTGACCGGCAGCCCGGCGCTCCATCACTTCCAGCCACAGCCCCGGGCGCTCGCTCTGCTGGCCACCGCCGATGCCCAGGCGCTGGCCTGCTACGGCCCCCTCGCGCTGCGCAGTCGAGCAGCACGACGACTCAAGGACCATCTCGACTCCGGCTTCATGCGCAGCCTGCAGGTGAGCTAGCCTTTCGACCCCCGACCAAAGATCGATTGTCTAGCGTTGATACAGGTGGCTAAATAGTAGGCAAATTAAAACAAAGAGGCCTGCGAGCCCGGAATGGACACCCGTATGCGCACCGGATTTCTCGGCAAGACAATTCTGCTCCTGCTGCAGTTGGCGACTCTCGGCTGGCTTTACCACGCCGCGGGCGTCGAGGCACTCGGCCCTGCGCTCATTCTCTGCCTGTTACCCTGGCTCGGACTACCCTGGTTCTACCCTCCTGCCGACCACCCTCGCCCGGCGCAAGAAACCGCCAGCACGACCGACAACGCCGACCTCAGTGCCCGTCTGTCACGCGCCACCAGCCAGAATGCCATTGCAGCGGCCGAAGTGGCCCATTCGGTAGACCAACTGCGCCAGCGCCAGCAATCGCAGTTGCAGGCCATTCGTCAGGTAACCGACAGCGCGCAACAGATTGCGCTCGAAGTGGACGCCACCACCCGCTACGCCGAGCGCGCAGACAACGCCGCTGAGCAGGCACGCAGTCGTAGTCAGGAAGGGCGGCAAGCGCTGGAAGAAGCCACGCGGGTCATGCATCGGCTAGCCGCTCAGGCGGATGAGTCCAATGCGGTATTGGCCGAGCTGAACGCGCAGACTGAAAAGATCGTGCAGGTCACGGGGGTAATCGAAGCCATCGCCAGTCAGACCAACCTGCTGGCCCTCAATGCGGCCATCGAAGCGGCCCGTGCCGGCGAGATGGGACGAGGCTTTGCCGTGGTGGCTGACGAGGTGCGTGCCCTGGCCGGTCGTACGGCGACCTCGACCTCCGAGGTGGGCGAGATCATCGAGCGCATGCATCAGCAAAGCCAGCGGGTGAACGCCGATTTCGCAACACTGGTAGAACAGGTGCGCGGCGGTGTCTGTCTGATTGAGGATGCCGCCGGCCAGCTGGAAGAGATCAGCGCCCAGGGCAGCGAAGTAAAAACCGTCACCGAACAGATTGCCGACAGCAGCCTGACCAACCGCGATCAACTGTCCAGCCTGAGTACCGCTCTGGAGCAGGTACGCAGCGATATTGAACAGAGTGACGATCAGACCCAGCGCTTGGGCGGCGAAGCCGTCAATCTGGTGTCACTGGCCGAACAGGTCAGCGAAATGCTGGCCGACGTAGCGCTGGATGAATATCACCAGCGCTTCTTCGACGCCGCCCAGCAAACCGCCGCCGCCATCGCAGCGCGCTTCGAGGCAGACTTGGCCAGCGGCAAGATTCAGCGCTCGGCACTGTTCGACCGCAACCTTACGCCGATCGCCGGCAGCAACCCGGCGCGCTATCACAGCGCCTTTGACAGCTATACCGATCAGGTGCTGCCGGCCCTGCAGGAGCCCCTGCTGCAGCAGCACGCCGAGCTGGTGTACGCGATTGCCGCCATTCCCTCAGGCTATGTGCCGACCCACAACCAGCGGTTCAGCAAGCAGCCCACCGGCGATGTGCAGCACGACACCCTGCATTGCCGCAGCAAGCGCTTGTTCGACGACCCCACCGGACGGCGCTGCGGCAGCCACGAACAAACCCTGCTGCTGCAAACCTACAAACGCGATACCGGTGAAGTGATGCATGATTTGTCGGTGCCGATCATGGTAAACGGCGATCACTGGGGCGGACTACGGTTGGGGTATAAGCCGGAGCAATAGGCCGGTGGTGGTGAGGCCTGCGGCATTCACCACCCTACGGAAGTTCATGCCCGACCGCAGGGTGGATTAAGCGCAGCGTATCCACCATAACCCGCGCCGCGCACGAGCCAGCGTTAAGCCAGAACACCGAAACACCAAGATCAGGCAGCCGACTCAAACGGCCCTTCCAACCGACGGGTCACAGCGTCCGCACTGGTTTCCCGGCGCAGGTTGTCAAACAGCTCCCGCGCCTGCGGGTAATGCTGACCGAGCATGGCCAACCACTGCTTTAGCCGCCCCGGCGAGTGACGATCTACCACCCGCAACCGGGTCTGACGGAAGAAGTCACCGAGCCAGGGCCACAGCTCATCCCAGCCAAGCACGGCCTCATCGCTATCCTGCAGAATGCGCAGCCCCAGATCCGGGCAGCGCACCAGGCCGCGACCGATCATCACCGCATCACAGCCACTGACCTCACGAATACGACGATAATCCTCGGTGGTCCACACCTCGCCGTTGGCGATCACCGGCACCGCTACCGCTTCGCGAATGCGCGCCAGCCACTCCCAATGGGCCGGCGGCTTGTAGCCTTCGACCTTGGTGCGGGCATGCACGGTAATCTCGCAGGCGCCGCCGTCGGCCAGCGCCTGCGCGCATTCCAGCGTCTGGCTGGTATCGGTCAGCCCCAAGCGCATCTTGGCGGTCACCGGAATCTGTAAAGGCGTCGCCGCACGGACGCTGGCGACAATCTCGCGCAACAGCTCCGGTTCGGTCAGCAGCGCCGCGCCGCCGCGATGACGGTTGACCGTCTTGGCCGGGCAGCCGAAGTTGATATCAATTGCCGGCGCATCCATCGACGCCAGCAGCGCCGCGTTCTCGCCCATCCAGCGCACGTCGGAGCCGAGCAGCTGCGGGCGCACCGGCACACCTGCGCGGGTCCGCCAGCTATGTTCACTTTCCGGCACGCTGCGGCGAATGGTGGCGACGTTGAGCAGGCCCTCGGTCACGCGGATAAACTCGCTGACACACCAGTCGATACCGCCGATGCGGGTCAGCACGTCGCGCATGGGTGCGTCGGCCAGCCCCTCCATGGGGGCCAGCACGACCGGGCCGCTGATGCGCTCAGGGCTGCTCACACGCTCAAGGCTGCTCATGCACTGATGCCCTGCTCCGCCAGCATGTCGAGCAGCTGCTGCTCGGTCCAGACGGTTACGCCCAGTTGCTCGGCCTTGGCCAGCTTGCTGCCGGCACCCGGGCCTGCCACCACGCAGTGAGTTTTGGCCGACACACTACCTGCCACCTTGGCACCCAGGCTTTCCAGATGCGCTTTTGCAACATCGCGGGACATGGCTTCCAGGGTGCCGGTCAGTACCCAGGTTTGCCCGGCCAGTGACAGGCCACCAGCGGCTTCTGCACGGGGGCTGTCCCAGTGCATGCCGAAATCCCGCAACTGCTGCTCAACCGCCTCGGCGTGGGCGCGCTGCTCTGGATTCTCCGCGAACTCGCGCAGCGCCTTGATCGCCTTGTCATTCAGACGCTCAACCTGCTTCAGGTCCAGCCAGTCGGCGCTGAGGATTTTATCCAGACTGCCAAACGTGCTGGCCAGGCGCTCGGCGCCGGTGCTGGCAATGCCGCTAATATTCAAGCGCGCCAGAAAATCGGCCAGCGAGACACAGGCGGCAAATTCAGCCGCCAGCTCGCCCGGCTCCTCGGGGGTGACACCGCGCTCCAGCAACTGGTCGATGACCTGTCGGTTGTGCGCATCGGCGAAGAAGGAATGAATCTCGTGGGCGACTTCCAGCCCCACATCCGGCAGATACACCAGCACCTCGGGCAAGGCACGCTCGATGCGCTCCAGCGTGCCCAGCGCGCGCGCCAGCAGCTTGGCGGTTTCCTCTCCCACATCGGGAATGCCCAAGGCGTAGATGAAACGCGCCAAGGTCGGCGACTTACTGGCCTGAATGGCCGTCAGCAGATTCTTGGTCGACAGCTCGGCAAAGCCGTCCAGCGCCAGCACCTGCTCATAGGTCAGGCGATACAGGTCCGCCGGGGAGGCCACCAGGCCGGTATCAACCAGTTGCTCGACACTCTTCTCGCCCAGGCCATCAATATCCATGGCGCGGCGGGAGACGAAGTGAATGATCGACTGTTTAAGCTGCGCCTGACAGGTCAGACGGCCGACACAGCGGTAGACCGAGCCTTCGCTGGTGGTCGAGCCCGACTTGCCGCGCTTGACCAGTTGCGTGCGCTCCACCGCCGAGCCGCAGACCGGGCAATTGCTCGGCACCTCCACCGGCCGCGCATCCGCCGGGCGGCGCTCGGTAACCACCTGCATCACCTGCGGGATCACATCCCCGGCGCGGCGGATAATCACGGTATCGCCGATCATCACGCCCAGCCGGGCGACTTCGTCCATGTTGTGCAAGGTGGCATTGGATACCGTCACGCCTGCGACCTGGACCGGCTTGAGCCGTGCCACTGGCGTCACCGCACCGGTGCGACCCACCTGAAACTCGACGTCCAGCAGCTCGGTCAGCTCCTCCATGGCCGGAAACTTGTGGGCAATCGCCCAGCGCGGCTCGCGAGCACGGAAACCCAGCTCACGCTGGTAGCTCAGCTGGTTGACCTTGAACACTACGCCGTCGATCTCGTATTCCAGCGCGGCGCGGCGCTCGCCGATATCGCGGTAGTAGGCCAGCGTGCCGTCGACGCCTTTCATCAGTTTCAATTCACGGCTGATCGGCATACCCCAGCCCTTGAATGCCTGCAGAATGGCGTACTGATTATCAGGCAGCTCGCCGTCGACACGGCCGAAGCCATAGCAGCAGAATTCCAGCGGACGGCTGGCAGTAATGGTCGGATCAAGCTGGCGCAGGCTACCGGCGGCGGCGTTGCGGGGATTGGCGAAGGTCTTGCTACCGGCTTCACGTGCGCGTTCGTTCAGCGCCTCAAAGCCGGCCTTACTCATGAACACTTCACCACGCACTTCCAGCACTGCCGGCCAGCCTTCACCACGAAGCTTCAGCGGAATATTGCGAATGGTGCGTACATTGGTGGAGATATCTTCACCGGTGGCGCCGTCCCCCCGGGTGGCACCGCGCACCAGCACGCCATTTTCGTACAGCAGACTGACCGCCAAGCCATCCAGCTTGGGCTCACAGCAATATTCCACCTCAGCGCCGCCGCCAAACAGGTCGCCAACTGGCAGGTCCAATCCCTCGCGCACACGCCGATCAAAGTCGAGCATGTCCTGCTCAGCGAAGGCATTGCCGAGACTCAGCATCGGCACTTCGTGCTTTACCTCGCCAAACCCGGACGCCGGCGCGCCGCCCACACGCTGGGTCGGTGAATCCGGGGTAATCAGGTCAGGGTGCTCCGCCTCAATGGCCTTGAGTTCATTGAACAGCCGATCGTACTCGGCATCCGGCACCGCCGGCTCATCGAGCACGTAATAACGGTAATTGTGCTGCGCAATTTCTTCACGCAGGGCAAGGGCGCGCTCGGCAGGGGTGACGTGCTGGGGCATGGGGAACCGCGGGGTCAGGGAAGTCAGAGGGCTATTCTAACCGATGCGCCCGCGGAAGCTTCAAGCTGCAAGCCTCAAGCGGCAAGCAAACTCAGGCACGGGCCGCTTTTGGTCTTATCTTGCAGCTTGAGGCTTGTAGCGTGCAGCTAGCGAAGCGCCCTACGGGCGCTGCGCTTAACGCCGCTGGCTGTAATTCAGCCGCTCGTACTCGGCAATACGCTGACGGTAGTGCTCGATGGTCTGGGCGGTGAGGACGCTGCGTTGTTCGTCTTTCAGGTCACCACCCAACTCGTGGGAGAGTTTGCGGGCGGCGGCAATCATCAGGTCCAGCGCCTGCTTGGGGTGACGCGGGCCAGGCAGGCCCATGAAGAAACTGACGGCACGCACGTGGCTTTGATCCAGCTCGTCCAGGTCAAAGACACCCGGCTTGAGGGCGTTGGCCATGGAGAACAGCACGTCACCGTTGCCACTCATGCTCTCATGGCGGTGGAAGATATTCATGTCGCCAAAGCGCAGGCCGCTTTCCAGAATACTTTGGTGCAGGGCCGAGCCGGAGAAACCCTGCTCGTCACGCGAAACCACGTTGATTACCAGCACCAGCTCCACTGGCAGCGACTGCTGTTCGGGCTTGGGCTCGGCGTCGGCTTTGCGCGCGGGCTTGTCGGCAGCGGACTTTTTGCTGCGCGGCTCGGCGGCGACAGGGTCTACCAGCACTGGCGGCTCGTCCAGATCCAGACCGACCTGCTCCGGCTCATGCCACTGATCGTCACCCGCCAGAGTGTCTGCCGCGTCGCCACCAAAGGACGGCTCGGCACGCTCGTTGCGGTTGACGACACGCGGCGGGCCAAGCAGTTCGTCGCTACCGCCCTCCTCGGGCAGATCGGAGAGATTGCGTTCGAGTTTGAAGCGGATTTTTGACCGCCCGCCCATGCGCCGCCAGCCATCAAACAAGATGCCTGCGATGACCAGCAGGCCGAAGATGAAAAGCCACTCACGCAAACCGAAATCCATGAATACCCGTTCCTGTTTTCACTATGCTATTCGGGCGGCTGGCAACCCGCCTCTCGTCTGGCCGGATGCTAGCATGCCCGCCATCAAAACTACACTGCCGCCAACGCAGCCGCCTCTTCTACGTCTACTGTGACCAGCCTCGAACAGCCAGGTTCATGCATGGTCACACCCAGCAACTGATCGGCCATTTCCATGGCGATCTTGTTGTGGGTGATATAAATGAACTGCACCCGCGCCGACATCTCTTTCACCATACGGGCATAACGGCCCACGTTGGCGTCATCCAGCGGCGCATCCACCTCATCCAGCATGCAGAACGGCGCGGGGTTGAGCTGGAAGATCGAGAACACCAGCGCAATCGCCGTCAGCGCCTTTTCACCCCCGGAGAGCAGGTGAATGGTGCTGTTCTTCTTGCCCGGCGGACGCGCCATGATGGCCACGCCTGTATCCAGCAGGTCATCGCCGGTCAGCTCCAGGTAGGCGTGACCGCCACCAAAGACCTTGGGGAACAACGACTGCAGGCCGTGGTTGACCTTGTCGAAGGTTTCCTTGAAGCGCGCACGTGTTTCCCGGTCGATCTTGCGAATCACCTGTTCCAGGGTGCTCAGGGCCTCTTCCAGATCACTGTTCTGCGCATCCAGATAGCGCTTGCGCTCCGACTGCTGCTCGTATTCTTCAATCGCCGCGAGGTTAATCGCGCCCAGGCGCTGAATCCGCGCATCCAGCTGCGCCAGCTGCTGCTCCCAATCGCTCTCGTTGGCGTCCTGCGGCAAGGTGGCCAGCACACCATGCAGATCGTAACCGGCCTCGGTCAGTTGTTCCTGCAAGCCCTGACGGCGGGTCTGCAGGTCGCGGGCGTCAAGCCGCTGCTCGTCGAGCTGGGTGCGCAGTACCTGAGCCTGCTGCTCGGCCTGCACCCGACGGGTCTCCTGCGCACGCATTTGCTGGTCGACGCCTTCGAGTGCCTGGCGGGCGGCACTGAGCGACTGCTCCACCTCAACCCGCTGTTCGAGCAGGCTTTCCAACTCGATACGTTGGTCGTCTTCCGGCGCCTGGCTTTCTTCCAGGGTCATGCGTAGCTGCTCGCGACGCTCGGACAGCCGCTCGGCCTGGCTCTGCTGACGTTCCAGTCCCTGGCGCGTGCTTTTCAGCTGTGCATTCAGCGACTGGGCGCGCAATGCCAGCTGGTGGGCGCGATCCTTATGCTGGCGCGCCTGCTGGCGGGCCAGGTCCAGGGTTTCGCGCGCCAGATCGCGCTGGCGCAGCAGCTCTTCGCGCTGGCCGGTGTCGGCCGCCATGCTGTCCAATGCGTCCTGCAGGGTCAGACGTGCCTCGCCAATCTGCTCCAGCTCTTCACCGCGCTGACGCTTGAGTTCTTCCAGATCTTCGCCAATGCGCTGGCGGCGCGCGTTAACTTGCTCAAGCCGTACCTGCCGCGCGGACCACTGGGCCTTGATTTCGCCCTGCTGACGGCCGCTGGCAGCCAGCGTCTGCTGCAGGCCATCGCGCTGCAGCTCCAGCGCACGGATACCTTCACGCAGTTGATCAATACGTTCCTGGCCACGGTCCAGCGCGGACTGCTGCTCGTCCAGGCTGGCCTGCAGTTGCTCCATCTCCTGCTGTCTGGCGAGCACCCCGCCTTCACTCGCCTCGCCACGGCGAAAGCGCAGCCAGTTGGGGCCAACCCAATGGCCTTCGCGGGTGATCAGCGATTCGTGGGGGGCCAGGCTGCCGCGCGACGCCAGCGCCTCGGCAACCGAGTCGACCGGGCGAATAGCCGCCAGCCAGGGGCGCAGGTCGAGCGGGCTATCGACTTTATCCAGCAAGCTGCCGGGACTGCCCTGCCCGGGCGCGCCGCGCTGCAGCAATCGCAGACTGCCCTGCTCGAACTGGGCCAGGGTGGCCTCCAGCGCGCCAAGGTCATCCAGCGCAATGGCCTGCAGGTCATCAGCCAACACCGCCTCAACAGCCGCTTCCCAGCCGGCTTCGACCTGCAGTTGCTCGGCCAGCAGGCCACGGCCTTGCAAGCCCTGGCCACTGAGCCAGTCGCCGACATCGCTGCCTTGCGCCAGAGCCGCCTGTTGCAGCGCCTCCAGCGACGCCAGTCGGCCGTTACCGCGTTGCAACTCGCCGCGAAGAATGTCCTGTTCCTGCTGTAGCGCAGACAGCGTGTCACGATCTTGCTGCAGACGCTCTCCCACCTCGGCCAGCTGCAGCTGCTCGCTCTCGCTGCGCAGTTCAAGCTCGGCCAGTTGTTCGGACAGCTCCGCCAGTTCCTCGTCCAGGCTGCCGGCGCTGAGCCCGGCGCGCTCGTCTTCCAAGCGCTGAATACGCTCGCCCAGACGCTCGACCGATTGCTCCATATGGCGGATACGCGACTGCTCTACCTCGGCCTGCTGGCGTGGCTCGGCGGCGCGCTGGTTGAACTGGTCCCAGGCGCCCTGCCAGGTCTGCATGGCGTCTTCAGCGCTCTGCAGCGCCATGGCAGTGTCTTCCTCGGCGGCGCCGGCCATCTCCAGTTCGGGCTCGATACCGTCCAGCTCGGTCTGCAAATCGGCCAGCAGCGCCTCGTCCTGGGTCAGATGGCTCTGCGCCTCCTGCCAGGCCAGCTCGGTCTCTTCAATGTCGCTGTGCAGCTGCCGCTGGCGGTCACGGTTGAACTGCAGAATCTGCTCGATGCGGCTGATATCTGCGCCCAGACTGTAGTACTGCGCCTGCACCCGGTTAAAGGACTCGGTAAGGTCGCTGTGCTGGTCGCGCTGCTTTTCAATCTCGCTGTCGGCGTTGCGCTGCTCGGCAATCAAGGCCTCCAGCGCGACCTCAAGGTCGCGCACGCGGTGTTCACGCTGGCCGGCCTGCTCATTCAGGGTCTGCCAGCGCAGCGCCTGCAACTGAGCCCTGAGCTGACGTTCCTCAGCCTTGAACTCCTTATACTTCTCCGCCGCCTGGGCCTGGCGATGCAGGTGCGCCAGCTGACGCTCCAGTTCCTCGCGCAGATCGGTCAGGCGAGAGAGGTTTTCCTGGGTGCGACGAATACGGTTTTCGGTTTCGCGGCGGCGGTCCTTGTAACGGGAAATACCGGCGGCTTCTTCAATGAACAGGCGCAGTTCTTCGGGCTTGGCTTCGATCAGGCGCGAAATCATGCCCTGCTCGATGATGGAATAGCTGCGCGGCCCAAGACCCGTGCCCATGAAAATGTCGGTAATGTCACGACGACGGCACTTGGTGCCGTTAAGGAAGTACTGGTTCTGCGCTTCGCGGGTCACCTTGCGGCGAATGGAAATCTCGTTGTAGCCGGCGTATTCGCCCTGCAGGGTGCCATCGCTGTTGTCGAATACCAGCTCGATGGACGCCTGGCCCACGGGCTTGCGCGAGTTGGAGCCGTTGAAAATGACATCGGTCATCGACTCGCCGCGCAGGTTCTTGGCCGAACTTTCGCCCATGACCCAGCGCACCGCATCGATGATATTGGACTTGCCACAGCCGTTCGGCCCCACCACCGCTCCCATGTTGGTCGGGAAATAGACGGTAGTCGGGTCCACAAAGGATTTGAAGCCGGCCAGCTTGATGCATTTGAGTCGCATGAAAGGGGCGTTGTCCTTGCTGCCTGAGGCCAAACCCGCATTGTTACCCGGACGGTGCCTGTATGAGAAGGGTTGCCGGCAAATACCTGTGAGACTGGTCTGAAACCCTGGCTTGCGGCACACTTGCCAGCGCCGCAGCACAGGTTCAGCAGGAAACCGACCATGCCCCAGACACCACGCCTAGACGACCTTTACAGCAAGCTGATGAACGAAGAGGACGCGCGCGTCTGCAAAGACATTCCCGACGCCGCCTGCTCAGATGTGCCGCAGAACTTCTTCCGTCAGGTGCTGGCCAATACGCTGACCAGCCTCGGCGATACCCTGACCAACCCGAAAACCACCCTGGCCTGGCTGATGGGCGTGGTCGGTGCGCCGGTGGCGCTGATTGCCTGGCTGGTGCCGATTCGCGAATCCGGCTCCATGCTCCCGCAGCTGCTGATCGCCGCCTGGATTCGTCGCATGCCCTACCGGCGCGGCGTGTGGATTGTCGGCAGCCTGTTGCAGGCCGCCGCGCTGCTGGCCATGGGTGCGGTGGCCTGGTGCTTCGAGGGCACGCTGGCCGGCGCGTTGATCATTGCCTGTTTGATTGTCTTCAGTCTGGCGCGCGGCCTGTGCTCGGTGGCCAGCAAGGATGTGATCGGCAAGACCGTGCCCAAGACCCGGCGCGGGCGGCTGAACGGGGTCGCGACCAGCCTCTCGGGCTGGCTGGCACTGGCCTTCGGGGTGTATTGCCTGATCTACCCGCCCAGCGATGACGACATGCTGTTCTACGCTGCCCTGCTGATCGGCGCAGCGATGCTCTGGGTGGCGGCAGCACTGGTGTATCGCGGCATCGACGAGGCGCCCGGCGCCACCGAGGGCGGCGGCAACGCTTTGACCCACGCCCTTGGCCGCATCAGCCTGCTGCGCGACGACGCGCCGTTTCGCCGTTTTGTGGTGACCCGCGCACTGCTGCTGTGCTCAGCCCTGTCGGCGCCCTACTACGTGGTCATGGCCCAAGAAGTGGAAACCAGCTTCGGCATGCTCGGCGCCTTTCTGGTCGCCAACGGGTTGGCCAGCAGCCTGAGTGCGGGCGTTTGGGGCCGCATGTCGGATGCATCGAGCCGTCAGGTGCTGATCCGCGCCGCGCTGCTGGCCAGCCTGCTGGGCCCGGTAGTGATTGCCGTTGATCGCTGGGCGCCACTACCGGACAACCTGCATGCATGGCTGTTCCCGGTAGCCTTCTTTGTACTGGGAATTGCCCACGCTGGCGTGCGTGTGGGCCGCAAGACTTACGTACTGGACATGGCCGGCGGCAACAAGCGCACTGACTATGTTGCTGTCAGCAACAGCGCTATCGGCCTGATTCTGCTGGCGACCGGCCTGTTCGGCCTGCTCAGCTCGCTGATTGGCGCCGCCGGCATGCTGCTGTTGCTGTCCGGCGTGGGGCTGGCCGGCGCACTGCTGGCGGTCAGCCTGCCCGAGGTGCAGCAGGACTGACCTGCCCGCCTCACTCCAACGCCTGAATCCAGTCCCGCGCAGCGTCTTTCTCGGCGACCGGAAAGACCCGCGCGTCGAGACCCGGCACCAGGCGATCGGCCAGCCCGACCAGCTTCTCCAACCAGCCCTGATCGGTTACAACCGCCTCACGTTCAAAGCGGTTCCAGTGGCTGATGCCGTACTTCAGGTCCTTGTACAGCGCCTCGACAGCCATGCCCCCAAAGGCCGGCATCTCGACGTACAGCCGCACCTTGGCGTGCTCGCGCAGCTTGGCCTCGATCAACCCCAGCATCTCGTCGAGCATCTCGGCGCTGATCTTGCCCTCAACGCGAAAGCCCAGCACCTTGCTGTTGGCAAAGGGAATATGGGTCAACATAGCGCACGCCTCCCGCCTGCCCTGCAGGCGCTGTAAAGGTCCTGTTACAGCATGGACTCTACAGCCGTGCTTCTGGTTCAGCCCAAAACGAAATCGCCCCGCGGGCCGAAGCACACGGGGCGATTGAGAACAGCGGCCTGACAGATCAGTTAATCGCGCGATCGATCACCAGCTCCAGCGTCCCATCCTGCCCAGCATGCACCTCATCCAGCTGTCCCAGATGCGTCCCTTCACGTGCATCGCCCGTGGGCGATACGCGGGCGACCAGTTGCAGCGCGGTCGCGGAATCCAGGGTGACACCCGGCAACATTGCGTCATCAGCGCTGAGGGTAATCTCCAGCGGCAGCTGCGAGAGGCTCAGGCGCTTGGCGATCAACGGCATCGGCGGGCCGTTGGGGTCGCGGGCAAAGACAAACACACTGGCATCGGCCGGCAACTCGGCCAGCAACTCAGGCGCTACGCTGACGCGCAGGCTAATCGTCGGGCCAGCGGCGGGTTCGGCTGCCGGCGGCGGCGTCTGACCCGCATCGACCATACGCTGACGCGCGCGCTCGATACCGCTTTGAATGGCCTGGGCGCCGGGGCTTTCCGGGTCCATGCCCTGCATCAACGTCTGCCAGTAGCGGATGGAGCCGGCAAAGTCACCGGCCTCAAAGGCGGCAATCCCCAGCAGGCCCAGAGCGGTGGGCTGTTGCGGGTCCAGCTCGATGGCTTTATCCAATGCGCGGGCCGTTTCGGCATCCAGCTGGTTACCGTTGGCGAAGTAACGCGCCTGGGCCAGCTGTGCCAGTACCTCAGGCTGCTCGCCAAGACGCACCAGCGCATTGCCGAAGGCGTCTGCCGCCTTCTCCGGATTTTGCGCGCTCATGTAGGCCCGGCCCAGCATGTACCAGGCTTCACCGTTTTCCGGCTGCACCTCGACCACGCGCTGGGTCCGGTCGATCAGCGCCTCCAGGGTCTCCACCTGCGGTGTCGCCTGCATCTCGCGATACAGCGCCAGCCCGTCGGCAGCGCCCCATTGGCGATAGAGCCCCAGCACGGCCAATGGCAATGCAACGGCGCCAATGATCAGCACCCAGGTCAGTTGGCGGGTCAGCGGCGCCTGACGGGCGTCAGCTGCGGCGGTGTCTTCGAGCAGCAGTCGGCTGGCCTCGCCCTTGGCGGCGGCCAGTTGGGCCTCGCTCAGATCACCCGCACGCTGCTGGGCTTCCAGTTCAGCAACCCGTTCTTCATACAGCGCCACGTTGAGCGCAGTACGATCGACTCGCTCGCTTTGACGACGGCGCCAAAGGGGCCACAGCACCATCACGATGGCCACCAGCACCAGGCCGGCGGCAGCAAACCACAAATCAGTCATCTTGGCTCTTCTTGTTCAACAGGTCGTCCAGGCGCTGCTGCTCCTGCGGTGACAGCTCGGCAGCCGGCGCAGAGGCGGCGACCTTCTGACGGCGACGCACCAGCAGCACAATGGCCAGCACGCCGGCAAGCAGGAAAAACAACGGACCAAACCAGAGCACCAGCGTTTCGCGGTTCAGTGCCGGCTTGTAACGCACAAACTCGCCATAGCGAGCGACCATGTAATCCACGATTTCCTCATCGCTCCGCCCTTCGTCCAGCAGTCGATAGACCTCCTTGCGCAGGTCAGAGGCGATAGGGGCGTCAGAATCAGCGATGTTCTGGTTTTGGCACTTGGGGCAACGCAGCTCCGCGCCAATAGCGTAGAAGCGGTCACGCTCCTGCTCGGAGCTGAACTCGAAGGTATCTACCGCCGCGCTGACGCTGCCCACCATCAGCAGCAGGCCCAGGGCCAGCCAACTCAGTCGCAGGATCATTGGGCCTCCTCGACCAGCGCCTGATGACGCGCGGCCAGGTTGGTATCCCAGACGCGGTCATCGATTACGCCGATAAACTTGTAGCGGATATTGCCCTGGGCATCGATCAGGTAGGTTTCCGGCGCGCCATAGACGCCCAGATCCAGGCCCAGACGGCCGTCAGCATCGCTGATATTCAACTGGTACGGATTGTGAAAATCCTTGAGCCATTTGATCGCATCAGCGCTGTTGTCCTTGTAGTTGACCCCGTAGATCACCACGCCTTCAGCCGCCAGACGGTTGAGCACCGGATGCTCGACACGGCAGGCCACACACCATGTTGCCCAAATGTTGACCAGCGCCGGCCCCTTGAGGTCAGCCTGGGTGATCCGCGTCTGGTCATCCAGCACAGACGGCAGATCAAAGCTCGGAAAAGGCTTGTCCAGCAGCGGCGACGGCAGCTCCAGCTCGGTCACCCCCGCCTCCTTGCTCATCAGGCTGGAGAGAAAAAAGCCGGCCAGCACCAGAAAAATCAGCAGCGGCAGAATCAGCAGTGCACGGCGCATCAGGCAGTCTCCCCGGTCAGCGGCTGGGCTGTCTTGTCAGCACGCTGGCGTACCTTCAAGCGATAACGCTTGTCGCTGGCCGCCAACAGGCCGCCGGCCATCATCATCAGGCCGCCCAGCCAGATCCAGCGCACGAAGGGCTTGATGTGCACCCGCATTGCCCAGGCATCTCCTTCCAGCGGCTCACCCATGGCGACAAAAAGGTCACGGGTAAAGCCAGCATCAATGCCCGCCTCAGTCATGACCTGATTCTTGACGCGATACAGACGCTTCTCGGGGTGCAGCGTGGTGATCTGGCGGTCGCCAGCGTAGACGCTGACCGAACCCTGATCGGAGATCCAGTTAGGCCCTTCACGGTGGCGTACGCCATCAAAGATGAAGGTGTAGCCGCCCAGCTCCAGCGCATCACCGGGCGCCATGCGCAGGTCACGCTGATTATCGAACAGGCTGGCGCCGACAACACCGACAGCGCAGACGGCAATGCCGATGTGCGCCAAGGTCATGCCCCAGTAGCTGCGCGGCAGCGCACGCACACCGGACGCCAGGCCCTTGTTGCGGGTCTTGTGCAGCACGTCGCGCAGCGAGGCGCCGCAAACCCAGAACACCAGCAACAGCAGACTGCCGATGGCCAGCTGGTGCGCGCCCAGCCACAGCGCGATAGCCACGGCGCCGATCGCCGACAGCAGCAGCACCCATTTCAGCTGGCCCACCAGCCAGTCGACCGGCGTTTGCTTCCAGCGGCTGAGAATACCCACCCCCAGCGCCGCCATCAGAATCGCCATCAACGGCAGGAACATGCCGTTGAAGTACGGCGGCCCCACCGACACCAGGGTATCGAAGGCAGACATGATCAACGGATACAGAGTACCCAGCAGCACCATCAGCGCGGCCACCACGAGTACCACGTTGTTGACCAGCAGCAGCGCTTCACGCGAGCTCCAGGCAAAGCCGATCTGGCTTTTCACTACCGGGGCACGCAGGGCGTAGAGCAGCAGCGAACCGCCGACCACTACCAGCAAGAAGCCGAGGATAAACACGCCGCGATCAGGGTCGCTGGCAAAGGCGTGTACCGAGGTGAGCACGCCAGAACGCACCAGGAAAGTCCCCAGCAGGCTGAGCGAGAAGGCTGCGATGGCCAGCAGTACGGTCCAGCTCTTGAACACGCCACGCTTTTCGGTCACCGCCAGCGAATGAATCAGCGCAGTGCCGACCAGCCAGGGCATGAAGGAGGCATTCTCAACCGGGTCCCAGAACCACCAGCCGCCCCAGCCCAACTCGTAGTAGGCCCACCAGGAGCCGAGCACGATACCGATGGTCAAGAAGGCCCAGGCGACGATGGTCCAGGGTCGCGACCAGCGCGCCCAGGCCGCATCCAGACGCCCGCCCAGCAGCGCAGCAATGGCAAAGGCAAACGCGACGGAGAAGCCGACATAGCCCATGTAGAGCATCGGCGGGTGAACAATCAGGCCAAAGTCCTGCAGCAGCGGGTTCAGGTCGTTGCCATCCACCGGGTGGAACGGCAGTTGACGGTCGAACGGGTTGGACGTCATCAGCATGAAGCACAAGAAGCCGACACTGATCATCCCCATCACCGACAGCACGCGAGCCAGCATTTCCTCCGGCAGATCGCGCGAGAAGATCGCCACCGCGAAGGTCCAGCCGGCCAGGATCAGCGCCCACAGCAGCAGTGACCCTTCGTGACCGCCCCACACCGCGCTGACCTTGTAATACCAGGGCATGGCCGAATTGGAGTTGAGTGCGACGTAGGTCACGCTGAAGTCATCGACCACAAAGGCCTGCACCAGACAGGCAAAGGCAAAGGCGACAAACAGGCACTGCGCGGCGGCTGCCGGCTGCGCCACGTTCATCGCCAGCGCGTCACCACGCCAGGCGCCGTACAGCGGCACACTGGCCTGCAGCACCGCCAGGCACAGTGCAATGATCAGGGCAATTTGCCCAAGCTCGGGAATCATCAGTTACCCCTTATTCCGCTGTTGCCGATTGCGCTGCCTTGTTCTGCATGGCATCGCTCATGGCCTTGGCCACTTCGGGCGGCATGTATTCCTCATCGTGCTTGGCCAGCACTTCATCGGCTACCAGCACGCCCTCGGCATTCACCCGGCCCAAGGCGACAATGCCCTGCCCCTCACGGAACAGGTCCGGCAGAATGCCGCTGTAGGCGATGGTTACGGCCTTGGCGCCATCGGAGACGTCGAAGCGCACATCCAGGCTATCGCTGGAGCGCTTGACGCTGCCATCGACCACCATGCCGCCGGCACGGATGCGCGCCCCTTCGGGTACCTCGCCATTGGCGATCTGGGTGGGGGTGTAGAACAGATTGATGTTTTCGCGCAGCGCACTCAGGGCCAGCGCCACGGCAGCGCCGACGCCCAGCAACACCAAGAGAATCAGGATCAGGCGCTTCTTTCGTGCGGGATGCATCAGGTTTCCTCTCGCCGACGACGGCGTGCTTCAGCCTGCACCAGCCGACGACGTCCAAGTATCGGGGTGAGGAACAACAGAATCAGAACCGCGCTCGTCAATCCGTAAGCGGTCCAGACATAGGGGCCATGGCCACCCATGGCAAAAAACTCGGCCAGGTTGCTCATGTATTGCTCTCCAGAGCGGCCCGCGCCCAGCGGGTCTTGTGTTCGCGGCGCAGCACTTCAAGACGCATGCGCATCAACAGATTCAGGGTAAACAGACCATAGAAGGCCAGCACCATCACCAGCAGCGGCAGCCACATCTCCGGCGGCATGGCCGGCTTCTCGGTGATGGTAAAGGTGGCAGGCTGGTGCAGGGTATTCCACCAGTCCACCGAGTACTTGATGATCGGGATGTTGATCACCCCGACAATCGCCATCACCGCAGTGGCCTTGGCGGCGGTATCACGATTGCTGATCGCCATGCGCAGGGCAATGATGCCAAAGTACAGAAACAGCAGGATCAGCATCGACGTCAGACGGGCATCCCACTCCCAGTAGGTACCCCAGGTCGGTTTGCCCCAGATGGAGCCGGTGAATAGCGCCACCAGGGTCATCCAGGCGCCAATTGGCGCCGCGCACTGCAGCGCCACATCCGCCAGTTTCATGCGCCAGACCAGCCCGACCACGCCCGCCACCGCCAGCATCATGTAGCAGGACTGGGCCAGAATGGCCGCCGGCACGTGAATATAGATAATGCGAAAGCTGTTGCCCTGCTGGTAGTCCTCGGGCGCAAACACCAGCCCCCAGACGATACCAATCACCAGCGCCAGCAGACTGAAGGCGGCAACCCACGGCAACAGTTTGCCGCTGATCTCGTAAAACCATTTGGGCGAACCCAGCTTGTGGAAAAAAGTCCAGCTCATTGGCCGTTCAACTCCGCATGTTCTTCGCTAACCGTCATTCGCTGACCCCGATGCGCAGACCCGCTGCAATGGCCAGAGGTGACAGGCTCAGCGCCAGCACCGCCAGGCAGCTCATCCAGAGCAGGTAGCCCTGCACGGGCAAGCCCTGCAGCGCCGCATCCATGGTGCCGGTGCCGAGAATCAACACCGGGATATACAGGGGCAGAATCAGCAGCGCCAGCAACATGCTGCCGCCACCCTTGAGGCCGACCGTCAGCGCCGCACCAATCGCCCCCAGCAAACTCAATACCGCGGTGCCCAGCAACAGGGTGACACAGAGCACCGGAATCACCGACCAGGGCAGCGCCAGCATCATGCCCAGCAAGGGGGTCAGGAGCACCAGCAGCACGCCGCACATCAGCCAGTGGTGCAGCACCTTGACCAGCACCAGCAGCGTCAGCGGGTGCGGCGAGAGTACCCACTGCTCCAACGAGCCGTCCTCAAAATCGCTGCGAAACAGGCCGTCCAATGACAGCAACGTCGCCAGCAATGCTGCCACCCAGATGACGCCTGAGGCCATGCGTTGCAGCATCTGCGGCTCCGGGCCCACCGCCAGCGGAAACAGGGTAATCACCATGGCGAAGAACACCAGCGGGTTGAGCACATCACCCGGCCGGCGCCAGCTGAGCTGCCATTCACGCTGCAGCAATTGCCAGATCACAGCGCGCATCAGGCCACCCGCCCCAGATCCAGCTGACGCACCTGACTCAGGTGATCCAGGCTGTGGTGCGTAGTCAGCACAACGGTGCCGCCGGTATCGGCAAAGGCCAGAATCTGTTGTTCCAGTGCGCGTACGGCGGCCTGATCCAGCGCCGTGAAGGGTTCGTCCAGCACCCAGACCGGCTTGTGCTGCAAACGCAGCCGCGCCAGCGCAACGCGGCGCTGCTGCCCTGCCGACATCTGCCGGCAAGGCACGTCTTCGTAGCCGCGCAGCCCAACGGCTGCCAGGGCATCCCAGATCGCCTCAGGCGCCACCGGCTGATCCAGCGCACACAACCAGGCCAGGTTTTCTTCGGCCGTCAGGGTCGCCTTGACAGCAGTCGCGTGGCCCAGAAACAGCAAGCTGCGGCGCCAGTGCTCGCGTCCCGAGCCACCCAGCACAGACCGGCCGCCGTAATGGACATCACCGTCAGCCGCCGGCATCAGCCCGGCCAGAATACGCAGCAAGCTGGTCTTGCCGGCGCCATTCGGCCCGGCCACCTGCAGCACCTCACCGGCCTGCAGGCGACAACTCAGCCCGCGAAACAACTCGCGCTCATCCCGCTCGCAAGTCAGGTCGATGATGTCGATCTGCTCAGCCGCCACCTGTACTCCGTAGGCCACCCTGTCGAGTCGCCACCCTATTCATGTTCTTGCGCTGGCTGCCGCTATACTCTGTCAGGCCAGCAGACTCCGCCGAGCGCTATTATTTCAGCGGCGCCATTATACATGCAGCCCCTTGGCCGGGGACCTCGATTTACGTCAACATGTGACAACATGAGCCCTGATATTCGCCTGCCACCGACCAGCCCGACCCAGCCCGCAGCGCCCGCCAGCGCGGCGCCGGCCCGCAGTGCCGACGCGCTGGTGGTCGCCCTGCAACTCTTGCGGCCAATTGACGCATTGGCTCTGCTGGGCGGCGAACAGGCACGTGCAGAGGTCATCCAGAGCAGCGAGCGGCCCAACGCCAATGGCCAGTTTGAACTGCTGCTGCGCATCTCGAAACAGAACCTTGGTACTACCCCCTCAACCGCTACCAGCACGACCTTGCCCACCAGCAGCCCACAGCCCTTGCCTGCCGGCAGCCAGTTGCTGGTTCAAGCAATCTCGCAGAACCAGTTGATGGCTGCCTTGCAGCCAGCCACCGGCGCTGCTCCCGGACCGCCCTTGACGCGGCTCGACCCGCAGCAGTTCCCTGCTGGCAGCCAGTTGCAGGCAAGGGTTCTAGAGCAGCAACCGGTGCCCGCGCCCGACGGCAAGATCGCCCGCTATCAGCTGGTCGCTGAGCTAGTGCAGCAAAGCGCTCCGCAAGTCCTGCTGCAGCTGAGCAGCACCCGCCCGGTCGCCCCCGGCACCCAACTCAACGCCACCGTTGGCAGCCAGGGCGAATTGCGCGTGCAAAGTGCCAGCGAACAGCTGCGGCAGGCCGATCTGCTGCAAGGGCTGCGTGAGGCACTGCAACGCCAGGGCTCTGCCGAACCGCTTTTGGCCCGCCTGCAGACCCTGGCCAGCAACCCGCAGCCACTGCCAGCGGTGCCGCAGTTGCACCAGGCAATTCAGAACGTGCTCAATCAGATCGTCAGCGCGCCGCAGTTGACCACCGCGACCGGCGTGGCCAACGCCGTCGCCCAGAGCGGCGCCTTTCTGGAGAGCAACCTGGCGCAGTTAGCACAGATTCTCGGTCGCCAGGCTGCCGCCACGCCCACCCCAGTCCCCCCTGCTGGCAGCGAGCCGGTGGCCAACCCGGCCACCCTCACCGCAGAGGGTGCCCCCCGGATACCCAACCCCCTGCCCGCGCTCGACAAGCTGCTGCCGCTGCTCGCCAGTCTGGCCAGCCCGGCCGCCGCCGAGCCGCTAGCCGGCGCCGACTTCAAAGGCGCCCTGCTCGGCCTGCTGGTCACCCTGCAACAGCAACTGCCGCCAGGCAGCCTGCAAACCGCCGGTCTGCCGCCAGGCCCCTGGCAGCAGGCGATACAGGCAGCGCAGCAGCAATCGGCCGCCAAGCCCGGCCTGTTCCCGCTGCCCAGTCGCGCATTGCAGGCATTGGGCGACACCAGTGATCTGGGCAGCCTGCTGCGACTGACTGCGGCCCTGCTCTCGCGCATCCAGCATCATCAGTTGCAGAGCATGGGCCAGACCCAGACGTTTTCAGACGGCAGCACTCAGACCACCTGGCAGCTGGAAATTCCGCTGCGCGACGGTCAGCAGTTCAACCACGTACAGATGCGCATTCAACGCGACAGCCCCGCGCCGGATCGCGAGCAGCCCGAGCCGGTGCCTGTCTGGGAAGTCCGCCTGGCCTTCAACCTGGATCACCTGGGCAGCCTGCAGGCCATTGCCAGGCTGCGCAACGATCGCGTCAGCAGCGAACTGTGGGCCGAACAGCAACCGACACTCGCGCTACTGAACAGCGAACTGAGCACCCTGCGTGATCGCCTGCTGGCCAAGGGGCTGGATGTCGGCGAGATCAGCTGCCACTGCGGCACACCGCCTGCCCCACGGCAGGCCGTACAACAAACCTGGATCGACGAGGTCACCTGATGAGCGATGTACGCGAAGCGATCGCCCTGGTCTACGACGGCGGAGAACAGGCCCCCACCATCACCGCCAAGGGCGAAGGCGACCTGGCCGAGCAGATCGTTCAGCTGGCGATGCAGTATGAAGTGCCGATTTACGAAAATGCGGACCTAGCGCGCATGCTCGCGCGTATGGAACTGGGTGATCAGATCCCCGAGGCGCTCTATCGCACCATCGCCGAGATCATCGCCTTTGCCTGGTACATCAAAGGCAAACGCCCGAAAGGCTTTGATCCCGATGGCGGCAAGGAGAAGCCGCTCCAACTGGAAAACAGGAAGGAAGAGTAAAGCGCGTAGGTTATGCCTGGCGCGAGGCGTGCAACTTGACGAACAGCTCGGCCTCGGCCTTGGACAGGCCACAGGACTGGGTCAGGTCTTCGATGCTCGCGCCCATGCCAACCAGGCGCGCGGCCTGGTTGTAGGGGAGAGACTGCGGGTCGTGCTGCTCCAGCTTGAGCTGTTTGTCTTCCAGACGTTTCACCTGCTGACGCAGCGCGGTGATTTCCTCACCCATGCGAATACTACCCTGCTGAAAGGTCGCCAGCTCACGCGACAGCTGCTCCAGCCGAGCCTGCAGCCGGGCTTCCTGTTGCTGCTGTTCAACCGGCAGACGGCGTACCTGCATGAACAGCACCGCCAGCGCGGCCAGCAGGATACCGAGCAGCCCGCCGAGGACCAGCAGCAACCAGGGTTCATTCATCAATCAGAACCCTGACAGCTCAGCCCACTCATCTTCGGTCATCATCTTTTCCAGATCGACCAGAATCAGCAGTTCGTTGTTCTTGTTGCAGACACCCTGAATAAACTTGGCTGACTCGTCGGTCCCCACGTTGGGTGCGGTTTCGATCTCGGACTGACGCAGATAAACCACTTCAGCGACCGAGTCGACCAGAATGCCGACAACCTGCTTGTCGGCTTCAATAATGACGATACGGGTGTTGTCGGTGATCGGAGCCGGAGTCAGACCAAAACGCTGGCGGGTATCGATCACCGTCACCACGTTGCCGCGCAGGTTGATGATGCCGAGCACATAGGTTGGCGCGCCGGGGACCGGTGCAATCTCGGTGTGCCGCAGCACCTCCTGCACCTGCATCACGTTGATGCCGTAACTCTCGTTGTCCAGACGAAAGGTCACCCATTGCAGGATCGGATCTTCAGCACCTTGTCCCGAATTATTTTTCATTGTCTTGCTTCCCGATCATCGTTGAAGTCCAAGGCCACGCCCATCGCTTGGCGACGCAGCCCTGCCATACTCATCCTAATGCTGGCGCAGCGGCATTACCAGCCGCACCGCCACTGCCCACAATCAGCTCGGCCAGCGCCGAGACATCCAGCAATGCACACATGTGTTCGATCACCGTTCCGGCCAGCCAGGGCCGCTTGCCCTGCTGCGAACGCCACTTGACCTGCTCCGGGCTGAGGCGAATGGACTGCTGCACACCATGCACCGCCATCCCCCAGTCGTAACCTTCCACGGAAATAACAAAACCAAGGGTGTCCTGCAGGTCCGGCGTGTAGCGCTCCGGCATCACCCAGCGAGCAGTATCCAACACCTTCAGATTGCCCGCCGGCGTGGACAGAATGCCAAGAAACCAGTCTGGTTGACCAAACAACGGGGTGATTTCGCCCTCCAGCGGATAAATACTGCCCAGCAGCACCAGAGGAACGGCGAGTTTCAGGCCACCGACATCAAACAGCAGCGCCTCGAAGGGCTCCTCGCGCCAGGCCGCAATGGCCTGCTGCACCGGCGGTGGCGCAGCCGGCGGCTCGATCACCGGTTCAGCCGGCATCTGCGGCTCGGCGATCTCCACCGAGCGCTCCAGCTTATGCACAACCGCCGCCCGCGGCGCCTCTGTCACTACCGGGGCCGGTGCAGGCGCCGCCACCTCGGCGTCCGCGCGCGCCAGCTCGTCGGCCGCATCCTGCAGCAACGCATCCAGATAATGCTGGATGGTCTGCTCAGGAACATATTGCTGTACCGGTAACTGGGGCTTGTTCATAACCTGGACATCAGCTCACTACGCCGCGCACGGCCTTGATTGTGTATCGGCTTGTCGTGCCAAAGCATTAGCCGCTCCGGTCACGGAGTTTCGCATGGCTCAGGCGACCTGCTCGCCACGGCTCAAAGATTGCGCCAGAAGGTAACGCAGCAACGCGCGATAGGCCAGCACACCGCGCGCATTGCCATCGAGCTGCGACGGCACCACACCAGCCAGACTGGCGTCACGCAGTTTGGTATCGATCGGGATATAGGCTTGCCACAAATGCTCGGCATAATCGCGACGCAGCAGGCGCAGGGTGTTCAGCGATGCCTGGGTGCGCCGATCAAACAGCGTCGGCACAATGGTATACGGCAGCGCCTGCTTGCGGGAGCGGTTGACCATATTCAACGTGTGTACCATGCGCTCGAGGCCCTTGAGCGCAAGAAACTCGGTTTGTACCGGGATGATCAGCTGCTCGCAGGCCGCCAACGCGTTGATCATGGACACGCCCAACAGGGGCGGGCTGTCGATGATCACGAACTGGTAGTCATTCCACAGCTGCGCCAGCGCCCGGGAAATCACCAGCCCATAACCGCCCTGGGCTGCCGACTGCCGCTCCAGCGTTGCCAATGAGGTACTGGAGGGCATGAGGCGGATATTTGGGTGGGAAGTATCCTTGAGCAACGCGGCAGCCAGGCCGTCAGGTACCTGGCCATTATGCTGGAACAGATTGAATACGCTGCTGGTGAGCTGGTCAGGATCATGACCAAAATAGCTGGTCATGGAGCCATGCGGATCCAGGTCTACCACCAGCACCTGCTGGCCTTGGTCCGCCAGCAGGCCAGCCAGCGCCACGGCGGACGTGGTTTTACCCACTCCCCCTTTCTGGTTGGCAACGGCCCAGACTCTCATACCTTTCCTCCGCAGGTGTGCCATGGAATGGACACCCTTACACCGTGAGAACACGACAACATTTTGACAGACCAATCCATTTCCGACTACCGGAATGGATTCGATGCAGAACCCGTGCCAGAAGCCTCGGAGGGCAAACGCGCCTCACGCATCTCGTCCACCCCTTCGGTCGGCGCTGCAAAGGGCTCATGCCGCCGATCCAGAAAGCGCGACACCAGCAGCACCACACGCCGATTGGCCCGCCGCCCAGCAGCCGTGTTGTTATCGGCCACCGGTCTAAACTCACCATAGCCTACCGCAGCCAGTCGGTCAGGGTTCACGCCGCCATTGCTGAGCATTCGTACGACGGTCGCCGCACGCGCTGCAGACAACTCCCAGTTGGTTGGGTAGCGTCCCGAGCGAATCGGGATGTTGTCGGTAAAGCCCTCGACATGGACCGGGTTGTCATAGGGCTTGAGGATGTCCGCAATGCGCTCTACCAGGTCGAAGGCAGCATCCAGCGGCAGAGCATCGCCACTGGGGAACAGCAGCCCCGAGTTCAACTCGATCTCGACCCACAGTTCATTGCCACGCACTTCCAGCTCACCAGCCTGAATCAACTCACCGAAGGCGGACTGCATGGCACTGGTGATATCGGCCAACGCCTGGCTACCAGAGTCTGGCGTACCTGCGCCGCTGGCGTCGTTGTTCTCGCGGGTCAGGCCACGCGGCAGCTGGTCACCGATCTGAATAGGATCGACCGAACGCTGAGGCTGATTGAAAGCGCCCTCCAGGGTATCGGACAGCACCTTGTACTTGCCCTCGTTGACCGAGGAGATGGAATACATGACGACGAAAAAGGCGAACAGCAAGGTGATGAAGTCGGCATAGGACACCAGCCATCGCTCGTGATTTTCGTGTTCTTCATGACGTTTGCGACGCATGCTGGCAGCCTCCGACTCAGTCGAGGAAGCCTTCAAGCTTCATTTCGATGGAACGCGGGTTTTCACCTTCAGCAATCGACAGCAGCCCTTCCAGCATCATCTCACGATACTTGGACTGCTGCAGCACCACCGACTTGAGCTTGGCCGCTACCGGCAGCAGGAACAGGTTGGCCAGCGCCACACCGTAAATAGTCGCGACGAAAGCAACCGCTATGCCGGCGCCCAGGCGCGACGGATCAGCCAGATTACCCATGACATGAATCAGCCCCATGACCGCGCCGATGATGCCGATGGTGGGCGAGTAGCCCCCCATGCTCTCGTACACCTTGGCCGCCATCAGGTCAGCATGCTCGCGATTGACCAGCTCCACTTCAAGAATACTGCGCAGCGCCTCCGGCTCACTACCGTCGACCAGCAACTGCAGCCCCTTGCGGGCAAAGGCGTCGGGCTCCAGTTCGGCCAACGACTCCAGTCCGAGCAGACCTTCCTTGCGGGCAATGGTGCTCCAGTTGATCACCTGGGCAATGCCCTCGCGCAGACGATTGGAAGGCGGAAACACAATCCAGCGCAAAATCACCAAGGCGCGCTTGAACACGGTCAGCGGCGTCTGGATAAAGGCGGCGCCCAAGGTGCCGCCGATCACGATCAGCGCTGCCGGACCGTTCAACAGCGCACTGGCATGCCCGCCTTCCAGATAATTGCCGCCGATAATGGCGACAAAGGCCAGAATGACGCCAATGACGCTGAGAATATCCATCAACCAATCTCTGCCAGGTAGCGACCGATGTCATCCAGCGGGTAGATGCCGTCGGCCAGATTGGCCTTGGCCACGGCCATCGGCATGCCATATATCACGCAGCTGGCCTCATCCTGTGCCCAGACCGCACTGCCGGCCTGCTTGAGCAGGCGCGCGCCTTCGCGGCCATCAGCGCCCATGCCGGTCAAGACAATGGCCAGTACCTTGTCCTGAAAGGCCTTGGCGGCAGAGCCGAAAGTAACGTCGACACAGGGTTTGTAATTCAGTCGCTCATCGCCGGGCAGGATGCGCACCACACCACGCGAGTCCACCATCATCTGCTTGCCGCCCGGCGCCAACAGAGCGCGCCCAGGACGCAAGGTGTCGCCGTCCTCGGCTTCCTTGACAGAGATTCGGCAGAGTTTATCGAGCCGCTCGGCAAACGCCTTGGTGAAGGCAGCAGGCATGTGCTGTACCAGCAACAGCGGCGCAGGGAAGTTGGCAGGCAGCTGGGTCAGCACCTTCTGCAGTGCGACCGGGCCGCCCGTGGAGGTGCCGATGGCTACCAGCTTGTAGCTACGCTTGCGCGGCGCCGGACTGGTTTTGGCCGGCGTAGTGGGAGCTGCGACCGGGCGCGGCGGCGGCGCGGCCGGCGTTGGGCTGATACCGCGCGCCGGCGGGCTCAGGGTGCTGGCTGGCTGTGCGTGATGGGTGTTGCTCAAACCCAGCGAGCGGCGATTGGTGCGCGCCAGGCCCTGCACTCGCTCGCACAGCAGCTGGCGCACCTTGTCCGGGTTACGCGAGATGTCTTCAAAGTTCTTGGGGAGATAGTCGGCCGCGCCGGCATCCAGCGCATCCAGACTGACGCGAGCGCCCTCGTAGGTCAGCGAGGAAAACATGATGACCGGAGTCGGGCAGCGCTGCATGATCTGACGCACCGCTTCAATGCCATCCATGACCGGCATCTCGTAATCCATGGTGATCACGTCCGGATGCAACGCCAGGGTCTGTTCAATCGCCTCGCGGCCATTGTTGGCGGTGCCAACCACCTGGATTTGCGGGTCGCCCGCCAGAATCTCCGTCACCCTGCGGCGAAAGAAACCCGAATCGTCGACCACCAGAACCTTGACCGCCATACCCTCTCCCGAACTGCTTCCTGCAACTAATATGAGTCGTGCCGCACCACAGGCAAAATGCCGGGCGCTTGCCGTGCCGGAGCCCCTTGCAGGCTCCGGCTCAGGCTATCACATGCGCCGCGCGTAGCGCTTGAGCAGACTGGGAATATCCAGGATCAGAGCAATGCGCCCATCACCGGTAATCGTTGCGCCCGCCATGCCTGCCGTGCCTTGCAGCATGCGACCCAGCGGTTTAATCACGACCTCTTCCTGGCCAACCAGCTGATCGACCACAAACCCGACACGCTGCGTGCCGACCGAAACGATCACCACACTGGCGGCAGAATGGTCACTGGTATCCTCGACACCCGGCATCAGCCAACGCTTGAGGTAGAACAGCGGCAGCGCCTTGTCGCGCACGATGATGACTTCCTGGCCGTCGACGACGTTGGTACGCGACAGGTCCAGGCTGTAAATCTCGTTCACGCTGACCAGCGGCAGGGCAAACGCCTGATCGGCCAGCATGACCATCAGCGTCGGCATGATGGCCAGGGTCAGGGGCACCTTGATCGCAATGCGCGACCCCTGCCCCTTGGTTGACTCGATATTGATGGTGCCGTTGAGCTGGGAGATCTTGGTCTTGACCACGTCCATGCCGACACCACGGCCGGACACGTCGGAAATTTCGGTCTTGGTCGAGAATCCGGGCGCCAGAATCAGGTTGAAGCATTCGGTGTCGCTCAAACGATCCGCCGCATCCTTCTCCATCATGCCCTTCTCTACGGCCTTGGCACGCAGGATTTCCGGGTCCATGCCCTTGCCGTCATCGACAATGGTGAGCAGGATGTGATCGCCTTCCTGCTGCGCCGACAGCACCACCTTGCCGGTACGCGCCTTGCCGGCCGCTTCACGCTCGTCCGGCATTTCGATGCCATGGTCAACCGAGTTGCGCACCAGGTGGACCAGCGGATCGGCCAGCGCCTCAACCAGGTTCTTGTCCAGATCGGTCTCTTCGCCGATCAGTTCAAGGTTGATTTCTTTCTTCAGGTTACGCGCCAGGTCTCGCACCACGCGAGGGAAGCGACCAAACACCTTCTTGATCGGCTGCATGCGGGTCTTCATGACCGACATCTGCAGGTCGGCTGTCACCACATCCAGATTGGCAACGGCCTTGCCCAGCTCCTCATCACCGCTGGAGAGCCCCAGGCGCACCAGGCGGTTGCGCACCAGCACCAGTTCGCCAACCATGTTCATGATTTCGTCCAGCCGTGCAGTATCTACCCGCACGGTGGTTTCGGCCGCAGCAGGCGCTTCGGCAGCGCTGGCCGGCTTGCTCGCCGCAGGGGCAGCAGGCGCCTTGGCTGCAGGGGCGGCCGCCGACTTGGCAGCAGGTTTGGGCGTTTCAGCCTTAGCTGCCGGCTTGGCTGGCGGTGCGGCGGGCTTGGGCGGCGTTACCGCACCAGCGGACTCGGCAGCGGCGCCGGGCGCACTGCCCTTGCCATGCAGCTGATCCAGCAGCGCCTCAAATTCATCGTCGGTAATGTTGTCCGAGCCCGCTGCCGCTGTGGCTGGCGATTCGCCTGCGTCCACCTCACCGGCGGCTTGCTGCCCCGGCGCAGAGCCCTTGCCGTGCAGTTCATCAAGCAACGCTTCAAATTCGTCATCGCTGATGTCATCACTGGTCGCGGAGCCACTTGCAGGGCCGTCTGCTGCAGCGCCGGCGGCGGGCGCAGCCGGTGCGGCGGCCGGCGCCTTGCCGCTGCCATGCAACTGGTCAAGCAGCGCTTCAAATTCGTCGTCGGTGATCTCGTCAGAGTCTGCAGCAGCGGCGGTCTTTTCGGGTATCGCCGGCTGTGCAGCGGGGCTGCCGCCGTCGCCGTGCAATGCGTCGAGCAGCTGTTCAAACTCGTCGTCGGTAATGTCGCCGCTGTCAGCTGCGCCGGCTGAAAGCGCAGCATCAGGCTCGGCAGCGGGCGCAGGCTCAGGGGCGGGTTGCGGGGCGGCTGCGGCCTCGTCAGCCGAAGCCGGCTGCGCCAGCTGGGACAAGGCCTCAAGCAATGCGGGATCGGCCGGAGTTGGCTCCTGCCGATCGCGCACCTGATCAAACATGCTGTTGACGGTATCCAACGCCTGCAGCACGACATCCATCAGCTCCGAGGTAACTTTACGCTCGCCCTTGCGCAGGATGTCGAACACATTCTCAGCGATGTGGCAGCAGGCCACCAGCGCATCAAGCTGCAGAAAGCCGGCGCCGCCCTTGACGGTGTGGAAGCCGCGGAAGATGGCATTGAGCAGGTCCATGTCGTCGGGCCGGTTTTCCAGCTCGACCAGTTGCTCGGACAATTGCTCCAGAATCTCTCCGGCCTCGACCAGAAAGTCCTGGAGAATTTCTTCATCCGCTTCGAAACTCATGCACCCACTCCCCTCGGGCGTGTTATCGGTAAACGGCTTGGCGCCACCCAGGCTTGCCTGCTGCGCGCACCGTTGTTATTGAGCGCTGCGGTCCGGCAGGTGCCTGATTTGCCAGCTGTCAGTCGGGCCACGCCGGAGCAAGGCACGGCGACTTCGGCAGGAGTCAGAAGCCCAGACTGGACAGGAGATCATCAACTTCGTCCTGACCGGAAACAACGTCTTCTCTTTTATCGGCATGAATCTGCGGACCTTCACCCTTGGATGAGGTTTTTTTTGTCTCGCCGGCCTCGGCGTGACTGATACCGGTGATGCGATCCACCTGTCCAGCCATGCGCACCAGACTGACAAGGCTCTCTTCGACGTCGTGCACCAGCGTGATCACGCGCTTGATCACCTGACCTGTCAGGTCCTGGTAATCCTGGGCGATCAGAATATCGTTGAGGTGCGCTGACACCTCGGAACTGGTGGTTTCGGTACGATCCAGAAACTCGCCCACGCGACGATACAGATCACGAAATTCATCAGCAGCCATTTCGCGCCGTTGCAGGCGCTGCCAGTCTGCCTTGAGTGCGCTGGCCTGCTGGCCCAGCTCGGACACCTTGGGCGCACTGACCTCGACCAGATCCATGGTGCGGTTGGCCGCCTTGTCGGTCAGTTGAACAACATAATCCAGGCGATCAGAGGCGTCGGAAATCTTGGACGTTTCAGCATCACCGCCCAGGGCATGGGAGGTGTCTATCTGGAAGTTGACAATCGCGTTATGCAGGGCGCGGGTCAGTTGACCGACCTCGTGATACAAACCACGATCGCGCGCCTGATTAATGGCGTGAATCACCAGCAGCGCCTCGGCGAAGTCGCCATTTTCAAGGTGACCAACCAGCTGGTGCGCATTGTCCTTGAGAGAATGTTCGAATTCCTGGGCAGTCGCCTGACCGGGATCCTTGCTCAAAGCCATAACCTGTACCCCGGCTGATTGTTATTTGGGTTGCACCCGCTCGAAAATCTTCTCGATCTTTTCTTTCAGCGCCTGCGCAGTGAAGGGTTTGACGACGTAGCCATTCACGCCGGCCTGCGCCGCCTCGATGATCTGGTCACGTTTGGCCTCGGCGGTCACCATGAGTACCGGCAGGTGCTTGAGCCGATCGTCTGCTCGTACGGCACGCAGCAGATCAATGCCGCTCATGCCCGGCATGTTCCAGTCGGTTACCAGAAAGTCGAAGTTGCCGCTTTGCAGCATCGGCAGCGCCGTGTTGCCGTCATCGGCCTCTGCGGTGTTGGTAAACCCGAGGTCGCGCAACAGGTTCTTGATGATGCGCCTCATCGTCGAAAAATCATCAACGATGAGAATTTTCATATTCTTGTCCAAGTCGACCTCCGTACAAACCAGGATAAGTGCAGGCCTGCACTCCCAAAACCCATTGCCAATGGCCACACAAGCCGTAGAAGAAGCTCTGAGCAGGCCACTGATCTCAATGGCCTGTTCAGATGCGCCCTGTTCAACGCCGGTTACCGCGCCCTGACGGCCATCTGCCAGCCAGGCAATCCGAGCATTGTCCGGATGTTGGCGACAAAATCAATCATTTCGCCAGTTTGTCAGCTTTGCCCGCAGCCGAGCGGCGCACTGGCTATGCAGCTGACTGACCCGCGACTCGCTGACGCCCAGGACCGCACCGATCTCCTTGAGGTTCAGCTCCTCATCATAATACAGCGACAGCAGCAGTCGTTCGCGCTCCGGCAGACCATCGATCGCCTCTACCAGCGCCGCGCGAAACCGCTCGTCCTGCAGACCGCTCAAGGGCTCCTCTCCCCCTTGCACATCAGCCGGTGCCCCGGCCTCCAGCAGGTCGTCGAAACTGAACAGCTTGCTGCCGGCGGTATCGCTCAGAATCGCGTAATACTCCTCCAGGCTCATATCCAGTTCGGCTGCAACCTCGTGATCTTTAGCGTCACGTCCCAATCGCGCCTCGACCGCGCGCATCGCGTCACTGACCATGCGCGTATTACGGTGCACCGAGCGCGGGGCCCAGTCGCCCTTGCGAACCTCATCAAGCATGGCGCCACGAATGCGGATGCCGGCGTAGGTTTCAAAGCTGGCGCCCTTGCCAAAATCGAATTTGCGGGAGGCTTCAAGCAAGCCAATCATGCCGGCTTGCATAAGATCTTCGACCTGGACGCTGGAAGGCAGACGTCCAAGCAGGTGGTAGGCGATACGTTTGACCAGCGGGGCATACTGCTCGACCAGGCGATCCTGCTGCTCAGCCGAGCCTTGTGCGCGTGTATACATGTTCAATCTGCCAGCCTGTGCTGTCATAGACCGGTTCCTGTCGGCTGCACCAGGCGCTCGACAAAGAACTCCAGGTGACCGCGGGGGTTGGCTGGCAACGGCCAGGCATCCACCTTCTGGGCAATGGCCCGAATCGCCAGCGACGCCTTGCTGCGCGGAAACGCCTCGAACACTGCGCGCTGCTTCTGCACCGACTTGCGCACAGCCTCATCAAAGGGAACCGCGCCAACATACTGCAGGGCCACATCCAGAAAACGGTCAGTTACCTTGGTGAGTTTAGCAAACACCATACGCCCTTCCTGCGGCGTGCCCACCATATTGGCCAATACACGGAAACGGGTCATGCCGTGATCGCGGTTGAGCAGCTTGATCAGCGCGTAGGCGTCGGTAATGGAGGTCGGCTCATCGCAGACGACAATCAGCGCTTCCTGCGCGGCGCGGACAAAACTGACCACAGAGTCGCCAATACCGGCGGCGGTGTCCACGACCAGCACATCGATGTTGTCGCCAATTTCACTGAACGCCTGAATCAGACCTGCGTGCTGTTGCGGGCTGAGGCTGACCATGTTGGCGGCACCGGAGGCGGCGGGCACGATGCGAATGCCGCCGGGGCCGGTGACCATGACATCGCGCAGGTCACATTTGCCTTCGAGCACATCGGCCAGCGTCGCCTTGGGTTTGAGACCGAGCAGGACGTCGACGTTGGCCAGGCCAAGGTCAGCGTCCAACAGCACGACGCGCCGCCCCATGTCGGCCAACGCCAGACTGAGGTTGACCGACACGTTGGTCTTGCCGATGCCGCCTTTGCCGCCGGTGACTGCGATAACCTGAACCGGGTGATTGCTGCCCATCTGCGCTTGGTACCTTGTCTGTTTAACTTAACTTAGCCTGCCCGCTGGCCGTGCATCATACCGGCAAACACATCTGCCATGGCCTGATCCGCCGGCGCTTCGTTGCCTGCCATGCTGACCGCACGACTGACCAGCTGATGGCCCACGGCCTTGCTCAAATCGTCCGGAATCCGCTGGCCATCTGCCAGATAGGCTACCGGCAAACCCTGCTCCATAGCCAGCCCCAGTGACTCTCCCAGCGTAGCTGCTTCATCAACCTTGGTCAGGATACAACCAGAGAGGCCGCAGGACTTGTAATTGTGATAGGCCGCTTTCATCACCCGATGCTGACTGGTCGCTGCCAGCACCAGCAGATTGCGCACCTGACGCCCCTGCTGGGCCAGTGCATCCAGCTGCCCACGCAGGTAGGGATCATTCGCCTGCAGGCCTGCGGTGTCGATCAGCACCAGGCGTTTGCCGGCAAAGTCGGCCAACACGTCGCTGAGGTTCTGCTTGTCGTCAACCACCTTGACCGGCACGTTGAGAATCCGCCCCAGGGTGCGTAGCTGTTCGTGCGCGCCAATCCGGTAAGTATCCATGGTCACCAGCGCAACATGCTGGCTGCCGTGCTTGAGCACATAACGGGCGGCCAGCTTGCCAAGGGTCGTCGTCTTGCCGGCACCGGTAGGGCCAACCAGAGCGATCACACCGCCGGCATCAATGGGCTCTTCGCGCAGCACCGGGACGCGATGCGCCAGGTGCGCCAGCAGCATGCGCCAAGCTTGCCGTACGTCACTCACGTCAGAAACCTGACGCAGCAATCCCTGGCAGACATCAGCCGGCAGCCCCATCTGCGTCAAACGACGCCAGAGACCAGCCTGCTTGGGCTTTTGCTGATTCAGTTGGCCCCAGGCCAGGCCACCCAGCTGGGATTCGAGCATCTCGCGCAGCCCCGCCAGCTCGGCGCGCATGGCACTGAGCCCGGCGCTGTCGGCTTCAGCCGCCGGCGCCGGGGTCGCAGCCTGAGCACGGCGCGGTGCCGCCTGCGCGGCGGGAGCCGGTTCGGTCGGCTCCTGAATCAGTCGATCCAGCAGCTCGCGCGCCTCGGCAGAGCCCTGACGGGCGGCGTGGCGGGTGCTGTCACCAAACAGCTGGCGGTTGACCAGCGGCTGATCGTGGGACGCCATCTGGCCGTCCTCCAGCTCAGCGCGGGCCGCAACAATGCGCTCCTGGGTCTTTTTCAGCTCCTGGTCCAGACCGGGCGTCGGCGCGCTCAGGCGCGGCGCCTCGTAATCCAGCGCTGCCGTCAGCTCGACGCCGCCAGCCACCCGACGGTTGGCAATGATGGACGCATCGGCACCCAGCTCATCGCGGACCAGCTTCATCGCCTGACGCATATCGGCGGCAAAGAAACGTTTGACTTTCATGGCTGACCTCGTCGCTTAACGGTCATCTGCCGCAGCAGATGCCTCAATCATTCGGTGCTGCTAGTTCTGGCCAACCGTCGCAATGATGGTGACCTGCTTGCTGTCCGGTATTTCCTGGTAGGACAGTACATGGGCTCCGGGCGCCGCATAGCGGACAAACTTGGCCATCATCATGCGAATCGGCCCGGCCACCAGCAGAATCGCCGGCTTGCCCTGCACCTCCTGCCGTTGTACCGCGTCGGACAGCGAGCGTTGCAGCTTCTCGGCCATGCCCGGCTCCAACAACATTCCGTCATCAGCGCCCTGCCCGGCCTTCTGCAGACTCTGTAGCAACATCTGTTCCAACCTGGGTTCCAGAGTGATCACAGGCAGCTCGGAGTCAAGCCCCACAATGCTTTGCACGATGGAGCGTGACAGCGCGACCCGCACGGCGCCAATCAGCGCGCCGGTATCTTGACTCTTGCCCGAGTTGTTGGCGATGGCCTCGGCGATGGTGCGGATATCCCGCACCGGCACCTGCTCCTGCAGCAGCCCCTGCAGCACCTTGAGCAGGTTGGAGACCGAAATAAGGCCCGGCACCAGCTCCTCGGCCAGCTTGGGCGAGGCCTTGGCCAGCACCTGCATCAACTGCTGCACCTCTTCATGGCCAATAAGCTCATGCGCGTGCTTGTGCAGAATCTGGTTGATGTGGGTCGCCACCACGGTACTGGCGTCTACCACGGTGTACCCCAGCGACTGGGCCTGGTCCTTCTGCGATGCCTCGATCCACACCGCGTCCAGGCCAAAGGCCGGGTCCTTGCCGGCAATACCCTTGATATCGCCAAACACCTGACCGGGGTTGATCGCCAGTTCGCGGTCCGGGTAGATCTCTGCCTCGGCCACGCTGACACCCATCAGCGTCAAGCGATAGGCGTTGGGCGCCAGATCCAGGTTGTCGCGGATATGTACCGACGGCATCAGAAAGCCCAGGTCCTGCGACAGTTTTTTGCGCACGCCCTTGATACGCGCCAGCAGCTGCCCACCCTGATTACGATCCACCAGCGGGATCAGACGGTAGCCCACCTCCAGCCCGACCATATCCACCGGGGTAACGTCGTCCCAGCCCAGCTCGCGGGTTTCCGGCGCCTGCACGGCTGGCAGTTGTGCCTGTTTGCGCTCGGCTTCGACCTCTTCTTCGGCCTTTTCCTTCTGGCGCTTTGCGATAAACCAGGCGCCACCGGCAGCGATAGCACCCAGGCTCAGGAACGAAAAGTGCGGCATGCCGGGGATCAGGCCCATGACGATCAGAATCGCCGCAGCAACTGCCAACGCCTTGGGTGAGGCGAACATCTGACGCTGAACCTGCGCGCCCATGTCCTCGGAAGTGGAAACACGGGTCACCATGATGGCCGCCGCAGTCGACAGCAGCAGCGACGGAATCTGCGCCACCAAGCCGTCACCGATGGTCAGCAGCACATAGATGCGGCCTGCTTCGGCAAACGGCAGGCCATGCTGCGCCATACCAATAGCCAGACCGCCAAGCACGTTGATAAACAGAATCAGCAGACCGGCAATGGCATCGCCGCGGACGAATTTGCTGGCACCGTCCATGGAGCCGTAGAACTCGGCTTCCTGCGCCACTTCCCGGCGACGGGTCTTGGCCTGCTCCTGATCGATCAGGCCGGAGTTCAAATCGGCATCAATGGCCATCTGTTTGCCGGGCATGGCATCCAGGGTGAAGCGCGCGCTAACCTCGGAAATCCGCCCCGCGCCCTTGGTGACCACCACAAAGTTAATGATCATCAGGATGGCGAACACCACCAGACCGACAACATAGTTACCGCCGATCACCACCTCACCAAAGGCCTGAATTACCTTACCGGCCGCGTCGCCACCCTCGTGCCCGTACAGCAGCACCACGCGGGTAGAGGCCACGTTCAGCGCCAGACGCAGCAGCGTGGAGATCAGCAGAATGGTCGGGAATACCGCAAAATCCAGCGGCCGTAGTGCGTAGGCGCAAACCAGCAGCACCACCAGCGACAGCGCGATATTGAAGGTAAAGAACACGTCCAGCAAAAATGGCGGGATCGGCAGCATCATCATGCCGAGCATCACCAGCAGCAGCACCGGAATCCCCAGGCTGCCGTGACGCAGCCCGGCCAGATTGGTCCGCATGTTGCCCATCAGTTGCGCACGATCAACAGCCATTGGCAGAAGTGTCCCCGAATCAAATATTTGACGCTATTCACATACTTGTCGGGGACTACGCAAAAAGCGTTCCAGCTCTTCGGCAACCTGTCGCCATTCGATGGAACCCCATCGACAAAACGACTGTCTATTTGCCATCATGCATGGGCTGCGCGGGCTTTCTGATAGACTGACCACCGCTGCAATGGCAAAGGATGGCCACAGGCGCACAACGCCTGTTCTTCAGCCTTTGCCCGGCAGCGCCGTCTCGACAGAGGCCGCTCGCCACCTCACCAGAGAGAGATGATGCGGATCCACACTACCGTGCTGTTGGTGCTCGCCATAGCGCTTGGCGGCTGTCAAACGCTGTCCGACCGGAACAACGTTCTGAGTCGCTCGGGTGAAGCCATCAAAACGCAGGCTCAGAAACTGGCAGACCTGGCAGCCAACATGACTGGCGACCCGCAGGCTGAAGCACGGCATGCTGAAGTCGAAGCGCTATTCGACCAGGCCTACATTGACCCGCTGACCCGCTACCTGAACAACCATACCGACGACCCCGACTACCGCGACTACCTGCCTGTGGTGCGCGCAGAAAGAGACAGTCGCTGCCGCGCTATCGCCTATCGCTACAACAGCCAGCCGGCCACCCGCGACTCGCTGCAGCGCCTTGAGGCGGGCTACGCGTTTTCCTGTCCTGAGGTGGTCAATGAGTTTGCCAAGCGCGTGCCAGCAAGCGCCGCATCCGACGAGCATACAGCTGCCGCAGGATCGCCTGCCGCAAGGTCGCCCGGCGCAAGCAACACCGGCAACACAGCGCAGACCGGCAGCTCCGCCCAGGCGCAGGAGTGCTATCTGCTGTTCGCGATCAGAAACTACCAGCAGGCCGAATCGATCTGCCGCACCGCAGCCAACGCGGGTGACGCCAAAGCCCGACATCACCTGGCCGCCATCAGCAACAGCAACGGCAATCAGACCGAGGCGCTGCGCTGGGCTCGCCTGGCAGCCGATCAGGGGCAGGCCAATGGTCAACTGCTACTCGCCGAGCTGCTCAAACCGCAAGCCCCCGAGGAAGCCTTTGGCTGGCTACAGAAAGCCGCCGCCCAGCAGCTGCCCGAGGCCCACTACCAACTGGCGCAGGCCTATCAGCAAGGCCAGGGCACCGCGGCCGACCCGGGACGCGCCGAAAGCCAGCTGCGCCAGGCTGCCGCGGCCGGCTACCTGCCAGCCATGCTTGCCCTTGGTATCGACAAGAACGGCACAGCCGCTGGACGATACTGGCTGGAGCAGGCCGCCGAGCGCGGCTCCGCCGAAGCGCAATACCGCCTGGGGCTGGACTACCTGCGCGGCACAGGTGGCCCGGAAGACCCGCAAACCGCCTACGTCTGGCTGAGCCTGTCACTGGTCAATGGTGAACAGCGCGGCAAGCGCTATCTTGAACAACTCTCGGGGCAGCTGGACAGCACGCAGCTGGCCGCCGCTCGCAACCAGATACAACGCCGCCTCAATAGCCGCTGAACACCGGAGCCAAGGGAATGCTGCCAGTCAAACGCGCGATCATGATCCTGCTCAGCCTGATGGTCGCGCTGGTACTGGTAGTCAGCTGGCTGATGGCAAGCGCGAATCTGGAGTTCGCCGAAAAAGCCATGGCGCAGCTGCGCCAGCGCCAGATTGCCGACACCTTCTATGCCAACCTCGACCGCATCAACGCCCACCACCGCCTGATGGCGCAAAGCACCGCAGGCCTGGCCCGCGCCGGCGCCCTGATGCCGCGCCTGGGCGAGGAGCTGGACGACAGCCTGCGCCGAGCCCTGCAAGACTTCCCCGACACCCACGGCAGCACCCTCTGGTACGCCGATGGTGCCCTGCCCGCTCGCTACGCCTACCGACAGGGCCAGCGCCTTGCCGTGACCGACGTCCCGGGCGCAGAACAAGTACAGCTGCGTGCGTGGTTCCAGCGCCTGCGAGCCGCCAACAAGGCGACTGACAGCGACCCGAGCCAGAGCTGGACCGCGGCCTACTACAAGGACAGCATCAGCAGCGTCGTGATCAGCCACGCCGCTTTAATCACCAACAGCGCAGGTATGCCGATCGGCCTGGCCGTCACCGACTGGCTGGCCGACGACATCATTCGCACCATCAGCCGGGTCGAAGTCACGCCCGGTACCTTTGCGTTCCTGCTGGACCACGCCAACCGCAACCTGTCCAGCCTGTCCGCCGCAACCGATCAGGCGCAGGCACAACCCTTGATCAACGCCGTGATTGATCTCCAGCTGGGCAACCAGCTGGAGCCTCAAGCGCTGCCTCAGGTGGTCAACGCGCGTCAGCTGACGGCACCGCTGCAGCAGCTGCAGCAGACCCTGGCCGGCGACGATTACCGACTCTTCTTTGCCCGCAGCCAGGCCGGCATGATCTTCGGCATTGGCGTACCGCAGGCCGAGATAGACGCCGTGCTGGCGCCCATGCGCGAAAGCAACCTGCGCATTCAGCTGATCGCCGGCATCATCATGCTGCTGATTTCAGCGCTGGTGCTGTACCTGGTGGCCGGCACCCTGCGCCAGTTGCAGACCCTGTACACCGACAGCCTGACCGGCCTGCCCAACCGCGAGCGTCTGCTGGCCGACCTGAAGAAAAGCCACACCGCCAGCCTCATCCTGCTGAATATCGACTCGTTCAAGGAAATTAACGACTTTTACGGCCACAACTGCGGCGATCACGTAATCATCAGCCTGGCCCACGCACTGCAGGAGAAGCTGGACACCAACCCCGACTGGCGCGGCGCCCGGTTGTACCGCATGCCCGCCGACGAACTGGCCATCTGGCTGCCCGGGCACCATAACGCCGAGCAGCTGACGCCCGCCCTGGAACAGCTGCTGGTGTTTATCGGCGAGCTGCAGGTGCGCTGGGAAGACCAGCCCCTGACCCTCAACGCCAGCCTGGGCGTGGCCTGCAGCCAGCAGGGCAACGCCGCCGACCTGAGCGGCGAGCAATTGCTGCACGGCGCCAACATCGCCCTGGAACTGGCGCGTCTGAATCTGGAAAGTTTTGTGTTCTACGATGCCAGCCAGCGCGTGCGTGAAAGCTACGAGCAGAACCTGATCGGCGCCAACCGCTTGCGCGCCGCGCTGGAGAGTGGCCGTATCGTTGCCTTCTACCAACCCATTCTCAATCTGACCAGCGGCCAGATCGACAAGTACGAGTGCCTGGTTCGCATGCTCGACGAGCAGGGCGAACCCATCAGCCCGATTCACTTTCTGGACCTGGCCAAGAAGATTCGTCTTTACCGCACCCTCACCCGCCGCATGGTTGATCTGGCGCTGGAGCGCTTCGAGGGACAGCCGTGGAGCTTTTCGCTCAACCTCTCCTGCGAGGACCTGCTGGACCCGGAGCTGACCGACCATATCCTCGACTCCATCGCCACCCGCAACATGGGCAAGCAGGTCATCTTCGAGATTCTGGAATCGGAAGGTATCGAGAACTACAGCGCGGTACGGCAGTTCATTGACCGCGCCAAGGCGCAGGGTTGCCGGATCGCCATTGATGATTTTGGCACCGGCTACTCGAACTTTGAGCACCTGCTGCGCCTGGACGTGGACCTGATCAAGATCGACGGCAGTCTGATCCGCCAACTCGACAGCAACCCCACCGCACTGACCCTGTGCCGCGGCATTGTGCAGTTTGCGCAGGAGTTGAGCATGCAGACCGTGGCCGAGTTCGTACACAACCCGGCTGTGCTGAATCAGGCACGCGCTCTGGGCATCCAGCACGCCCAGGGCGCCGCCATCGGCATGCCTTCGGCCAGCCTGATCACCGAGATCCGGGTGCTTGACGCCGACAAGCCGAGTGCCAGCAGCTAGCGGTAAATGATATCTGCGCGCATCGGCGCCAGACGCTGCAGCAGGCGATTCTGCACTATCACCGGCAACTGCTCTGCCTCCATCGCCGCAATCAGGTCTTCAACCAGCGCATTGAAGTCCGCTTCGGTGAGCTCAAATCCGGCATGCACGTCAGCCATGCTGTCGCCGGAATACACACAAGGGCCTCCCGCCTCGACACAGAACTGCTCCTGCAGCTTTTCCTGCAATCGCGCTATGTCGGTGTCAGCGAAGTGATGAACAATACGCTCGTCATCCGCGATCTGGTACAACAGTCCTTCCACCACGCGATTGATGCCAGCCTGGCCTCCCATCGCCTGGTACAGGCTGTCGTTCTCCGGCGCCGGGCTGATAGCACACCCGACGAGGCCGAACAGAACAAGCGCAACACCGGCCGTCGCACGTAATTGTCTACGCATGGGAACCTCAGTAACTCAGCTGCATGGAAAGGAAGAGGCCTCGCTGGTCCTCCAGCGTGGCAATCTCGCCCAACTCAGCCCAGGCAGCAGCCAGAGCCAGACGCTTGCTCGGGAAATAACCGACAAACACATCCTGCCAATCGCTCTCGCCAGCAAACGACAGGTTGTCCGGCTTCTCCCGATACTCAACCCCCACCACCCAGCGAGGGTTGAGCAGCAGTGCCACACTCCCCTCCTTGAGCAAGGTCCGACTGTCACGCCGGTCACCACCAAAACCCAATAGCCCGGTTTCATTGGCCCGCGAATAGCGCAGTGTGCCGTTCACTAGCAGGTTATAGCCGCCCACCGCGCCGAGGAACAGGCGGGAGCCGGCGAGATAATAATCAGTATCCGAATCCCGACGGGCACCGACCAGCGACGGGATCAGAAAGTTAGTCTGACGCTTGTACTGCGCACCCAGCGCGACCTGCGGCAAGCGGTCGTACACCAGGTCCCCGAACAACCGCAGCTTCACGCCAAAGATATCCTGATTGAGACTCTTATGCGGCAGGCCTGCCGCCTTGGTCAACGCATCCATATCCAGTCGCTGCCGCGCCACCGAGAGTTCCACCCGGTTGTTGAATGCCAGCGAAGCACCGAAGGCGTCGAGCCGATAGTCCCCCGTGTCGACGCGAGTAGCAAACGCATCACCGCCCCACTCGCCCCGAGCACCGTAGCCGGACAGTACCGCCCACGGCACGATGCCGCCGCCGGCTGAGCCTTCGATGTTGGTCACCCCTCCGGTCGCCAGCAGGCGGCCACCGGTATCAGCGCAGACCGTGCCCGCCAGGCACAGCAAGCCGATTCCACACAAAACAGTTTTTTTCATGGCAGCCCATCTAAACAAACGTTCCGCGCGTCTCATCCATCCAGCGCTCCAGATCAGCGGCAGACAGCGGACGGCTTATGAAGTAACCCTGAACCACATCGCAATGACGTGCCTTGAGCCAGGCGAGCGAACCGGCATTTTCAATTCCCTCAGCGATGACCTTCAGCCCCATGTTGTGGGCAAGCTCGATGGTCGATTTCACGATCACCGCATCATCGCTGTTTTCGGCCAGCTGCAGGACAAAGGACTTGTCGATTTTCAAATCCTGGACCGGCAAGCTCTTGAGCGTCGCTAGCGACGAATAGCCGGTTCCGTAATCATCCACCGCCAGAGTAATCCCCAGATCGCGTAATGCCAGCAGACTGTCAATGCTGGCCTGCGGGTCGCGCATGACCGCACTTTCGGTCACTTCCAAAGAGAGATAATCCGGACTGATCTGCTGGGCACGCAGCATCCGTTCGACGCGCCGTGGGAACTCGGGATCATCAAGGTCGCGCGCTGACAGGTTCATGGCGACTTGCAAGTGAATGCCGCGGTCAATCCAGTCACGTAGCTGCGACAGCACTGCCGCGATCATCCACTCGGTGAGCATAGTGATGCTGCCGGTCTGCTCGGCAAGCGGAATAAACTCGTCAGGCCGGATCATGCCAAGCTCACTGTGCTGCCAGCGCATCAGTGCCTCAACCTGCCGTACCTCGCCGGAGGCCAGATCAAGTTTGGGTTGGAATACCGCGCTCAGCTCATGGTGTTGCGGAGCGTAGCGCAGATCCCGTGCCAAACGAATACGCCGCTGATAGGCCTGATCACTCTGCGTCTGATAAACAGCGATACGCTCTGCACCGGGTGCAGCATCGTTCAGCGCGATACTTGCTTGCCGCAGCAGCTCCTGCGGATCACGTCCGTGCAGCGGCCAGGCCACCAGCCCCGCCAGCCACTGCGAGCTGAGCTTGATGTCCTGCACCTGCATTTTCTCCCCGAGCCGAGCCAGTACGCCGTCCATGATGACCACCGCCTCTTCCAGCTCGCGCCCCTTAAGCAGCAACAAGAAGCCGCTGCCCGGTTGCCAGGCCAGCAGCACATTGGCAGGCAGAAAGCCCTCAAGGCTGGCCACCGACTGCCGTATCAAGGTATCCATGAAGTCTTGCCCGCGGGCCTTCAGCAGCAGGTCAGCAGTCAGCAGGTTGCACTGCGCCAGCACCCCGCCCTGCCCACCGGCAATCGCGCTTCTGAGCTGCTCCCGGACAACCCCAACGTTCGGCAATCCGGTCAGCGGATCGTGTAAAGCGTTATGCACAATCAGGTCTTCACGCTCGGCGATGCCGACCCGCATGGCATCAATCCGCTCTGCCAGCAACCCCAGCTCATCATTGCGATCAAGTCGGACCTGACCGGTGTAGTCACCGCGACCGATGCGGGTCGCCGCTTCAGCCAACTGCGCAACCGGCCGGGCAAGGCTACCCGACAGGCGTACCGCCAGCAGCGAGGACGCGAGCAACGCTACCAGGGTAATGATCAATAGCTCCCGCTTGAGCAGGTCGAAGCTCGCCAAGGTATCGCTGAGTGGGCTGGCCAACTGGGCCTCAACCCGATACTCGGATTGTTCGAGCAGCGTGAAGACGGTGGTCAGGTACCCTTCGGTTTCCATCACTTCCCCGCCGTCAGCAGCGCGCATTTCAAGCGTGGTATCAGTCAGCGTTGAGAAGCTGGTCATGACGTTACCTGCCTGGCTGCTGACAAACCGGATTTCCAGCCCGGTGAGCTTCTGCAGTTCGCGCGCGAGCTCTTCATCCAGGCTGAAGGCCATCGCAACCTGACCGAGCACTACCGGCGCCTTTACCACCGCCTCGACCAGTAGATAGGGCTGATCGTCAATAATCGCAATCATGGCCTGGTCGGACAGTCGCTGCAGCGCCTGCACATCGCCAGGAACGGAATCGCCCTTCCTGACCGAGGAGATACGCATCACTCCCTGGACGTCAAACAGCATCGCCTGGTCAGCACCAATACGTCTGACTTGGTTGAGCAACGCTGAACGAATCGTCGGCTGATCGCCGGTGGCCACCGCCTGGCGAAAACCAAAATCGGCGACCAATATCTCGGTCGCAGCCACCAATTCATGCGCACGCGCCTCAAGCAGATTGCTGAATACATTGCTCCCCACCTGCAACTGCTTCTGTGCCTGTCGGTTGGCAGACAGGTCCGTTGCGGTATAAACCACCAGAAACACCGCGCCGAGGACCAGCGCAAGCAGACCTACTGACGTCAGAATCAGCCGCGTCCTCAGGTATCCCAAGCGCATAGGCTACTGCACCGACTTGAAGCGCTGTTGCAGCGGCGACAGGGGTTGCGCGGGCTCTTCCGGAACAGGCGTGAGCGGCAAACTCAAAACCAACCCGTCCTGCCCCAGGTCCAGCTCTCCTAGCGAGGCCGGCGCCTGTTCGAAGCGACTGGGATGCCACCAGGAGACCGGCCAGGTGCCTGCAGGCAAGTCGGGCAGGGAAACACGGCCCAACGCATCGCTTACTGCAAAGCGAGGGCTGCCGGTAACCAGAATGTAGCCGACCATCGCATCATGAATATTGCAGCCCAACACGACTACGCCCGCCTGCTCAAAGGTCACCGGAGGCGCATCCATACCCTTGAACAGACGCAATTCAAATGACTTTGCCTCGGAGAACGAGTAGACGTGATGACGCACATCATCGCTGTTGGGAAAATCCACCCGTGCTCCGACCGGCACGACCAGTACATGCGGCCTAAACTGACGATCAACCTGATCCATCACATAGCTGTCGTCCGGCGCGGGCGGCACCCCGTCAATCAACAGCACAGCATTGGCCAGCGGTGCGCCTGTCTCATCAGTCAGCCTGATTTGCGCCGCAAGGCTCGATTCCAGCAACAGCGCCTGTGCCAACAGCAGCAGACCAAAACGCAGCCAGAAACGGCTTACGCTTCCCGCATCCCTAATCTTCCGCACAATACTATCCCCTTAACGAAACGAAGCCCGTTCGACGCGTCTCCGCCTACTGCCGTTACGGCCCGCCCTTCACGACGATAAGCGTGCTGCGGTGTTACCCGATGCCAAAGGAGGCTAGCATAGCCGGATTGCACACCGATATGCAGGAACCAAGATGCCCGGCTCAAATTTTTCTCTCTCCGTACTGGACCTCTGTTCCATTGCCGAAGGCGCCACCGCCGCCACAGCGCTGCACAACGCACTGGAGCTGGCGCAGCACACGGAAGCGCTGGGTTACCGCCGCTTCTGGGTTGCCGAGCACCACAACATGACGGGCATTGCCAGCGCCGCCACCTCGGTGGTCATGGGCTATCTGGCCGCCGGCACCGAGCGCATCCGCATTGGCTCGGGCGGCATCATGCTGCCCAACCACGCACCACTGCAGATTGCCGAGCAGTTTGGCACTCTGGAATCGCTCTACCCGGGGCGCATTGACCTCGGTCTGGGCCGCGCACCGGGCACCGACGGCATGACCGCCCAGGCATTGCGCCGCGGCCGCACGGACGGCGAAGATTTTCCACAGATGCTGGATGAACTGCGTCAGCTGTTTGCACCAGCCAAACCCGGCCAGCGACTGCGCGCCGTTCCGGGCGCCGGCTTGAATGTGCCCATCTGGCTGCTCGGCTCCAGCACCTTCAGCGCGCAATTGGCCGGCCGATTGGGTCTGCCCTTTGCCTTCGCCGGTCAGTTCTCGCCCGACTACCTGTTCAGCGCCTTGCGCCTGTATCGCGAAAGCTTTACCCCGAGCGAGCAACTGCCCACGCCCTACGCCATGCTGGGCATGAACGCCTACCTCGCCGACGATCGCGAACAGGCCCATTACCTGGCCAGCTCCCACCAACAGGCTTTTCTCAACCTGATCCGGGGTACGCCGGGGCAGTTGCCGCCGCCGACCCATGACATGGAGTCGCTGTGGCAACCGCATGAACGTCATCAGGTCATGTCGACACTGTCCGGCAGTCTAATTGGTGATGTTGATGCGGTTGGCGCTCAGTTAGCCGAACTGCTGGAACGTACCGGCGTCAACGAGCTGATCGTCAACAGCCCTATTTTTGACCAGAGCGCGCGCCAGCACAGCTACGCCTTGCTCAAGCGGGTTACCGAGGCGCTCTAGAAAGCACCCTATTGCGCAGCCGATGCGACAAGGCATAAGCGTATCTGCCCCTTCCCTGTCGCAGGCGACTCTGGTAAAAAGAGCGCCTGCGCGGGTGTAGTTCAATGGTAGAACGGCAGCTTCCCAAGCTGCATACGAGGGTTCGATTCCCTTCACCCGCTCCACGCAGCCCTGCTTCCCTTACTTAAAATCTCCAGTTTTCAATAACTTGCTGCCAAGCGAGAAACCTTTGCGCGCGCGAACCGCTCTACTTCGCACTTCCCTTACTAACAAAACACATATAACCCGTTGTAATCATTAGAATTTTTTGATGATTTCATGGCATTCTGCGGCAACATCCGTCACAATGCCCCAATCGTTTATCAATGAGTGGGAGAGCAGCGCCATGCAAGGTCATCCGGACGTCGTCAATTGCCTGATCGAGCTGTTGCGCGGAGAGCTGGGTGCGCGTGATCAGTACTTCCTGCACTCGCGCCTGTACGAAGATATGGGTTACGCCAAGCTGTACGAGCGCATCAACCACGAAATGGAAGAAGAAACCCAGCACGCCGATGCCATCCTCAAGCGCATCCTGTTCCTGGAAGGCAAACCGGACATGCGGCCGTCGGTGATCACCCCCGGCTTTACCGTGCAGGAAATGCTGGAATCAGACCTCAAGCTGGAATATGAAGTACGCGAGAACCTGGCCAAGGCCATCGCTCTGTGCGAACGCTGCGCTGATTACCAGACCCGCGAAATTCTCGAGCTTCAGTTGCAGGATACCGAAGAAGACCATGCCTACTGGCTGGAACAGCAGCTGCGCCTGATCAAGATGGTTGGCGAGAAGAACTACCTGCAATCGCAGATGTAACCCCTTCCCTCAATCCAGAAGCCCCGTCGCCACGGGGCTTTTTTGTATCTGCCCCCGCCCCTCCCACCCGAACCTCGTTACGCTGTCGGCTCCGAGCCGTAGGTGCAGCCCCGACAGAAAATCCTGACCTTTTGATCAACATTACCTTGAGCGCACGCCGACCCAATGGCTTGCACCAACGCTGACCAGTACACGCCTTTTACGCACTTCAAATGCACCATTTCGATAAACATCGCAAAGGTCACCAGCTTCAACGCAAACAAATATTGACCATAAAGACAGCTATTTAGCGAGTCTGCTTGCAAGCAGTCACATGTGGCACCCATTCTGCATCAGCCCGGAGCACAAACCCGATGGAGCGCTCCCGTGACCTTGCCGCCCTGCCCCGACCGTCGCCACACCCAGGTTCTATTTCCGTCCAGCGCCGAGGAAGCCGCCATCCTGGCCTCGCGTCATCAGGCACCCTACCTTGCGGGCGCCAGCGCCGCGCAACTTGGCTGGAGCAAGAACACAGGCTGGCCGGCGAAGGCAATCAGTCTGCACGCACTCGACGAACTGCAAGGGTGCCGGCGCGCAGTGGACCACTGGTCCATCGGTGCCTTGACTCGGCTATCGGAACTGACCAGCAACCGTGCGCTGTGCCGCGAGCTGCCAACGCTGCACGGCGCGCTGCTGGGGGTTGGCGCCCCGGGCATTCGTCACCTTGCCACGCTGGGCGGCAATATTGGCTTTGCAGGCGATCTAATGCCCATACTGCTGGTGCTGGATACCCAGGTGGACTGGATGCAGGGTGCAGGCCCGCTGCACCAAAGCGCCCTCTCCGACTGGTTGTCCCAAGCCCCCGAGCATGCATTGATCACCCGTATTCGCATTCCCCTACCGGGCCCCGGCAGACAGCTGCGCATGGAGAAGTTGGCCAGCCGCGAAGCCTTCAACCCCCCGCTGTTGAACATCGCCAGCAGTTGGCAATGGCAGCCCTTTGCCCAGGCGCACCTGGCTGCCGGCGGCGCGGGTCTGGCGCCGCGTCGTCTGCGCAGTTGCGAGCAGGCCTTCAGCGACGACGCCACTCTGATCCCGACGGCCGCCACCCTGTTGCCGCTGCTTGCCCGTGACCTGCCTGAGCAGGCCGCGCAGCCGCTGCTGCCAATCGCAGCCAATCTTCTGCTCGATCAATGGAGCGCCAGCCGCTTATGAGCACCAACGACTTCACGCCTCGTCAGCTGAACGCCGACAACTTCGCTGATCGCTGGCAACCGCGGCCTGACGCGCGCAGCAAAGCCCGCGGCGAGCAGCACTACCCCACCGACGAGCTGGCGTGGCCTGGGCTGCTACATGGGCGCATCCTGCGCAGCCCTTTCCCCCACGCGCAGATCACCGGCATCAATGTGGACGCCGCACGCGAGCTGCCTGGCGTGCACGCGGTGGTCACCGCAGCGGACATCCCCGGTGATAACCACTATGGCATCGTCTTTCGCGACCAACCGGTGTTCTGCACGGACCGCGTTCGCTACCTGGGCGATGCGCTGGCGGCGGTGGCAGCCGACACACCCGAGATCGCTGCGCACGCGCTCAGCCTGATTGAGGTGCAGTGCACCGAGCTGCCGGTGCTCGGCGACCCGGCCGCCGCGCTGGCCGATGGCGCGCCGCCACTGCATCCCGGTGGCAATCTGCTGGACAGCTCGCTACTGGAGCACGGCGATGTCGAGGCCGCCTTCAAGGCCTGTGCCTTCGTGGTCGAGGGCCGCTACAGCACCCCAAGGCAAATGCATGTATTCATGGAAACCGAGGGCGGTGTGGCGGTACCCGACAACCAGGGCGGGCTGACCTTCCGGGTGGGCTGCCAGAGCGGTCACCGCGACCGCGAGCAGCTGGCGGGCATTCTCGATCTACCGCTGGACAAGGTACGCGTTATCGGTCTGGCGACTGGCGGCGGCTTTGGCGGCAAGGATGAACTGACCATGCAACCGGCAGCCGGTTTGCTGGCCCTGCGCACCGGCCGCCCGGTGCGCATCCATTTTGATCGCCGCGAATCCACTATCGCAGGCATCAAGCGCCACCCGGTCGAACTGGTTGCCCGCACCGGCTGCGGCGCGCAGGGCAACATCCTCGCCCACCAACTGCATGCCGTGCTGGATACCGGCGCCTACGCCACCCTTGGCCCCGCCGTGCTGACCAACCTGACGGACCACGCCGCCGCACCGCTGTATCGCATCCCCAATGTGAAGGTCACCGGCAAGTTGGTCTACACCAACAACAGCGTTGCCGGTGCCTTTCGCGGCTTCGGCGGCAACCAGGCGACCTTCGCCGTGGAGAGTCAGCTGGACAAGCTGGCAGCGGCGGCGGGCCTGCACCCGGCAGAGCTGCGCAAGCGCAACCTGCGTACGCCGGACGACCCGGGCGTCGAGGGTCAGACTCAGCAACAGCCCTGCGATCCACGGTTACTGCTGGATGCCGCACTGGCCTCCCCGCTCTGGGAAAACGCCACAGAGAGCGACCACCGCCGCTGGCTGACCGGTGTCGGTATGGCTCTGGGAGCACAGGGCAACGGGCTGGGCAATGGCCTGCCGGACTCTGGCGGCGCGCGCCTGCACTTGAGCGCAGCCGGTCGCATCGAACTGGCCTTTGGCTTTATCGAGTATGGTCAGGGGGTAATCGCGGCAGCAGAGCATCTGGCCTGCGAGTATCTGGGCTGCGCCCCCGACGACCTGGATATTCGCCTCGGCGACTCCAGCGGCCCGGACTCGGGCCCGACCAGCGCCTCGCGCAGCAGCGTGATTGCGGTAGAAGCACTGCGCCGTTTGCAGCCGCAGTGGCGTGCCGCACTGCAGGATATCGCCGGGCCCCACGCCGACGACCTTGCACCAGGGCGAGGCGGCCTGTGCACACCCAGTGGAGACCTGCGCATCAGCTACGCCAAACTGGCCAAGATGGCTGCACAACGCCCCGTGTTGAAGGTACATTTCGACTTTCCTACCGGCCCGGACGCCACCCCGCGCGGCCGCTACCTGCAACTGCTGATCGCCAGCGTGGCCCGTGTCGCCGTTGACCGACTGACCGGCCGGGTGCGCGTTTTGCAGCTGCATCACATCACCGCCGGCGGCAAGGTCATCCACCCACCCAGCTATCTGGGCCAGATCGAAGGCGCAGCCGTGATGGGCATGGGCATGGCCCTGCTGGAGGACGTCCCCATGCAGAACGGCCAATTCCTGCTCGACAACCTCGACGCCTACCTGATTCCGACCCTGGCCGATACGCCAGAGCAACGGGTGGATGTGATCGAAGCAATCCTCGGCGGCGAATGCTACCCGGTACGCGGCATCGGCGAGCTGGGCATTGAAGCCATCAGCCCCGCCTTGATCGCCGCCATCGAAAACGCTACCGGCGTACGAATGCACAGCCTGCCGGTACGCCCGACAACCCTGCTCACCGCCATGCAGGAGCAACACCCATGAGCGAGCCACGCTTGACCCTGCAGTTCACCGTCAACGGCAGCGAGCAGATAATCCAGGTATCCCCCACCCGGCGCCTGCTCGACATCCTGCGATCAGACCTCAACCTGACCGGCCCGAAAGAAGGCTGCAGCATCGGCCGCTGTGGCGCCTGCAGCGTATTGGTCGATGGCCAATCAACGCCCGCCTGCCTGCTGCTGGCCTGCCAGTTGCAAGGGCGCTCGGTGCAAACCATTGAAGGGCTGCGCGACGAGCCGGTGTTCGAGCGGGTATCCGCCGCACTGGTCAATGCCGGCGCGCTGCAATGCGGCTACTGCACACCGGGTATCGCCAGCACCCTGACCGCCGCCCTGCGCAACAACCCGACAGCTACAGCACAGGAGCTGGAGCAAGCGCTGCAGGGCAACCTCTGCCGCTGCACCGGCTACACCGGCCTGCGCCAGGCGGTTGCCGAACTGGCCCGTACCTAAATGCGGAAGCTACCGACCAATTGCCGCAGCCGGGTAACCTGATCTTCCAGCGAGGCACAGGCCCGCAAGGTGGCCTGCAGATTATCGACACCTTCCTGGTTGAGGGTGTTGATCTCGGTAATATCGACGTTGAGGCTTTCGATGACCGAAGTCTGTTCCTCCGTCGCCGCCGCGACCGATTGGTTCATGTTATCGATATCACCAATGCCGTGGGTAATCTCGGTCAGACGGGTACCCGCCTGACCGGCAACCTCGACACTGTGCTGACTGTACTGCTGACTGTCGGTCATGATGCCGACCGCTGCGCTGGCATCGCTGCGCAGATTCTCGATCATCTCGTGAATCTCGCTTGCCGAGGTCTGGGTACGGTGTGCCAGGTTGCGCACCTCATCAGCAACCACGGCAAACCCGCGCCCGGCTTCACCGGCGCGCGCCGCTTCAATGGCCGCGTTCAGCGCCAGCAGGTTGGTCTGCTCGGAAATGCTCTGAATGACCTCAAGAATCCGGCCAATATCGGTGGTCTTGTGGCTGAGCGCCTGGATCGTATCGCTCGACTCGCTGATCTTGGCCGACAGCTCCTGCATGGCTGTAATCGACTGGCTCACGACCGCCGAGCCCTGCTCCGCGCCCTGCCGGGCCTGACTGGCCTGCGCAGAGGCGTCAGCGGCGTTGCGCGCGATCTCCTGGGCAGCGGCGCCCAACTCGTTAATGGCAGCGGCAACACTGTTGGTGCGGCTGGCCTGTTCATCGGAGCTGGCCATATTGGCGTTGGAGGCGTCCACCACCTGACGCGCAACGTCATGCAGCGCGCCGCTGGTACTGGCCACCTGACTGATCGATTCGTGAATCCGCTGTACAAAGCGGTTGAAGGCACTCGCCAACCGGCCGAATTCGTCCTGACTGGTCACCGGCAGACGGCGAGTAAGATCGCCCTCTCCTTCCGCGATGTTATCCAGCGCAGCGCCCAGCGATACCAGCGGCTTAAGCAGGTAGCGCATCAACACCCCCAGCAGGACGACGATGCCGACCAGCGCGACCAGCACTGCGGTGAGCGCGGAATAGCGGAATTGCGTCAGACTGGCGAACGCCTTGTCTCGGTCAACCGACAGGCCAACATACCAGTCAGCACCCGGCAGCCCTTGTACCGGCACAAAGGTGAGCAGTCGCGACTGACCATCCAGTGACGCCTCGCTTAGCCTGCGCTCGATCTTCGGGGTGTTCTGCGGATACACCTCGCTGAGGGTTTTCATCTGCAGGCTGCTGTTGGGGTGTACCAGAATGGTCCCGTCGCGACTCACCAGAAAGGCGTAGCCCAAGCCGTTGAAGTCGAGGGTATTGATGATTTGCGATACCGCAGCAAGGCTCAGGTCGCCGCCCACCACATCGTTGCCCGCAGGGGTTGCGATGGTCATGATCAGCACGCTGGTTGCAGCATCAACATAGGGACTGGTGAGTACCGTCTTGCCGCCCTCGCGCGCCGCCTTGAACCAGGGGCGTGTCCGTGGGTCATAGCCTGCCGGCATCTCGGCATCCGGGCGCATGGTAAAGCCGCCATCGGCGCCACCCAGGTAGCTGAACTCGAAGGTCTGCGCCAGAGTTCGCTGCTCCAGTAACGGCACCAGCCGCTCAGCGGGCTCGCTTTGCAGGTTCTGCGCAAGGTTCTCCAACAGCAGGATGCGGCCCGACAGCCAATTGCTGATGTTATCTGCCGTTAGCGTCCCGGCATCACTGAGATAGGTGTCCAGGTTAGCCTGCAAGGTGCGGCGCTGGAGGTAGTCGTTATACACGGAAAAAGCGGCAAAGGCGGCGATCACCACCAAACACGCTGCCAAGAGAATCTTTTGATTGAAGCTGAGTTTGGCCGGCATCGGGGTTTTCCTCGAGGAAGGAGCCAGTCTTGGGGAAGTACGTCCGCTGTATCGTCCCGATGGGCAAAAACTTTATCGCCGCTGCCCGCCCTTCCAAGAATAGGTGACCCGAACAGGCTCTGCCAGCAAAGGGCTATCACTTGCCGAATGCAGCCCGTCCATCATCCAGCAGGCATGTCGCATCCAGCTGCCAGAGCCAGCGCAAGCCACGCAACAGCAGATAGAAAAACAGCAACGGCAGAATCAAGGTGCGCAGCACGAACAGCGTCATCACCTGCAGCACGCTGTCGACAGCATCATCCAGCGCCTGCTTGATCGCCAGATAGGTCTGCGGATCGCCCACCTTGGCCAATTGCTCGCCAAAGCCGCGCCAGCTGGAATCACTGTCGGGTAGCAACGCCGAGCGCTCCTTGAGCACCTGCTCGCGCTGCTGTTCGACCTCGCTCAGCTCCTGACTGATACGCTGATAGCTGCTGCGCAGCAGCGCCAGCCTGTTCGCAGCGTCCTCCCTGGCCGGCACCTCGGCAAGGGGGTTGAGGCGCTCAGACCAATCGAGCTGCTGTTCCAGGACGGTTAGCGCCTGGCGCTGCTCGCTGATTGCCCTGCCGGCGTCACGCTGGGCGACGATCAGTCGGCTACGTTGTTCGTCGAGCATGGCTAACTGACTGTCCAGCGCATGCCCTGCGGCTGAGCCACCAAGCAGCGCGGCGTCGGCATTGGCGTCAGCGCCAAGCACCTCAACCTCCCCAGGCAGGCGATCCAGCACAGCAATTTGCTCTCGGCTCTGCTGCGCGAGGTACCAGCGATCCACTTCACCGTTGACCAGCACCACCGCCACCAGCACAAAGCGCAGAAAGGCAATGGCCAGAAACAAGCGCAAGAACAGCCCTGCGTGGCGCCCGCCGCGCACCCAGAGCGCAGCGCCCAGCAGCACGGCGGAGAGCGTCAGCAGCCACTTGAAGACCGTTTGCCCCACCAGCCCAAGCAGTATTTTCTGCGCCAGCAACGAGCCGATGGCCCATTGCATGAGGTAGGCGTACTGTTCGATCAGATCATTGAACGGATCCAGCATTTCGCCCAGCGTGACGGCCACGCCGCCAAACAGGCTGAAGCTGATGGTGGTGGATTGCAGAACAGAGATAAGCGCGTTGAGTGCGCGGGCAGAGGCAAAGGCAACCGAGGCCTGCAACAGCGAGGCGTCCAGGTGGGCTGCGGAGCTGCGATCTCCCTGCCCGAGCCACGACAGCAGCACCAGCAGCGTAACGACCAGCAACAGCAGCAGGCGGCGTTGCCCGCTGCGCTCTTTCAACACCTTCATAACCCGCCCTCTGCCGCCCCCGTCTGCCCGCAGCATAGCAGGCAGACGGGGGCGTTCGGCAGGGATATGTCTAGATGATCCGCGAGAAGCGCTGCTGGCTCAGCTCGCTCTGATAAGCGTCGAACAGCATGCAGATGGAGCGCACCAGCAGCCGCCCTGCCGCCAGCACCCGAATACCGCCAGGCGTCAGGATAATCAGGCCGTCGCGCGCCATCTGCTCCAGCATCGGCAGGCAGCCGGCAAAATACTCGTGAAAGTCGATGCCAAAGCGCTGCTCGATATCATTGAAGCTGAGGCTGAAATGACAGATCAGCTGACTGATCACCGCGCGGCGAATGACATCATCGGTGTGGCACACCAGCCCGCGCTGGGTTGCCAGCTGGTCCTGCTGCAAGGCTTGTTGATAGGCCTTGAGGTCAGCCGAGTTCTGGCTGTAGAGGTCTCCTACCTGGCTGATCGAGGACACCCCCAACCCGATCAGGTCGCAATGACCGTGGGTGGTGTAGCCCTGGAAGTTGCGCTGCAGCTCGCCGTTTTCCTGCGCCACGCTCAGGCTGTCATCAGGCAGGGCAAAGTGATCCATGCCGATATAACGGTAGCCTGCGTCCATCAGTTGGCGCACGCTGTTCTCAAACATCTCCAGCTTCTGCGCCGGCGCCGGCAAGTCAGCGCTGTTGATGCGGCGCTGCGGCATAAAGCGCTCGGGCAGATGCGCGTAGTTGAAGACTGACAGGCGGTCGGGCTTTAGCTCGATAATCGCCTCGACCGTGCGGGCAAAGCGCTCAGGCGTCTGCTTGGGCAGGCCGTAGATCAGGTCAATATTGATCGATCGATAAGCCAGGGTGCGGGCCGCATCCATGACCGTTTGAGTCTGTTCCAGTGACTGCAGGCGATTGACTGCACGCTGCACCTCCGGGTCCAGATCCTGCACCCCAAAGCTGACCCGGTTAAACCCCAGCTCACGCAACAGGCCCATGGTCGCCCAATCCGCCTCGCGGGGGTCGATTTCGATGCTGTAGTCAGCGATATCATCATCGTGCAGGTTGAAGTTGCGGCGCAGCGCCGCCATCAGCTCGCCCAGCTCCTGATGGCTGAGAAAGGTCGGTGTACCACCGCCAAAGTGCAACTGCTCCACCAGCTGGTCCGGCCCCAGATGGGCGCTGACCAGCTCCATTTCGCGTTCCAGACATGCCAGATACTCGCGAGCACGACTGCGGTCCTTGGTGATGACCTTGTTGCAACCGCAGTAGTAGCAAATGTTGGCGCAGAACGGGATGTGGACATACAGCGACAGCGCGCGGTTAGCGGCGCGACTGGCGTCGACGGCATGCAGAAAATCCAGCGGTTTCACACCATCGTGAAACTGCACCGCGGTTGGATAGGAGGTGTAACGCGGACCGGCGTGGTCGTATCGACGAATCAGGTCCGCATCCCAGCGAAGGGTAGGCAGCATGGGGGCTCTCCAGAGGGTAGCTAGCTTGCCTACAGCCTACGCGCGCCCCGCCGGAGAGTTGTTGATCAGTGTCAATAAGCAGGGGCGGACTGAGGCGGTACCCATGCCGCACCTGGCTCAGCCGCCGGTCGCGTTCATAAAGCGCAGCACCTGAACCTCGCCGTCCACGCTGAACTCATGCCGCGCCGGCTTGTACAGCAGGGCACGTTCCAGCGCCTCGCGCACCGGGGCATCGTCGCCCGGGTGCTGACGCAGCGGGCGGCGCATATCCAGCGCATTCTCATGCCCCAGACACAGCAACAGACGCCCTTCGGTGGTCAGGCGTACCCGATTGCAGGTATCGCAGAAGTTGTGTGAGTGCGGCGAGATAAAGCCGATCCGGCTGTCGGGGTAACCCTCGACCCGCAAATAGCGCGCGGGCCCGCCGCTGCTCTCGGTGCTGTCGAGCAGTCGATAGCGCTCGCTCAGCATGGCCCGCACCTCGTCGCTGGAGCAATAGGCCTCCCCGCGCTCGCGCCCTACTTCGCCCAGCGGCATCTCTTCGATAAAGGTGATGTCCAGCCCGCGCGACAGCGCATACTCGGTCAGCGCCGGCACCTCATCGTGATTGCGCCCCTTGAGCACCACGGTATTCAGCTTGATCCGCTCAAAGCCGGCCGCACGCGCGGCTTCAATACCATCAAGCACCTGCTGTAATTCGCCGGTGCGGGTAATGGCTTTAAATCGCTCAGGATCCAGGCTGTCCAGGCTGATGTTAAGGCGCTTTACCCCGGCTGCGGCCAGCGGCTCGGCCAGTTTTACCAGCTGCGAGCCATTACTGGTCATCACCAGTTCACGCAGCCCGGGCAGCGCGCTGATGCGCGCGCAAAGGTCAACAATGCCGCGCCTGACCAGCGGCTCTCCGCCGGTCAGACGAATCTTGCGCACGCCCAGGGAAACAAACAGCCGGGCCAGCCGCTCGATCTCTTCGAGAGTCAGGATCTGCGCGCGGGGTAAAAAGGTCATGTCTTCGGCCATGCAGTAGACACAGCGGAAGTCGCAGCGGTCGGTCACCGACAGCCGCAGATATTCGATACGCCGGCCCAGGCCGTCCTGCAGGCTCATGAAGACTCCCCCGGTGATTGCCAGCGGCTCAAAGCCTGTTCATCGCTGTGCTTGGCGTCGACCCAGCGCTCTCCCTGCGGCGTGCTCTCGCGCTTCCAGAACGGGGCGCGGGTTTTCAGGTAATCCATGATGAAGGTATTGGCCTCGAATGCAGCCTGACGATGAGCACTGGCCACACCGACAAAGACGATAGGCTCACCCGGCTCCAGCTGTCCGACCCGATGCAGCACGTGGACCTCATGCAGCAGCCAGCGCGCCTGGGCCTGCTCGACGATGTCCGCAAGGGCTTTCTCGGTCATGCCCGGGTAGTGCTCCAGCCACATGCCGCTGACCGGATCACCATCGTTGAAGTCGCGCACATAGCCGACAAAGCCCACCACCGCACCCGTGCCACGGTGATCGGCATGCAGCTGGTTCAGCAGCTCGCCCGGATCGAAGCTGGCAATCTGCACGTCAATTCGCATATCAGCCTCCGGTCACCGGCGGAAAAAATGCCACTTCATCGCCGTCAACAACCGGCGTAGACAGATTGCAAAGCTCCTGATTGCGCGCACACATCAGGCGTTGCTCGGCCAGCACCTGCCACGCTTCACCCCGCGCCAGCAGTCGGGCACGGACGTCTTCCAGCGTACGCAGCTCGGCATCCCAGGGCATTTGCTCGGCGTCACGCCCCAGCACATCCCGATAACGGGCAAAAAACTGCAACTGAATCATGTACCCGACTCCTGCAGGTGGTAGTCACCACTCTTGCCACCGGACTTGTGCAGCAGGCGCGTCTGCTCAATCACCATGCCCTTGTCTACTGCCTTGCACATGTCGTAGAGCGTCAATGCGGCGACGCTGGCCGCTGTCAGCGCCTCCATTTCGACCCCGGTCTGCCCGGCCAGCTTGCAGCGCGCCTGAATGTGCACCGCATCCGGCGGCACTGGCGTCAGTTCGACCTTGACGCTGGTCAGCATCAAGGGGTGGCACAGGGGAATCAGATCAGAGGTTTTCTTGGCAGCTTGAATGCCGGCGATACGCGCCACGGCCAGCACGTCACCCTTGGGGTGGCCGCCAGCCTGGATCAACTCCAGTGTTTCAGGCTGCATGCGCACCCTGGACTCGGCCACCGCCTCGCGGGCCGTCACAGCCTTGGCGGTCACATCAACCATGTTCGCCCGCCCTTGTGCGTCCAGATGAGTCAGCATACAGTTAATCTCCGAGGTAACCTGCGTCTACTTTACTGCAATAGGCGTTGGCGCAGAACCGCACGGCCCCAAAACGGTCACATGCAGCACGCATGATCGACACCCCAGCACCGAGCCGGCTCATATAGCGAAAAGCTATTCAGGATTTAGTTGAAATTTATTTTAAGTATTTAGCCCAGGCGCATACCATTGCACCTGTCTTCTCAACCACCGACGAAACGACTCACAAAGGAGTTCTACATGTCCGTTATCAATACCGAAATCAAACCGTTCAAGGCGTCTGCATTCAAAAACGGCGAGTTCTTCGACCTGACTGAAGCCGACGTTAAAGGCAAGTGGGCCGTCTTCTTCTTCTACCCGGCTGACTTCACCTTCGTTTGCCCGACCGAACTGGGCGACGTTGCCGACTACTACGACGAGCTGCAGAAAATGGGCGTTGAAGTGTACTCGGTCTCCACCGACACCCACTTCACCCACAAAGCCTGGCACGACAGCTCCGAAACCATCGGCAAGATCAAGTACGCCATGATCGGTGACCCGACCATGCAGATCAGCCGCAACTTCGAAGTTCTGCGCGAAGATCAGGGCCTGGCTAACCGCGGCACCTTCATCATCGACCCCGAGGGCGTGATCCAGGCTGTTGAAATCACCTCCGAAGGCATCGGCCGTAACGCCGAGGACATGGTTCGCAAGGTCAAGGCCGCCCAGTACATCGCTGCCCACCCGGGTGAAGTGTGCCCGGCCAAGTGGAAGGAAGGCGAAGCCACTCTGGCTCCCTCCCTCGACCTGGTAGGCAAGATCTAAGATCGGCCTGATGACCCGGCCCGCTGCGCAGCCTCAGGCGCGCAGACGGCGGGCCGGGTTTTTTATGCCCAGAATTTGACTCTTATTCAAAAGGACACGCACATGTTGGACGCTAACCTGAAGAAGCAACTGGACACGTACCTGCAGCATATCGTTAACCCGATTGAAGTCAGCGTGTCCACCGATGACAGCCCCAAGGGCAAAGAATTGCATGAGCTCGCGGTCGAGATCGCCGACATGTCCGGCAAAATCGGCCTCGTAGCCAACCAAGACAAGCGCACCCCGAGCATGGGTGTCGGCCCAGCCGGCGAGACGCCGCGCATTCGCTTCGCCGGTATCCCGATGGGCCACGAGTTCACCTCACTGGTACTGGCGCTGCTGCAGTCCGGCGGTCACCCGTCCAAGGCCGATCCGGCCCTGCTGGAGCAGATTCGTAACCTGGACGGCGAGTTTCACTTTGAAACCTACATCTCGCTGTCCTGCCAGAACTGCCCGGACGTGGTCCAGGCGCTGAACCTGATGGCGGTACTGAACCCCAACATCACTCACGTGATGATTGACGGCGCCCTGTTCCAGGATGAAGTCGACGAGCGCCAGATCATGGCCGTGCCGTCGGTATACCTGAACGGCCAGCCCTTCGGCCAGGGCCGCATGACCCTCGCCGAGATCGTCAACAAGGTCGACAGCGGCGCGAGCAAGCGCAAGGCCGCCGAGCTGAGCGAGAAGGCCCCCTACGACGTACTGATCGTTGGCGGCGGCCCGGCGGGCGCCTCTGCTGCTATTTACGCTGCGCGTAAAGGCATCCGCACCGGCATCGTTGCCGAGCGCTTTGGCGGCCAGGTGATGGATACCGTCGGCATCGAGAACTTCATTTCCGTGCCCTACACCGAAGGCCCCAAGCTGGTTGCCAGCCTGGAGCAACACGTCAAGGAATACGACGTCGACGTGATCACCGAGCAGAAGGCCACCAGCCTGGAGACCGGCGACTATGTCGAGATTGGCCTGGAGAGCGGCGCGACCCTGCGCAGCCGTTCTGTCATCCTGGCGACCGGCGCGCGTTGGAGAGAAATGAACGTGCCCGGCGAGCAGCAATACCGCGGTAAGGGCGTGGCCTACTGCCCGCACTGTGATGGCCCGCTGTTCAAGGGCAAACGCGTCGCCGTGATTGGCGGAGGCAACTCCGGCATCGAGGCTGCGATTGACCTGGCGGGTATCGTCGAGCACGTCACCGTGCTGGAATTTGCCGACACCCTGCGCGCCGACGAAGTGCTGCAGCGCAAGGCGCGCTCGATGAGCAATATCGAGATCATCAAGAGCGCGCAAACCACCGAAGTGCGTGGTGACAGCAACAAGGTCGTGGGCCTGACCTACAAGGACCGCCTCACCGAGGAGCTCAAGCAGGTGGACGTTGCCGGTATCTTTGTCCAGATCGGCCTGGTGCCCAACACCGAATGGCTGAAGGACAGCGAGCTAAACCTGACCCGCTTTGGCGAGATCGAGATCGACGCGCGTGGTGCGACCAACCTGAACGGCGTATTTGCCGCGGGCGACGTCACTACCGTGCCGTTCAAGCAGATCATCATCGCTATGGGTGCTGGCTCGACCGCCTCTCTGGCCGCCTTCGACCACCTGATCCGCACGCCGGATCCGGCCCAGGCAGAAGCAGAGGAAGCCGTCGCCGAGGCCTGATACAGGCCCTAGGGCCGCAAGAAGAAACGGGCAGCATAAGCTGCCCGTTTTCTATTTAGTCGCCAGCCCAGAAGCTGTCCAGACTCTTGAACGGCCATTGCTCCGGGTCTTCTCGCCCGATAATGCGCTCCGGCTGCCCCGCCTCGGCCAGATCGATCAGCGTGACCGGCACCGCCTGCCGGAGCGTTGCCGAATAGAACACCCGCACACGCGGCAGCAACAGCGCAGTCGGGTTCTGCTCAACCACCACGCCCAAGCGTCCTGAGGTCAGGCGCACCAGCGAGCCAACCGGGTAAATACCGAGCATGCGGACAAACAGCTGAAACAGCGTGAGGTCGAAGTGCCCTTTCCAGCTGGCCATCCGGCTGAGCGACTCAGACGGATCCCAGCCTGCTTTATAGGGCCGGTTCGAAGTGATGGCGTCATACACATCGCAAATGGCGCCCATGCGCGACATCAGGCTGATATCCTCACCAGCCAGGCGCTCCGGGTAGCCGGTACCGTCCATTTTTTCATGGTGGTGCAGACACACATCCAGCACGGCCGGGGGTACGTCCTGCCACTCCTGCAGCAACTTGTACCCTTCCATGGGATGTTGACGCATGATGTCATACTCCTCATCCGTCAGACGGCCAGGCTTGTTCAGCACAGCCTCCGGCATCACCGCCTTGCCCAGGTCGTGCAGCAGGCCGGCCATACCAGCATCACGCACGGTCGCTTCATCCTGATCCGCAGCGCGTGCCAGGCCGACCATCAGCGCGGCCACCGCCACCGAGTGCAGGTAGGTGTATTCATCCTTGTGCTTGATGCGCGCCACGCTGAGCAGCGCATGGGGGTTGCGCGCCAGCGAGCGGTTCATATCCTCGACCAGATCCAGCAGACCCTCACCGTCCAGCGCCTTGCCCAGACGTACTTCCTGGAACATGCTGCGCACGGCTTCCTTACCATTGCGGAAGATCGCCTTGGCTCGTTGCAGCTCACCTTCAAAGCTGACTGCAGCGGTCGACGCGCCGGCAACCTCCGCGCTCTGACGCTCGGTGACCGGCACCGGGTCGGCTTCAACGGCTTGCTTGGGGAGTTCGGCAGCTGCCTCGGTCAGTTCGCCCGGGGTCCAATCGGCGCCCTTGCCGGTATCTATCACCACTTCGGTGATCGGGCTTTTCAGGATGGTATCGAGTGTCTTGTCGTCCTCGATCAGCACCTTGCGGGTCCAGAACGGGTGGTCCAGCCACGACCCGCAAAACTGATCAACAAACATGCCCTTACGCAGGGCGGCAGTCGGAATTTTTTTGAGCATGTTCGGTTACGGCCTGGAATGATTGTAGGTGCCGTGCTTCCGTACCCACGCATCGACACACCATGGCGTGTCCTGCGATTGCTTCCCTCGCTGTGATGACAATATGCCACCCGGCAAGAAGCTTTGCCAAGTCTGTCAGCCAGACCAGGCCAGGCCATTCGGCACGGAGCAGCAGCAGGGCTAGTCGGAATCGGCCGGCAGCTCGGAAAAATCGGCGCCCATCTCCTCCGTCAGCTCGGCAGGATCAAAACGCAACAGACAGCCTTCTCCCAGAGTGGGTGGAAGGCTGGCCGCGCCGGCTGCCAGCGGGCTGAGTTCGTCGTCATCATTCACTTGGGCGCACCGTGCTCGTTGTAGGTCTGCATGGCGCGCAGAATGTCGCGACGGCTGATCTGCCCGACCAGCTTGCCCTCATCGATCACCGGCAGGCGCCGACGACGCATGGTAATGAAATGCTCCGCTGCCTTGACGATGTCGGCGTCGGCGTCGATGGTCTCGACCACCACCGTCATGACCGAGGCCACACTGCCGCCAGCCTCCTCAAAGTAGCTGCCGGCCAGAATACCTTTCAGGCAGTCGCCTTCAGACAATAGCCCGACCAGATGTCCATCGGCGTCGAGCACCGGGGCGCCGGAAATGCGATGGGCCAGCAGGCGGTCGATGGCACGAAACAGGTCCATCTCGGGGGAAAAGGTGACCAGGTCCGTGGTCATGTAGTCGCGCACTTTGACGGATTTGAGCATAAAGCCTCCTGTAAGGGGTGCTGACGCCTCGACACTAACGCCAGCAACACGAACGTCCCTCTACAGCTTAGCTGAACACCACCGTCTTGTTGTCGTGAACCAGCACGCGATCTTCCAGGTGATAGCGCAAGCCACGCGACAGCACCATCTTCTCGACGTCCTTGCCCAGACGCACCATGTCCTCGGCGTTGTTGCGATGGGTGATGCGCACCACGTCCTGCTCGATGATCGGTCCGGCATCGAGTTCTTCAGTGACATAGTGGCAGGTGGCACCGATCAACTTGACCCCACGTTGCGCAGCCTGGTGGTAGGGGCGCGCACCGACAAACGACGGCAGAAAACTATGGTGAATATTGATAATGCGATGCGCATAACGCTCGCACAGCGCCGGCGGCAGAATCTGCATATAGCGGGCCAGTACAATACATTCAGCCTGCTGTTCATCAACCAGGCGGGTAACTTCGGCAAACGCCGGTTCTTTGTCTTTCGGGTCCACCGGTACATGGTGGAAGGGAATACCGTGCCACTCGACCATGCTACGCAAGTCATCATGATTGGAGATGACACTACTGATCTCGCAGTCCAGTTCGCCGCTGTGCCAGCGATGTAACAAATCTGCCAGACAGTGAGACTCGCGACTGGCCATCAAGACCACTTTCTTGCGTACTGCCGAGTCACTTACCCGCCAGTCCATTTGAAACTCTCGGGCAATCGGCGCAAAGGCAGTGCGCAGCCCCTCCAGATCAAACGGCAGGGAGTCGGCACGGATTTCATGGCGCATGAAGAACCAGCCGGACAGGTTATCCGAGTGGTGATTGGCTTCGGTAATCCAGCCGTTATAGGTTGCCAGTACGTTACTGACCTTGGCGACGATGCCAACCCGATCCGGGCAGGCGATTACCAGCCTGAAAGTGCGCATTTGCTCTCCTGTAGTGTGCGGTATTCAAAGGACGTTGCCCGTACCTCTTGGGGGCATAAATCGGGCCGCGCCATTCTACCCTGTTGCCCCCCGTTGCGGGCGGACTAATTCGGTCAGCAAAGCGTCAGCGAGCGCAACGCAAAGGGCGACCCGACATTAACGCCGTTTGATTTGCGGAAACGCTGCCGTGCTTCCCCGTCAGCAAAACAAGGCAAGAAATGACTCAACAAACATGAAAATGCCGATTGTGGCACGTCCGGATATAAAACAACTTATTGTAGGTTGAGCAGGCTTAACCTATTATTCTTTTGTCCTGATTATCAAACTAGACATAAAGGAAACTTCCATGTCCATGCTGCAAGATTACCGAAACATTGAGGCACAGATCCGCGAACTTAAAGAGCGTCTGGACTCGATGTCTAATGATGACAAACTTAAGAAAGAAATCGAGTTCGAAGAAAAGCTGCGCAGCCTGATGGGTCAGTACAACAAGTCCCTGAAAGATGTTGCCGCCATTCTGGACCCGGACAACAAACTGGCCGCTCCCAAGGGCAAGGCCGCTGGTGGCGCCAAGCGCGCACGTAAAGTAAAGCAGTACAAGAATCCGAACACCGGCGAAGTCATCGAAACCAAAGGTGGCAACCACAAGACACTGAAGGCCTGGAAAGAAAAGTACGGCGCCGACACTGTCGAGTCCTGGGTCACCATCCTGGGTTGATAGCTGCAGCACTAAAAAAACCCGATGCCCGCGCATCGGGTTTTTTTATTTGCAAAATATTGCCGCACGCTGAGCGCACGGCACGCTCAGGCCGTGGCGATGCCCAGCAACGCGGCCTGCTCCAGGCCGTAGGCCCGCCAACTGGCAAGCAGCGCTTGCTGCGCCGCATCCAGGGTTGGCAACAGGGCATCAATCTCCTGCAGGAAAACCGGCAGGGTGACAGGCGCTCCCGGGGCGGCGCCTGACAATCTGGCGGCGCACCAGGCCAACCATTGCTGGCGCTCCTCGGCGTTCAGGCTATCCGGGAAGTTGCGTGCGCGATAACGCGGCAACATATCCACCAGCCGCTGATCCCGCAACGGCCAGCGCATCGCCCCCAGCGCCGCACCATCGGCCTCGCGTATGGCTGTCATTAGCCGGCGATCGGCATCACTGAGAAACCCATCGTACAGTTGTACCTCAGCATCCTGCTCGGCGCTGTCAGCACCGGGCTGCTCTCGATAAATCTCGGCCAGGGTTCCCTGCCCCTGCTCACGCCAATGCGCCAGTTGCTCGGCACGCGCCAACAGCAGAGGCATATCCAGCTGCAGCCGCTCTATATCTGCGGGCAACAGCACTTTGGTGTCCGCCAGCACGGGGCATTTGTTGATGTGAACCAGCTTCAGGCCGGGACGTACCTGACCTTCCGGCAGGTCTTCGGTACGCGTATACAGCCGCTCGCGTACCTGCTCTGGTGCCATATCGGTCAGCGCCGCCGGATCAGCAGCCAGATCATAGACAATCACCGCATTGCGGTTGACCGGGTGCCAACCGAGCGGCAGCACCAGCGATAGCCCGCTGCGCTCGCGGCCAAAACGGCCGGACACGTGCACCAGCGGACGCACCTGCTGCAGATCGATGAATTCCGCCACCCGGCGCTTGTCACGCAAGCCCAGCAGGTAATCAAACAGGCGCGGCTGCGCGCGCTTTAGCAGGCGCGCCATGGCAATGGTGGCGCGCACGTCGGCGAGGGCATCGTGAGCCTGGCCGTGATCGATGCCGTTGGCGGCAGTCAGCAGCTCAAGACGCAGACTGGTAAAGCCCTCCACCTGCGGCCATTCGATACCCTCGGGACGCAGCGCGTGTGCCGCACGCAGGGCATCGAGCAGGTCCCAGCGGCTGTTGCCGCCCTGCCACTCACGTGCATAGGGGTCATGAAAGTTGCGGTACAACGAGAAGCGCGTCATCTCATCGTCAAAGCGCAGGTTGTTGTAGCCGACACTACAAGTCCCGGGCTGCATCATCTGCTCATGCAGGCGCTGGATAAACTCCGCTTCCGGCAAACCGTTGGCCAGTCGCTGCGGCGTGATGCCGGTGACCAGACACGCCTGCGGGTGCGGCAGCACATCTGACGGCAAGCGCGCATCAATACACAGTGGTTCGCCCACTTCTTCCAGTTCGGCGTTGGTTGCCAACCCGGCCACCTGCACCGGTCGATCACGCCGCGGGTCAATGCCGGTGGACTCAAAGTCGTACCAGAAAAAGCGCTTGCTCATGTCTCCCCCTGCAGGCAAAGCGGCAGGGTAACGCACCTGAGCACCTCAGGCACCCGCAAAGTCACCGAACGTGAAGTAGCGCTGCAGGGCTGTGGTGAGGCCGGCGAAGGCTTCGCGGTTGTGACTGATACTGAAACCGCAGTCGTAATGACCGGGCGTGACATCGGCCCGGCACCAGCGGCTGCGGGCCCGAAATCGAATGCAGCGGGGGTACTCCTTGGCGCTCATCTCGGGCAGATGTAGCTCCAGGTGATATTCCTCGTTAAGCATGACCGGCACCGCACAGAGCAGCATGATGCCGTGCGAGGACAGATTACCGATGTAGCCAAAGGGGCGACCGGTCAGGCTGTTGTAGACCGCCAGATAAGCGCTTAACTGATGCCGCGGAATACGCCGCTGCTCGGGGGCCGGGGCCGGGCCGGAGTCGGGAAGCAGTTGCATGTCAGCATTGCTCCGCTATCTGTTGGCGAACTGCCGCTTCGGCCTCACGCACGCGCGCCGGGCTGACCTCTACCCGTTTGCCCTGCGCGTCCTCTTCATACCAGTAGGTACGGCGCTGGAAATCAGCCAGACGCTGTTGCAGTTGCCGGCAGCGCGCCGCCTGCTGCTGCCGCCGCTCGGCCAACTGCGCATTGCGTTGCTCCCGCTCGGCCGTACGCACCTCAAGCAGCCGCTGCATATCGGCCTCACCGTCTCGCATGCGCTGATCACGCTCAATCACCTGCGGGCGCACTTCCACCGTTTCAGCACCCGGACGTGGACGCTCGCCAAAGTGCACCTGCCCGTTGGCATCCACCCAGCGGTAGATTTCTGCCTGCAGCGGCAGGCTGAGGCCACAGCAGGCCAGTAGCAGCGCCAGGATGCGCATGGTGAGCTAACCCCGATTGGACAAAACAGATCTCTGAGCATAGCGGACGGCCACTATCCAGCCAAGCGTTCAATCCTCAGCGCGCGGCGGCACTGGCCGGGCCGGATCGTAGTGCCCGAGCTGCCGCAAGGTTTCCAGCCGGGCCGCCGCGCGGTAGCTGTATTCGCTGGCGGGATAGCTGTCGAGCATGAAGCGATAGATCTGAATAGCATCCAGATACAGCGACTGCCGTTCCAAACACTGGCCACGCAGCAGAGAGACCTCGGGCTGCAGATAGGGCCTGGCCCGAATCGCCCGTTCGGTGCGCGACAGCTCGGCAATCACCCGACTACAGTCGCCTTCGGCATACGCCTTATAGGCCTCATCAAGGTGATCATTGTAGGCCGTGGACGCACACCCGCTAAGCAGCGCAGCCAACGCCGGGTAGAGCCAGAATCTGTTCATATTTACCTCCGCTAATGGCCCTGTATCGGCAGCTGCGCGCCGTTCTGCAGCAACCCGTGCGATGACCCAGATCAGTGCAAAACCCGGCAGGCTTCGCTAGGCTAGAGATTCCCGAACCAGAGCCTTGGACAACAGGAGTCAGCTGTATGGATATTCGCCACATTCTGGTCGTCATCGACGCCTCCCGCGAGGAACAGCAACCCGCCCTGGAGCGCGCAACACAGCTGCTTGAGCATTATCAGCAGGCCAGCCTCACCCTGATGCTCTGTGACTACATCCCGGCGCTGGATGGCGGCATGCTGTTTGAGTCGCATGCGCTGGAAAAAGCACGCCAATCCCTACTTGAGCATCACACCAGCTATCTGGAAAAGCTGGCGGCACCGCTGCGTTCCCAGGGCGTGCAGGTCGACATCACAGCAATCTGGGGTAAGCGCCTGGACCGCCACGTGCTGCGCGAGGTACAGGCGCGCAAGCCGGATCTGGTGCTCAAAACCACCCACCAGCGCAATCCGCTCAAGCGCCTCCTGCTGAGTGCCGCCGACTGGCAACTGATTCGCTACTGCGAAGTGCCGCTGTGGCTGGTCAAGCATGGCGAGAACCCGCTGAAGCAGCTATGCGCCAGTGTCGACCCGCTGCATAGCGCGGACAAGCCAGCCGCGCTGGACAACAAGCTGATTGCCTGTGGCCATGAACTCGGCCAACAGCTCAACGCGCAGCTGCACCTGGCCCATTGCTACACGCCGCTGCCGCGCACCATGGTGTTCGACGCCAGCGTCATTGCCGACTACGAGGGCTATGCCAAGGATGTGAAGCAACATCACGCTACGGCGTTCAGCCAGTTGGTCGCGCGCTCGCCTGCCGATGGCGCCGCCACGCACCTGCTTGAGGGAGACCCGGAAGAGGCACTGCCAGGCTTTGTCGAAGAGCAGAAGATTGACCTGCTGATCACGGGCGCCGTATCACGCTCACGGCTGGAAAGCGCATTGATCGGACACACCGCCGAGCGCCTGATCGACGCAACGCCCTGTGACCTGCTGATTCTCAAACCCGACGGGTTTGTCGATCCCAGCAAGCCATAAGGCTCGGTCGCGCCGACATCAATCGACGCGTTGGTCGGCGGCGACGGCCGCCTGCACCAGCGCCGTAATCTCCTGCCAGCGCCCCGCCGCGATCAGCTGCGGTGGCGCTATCCAGCTGCCGCCCACTGCCATCACATTCGGCTGAGCCAGATAGGCGCCGAGGTTGTCGGCAGTGATCCCGCCGGTGGGGCAAAACGCAGCGTCGCGGAACGGGCCGGCAAAAGCTTTGAGCAATCCAACGCCGCCCGCAATTTCCGCCGGAAACAGCTTGAAGCGCCGGTAACCCAGACGATAGCCCTGCATCAGCTCGGATGCTGTGGCAATGCCCGGCAACAACGGAATCAAACCATCGCGGCCAGCTTCCAGCAGTTCCTCGGTACAGCCCGGCGTAACCACAAACGCCGCGCCGGCAGCCTGTACCGCGGCAAACTGGCTTGCATCCAGCACCGTGCCGGCGCCGATTGTCAGTGTCGGGCGCTCTGCGCGCAGCAGCGCAATAGCGTCGATCCCGAGGGGCGTACGCAGGGTAATTTCCAGGGTGTTCACGCCGCCCGCGCTGAGGGCATCGGCCAACGGCAGCACATCCGTCAGGCGCTCAATATTAAGCAGCGGCAACAGGCGGCAGTCTGCAAACAGACTGTCAAGCAGGCGGGTCTTTTCGGGCAGCGACATCAGTGTCCTCAGGCTTGGTCCGAGCAATAGTGAATCTCCAGCGGCGCACGCAAGAACGCCGCTATCGGGCAATCCGCCGGGTCGCGCTCCAGCGCCCCGATCAACACCTGCAGTTTCTGCTCACCGCTGATCGCCAGTAGCTGGCGGCGCGCGGAGTGTAACGCACGCCCGGTGAGGGTCAACCTCGGCGACTCATCCGCCGCCAAGGTCGCCGCGCACACCGTGCCGACGTCGGGTTGCAGCCATTCGCTGACCCGCGGCTGGCCAGGAAACAGCGAGGCGGTGTGGCCATCAAGCCCCATACCCAGTACCGCCACATCCAGCGGTTGCCACTCAAGCAGCATCGTCCCCGCCACGGCTGCATCCTGCACAGGGCTTAGGCCCCGATACAACGGCAGCCAGTGCACGCGATCAAACACTGGCTGCAGATGTGAGCGCAACAGCCGCTCGTTACTATCAGGTTGATCACTGCCCACCCAGCGCTCATCGACCAGGGTGAGCTTGATGTCCTCCCAGTCAAGCAGCTGGCATGCCAACGCATCCAGAAAAGGGATCGGACTGCGCCCGCCCGACAAGGCCAGCTTTGCCTCGCCGCGCAACACCAGCGCCTCGCGCAGGGCCGCCGCCACCGTCTCGGCCAACCCTTGCGCGTGCGCCGCCGAGGACGAGGTCTCCACCCAGGCAACGCCACGCTGACGCAATGCCGCCAGCCATGCGCGGCTCACTGGTCAGCCTCATGCAAACCGGTGGTAAAGACGCTGGCACCCAGCTCGGCCGAGCTGGCTTGTGCGCGCATGAACGCAAACAGCTCACGCCCCCAGCCCCGACGCACCGTCTGCGGGCAAGTAGCCAGCTCGCGCTGCTGCCAGTCAGGGCCATCGGCCTGTACCTGCAGCGTACCCGCGTCGGCATCCAGGCTCAGCACGTCGCCGTCTCGCAGCCGCGCGATCGCGCCGCCCTGCAGTGCCTCGGGGCACAGATGGATGGCCGCGGGCACCTTGCCCGAGGCGCCGGACAGACGGCCGTCTGTCACCAGAGCCACCCGGTGCCCTTGATCCTGCAGCACGCCGAGATAGGGCATCAGGCGATGCAGCTCGGGCATGCCGTTGGCTCCCGGCCCCTGAAAGCGCACTACGGCGACTACATCCCGCGCCAGCTCACCGGCCTGAAAGGCGGCAACAAAGCCCTCCTGGCTATCAAACACGCGACAGGGCGCCGTCACCTGCCGATGCGCCGACGCCACCGCCGACACCTTCACCACGCCCCGGCCCAGTTCGCCGTCGAGCATGCGCAAGCCGCCATCGGCGGCGAAGGGTGCGCTAACCGGCCTCAGCACGTCGCCATCCAGACTCGCCTGCGGACCGTCGCGCCAGGCAAGCTCGCCATTGTGCAGGTACGGCTCCTGGCAGTAGCGCGACAATCCGCTACCGGCGACAGTCTGTACATCCTCGTGCAGCAAGCCCGCCGCCAACAGCTCGCGGAACAGCCAGGCCGTGCCGCCCGCGGCCTGAAACTGGTTGATGTCGGCCTTGCCGCTGGGATAGATGTGCGCAAGCGTCGGCACCACCCGCGACAGGTCAGCCATATCCTCCCAGCGCAACTGCAACCCGGCCGCCTGACCGATGGCAACCAGATGCAACGTCAGGTTGGTCGACCCGCCGGTGGCCAGCAGCATGACCACGGCGTTGATCAGCGCGCGCTCATCCAGCACCTGACACAGGCGACCCTCCCCGGCCCGGGCCAAAGTCACCGCAGCCTTGGCCGCGGCCTGGCTCAGCGCGTCACGCAACGGCGTATCCGGGGCCACAAAAGACGCCCCCGGCAGTTGCAATCCCATGGCTTCGAGCAGCATCTGGTTGGTGTTGGCGGTGCCATAGAAAGTACAGGTGCCGGGGCTGTGGTAGGACGCGCTTTCAGCGGCCAGCAGTTGCTCGCGATCCACCTTGCCCTCGGCGTACAACTGCCTTACCCGCACCTTCTCGCTGTTTGGCAAGCCGCTGGGCATGGGGCCGGACGGCACAAAGACGACGGGCAGGTGACCAAAACGCAGGGCACCGAGCAACAACCCCGGCACAATCTTGTCGCAGATGCCAAAGCACAGCACGCCATTGAACATGTTGTGCGATAGCGCCACCGCCGTGCCCATGGCAATCACGTCACGGCTGGCTAACGACAGCTCCATGCCCGGCTCGCCCTGGGTGACACCATCGCACATGGCTGGCACCCCGCCCGCCACCTGGCCGGTGGCGCCAATGCTGCGCAGGTAGTCGCGCAGCAGCTGCGGATAGCGCTCGTAGGGTTGATGGGCTGACAGCATGTCGTTGTAGGCGCTGACCATACCGATATTGACCTGGTCGATCATGCGGATGCGTTGCTTGTCCTGCGCAGAGCAGGCCGCCATGCCGTGCGCCAGATTGCCGCACGACAGACCGCTGCGCCCGGCCGGTGCCTGCGCCATCTGCGCCAGATACGCTGTCCTGGAGAGGCGGCTGCGCTCGCGTAACCGCTCTGTTACCGCTCGTACTTCGGGGTGCATCGCTACCACTCCATTCGCCGTCAACCTACCCGTCTAGGGCCATTATGGTCTATTGTATGGCGCAGCAAAAACCCACCGCACAAGGACCATCGCATGTCACTGCGCCGCACCAAGATCGTCGCCACCCTCGGCCCCGCCAGCAGTAGCCCGGAACGTATCGCCGAGCTGATCAACGCGGGCATGAACGTGGCACGACTGAATTTCTCCCACGGCAGTGCCGACGAGCACCGCCAGCGCGCCCGCCTGGTCCGCGAGATCGCCGCAGAGAACGGTCAGCACGTTGCCTTGCTCGGCGACCTGCAAGGCCCCAAGATTCGCATCGGTCGCTTCGCCGACGGTCCCATTTCGCTGGACGTCGGCGATCACTTCCGTCTGTCCACCAGCCACGGGCTGGAAGACGGCAACCAGGACATCGTAGGCCTGGACTATCCGGATCTGGTCAAAGACTGCCGCGCCGGCGACGAGCTGCTGCTCGATGACGGTCGTGTGGTTCTGCAAGTTGAGAGTGTCGGCCGCGACGAAGTCCGCTGCCGCGTGACCACCGGCGGCCCGCTGTCCAACAACAAGGGCATCAACCGCCGCGGTGGCGGGCTGTCTGCCGCAGCGCTGACCGACAAGGACCGTGCCGACATCAACCTCGCAGCCGAGCTGCAGATGGAGTACGTCGCCGTCTCCTTCCCGCGCGATGCCGCCGACATGGAGCTGGCGCGCAAGCTGTTGCGTGATGCCGAGTCCGACGCCTGGCTGGTGGCCAAGATCGAACGTGCCGAAGCGGTTGCCGACGACGCCGCGCTGGATGGTCTGATCCAGGCAAGCGATGCCGTCATGGTTGCCCGTGGCGACCTGGGCGTAGAGATTGGTGATGCCGAGCTGGTCGGCATTCAAAAGCACATCATCAGCCGCGCCCGCAAGCAGAACAAGATCGTGATCACCGCCACCCAGATGATGGAGTCAATGATCACCAGCCCGATGCCGACCCGGGCCGAGGTATCCGACGTTGCCAACGCCGCGCTGGATTACACCGACGCAGTCATGCTGTCGGCCGAAAGCGCCGCCGGCGACTATCCGGTTGAGGCCGTGCGCGCCATGAGCCGCGTCTGTGTTGGTGCAGAAAAGCAGCCGGTCAGCAAAAAATCCGGCCATCGCCTGTATCAGACCTTCGAGCGCTGTGATGAAACCGTGGCCTTGGCCGCCATGTATGCCGGCAACCACTTCCCGGGCGTCACCGCCATCATCACCCTGACCGAGAGCGGCTATACCCCACTGATCATGTCGCGCATTCGCTCGCATCTGCCGATCTTCGCGCTGTCGCCCAACGCCCAGACACTGGGTCGGGTCACGCTGATGCGCGGCGTGCAGGCCATCCCGTTCAACCCGGCGGAACTGCCCTCCAGCGAGATCAATCAGCAAGCGGTCAACCGTCTGCTGGCCGCCGGCCATGTGCAGCCCGGTGATTGGGTCATTCTGACCAAGGGCGATGTCTACAACTCCCGTGGCGGCACCAACTCGATGAAGCTGCTGCACGTGGGCGAAGAGCTGGTGTAACAACCCGCTGGCATCGGCGTCTTCTGGTGGTCACCACCAAGGACCCGATGCCATGCTTTCTATCCTGCTGCCGGCCCAGCGCCTGCTGGACCGCACCCAAACCCTCGACTTTCTCGCCCCATTGCTGATCCGCCTGTATCTGGCACCAATCATGTGGATGGCCGGCACCCGCAAGCTCGCCCATATCGACTCGACCATCAGCTGGTTTGAACACGGCCTCGGCCTGCCCTTCCCCGAGTTTCTGGCCTGGCTGGCCACTCTCACCGAAATCATAGGTGCGGTATTCCTGCTGATCGGCTTTGCCACTCGCTGGATCAGCATCCCGCTGATGATCACCATGCTGGTAGCGGCCTTTGCCGTGCATTGGCCCTACGGCTGGCCAGCCATCGCAGACCCAAGCTCGTTGTTTGCAAACGAACGCGTCGCGGCCTCCGCCGAGAAGCTCGCACGCGCCAAGGCACTGCTGCAGGAGCACGGTAATTACGACTGGCTGACCAGCAGCGGACGCCTGGTCATTCTCAACAACGGTATCGAGTTTGCCGCCACCTACTTCATTCTGCTGCTGAGCCTGTTCTTTACTGGCGGCGGGCGCTGGGTGAGTGTTGATTACTGGCTGAGACGCAGGTTCGCGACCGTCTGAACCGGCGCATTGCACGAGGCAGAGGCCCCCTCGCGCAGACGCTGCGCCTTCGCCGCCCTACCGCGCAGTCGCGTAAGAGCATGGCGGCCTGCCAAGGCACAAAAAAGCCCCGCAGAGCGGGGCTTTGTTTACGACGAAGCGCTTACTCCACTTCAACCGCCAAGCTTTCGGCAATCTTCTTCTGCCAGATCTGCGGGCCAGTGATATGCGCTGACTCACCGGTGGTGTCTACCGCCACGGTGACCGGCATGTCCTTGACCTCGAACTCGTAGATCGCTTCCATGCCCAGTTCCGGGAAGGCCAGTACCTCGGCTTTCTTGATTGCCTGGGCAACCAGATACGCTGCGCCGCCCACGGCCATCAGATACACCGCCTTGTGATCCTTGATCGCTTCGATCGCGATCGGGCCACGCTCGGACTTGCCGATCATGCCCAGCAGACCGGTCTGCTCGAGGATCTGACGGGTGAACTTGTCCATGCGGGTTGCGGTGGTCGGGCCGGCGGGGCCGACGACTTCGTCACGGACCGGATCAACCGGGCCCACGTAGTAGATAAAGCGCCCTTTCAGATCAACCGGCAGTTGCTCGCCCTTGTTGAGCATATCGACCATGCGTTTGTGCGCAGCGTCGCGGCCGGTCAGCATCTTGCCCGACAGCAGGACGGTTTCACCGCTCTTCCAGCTCAAGACGTCTTCCGGCGTGACGGTGTCGAGATTGACTCGACGTACGCTGGAGCCCACTTCCCAGGTGATTTCCGGGTAGGCGTCCATCGGCGGCGCTTCGAGTACTGCCGGGCCGCTGCCGTCGAGCACAAAGTGCGCGTGACGGGTGGCGGCGCAGTTCGGGATCATGCAGACCGGCAGGCTGGCTGCGTGGGTCGGGTAATCCTTGATCTTGACGTCAAGCACAGTGGTCAGGCCACCCAGGCCCTGAGCGCCGATGCCCAGTGCGTTGACCTTGTCCATGATCTCCAGGCGCAGCTCTTCAACCCGGTTCTGCGGGCCACGGGCACGCAGTTCGTGGATGTCGATGGAGTCCATCAGCGATTCTTTGGCCAGAACCGCAGCCTTCTCGGCGGTGCCGCCGATGCCGATACCGAGCATGCCCGGCGGGCACCAGCCAGCGCCCATGGTCGGGACGGTCTTGATCACCCAGTCAACGATGGAGTCGGAGGGGTTGAGCATGACCATCTTGGACTTGTTCTCGGATCCGCCGCCCTTGGCCGCAACGTCGATCTCGACCTTGTCGCCCGGCACGATCTGATAGTGAATCACTGCCGGCGTGTTGTCCTTGGTGTTGGCACGCTTGCCCGCCGGATCGGCCAGAATGGAGGCGCGCAGCACGTTCTCGGGCAGATTGTAGGCGCGGCGGACGCCTTCGTTGATCATGTCATCGAGGCTCATGGTGGCGCCATCCCAGCGCACGTCCATACCCACGCGGGCAAACACGGTAACGATACCGGTGTCCTGACAGAGCGGGCGATGGCCGGTGGCGCACATGCGCGAGTTGATCAGGATCTGCGCCATGGCGTCACGGGCGGCCTGCGACTCTTCGCGCTGGTAGGCCTCGTGGACAGCCTGAATGAAGTCCACCGGGTGGTAGTAGGAAATGTACTGCAACGCGTCGGCGACGCTCTGGATCAGATCGTCTTGCTTGATAACGGCCATCTCGGACAGCTCCTCTGCATTGTGGCTGCTGGTGGCACAGCGCGCGCCAAACCAGACTCACGGGATGGGGCCGCCGACTCTGCAGGTCAACTGGCCCAAAAAAACGCGCACAAGTATACCTGAGCCGCACGGACTGGACAGCGCCATCTGGCGATTTCGCCGCTATAGGAAGGTCGCCCGGCGACGGGCGTTTCTCACATTTGCCACCTGCGACACGAAAAGCAGTTGCAAAACGGCGCATAATCGATAAATTGACGTCATAATGCCATCATTCGGAGACACATGGAGTGAGTGAGGCGAACGATTCCAAGACAGCCAAGTTTCAGACACTAAGGCTGCAACGTTTCTACCTGGCCCAGGTCAACTACCTGATTACCTACCTGGTGATCAGCGTCGCCTGGGCCGTAGGACACTATCAGGGGTCTGCCTGGCTGATGCTCAGCCATATTCTGCTGGGGGTCGGCACCCAACTGGTGTTCCTGCTGCTGATTCGCAGCGACTGGAACCTGCGCCTCAAAGACCCCAGCATGACCAACGCGCAGATTGTCGTGGCCATGCTGCTGATAACCTACCTGCTGGCCTTTGCCGGGCCGCTACGCGGCACGCTCATCATGATTTACGCCAACATTCTGGTGTTCGGCATCTTCCAGCTGTCGCGACGCGACTTCCATATTCACTCCGGCCTGGCGTTGGTGCTCTTCGGCCTGCTGATCACGCTTGAGCACTACCTCAAACCCGGCGCACGCAGCTTTACCCTGAGCCTGGTCGAGTGGTTTGTGCTGGCCTGTTTTCTGTTCTGTCTGAGTCTTACCGGCAGCTATATACGTGAGCTGCGCGAACGCCTGCAGCAGCGTCACAACACCCTGCAAGCCCATCAGGAAACCCTGCGTGGCATGATGGGCCAGCTACAGAATCTGGCCACCACCGATGCGCTGACCGGGCTGGCCAACCGCCGTCACTTTCTCAATGAAGCCCAACGCCGCATGACCCTGATGCGCCCGAGCCAGCAACTGGGCATCGCGCTGATCGACCTGGATCACTTCAAGCGTATCAACGACCTGTACGGCCATGCGGCGGGTGACGAGGTGCTGCAAGGCTTTGCCACGCTGGCTCGCAACAGCTTGCGCGATGACGACCTGGTAGCCCGGTTTGGCGGCGAAGAGTTTGTCATCCTGCTTGGCAACAGCAACCCTGAGGCGCTGATCAACTGCATGGAGCGGCTGCGCACCGCCTTTGCCGCGCTCAACTTTGACTCTCTGCCAGACGGCGTGCACTGTACCCTGTCGGCAGGCCTTTCCAGCGTCTGCCCGGAGGATGACCTGGAGGTTTGTCTGAACGACGCCGACCAGGCTCTGTATCAGGCCAAGAATGCCGGCCGTAATCGCTGCGAGCTACATCAACCCAGCTATGTTTGAGATACACGTCGCCGGCCGCTGCCTTCACGCACCGGCTGGCAGTAACCTGCTGGACCAGTTGCTCCAGGCGGGGCTGCCGATCAGCTACTCCTGCCGCAGCGGCCACTGCCAGAGCTGCCTTGTGCGTGCCGAGCACCACGCAGTGCCGGACCAGGCCAGGGCTCCCCTGTCGCCCGCATTGCAGGCCGAGGGCTGGCTGCTGGCCTGCCAGTGCCCGGTCCAGCAGGACTTGCACCTCAGGCTGTACGATCCTGCCAAAGACGGCCTTCCTGCGCAGATCGAAGCACTGACAGCATTGGCTGCCGGCGTCCTGCGTCTACGGGTACGCCCAGCCAGAGCGCTGCGCTTTCACCCCGGCCAGCACCTGGTCATCTGGCTACCCTGCGGTACGGCAAGGACCTTTTCCATCGCCAGCCAAACCGACAGCCCGATACTGGAGTTCCATGTGCAGCAACGCGCGGGCAGCCAGTTCTGTGAACGCTTGCTGCAGCTGGGTGTTGGCGCGCCATGTCACCTGGGCAACGCCAGCGGTCACCTTTATTACCAAGCTGACTGGCAGGACCGCCCGCTGCTGCTGCTGGCACGCGGCACCGGCCTGGCACCACTGCAGGCCATCGCCAGGGACGCACTGCACCAGGGTCACCAGGCAGGTATCACGCTCTGGCACTGGCAGCGCGGTGAGGCCTCGTGCTACCTGCAGGAGGAGCTCGACGCCTTGGCGCAGGGCTACCCCAGCGTGCACCTGCAGCTGCGCCAGCAGCACCAGCTGGACGAAGATCTGCGCCGCCTGAAGGCACCCTCCCGTCGTGCATTGGCGCTGGTCTGTGGCGCCAGCGCTTTTGTTGAGCAACTGGGCAAACCGCTGTTTCTGGCTGGCCTGGGCCGTGGCCAGGTGCTGCACGAGGTGTTTGCCAAACGCTGAATGCGACCCTGTTATGCCCCCTCATTCAACAGGCCATGCTTTGCTGCCACACCCTGCCAGACGTGCGAGCATGCCGCTCGAACAACAACAGACACCGGAGACACCGTGAGCGACCATCTGCTGATCGACCGTAGCCAGGGCGTGCTGACCCTGACCCTCAACCGTGCCGACAAGAAAAACGCGCTGACCCGCGAGATGTACGGCGATATGGGCGACGCCATCGCCGCCGCCGAGAACGACGGCAGCATCCGAGCCATCATCATTCAGGGCAGCGCCGACTGCTTCACCAGTGGCAACGATGTCAGTGACTTCATCAAGAACGAGCGCACCGGCACCGACAGCCCGGTCTACCGTTTCCTCAAGGCCGTCTGCCATGCCAGCAAACCGCTGATCGCTGCGGTCAACGGTCCTGCGGTGGGTATCGGTACGACCATGCTGCTGCACTGCGACCTGATTTACGTGGCGCAAAACGCGCGGCTGAAAATGCCTTTCGTCAATCTGGGCCTGTGCCCGGAAGCCGGCTCCAGCTTCCTGCTGCCGCGCCTGCTGGGTCACCCTCGTGCCGCCGAACTGCTGTTGCTGGGCGAGGAGATCAGCGGTACCCGCGCCTGCGACATCGGCCTGGCCAACCAGGCCCTGCCGGCCGGTCAGGCCGTTCTGGATGCGGCGCGCGCTGCAGCCCTGCGCATCGCCGAATTGCCACCAAGCTCAGTCCAACTGACCAAACGGCTGATTCGCAACGGTGTTAGCCGCACGGCAGATGAAGTCATGGAGACCGAGGGCGAGCATTTCGCGCAGTTGCTGAGCGGCGCCGAGGCCAAGGAGGCGCTGACCGCCTTCATGGAGAAACGCAAACCGGTCTTCAACTGAGTCCAGCCACAAACACTAAGACCGGCGCCGCTCGCGAAGATGGGCGGCAGGCGGCGAGCGCCGCCTGCTAGCCCTTAGCGCGGGATACCGAACAGCCACATTACCCAGCGGTTGATCTGCCCCCAGAAGCGAATCTTGAAACGGTGCGAGCGGGGCAGCTCTTTCCACTCAGCCAGGGTCCACAGGTCGCTTTGCTCAAAGTCGTTCTCGAAGCTCTGCGCCACTGCCTCAGCCAGATCACTGTCAAGCGCTTGCTGGTTTGCTTCCAGATTCCAGTGCAGCGTCCAGTGGTCAAAGTTGCACGACCCCAACGATACCCAATCGTCTACCAGCGCTGTTTTCAAGTGGGTAAAGCGCGGCTGATATTCGTAGATCCTGATCCCCGCCTTAAGCAGACGCGTGTAATAACGCTGCCCCGCATAACGCACCGGCGGATGGTCGATGGTCATGCCACATAGCAGCAGCCGCACATCCACCCCGCGGCGAGCAGCCCTGGCCAGCGCCCAGCGAATGCGCCGCGACGGCAGGAAGTAAGGGGTTGCCAGCCAGACCCGCTGTTCTGCCCGCTTGACCGCCGCCAACAACGACGCGACCACCTCCTTCTGCTCACGTGCCCCAATGTAGGCCACCCGTCCCTGACCGCTCTTGGCCTTCGGCAACGGTGGAACCTGGCCACGTCTGACTGCCGCCAGGCCCGGCCGCGCGCGCTCATCAACACGCTGCCATTCGTACTCGAACAAAGACACCCAGTCCTCGACCACCGGACCTTCAATTTCCAGCAACTGCTCATGCCAGGTAGCGGTGCCGGTTTGCGGGTCCGGCTGACAGAACTCGTCAGTGATGCCGGTGCCGCCGACAAAGGCGATACGCCGGTCAATCAGAAACAATTTGCGGTGGTCACGATGAAACAATCGCGAGCCGCTGAGCACACTGGGTGGGTTGTAAAAACGCAGCACCGCGCCAGCCTGCTCCAACTCGCGCCGCTCCGCCGTTTTGAAGCCGTCTGTGCCGACCCCATCGAGCAGACAATAGACCCGCACACCCCGCTCGCGGGCTGCCAGCAGCGCGTCGATCCACTGCCGCGTACTGAGCCCGGAGTCGATGAGATACAACTCGATTTCTATCGATTCGCGTGCCTGCTCAATAGCTTCCAGCAGGCGCGGGAAGAAGCACTCGCCGTCAATCATCAACCTGTACTGGTTGCCTTCCCGCCATGGGTAAACCGCTGCTTGCATACTCCATCCTTAAGGCTGTCTAGCGGCTTCGGCGCAGCAAAAGCCGTCAGACTGGAATGCGGTAGTCCTCCTGCGTCAGCAAATCGAGGCCACACTCCAGCTCGCTGATCCAATCGAGGAAGGCATTGATGGTCTCGGCATCGGCAAAGGGGCTGCCATGCTGGGGCACGATCATCTTCGGCTGCAGCCGACGGACCATATTGGCCCACAGGCGACAGGCCTTGTTGCCGGCCATGTAACGCCGGTGAAAACCTTCCATACTGCTCCTGTGAGCAGCAAAGTCGGTCACCGGTTCCGCATCATCAACCATGGATGCGCCCATATCGCCGGAAAACAGGATACCGCTGACCGGATCATAGAAGTGCAGATTGCCTACCGAGTGCAGAAAATGCGCCGGCAATACCTTGATCCGGGTCTGCCCGAGCGGGATATCCATACCGCGGTCCGGTACCGCAATCATGCGGTCAGTGGTGCTCAGGCCAGTGTGTTTGGTCAGAAAACCAGCACTCAGATGCGGCAGAAAACGCGCCCAGAGCTTGGAGCACACCACCCGGCAGCCGGTATGCAGGAACCACTTGTCGAGCGAGGCAATGATGTCCGGGTCCTGGTGTGACGCGAACACGTAGGTCAGCTCACGCAGCGGAATGTGCCGACTGACCGCCATCGACAACGGCGTATACGTCAGGTCACCGCCCGGATCGAGCAGCGCGTGCTGGTCATGGTCAATGATCAGAAACTGGTTTGACTGCACACCATCACCGGTGACCAGTTGGTCAAAGCAGAGCACCTTGTGCACGCCATTATCAAACAACACTCTGGGTGAATTCGCCATTGCTACTACCTCGACGCAGGAAATAGCCGCTTTATACCTGCCTCGGCGCCCGAGCCCACTGACATGCATCAACGAAGCAGACGTCACATTTTCGTCACGGCAGATTCACGTACCTGACACCGCAACGCCATAGGCTCAGCCTGAACAACAGCAGCTGATGCCCAGATGGAGGTGTCCATGACCCAAGCAGCTTTCGCCCTTGAAGAATCCGGCAACCGTCACCTGACCGTAGAACTGGCGAGCGACGCCGCCACACTTCAAGCCGCACAGGCCTTGCGCTTTCAGGTATTCGGACAGGAGTGCGGCGCCCAGTTGCACAGCGCCGACGAAGGACTGGATCAGGACCACTATGACCTGCACTGCGAACACCTGATCGTGCGCGATCAGCGCAGCGGTCAGGTCGTCGCCACTACCCGCATCCTCGACAGCAGCCGCGCCGGCGCTGCCGGTGGCTTCTACAGCGAAAGCGAGTTCCAGCTGGTCGGTCTTGCCGATCTGCGTGGCGACATCATGGAAATCGGCCGTACCTGCGTACACGCAGACTACCGTAACGGCGCTACCATTTCGGTGCTGTGGTCAGGCCTGGCGCAATTGATGAACGAGCGTCAATACGGCTACCTGATGGGCTGTGCCAGCATCGACATGAATGACGGCGGCATACAGGCTCACGCCATCATGCAGCGCCTGCGCGGACGCTACCTGAGCCGCGACTATCTGAACGCGATCCCGCGCCTGCCGCTGCCCGACCGCACACTACCGGACAACGTCACCGCGCAGTTGCCACCGCTGCTCAAGGCGTACATGCGCCTGGGTGCCAAGGTGTGCGGCGAGCCCTGCTGGGACCCGGAGTTCAACTGCGCCGACGTCTTCATTCTGCTGCGCCGCGAACAACTGTGCCCCCGCTACGCCCGCCACTTCAAGGCCAGCTGAAAATGGCCGATCGTCTGGTCAGCATGCCTCGGCGGCTAGTGCGCCTGATCGCCGTCATCAGCTGGATCAGTTGCGGGCTATTGCTGGTCTGCTGGGTTCAACTCATGCAGCGATTGCGCCCAGCCCGGGTTGATCGGCAACGCCAAAAGCTGACGCGCTGGTGGATGCGCAATCTGATTCGCATCCTGCCGCTGCGGGTTCGCGTGACCGGCGCACCACCCGCGCGCACCGCCCTGTGGGTCAGCAATCACGTGTCCTGGCTGGACATCGTGGTGCTGGGCGCGCAGGCCCCGGTACACTTCCTGTCCAAAGCCGAGGTGCGCGACTGGCCCGTCATCGGCTGGCTTGCCGGCGCCGCCGGGACCTGCTTCATTCAGCGCGGCCAGGGCACCTCCAGCACCGTGCAGGATCAGTTGACCGAGGTCCTGGCAGCAGACCGCAGTCTGGTGATTTTTGCCGAGGGCACGACCACCGCCGGCGATAAGGTGCGCACCTTTCACGGCCGCCTGCTGGCCGCCGCGATTGAGGCGCAGGTGCCCGCCCAGCCCATCGCCGTTGCTTACCGCCATGCTGGGCAGCGCGATACCTTCGCGCCGTTCATTGACGATGACGAGTTTTCTCGGCATCTCTGGCGCCTGCTGAGTTCGCGGGATATCGATGTGGAGATTCACTTCCTGCCGGTGCTCGACAGCACCACGATGAATCGCAACCAGCTGGCGCGTAGCGCGCATCAGTCAGTGGCTCAGGCGCTGGGCCTCGATGGCGGTAAATCGGCCAGCGAAGCAGCCGAGGTCAAGGCCGCAGCCTGATCCTCGGCAAAGCGCTGAAGCTCGGGCATAAAGGCCAGAAAATCGGCCTCAAACCCCGGATAAGCCGCTTCCAGTTCGGCAACCCCACCCGGCAGCGCCGTCTCGCGGCGAAAGCGGCGCGCCATGTTGTCGACCGCCCGGTGCAGATGCCTCAGCTCAGCGTAGCTACCCAGCCAGTCCTGCTCGCTCATATAGCTCACTACCGTCCAGGCCCGCTCAGGCATCAACGCCCGCTGGGCGCGCAATTGACGGTAGACATCCTGGCTGAACTCATCGAGCTGACGATCGGTGAAGCGTGCCCAGTGCCGCGCCAGCAAATGATCGTAAAACATGTCGACCAGAATCCCGGCGAAGCGTCTGCGCTCGCCGCTGATCCGCGCCTTGCTCTGCAGCACCAGCGGATGAGCATCGGTGTAGCTGTCGATGCGTCGATGCAGCCAGACGCCCTCGCGCACCGCTTCGGGCAGGTCCAACTGGTGGACCGGCCCTTTGACGAAATCCCCCAGCATGCTGCCCAGCGCCTGCTCGGCCGAGGCCGAGCCAAGCAGCAGATGCGCGAGGAAGTTCATCAGTTACCCTCGACCCGACTGTGCAGCGCACTCAGCTGGCTCTGCAAGGTACTCAGGCTGCGATTGGTCTGCAGGCGGAAGCTGTCGATGGCATCCAGCGCCTGATCAGTTGCTGCCAGGCGCTGGTCTAGCTCGCTGCGCAGGACCAGCAGGGCCTGATCGACCTCAGCCGACTGATCCTGATTCTGCAGCGCGCTCAATGCCCGCTGCTGCTCCTCCAGGCGCTCGCCCTGCTGCCCCAGCTGCAACTCCAGTGCAGCCAGCCCCGCCAGCTCGCCACGCACCTGCTCCAGTCCCTGCTCGGCCTCCCCCATCTGCGTCTGCAGGGCAGCCAGCTGCTCTGCCCGTGTCTCGGCCTCGGCCAACTGCTGCTCGCTGCTCTCACGCAGCACCTGCAGCGCCTGCTGCTGAGCGACAAGCTGCTCGCCGCGACGCTCGCTGCGCTGATCCAGTTGCTCAAGCGTTTGCTGCTGCTCCGCCTGGCGCTTGGTCAGCGCCGCCAGCTGCTCCTGCAGGCGCTTTATCTCGGCTTCACGGGCCTGCTCGGCTGCGCCAAAGCTGTCCTGGCTAGCCGAGACCTGACCCGTGATGTCCTGAATCCGGCCGGACGCCTCCTCACTGATCCTGGCGAAGCTGTTCTGGGTCGATACCAGCTGCTGGCGCAGTGCGTTCTGCTGCTGATAGGTCCAGTAACCCAGCCCCAGCAGGGCCAGACTCAAGGCCGCACACAGCGCCCACAAAGCACCGCTACCCGCACCGGCACTACGCACCGGCGGCTCCGCCCGCAGGTTGTTGATCGGCGTGCGCGGCCGGCTGCTGGCAGCGTCAGCCGATGACTGCTCGCGCGTTGCACTCAAGCTCGGCAGTTCGCCCAATTCTGGCTCTTTCATTGCTCTACCCTACCCACGTGAACAAACTCAAACCCTTGCGCCAGAGCGGTGCAAGCCTGCACCAGCAGGCTGCACGCCAATCGACTGACGCCACTTCAGTGACCCCGCAAGGCCCCATTCTCCAAGCAGTACCGCGTATTGGTACACATTCTGCTTACCGAGACCTCACTTGGCTATAACACCTTCTCATTGCCAATGACCTACGGGGGGTATGAACATGATCGCAGAGGCACAGTTCAACCGCGCCACACTCGATTGCATGACCGCGCTGCGCCGTCAGCTCAAGCGCTCGCTCGGCGTCACCGTCCGCCTGGGTGATCCGGATGCCGTCGAACACATGATTGACCTCAGCCGCGACAGCCAGCTGCAAGAAATACGCGAGCTGGGGACACGTCTGGCGGACCTGGTGCAGACGCCCGGCCCGGTCGCCCAGCCGTCACCGCTGGCGCAGGGTGCAATCGCCTCGCGGCAGTTCTCGCACCGTCAGGAGAACATCGCCCGCCTGGAAGCAGACACCGATCAGGGCACCCCCCCGACCGGCAGCGTGCGCATCTATCGCGGCCAGGTGATTCGCACCTGAGGCGCTGCCGCTGGCTATTCGGCGCTGGCGCAACTCCGCCGGCGCCATTACCCTGAATGCTCCCAAGGCTTGAGGAGCATGTGCATGTCGCAATGGATGATCTACGGTGCCAACGGCTATACCGGCACACTGTTGGCCCAGGCAGCGGCCGCACGCGGCCTGAAGCCGGTACTGGCCGGGCGCAATGCGCGCGCCATCACCCGGCTCGGCGAGTCACTGGGCCTGCCGCACAAGAGCTTTGATCTCCACGACCCGCAAGCCCTGCAGCACATTCTGGCGGACCATAAGGTCGTTCTCAACTGTGCCGGTCCCTTCTCCGCCACCAGCCAGCCGCTGATTGACGCCTGCCTGGCGAGCGGCTGCCACTATCTGGATATCACCGGGGAAATCGACGCCTTTGTCGCAGCCCAGGCCAGACAGCCCGACGCCGAACAGGCCAATATCGTGATCTGCCCCGGCGTCGGTTTTGATGTCATCCCCACCGATTGCATTGCCGCCAGACTGAAACAGGAACTGCCCGACGCCGACCGGTTGGCCCTGGGGTTCGACTCGCGTAGCGCCCTGTCTCCCGGTACTGCCAAAACCTCGGTAGAGGGCCTGAAATATGGTGGTCGCATTCGCAAGGATGACCGTATTGTCAGCGTCCCGCTGGCCTACCAAAGCCGTGAGATTGACTTCGGCAACGGCACCAAACACGCGGTCACCATCCCCTGGGGCGATATCGCCACGGCCTGGTTTTCTACCGGCATCGACCATATTGAAGTCTTCCTGCCGATGGCCCCCAGCGCCGCGACTCGTCTGCGGCGGCTTGACCGTATACGCCCCCTGCTGGGCCTGGCGCCGGTGCAAGCGCTACTCAAATACCTGGTCGGACGGCGCATCATCGGCCCAGACTCGCAGCAACGCGAATCGGCCCGCAGCTATGTCTGGGGTGAGGCGCAAAATCGCGCCGGCCGCAAGGTGGTGGCCCGCATCGAGACCGCCAACGGCTACGACGTCACCGTCGAGGGCGCCCTGATGGCTGTCAATTTCCTGCTGGAACAGGAGCCCGCACCCGGCTACTACACGCCATCGCGCTTGCTCGGCACCGATTGTATCGAGAAGCTGCCGGGGTCCGGCAGCATGCAGATCGAGTAACTCACGCGGGCGCCAGCAGGCCTGGCACCACGCGCACCAGCTCGTCGGTCAGACCGGCGAGCAACTGTCCGCCGCTGCGCCAATAGTGCCAGTACAGCGGTACCTGCAACGCCTGACCCGGCAGCAGTTGCAGCAACCGTCCGCTCTGCAGCTCGTCGGTTACCTGTAGCGCCGGCACCATACCCCAGCCAACACCGGCCTCCAGCATGCGCACAAAACCCTCGGACGAGGGACACAAGTGGTAGTCGAACTCCCCTGTCACCCCAAGTTGCTGGACGAAGCGGTGTTGCAGGCGATCGTCAGGACCAAACACGACTGCCGGAATCCGCGCCACATCGGCTGCCATCACCCCCTGCGGAAAATGCCGCTGCACAAACGCCGGACTGGCCACCGCCAGATAGGGCATCTGACCGAGGAGCAGGCTACGCGCACCAGCCACCGGCTGCTCTGCCGCGCACAGGCAGGCCGCGACCTCGCCGCTGCGCATCCGCCGCAACCCCACGTCCTGATCCTCGACCTGAAGATCCAGCAGCACCCGCTCTCGCTCGCACCAGGCTGAGACAGCCGCTGCCCACCAGGTCGCCAGGCTGTCAGCGTTCAGCGCCACCCTCAGGCGCGTGCGGCCGGCGGCGTCCGCCATCTGTGGCAGATCCGCTTGCAAGTCCCTCTCCAGCAGCCGCACCTGCTGTACATGATTCAGCAAGCGCTGCCCGGCGGCCGTCGCTTGCGGCGGCGCGCTGCGCACCAACACCGCGGTGCCCAGACGCGCCTCGAGCAGCTTGATACGCTGGGACACCGCTGACTGGGAAAGCCCCAAGGCCGCCGCTGCGCGCTCAAAACCGGCGTGCTCAACCACCGCCGCCAAAGCAGCCAGCAGCTTATAATCGACCATATCAATTCTCCTAATGCAGCATGATTATTATTTGTTTTCCTAATCATCCTGTCCAGCGCACACTCGCGTCATCGCAATGGAGAGAGTCGTCATGCCCAGCTTGTTTTACAGTTATTTCCACGGTCTGATTGCCGCCGCAGGGCTGATCATGGCTATCGGTGCGCAAAACGCCTTTGTACTGGCCCAGGGGTTGCGCCGCGAGCATCACATCAGCGTTGCGCTCATCTGCATGGGGTGTGATGGGGTGCTGATCATGGCCGGCACCTTCGGTCTGGCCGCACTGCTCCAGGCTCATCCGCTGGCGATGGAAATCACGCGCTGGGCGGGCGTCGCCTTTCTTCTGCTGTACGCCTCGCAGGCACTCTGGCGGGCATTGTCACCGCGCGGACTGGAAGCCATGCGCGCACCAGCTCGCTCGCGCCGTGCGGTGCTGTTGACCACCCTGGCGGTGACCCTGCTGAACCCGCACGTCTATCTGGACACGATGGTGCTGATCGGCAGCCTCGCCGCGCAGCACTCCCTGCCACTGGTGTTCGCACTGGGCGCCGCCAGCGCATCCATCCTCTGGTTCACCCTGCTGGCCGTCGGGTCGGCTCGCCTGGCGCCGGTATTGCAGCGTCCGCTGACCTGGCGCCTGATCGATCTGCTGGTCGCCGGCATGATGCTCACCGTCGCCTGGTCTCTGGCCCAACCCGCGCTGCAGACCCTTTGAGGCCTCTATAACCACACTGAAGGTGCGTGGATAGGCACGCTTTCAGGTGCTATGATCGGGTCTTCCCGATCTCAAGACGGGCAGCGCCCAGAGCGCAACCGCATACGGTTGCCCACAAGAGGCGTAGCAGATTGGCCGCGCCGCCGCGTGCGCGCGGCAACCCAGTCAGCATCCGTGCCCGGGCACACCCACCCGCACCGGTGCAGACCCTGATACCTGACGATGGAGATAGATCATGGCTTTTGAACTACCCGCACTTCCCTACGAGAAGAACGCACTGGAGCCGCACATCTCGGCAGAGACCCTGGAATACCATTACGGCAAGCACCACAACACCTATGTGGTCAACCTGAACAACATGGTTCCGGGCACCGAGTACGAAGGCAAGAGCCTGGAAGAGATCATCAAGACCTCCAGCGGTGGCGTTTTCAACAACGCAGCGCAAATCTGGAACCACACTTTCTACTGGAACTGCCTGAGCCCGAACGGCGGCGGCGAGCCGACTGGCGAGCTGGCTGATGCCATCAACAAGGCTTTCGGTTCCTTCGCCGCATTCAAAGAAGAGTTCAGCAAAGTCTCCATCGGCACCTTCGGTTCCGGTTGGGGTTGGCTGGTCAAAAAGGCCGACGGCTCCCTGGCACTGGCCAGCACCATCGGCGCCGGCTGCCCGCTGACCAGCGGTGACACGCCGCTGCTGACCTGCGACGTCTGGGAACACGCCTACTACATCGACTACCGCAATGCGCGTCCGAAGTACGTAGAAGCGTTCTGGAATCTGGTCAACTGGGACTTCGTAGCGAAAAACTTCGCTGCCTGATCCAGCCTGCTTTACCAGGAACACCCCGCCTCGGCGGGGTGTTTTTGTTTTGGCCGAAAAAATGATTGCACTTTGACGCCAACTTAATGTTTCCTGTCATGGCTGCCCTAGGGTCTGTTGCCGTTTTGGTTCACCCGCCTGTTGCAGCAGATATTGCGCAGCAGGTCGCAAACCCTGCATGATTGCTCAAGCGCGCCCATTCTCAGGACAGGAATAAGAAGACCTTGAAGCTCGAGCGCAGACACAGCCTTTCAGTCAAACTGTTACGCCTGGTGCTGTTATGGGCACTGCTGGTCGGCGTTGTACTGAGCCTCGGTCAGATCAGCTTCGATCTGCGCAAGGAACGCCAGCTGATCGACAGCACCGCAGAGCAGATCCTGGCGATGTCCGAAGACCCGGCCACCCAGGCCGTCTACAGCCTGGACCGGGAGATGGCGCTGCAAGTCATTGGCGGCCTGTTCGAGCACCCCGCAGTACGCTTTGCCTCCATTGGTCACCCCGACGAAACCCAACTGGCCAGCCGCGAGCGCCCCCTCGCCTCTACGCCCCTGCGCAGCGTCACCGACTGGCTGTTTGGCGTGGAGCAACACTACAGCGTTGGCCTGTTTGGCCGTGAACCCTACAACGAATACTACGGTGACCTGCGCATCGTGCTGGACACCGCGCCCTACGGGCAGGACTTTCTGCAGGACTCGCTGATCATTCTGATCTCGGGTGTGCTGCGGGCACTGGCCATGGCCCTGGCGCTCTATCTGCTCTACCACCTGCTGTTGACCAAACCCCTGGCAGCGGTGATCGAGCGCATCAGCAATATCAACCCGGACCACCCGGGCAAGATGCATATTCCAATGCTGCCCGGGCAGGAGAAGAATGAGCTTGGCCTATGGATCAACAAGGCCAACGAGTTACTGGAATCCATCGAACGCAACAGCAGCCGGCGGCGCGAGGCAGAGGCAAACCTGTTGCACATGTCCCAGCACGACCATCTGACCGGCCTGCCCAACCGCAGCATGCTGCAGGAACAGCTCTCGCGCATTCTTGCCGACGCCGGACGCCGTCAGCGCGGTGTTGCGGTATTGTGCTGCGGTCTGGATGACTTCAAGGAAATCAACGAACAGTTCAGCTATCAGTCCGGCGACAGCCTGCTGGTCACGCTGGCAGACCGTCTGCGCGCCAACAGCGGCCGGCTGGGCAGCCTGGCACGTCTGGGCGGCGACCAGTTCGCCCTGGTCCAGACCGGCGTCAGCGAACCATACGAAGCCGCCGAGCTGGCCCAGACCATTCTGGATGACCTGAGCCGCCCATTCGAAATCGGCGAGCATTCAGTCAGCCTGCGCGCAACCATCGGCATCACCCTGTTTCCTGACGACGGCGACGATGCCGAGAAACTGCTGCAAAAAGCCGAGCAAACCATGATGCTGGCCAAGGCACGCTCGCGGAACCGCTACCAGTTCTATATCGCCAGCCTGGACAGCGAGATGCGCGTACGCCGGGAGCTGGACAAGGAGCTGCGCGGCGCGCTGGAGCGCAATGAGTTTCATCTGGTATACCAACCCCAGGTGTCATTCGAGGATCACAGCGTCGTTGGCGTTGAAGCCCTGCTGCGCTGGCACCACCCCGAACGCGGGCTGGTGCCGCCCGATCTGTTCATTCCGCTGGCCGAACAAAATGGCGTCATCATCAGCATCGGTGAGTGGGTGCTGGACCAGGCTTGCCACCAGTTGCGCCAGTGGCACGATGCAGGTCTGACCGAGCTGCGCATGGCCGTCAACCTGTCTACCGTACAGCTCCACCATAGTGAGCTGTCGCGCATGGTGACCAACCTGATTCAGCGCTACAAGCTGCCCGCCCGCTGCCTGGAAATGGAAGTAACCGAAACCGGCCTGATGGAAGACATCGCGGCGGCAGCCGGGCACCTGAACAGCCTGAAGAAAGCCGGGGTGCAGATTGCCATTGACGACTTCGGCACCGGCTACTCGTCGCTCAGCTACCTGCGCGGCCTACCCCTGGACAAGATCAAGATCGACCGCAGCTTCGTGCAGGACGTGCTGGTGGACGAAGACGATGCGACCATCGTCCGCGCCATCATCCAGCTCGGGCGCAGCCTCAACATGCAGGTCATTGCCGAAGGGGTCGAGTCGGCCGAACAGGAAGCCTACATCACCGCGCTGGGCTGTAACGAGGGCCAGGGCTACTACTACAGCCGGCCACTGTCGGCCTCGGCCTTCGATGACTGGATTCGCAGCTACAACAGCTCACGACAGCAGCAGGCAACGCACTGATCAGCGAACCGGCTAAGCGATTACGCCAGCCAGAACCAGCACGCCAGCGGCGCCATAACGCCGAATCCCAACATGCACCAGATGGACCCGCGCTTGAGCCGGCGACTCAGGTCCTCTTCATGGTGATCCGACAGAATAAAGGGCAAGCCGCGTCGAGCCGGCTTCGACAGCACATGCACCACAGGCTGGCGGCCTTCGACGCGGGCCAGACGCGCTGCCTCGCGATCCGCAGCGGCACGCACCTGCTGCCACTCCTGCATATCGATTTGCCCATCTGCATTGCGATCAAAGCGGGCCAGCAGGTCATCGTAATCGGCCTTCCAGTCACTGATCACCTGGCGGGCGATACCCTGCTGATCAATCTCCTCACGGCCACCGCCGCGACTCTCAAACCAGCCCAGCGCGTAAAGCAGCTCACCCTCGGAGAACCACTCCTCGGTGTAGCGGTAGCGGCTGCCAATCAAGCTGGCTAGCAGCCCGGTACGCACAGTGCTTCCCATCGGCCAACGCTGACTGCCCTCCCAGCGTCGGCGCTGGCGGGGGTGCACCTCGGCTCCCTTGGGGCTAATCCAGCAGCTGCCGGTATCATCGCGCAACAAAAAGGGCCGCTCCGACTGGCCCTTCTCTACCGTGCGCCACTCACTATTCTTGCCGGAGCGCCGGTACTCTTCCACGGTAAAGCGGTACCAGAGGCAGTCCACCTCGCCGAGCGGCGAGATCAACGGCTGATGCCCGCCAGCATCCAATTTGCCCTGCAGCTCAACCAGCCCCTGGGCAGCGGAGCGAATACGTGAGGTGGGGGTATCATCGAGCCAGCGCGCACGCCGCCAGCTGCGAAACATCGCCGCCAGCAGCATCAGTGCAGCGAGGGTAGCAAGGCCACTGAAAATGTAATAAGCCGGCGTCGACAGCAGCATTACGCCGTGAACATCAATCACGAAAACAGCGCCCGCACATCCACGTCTGCCTTTTCTTCATCGGAGAACTGCAGCAACTCGGCCGATTTGAAGCCGAACAGGCGTGCCAGCAACACCTCCGGAAACTGTTCAATGCGCACGTTGTTGATATTCACAGCGGCGTTATACAGCTCGCGCCGGTCGGCGATGCCGTTCTCCAGTCCGCTGATGCGCTCATGCAGATGCTGAAACGACTCGTTGGCCTTGAGCTCGGGGTAGTTCTCGGCCAGCGCAAACAGCTGCCCCAAGCCAGCGCGCAGAACACTCTCTGCTCGCCCGACCCCCTTGACGTCCTCATCTGCGCGCGCCGAGGCCACGGCGCTGCGGGCAGCGATCACGCGCTCAAGGGTCTGGCTTTCATGCTGCATATAGCGGCGACAGGCCTCAACCAGCTTGGGTAGTTCGTCGTGACGCTGTCGCAGCAACACGTCGATATTGGACCAGGCCTGACTCACTGCGTGCTTAACACTGACCAGCTGGTTGTACAGCATGATCGCGTACAGCAGGACCACACCCAACACCACCAGCACAATGACTGTCGTCAGTTCCATCAACCCATCTCCTTTGCATGAACGAGACCCGCAAGCGCACCTTGGCGGCGTAAGGCACAGCGCACACTATAAATGAAGTGTTGATCAATACCATACAACCACACCGACCGATTGCCGCCGAACCTCGGGCGCGGGCGCTGTGGCATGGTCAAGCCAGAACCGCCGGGCGGCGGCTCCTGATACGTTACTGAAACAGCGACTCGCCGCTCAGGCCGTGCTGCTCCAGAATATCGCGCAAACGCTTGAGTGCTTCGACCTGGATTTGCCGAACCCGCTCACGGGTCAGACCAATCTCGCGGCCAACCTCTTCCAGCGTACTGCTCTCGTGGCCGCGCAAACCAAAGCGGCGGGTCACCACTTCACACTGCTTGTCGGTCAGCTCGCCCAACCACTGATCGATGCTGGCGTTAAGGTCGTCATCCTGGAGCAGGTCACAGGGGTCGCCACCTTGCTCATCGGTTAGCGTGTCGAGCAACGTCTTGTCCGAATCCGGGCCAAGCGACATGTCGACGGACGCCACGCGCTCGTTCAGGCCCAGCATGCGCTTGACGTCTTCGACAGGCTTGTCGAGCAGGTGGGCGATTTCTTCCGGGGAGGGTTCGTGATCGAGCTTTTGCGTCAGCTCCCGCGCGGCGCGCAGATAGACGTTCAGCTCCTTCACTACATGAATCGGCAATCGAATGGTGCGCGTCTGATTCATGATCGCCCGTTCGATGGTCTGGCGAATCCACCAGGTGGCGTAGGTCGAGAAGCGGAATCCGCGCTCCGGATCAAATTTCTCAACCGCGCGAATCAGGCCCAAATTGCCTTCCTCGATCAGATCGAGCAAGGTCAACCCGCGATTGACATAGCGCCGGGCAATCTTGACCACCAGCCGCAGATTGCTCTCGATCATCCGCTTGCGACCAGCCGGATCGCCCTTCTGCGCCAGACGCGCAAAGTGCACCTCTTCTTCCGGTGTAAGCAGCGGCGAAAAACCGATTTCGTTGAGGTAGAGCTGGGTCGCATCCAGCTCTTTGGTAAATTCGAAGGCGTTCTCCCTGCGGTGATTCCGCGGGGTAGCGCGCTGGGGACGTTCGACAGATACGGGCATACCTTGCACCTCCTCATCTTCCATGATGTTTCGCTGTGACGACGTGGTACCTGCTGACGGGCCTTTAAGCGGCCGCTTCTTGTTTTCAACTGCCATATACGCGCCCCAAGTCAGTAAAACGCGGTATCTCAACAGCCGCAGCAAACAACGTGAACCCGCTGCGCGACTGCAATGAACTACCCATCCGGCTGCCTTTTCAGCAGACTGCCTGCCAAAAATGACAGTCAGATGTCAGACCTGACTACACCCTAGGGTCTGTTGACCTTTCGTTCGCCCGCCTTACAGGTGCAGCCTCGGCGGCCCCACCCGCAGGGCCGGGACCATTTTTCGGCCATGCTACGTTGTCGGTCGCTTATGTAGATCAACTACACTGCGCTTCCTCCGCCTTGCCTGGCCAAAAAAATTGGCCTCCGGCAGGTGGGCGAACGAAACGTTAACAGACCCTAACATCAAGTTCGCGGCAAATAGGTTAACGGATCGACAGGTTGCCCCTTGCGTCTAATCTCGAAGTGCAACTTGACCCGATCGGTGCCGCTACTGCCCATTTCGGCGATCACCTGGCCAACCTTGACCTGATCGCCCTCCTTCACCAGCAACCGGCTGTTGTGTGCATAGGCACTCAGGAAGGTTTCATCGTGCTTGATGATGATCATGTCACCATAGCCAATCAGGCCCCGACCTGCATACACCACTGCGCCATCAGCCGCTGCCTTGACAGGCTCACCCAATTGCCCGGCAATATCAATCCCTTTATTCAAACTGCCGTTTGACTGAAAGCGCGCCAGCAGTGTGCCGCGCGCGGGCCAGCTCCAGCCCGCGGCACTGACCGGTCCAGGTGCGATAACCGGAGCCGTTGCCGGGGTGCTGCTGGTACTGGCGGAGCTGGTCGGGGCGCGCGTGGCAGGGGCCGTCTGCGCAGTGCTGGTGTTGCTGCGGGCCGGGGTGGAGGTCACGGCTGGCGCGCTGGTCACCGGGGCAGGACGCGAGGTTGGGGTGGTCGCCGGCGTCGTGGCGACGCGAGTCGGCGCAGCGGCGCCTCTGGCCAGACTAATCCGCTGACCGGGATAAATAGTGTAGGGCGCGCGCAGGTTGTTGTTGCTGGCCAGTTCTTTCCAGTCCCAGCCATAACGGAAGGCAATCTGATACAGGGTTTCACCGCGCTGCACCGTGTGCGCCCCGGTTGTAACCGACTGAGCGCGTTGACCACCGCGACCGCGCTCATCAATAGGCACGGTACCGGACGGACCGGCACAGGCGGTCAGTATCACCGCCAGACACACAGCTGTAAGACCCTTGGCCTGTGCAGCAGGCCAACGCCCTTCTTGTACACACCGCCCCATTCCAGGCTGGCTCCCGTTCAGTATCACCTGCAGGGTTCGCTACGGCGCGCCCTCAGGCAGCCGATCGCCGTCCCCACCACTCCAATAACAACACTAATACCACGCCGAGCACCATCAACGCCAACCCGGCCTGCCACAGTGACGCCTCCCCAGTAAGCTGGCTGTAGTGTTGCGGCAGCAGATTCGCCTCGGTCAAGGGTACCTGTTCACCATGGCTGTTAGTGCGCCAGGTCAGGGTCTGCTTCCAGGGCCACACCTTGTTCAGCGAGCCCACCAGCAAACCGGTGAGAAACGCCAGCGTCACGTTGCGCGCATGGGACAGCAGCCAGGACAGCAAGCGGGAAAAGCTCAGCAGGCCAACAACGCAGCCCAGCGCAAACAAGCCAAGCAGGCCCAGATCAGCCGTTTTCACCGCGTGCAGCACGCCGCTATACAGCCCCAGCAGCAGCAAAATGAAGCTGCCGGAAATGCCCGGCAGGATCATCGCGCAGATGGCGATGCAACCACCCAGGAAGACGTTCAACGGCGTCACGCTCAGCGCCAGCGGTGAGGCAACGGTAATCACGTAGGCAAACAGCGCACCGGCAACCGCCGCCAGCAAGGTCCAGGCGTTCCAGCGGCTGATCTCCCGCCCGACCAGATACACCGACACCAGGATCAGCCCGAAAAAGAACGACCAGAGCAGTACTCCGTGGTGCTCGAGCAGGTAGGTGATCAGCCGTGCCAGGGAGGCAATGCTGCACAGGATTCCCGCCAGCAGCGTCGCCAGAAACGCGCCGTCCACCGCCCTCCATGTCTCGGCGATGCGCCCGCGCAACAACCAGATCAGCTTGTCCGGCGTGCACGCGGCGATCGCCGCAAGCAGGCGATCGTAAATGCCGGAGATAAAGGCAATGGTGCCGCCGGATACGCCGGGCACCACATCGGCTGCGCCCATGGCAACGCCGCGCAGAAAGATCAACAGGTATTCCTTCACGAAAGGTCCTTGCAGGAAAAAATCAGGAGTGAATGGCGCCGGCCAGCAGCGGCACAAACCGCACCGGCTCAACCTGCTGATGGATAAACTCGTCACCCTGGCGCACGACCAGCATCAAGTGCTGCTGGTGCTCGCCAACCGGAATCACCAGGCGTCCGCCATCGGCCAATTGACCAAGCAGCTCCGGCGGGATCTCCGCGGGCGCGGCAGTCACCAGGATGGCGTCGTAGGGTCCGTACTGGGGCCAGCCCCAGTTACCGTCGGCATGGCGAAACACCACGTTACGAATATTAATGTCGCGCAGCACGCCCTTGGCCCGTTCCTGCAGGGGATAGATGCGCTCGACACTGAACACGCGCTCAACCACCTGGGCGAGGATCGCGGTCTGATAGCCCGAGCCGGTCCCCACTTCCATGACCTTGTCGAGCGGCCCGCCGCCCAGCAGCAACTCGGTCATGCGAGCCACGATGTAGGGCTGGGACAGCGTCTGGTTATGGCCAATCGGCAGCGCCGTATCTTCGTAGGCCCGGTGGGCCAGCGCTTCATCGACAAACAGGTGGCGGGGGGTTCGACGGATCGCTTCAAGCACATGCAGGTTGCGGATGCCCTCCTCGAACAGGCGCTCAAGCAACCGCTCGCGCGTGCGCTGAGAGGTCATGCCGATGCCGGCGCGATAAAGGTCGTCGTGTGCCATTCTCAAACCAGTCCGTCCAGCCAGTTTTCCAAGTGGTCGAATACCTCGTAGAGGGTCTTGTCCACGCGCAGCGGCGTGACCGACACAAAGCCCTGCATGATGGCGTGAAAGTCGGTCCCTTCGCCGCCATCCTCGGCATCGCCGGCCACCGAGATCCAGTAACCTTCCTTGCCACGCGGATCGACCCATTTCACCGGCCTGGCTGCGCGCGCGCGATGACCCAGACGGGTCAGGCGCACACCCTTGATGTGCTCGAGCGGCAGGTTCGGTACGTTGACGTTAAGCACCGTACGCGGCGGCAGATCGAGTTTATCGTGGGCCTCCACCATCTGACGCGCGAAGTGCGCAGCGGTCGGCAGGTTGTCGGCCTGACGGCCGGTCAGCGAGAACGCCATCGCCGGGCGCGACAGAAAACGCCCTTCCAGCGCGGCAGCGACAGTGCCGGAATACAGCACGTCGTCACCCAGGTTGGCACCCAGGTTGATACCCGACACCACCATGTCGACGCTGTCCTCAAACAGCGCATTGAGCCCAAGGTGAACACAATCGGTCGGCGTGCCGTTGACCCCGATATAGCCGTTTTCCAGCGTAAATGGGCGCAGCGGCCGGTCCAAACTCAGGGCGCTGCTCGCACCGCTGCGGTCTTCCGCGGGGGCAACCACCACGCAGTCGGCATAATCGGCCAGCGCGCCGTGCAGGGCCTTGATGCCCGGCGCCAGCACACCATCATCGTTGGCAATCAGAATTCGCATCAGTTTTCCGTTTCCAGCCCGCCACCGGGGGCACTGGAGAGCTCCAGCAGCTCATGCAGCAACGCCGTAGCGAAGCAGCCGGTAGGCAGGGTAAATTCCAGTTCGAGACAATCAGATGACGGATAATGCCACGTAAGCCCCTGAATGGGGAGGCGTAAAATCCGCCTCGCCTGATCCAGCCCCGCCCCTTCCAACCAGCCGGCAAGCTGCGGCTCGGCGGCGGCGATTTGCTGTTCCAACTGGGCTGTTTCCGCACTGCTGGCCAACCTCCCCGCTCCCCAGAGCGATGCGGTTGGATGCAGATCCAGCGCCGCCGGACGCGGGTCATCGGTGGCCAGTTCGCTGGCCGGGAAATGACTGCGACTATCGGTAAAGGCCAAACAATCACCGGACAGAATGCGGTTCCAGGTGCCATCCGCCACCCGCGCCGCGAGCATCCGATTGAACAGCAGACTGCGGGCGGTTGAGAGCAAGCGTGAACGCGTCCCGCGTGCCGGCGGATAACCGCCCTGCCCGGCCCAGCGGCGAGCATCGTGCAGATTGCTGCCGTCGCGGCCGAAGCGCTGCGGGCCGAAATAGTTGGGTACACCCTGAGCGGCGATAATCTGCAGCCGCTCATCCAGCTGCGATTGATCGGCAACCAGGTCAGTGAGGCGAATAAAGAACCCGTTAGCACTGTGAGCGCCGCGCTGAAGCTTGCGCTGATGACGGATCTGCTGCAGGCAGTGCAACTGGTCACTCCAGAGCGCACTCAAATCCGGATCAGCACGCCCCGGTAGCTGCAAACTGAACCACTGGCGAGTCACCGCCTGACGGTCCTTCAGGCCTGCGTAGCTGACGTTGCGCAGCGAAATACCGGCCGCGCGGGCCAGCTGCCTGGCCACCTCTTCGGTGTTAAGACCGCGCTTCTCCAGCAACAGCCAGAGATGCTCACCGGCACCACTGAGAGCGATATCCAGCACTTCGGTGACGCGAAAGTCCTCAGACGTTGCCTTCAGCGTTGCCCGGCCGCAGCTTTCACCCCAGGCACGCGGCCCCAGCAGCGTCTCAGACATCGGCCAGCAACAGGGCCACCGCGTGTACGGCTACCCCTTCCTCGCGACCGGTGAAGCCGAGCTTTTCAGTGGTGGTTGCCTTGACGTTGACCTGATCCAACGCGACGCCCAGGTCTGCGGCGACCTGCTCGCGCATCAACGGAATATGCGGCGCCATCTTCGGCCGCTGGGCAACGATGGTGGCGTCCACATTGCCTACCTTCCAGCCCCGCTCACGCAGCAGGCTCATGACATGACGCAGCAGCACGCGGCTGTCGGCGCCTTTGAACTCGGGGTCGGTGTCGGGAAAGTGTTGTCCAATATCACCCAGTGCCGCCGCGCCAAGCAGTGCGTCGGCCAGCGCATGTAGCAGCACGTCGCCATCGGAATGGGCTACCAGTCCACGGTTGTGGGCAATCTGTACGCCGCCCAGAGTGATGAAATCGCCATCGCCAAAGCGATGAACGTCGTAGCCGTGACCAATACGCATGTGGAGTCTCCCGTCAGTCGATGGCGGCGATTCTACCGCCTCGACATGACAGGGAACAGGCTACAAACCCAGCGCCGCCGCATGATGACGAAGGTGGTCATCGATAAAGCTGGCGATAAAGTAGTAGCTGTGGTCGTAGCCGGGCTGACGACGCAGCGTCAGCGGATGGCCTGCGGCCGCCGCAGCCGCTTCCAGCGCCTCGGGCTTGAGCTGCTCAATCAGGAAGTCATCGGATTCGCCCTGATCGACCAGCAGCGGCAGGCGTTCGGTTGCCCCCGCCAGCAGTTCGCAGGCATCCCACGCTTTCCAGGCCGCGCTATCATTGCCCAGATACTGCCCCAGCGCCTTGTGTCCCCAAGGACAATCGCTCGGGTTGGTGATCGGCGCAAAGGCCGAGACCGAGCGGTAACGACCAGGATTCTTCAGCGCACAGATCAGCGCGCCGTGGCCGCCCATCGAGTGACCGCTGATCGAACGCTGATCCGATACCGGGAAGTGCTCCTCGATCAGCCCCGGCAGCTCCTGCACCACGTAGTCGTACATGCGGTAGTGCTGCGCCCACGGCTGCTCGGTGGCGTTGACGTAAAAGCCCGCGCCCAGACCGAAGTCATAGGCACCCTCAGCGTCATCCGGCACGCCTTCGCCACGCGGGCTGGTGTCCGGCGCAACAATGACCATACCCAGCTCGGCCGCCAGGCGCTGCGCACCGGCCTTCTGCATGAAGTTTTCATCCGTACAGGTCAGGCCCGACAGCCAGTACAGCACGGGCAGCGGCTTGCCCTGATCCGCCTGTGGCGGCAGGTAGATGCCAAACACCATATCGCAGTGCAGCACCTGGGAGCGATGGCGATAGCGCTTCATCCAGCCGCCAAAGCTCTTGTTGGCGCTGACCAGTTCAATGTCGTTCATAGAAATCTCCGGTTTCAGCTGCAAGCTGC
>NZ_LMAZ01000001.1:639941-755903 GCF_003444685.1 Pseudomonas abyssi | reverse complement strand
AAGCTGCAAGCTGCAAGCGTAATCAGAATTAGCTCGGCGGTCGGACCGTCAAGTGTTTTCCACACGCTTATCTGCCATTCGTTGCTTCAAGAAAATCCGCGCAATTCGATACCACATGGTTTTGCTTGAAGCTTGAGGCTTGAAGCTTGCGGCTGCCTCAAAAATGGATCACCGTCCGAATGCTCTTGCCTTCGTGCATCAGCTCAAAGGCGTCGTTGATCTGCTCCAGCCCCATGGTGTGGGTGATGAAGCTGTCCAGCGGGATTTCGCCCGTCTGCGATTTCTCGACGTAGCTCGGCAGTTCTGTACGGCCCTTGACGCCACCGAAGGCGCTGCCGCGCCAGACGCGACCGGTCACCAGCTGGAACGGACGGGTGCTGATCTCGGCACCGGCCGGCGCGACGCCGATGATGGTCGATTCGCCCCACCCCTTGTGGCAGCACTCCAGCGCGGCGCGCATCAGTTGCACGTTGCCGATGCACTCGAAGCTGTAATCCACGCCGCCGTCGGTCATATCGACGATCACTTCCTGAATCGGCTTGTCGTAATCCTTCGGATTGACGAACTCGTCTGCACCCAGCTCGCGGGCAACCCCTTCCTTGGCCGGGTTGATGTCGATACCGATGATGCGGCTGGCACCGGCCATTTTGGCGCCGATGATGGCCGCCAGGCCGATACCGCCCAGACCAAAGATGGCAACGGTCGCGCCCGCTTCTACCTTGGCGGTATTGAGCACCGCGCCGATGCCGGTGGTCACGCCACAGCCCAGCAGACAGACTTTCTCCAGCGGCGCTTCCTTCGGAATCACCGCCACGGAGACTTCTGGCAGCACGGTGTATTCAGAGAAGGTGGAGCAGCCCATATAGTGATAGATCGGCTCGCCGTTGTAGCTGAAGCGGCTGGTGCCGTCCGGCATCACGCCTTTGCCCTGCGTGGTGCGCACCGAGCTGCACAGGTTGGTTTTCTCGGATTTGCAGAATTTGCACTCACCGCACTCGGCGGTATACAGCGGAATGACATGATCACCCACCTGCACCGAGGTCACCCCTTCCCCCACGGCTTCGACGATGCCACCGCCTTCGTGACCGAGAATGCAGGGGAACACGCCTTCGCTGTCCTGACCGGACAGGGTATAGGCATCAGTGTGACAAACGCCGGAAGCAACGATACGAATCAGCACCTCACCGGCCTGCGGCGGCGCCACGTCCACTTCGACGATCTGCAGGGGTTCATTCGGCGCAAAGGCCACGGCGGCGCGGGACTTGATCATGGGGACTCTCCATTGAGTGAGGTAGCAACAGGACGCCAGTGTAGTAGAAGGCGGTTTCGTGGATAATCCCTCATCAGACAAAACATTATTGCCGCATAGGGATAATCATGAGTGACTGGCAAGGTATCGACGAATTTGTAGCGGTAGCCGAAACCGGGCATTTCACTGGCGCGGCACAGCGCTTAGGTGCCTCCTCCTCTCACGTCAGCCGCCAGATTGCCCGCCTTGAGGACCGTTTGCAGAGTCGCCTGTTTTACCGCAGCACACGTCGAGTCAGCCTGACCGAGGCCGGCCAAACCTTTCTGCAGCACTGCCAACGCCTGATCGACGCCCGCGATGAAGCCCTGCAGGCCATCACAGATCTGGGCAGCGAGCCCAAGGGGCTATTGCGCATGACCTGTGCAGTCGCCTATGGCGAGAGTTTTATCATGCCTATCGTCGACGACTTTATGCAGCTGCATCCGCAGCTGCGGGTCGAGATGACCCTGACCAACCAGACGCTGGACCTGTTGCACGGTAGCTACGACCTGGCCATTCGACTGGGTCGGCTGCAAGACTCCAGCCTGATCGCTACCCGCATTGCGCCGCGCCACATGTATCTGTGCGCTGCACCGACCTATCTGGAGCGCTTCGGCGCGCCGCACAGCCTGTCGGAACTACCAAGGCACAACTGCCTGATCGGCAGCAGCGACGTCTGGACCTTCCAGCAACGCGGCCGTGAACTGCCGGTTCGGGTGCAGGGCAACTGGCGCTGCAACAGCGGCCAAGCGGTGCTGGAAGCGGCACTGCGTGGTTTTGGCCTGTGCCAGCTCCCCGACTACTACGTTCAGGGCCACCTGCGTAGCGGCGCCTTACGCGCCCTCCTCCCCCAACACCAGCCACCGCATACCGCCGTCTGGGCGCTGTATCCGCAACAGCGGCACCTCTCGCCCAAGGTGCGCCAGCTGGTTGACCACCTCAAACGCGGCCTGGCCGAGCGCCCGGAATACAGTGAGTCCTGACAGGGCGACAAAAAAAGGGGCCGAAGCCCCTTTTTACCAGCTCAGATCACGCTATCAGTTGACCTGCTGAGCGCGCTGGCGCAGTTCCATATCTGTCTGCATGCGCGAGGCGATTTCGTTGTAGCGAGGGATATCCATCTCCTCGTCCTTGATGGCCTCAACCATTTCTTCCTGCGCATCAAGCTGCATCTGCTGCGCTTCCTGCTGATCACCCGCATTGCTCAGCTCTTCAGTCAGCTCTTGGCGGATCTCATTGACCTTCTTCTCCGCTGTGACGAATTTCTCCAGATCCTCATCGGTCACCGGCGCTGCGGCTGCCGCGGCTGAGGGGGCGCCGTATTGCTGACCGGCAGAACCACCGGTGGACTGCGCTACAGCGAACGGTACACCCGCGCTCAGGGTCACAACACACAGGGCAGCAGTCAGTTTCTTCAGATTCGTCATGGTGTTTCTCCTTCGTTGAGTGTCACTGGATATACAGCAGAGACCGTGCCAAGCCCGACAAAAAATATATAATCTATTGTTTTTAAAAGAATTTATCCTGAAAACACAAACCGAAACGCCTTTCAGCTTGCCTGGATCGCCCACAAAAACGTATCTTTTTTAAACATGAGCAAAAAATACCCGTTCAGATATGACCCGTTTTCCTGGCTCGGCATCAGCGGCCTGCAGCGTACGCTTCTGCTGTTTGTCGTGCTGCCCCTACTGGTGCTCACCGCGCTAGGCATCCGCTTTGGCCTGGAGCAGGCCAGCCAGTTTCAACAACAACGCCTCAAGGACGACCTGGAGTTGATCGGCCGGGCGATCAGCATTCCCATCGGCAATGCCCTGCGCGAGCATGACGAGCAGGCAATCGAGCTCGCACTGGGGTCGGTCTTTATTATCGGCGAGGTCTACGGCGCCTCGGTATTCGACGTCAACGGTGTGCGTCTGGCCTCGGCCGGCATCACCGAAAGCGACCTGACCCGTACCGCCATCCCCGACCTTATCGTGTCTACCGGTCAGGCCCAGCAAGGCTTTAGCCAGGTGGGCGGACGCCACCTGTTCTCCCATTTCATGCCGCTGTTCGATGCCGGCGGGCAGATTCAGGGGCTGATTCAAATAACCCGGCGGGCCAGCGACTTCGGCCGCGCGCTCGACCAGCTGGAGATCATTGCCTGGCTGGCCTGGGCGGTACTGGCCATCGGCATCCTCTGCGCAGTGATGCTGGGCCACTACGGCGGTGTAGGTCGCCATGTCGACCGACTGCTTGAACACATGCAGCGGGTCGCCCAGGGTGACCATGCCCACCGCGCAGCGCTGGAAGGCCCAACCGAAGTCGCCGCCCTCGCAGAAGGGCTGAACCAGATGCTGGACAGTATCGAACAAGCCCGACACGAGCTGGATCAGCGTCGCGCCGCCGAGACCGACCTGCTGGCCCAGCTCAAGGATCAGGAGAAAATGGCAGCCATCGGTGGCATGGCACGCGGGGTCGCCCATGAGCTGGGCGCTCCGCTCAGTGTGATCGACGGACGCGCTCGACGCCTGCAACGCCATGCTGCCGATGACCAGGGGCAGCAGCGTGAACTTGGCGCCATTCGCGGGCAGGTAGCCCGTCTGACCCACACGGTTCGCCAACTGCTCGACTACAGCCGCCCCAGCGCTGCAGAGCCGCGCGCGACCTCCCTGCGCCAAGTACTCGACAGCGCGGTGGCGGCCATTACCCCGGAACTGGAGGTCGCCGGGCGACAACTCGAGGTAGAGGCCGACAGCGCGCAGACGCTGCCCACGGTGAAAGGCGACCCGGGGCGTCTCGAGCTGGCCCTGCTCAATCTGCTGCGCAACGCCCTGCAAGCCAGTGAGCAGCGACTGCAGGTGCAGCTCAGTCAGCAGCACGGGCAGCTGCGCATCGATATTGACGACGATGGGCCAGGCCTGCCCGAGGCCAGTCACGAGCAACTGCTTGAGCCCTTCTTTACCACCAAGCCCCCGGGCGAAGGCACCGGGCTGGGGCTGGCCATCGTCAACACCATTGCCGAAGAACACGGCGGCCAACTCGTGCTCGGCAGCAGCCCGTTGGGCGGTTGCCGTGCCAGCCTGCTGCTGCCGATTCATCAAGGGAAACGCACTGCATGAGCCATACCGAACATCTGCTACTGGTCGAAGACGATCCGGGCCTGCGCGAACTACTGCAGGAAGAACTCGAGGCCGAGGGCTACCGGGTGACCGCCTGCGCCAGCGCCGAAGCCGCCCAGCCGCTGCTGCAACAGGGCGAGATTGATCTGCTGATCAGCGACCTGCGCCTGCCGGGCGCCAACGGCCTGAGTCTGCTACCCGTCGCGCAGGGCCTGAACCCGGCCCCGGCGATGCTGATCATCACCGCCTTTGGCTCGGTACAACAGGCCGTGCAGGCACTGCAGCAAGGCGCCGACGACTTTCTCACCAAGCCGCTGGAAATGGACCACTTCCTGCTCACAGCGAGCCGCTTGCTGGAGAACCGCCGCCTGCGCCGCGAAGTGCAGCGCTATCGCTCCATCATGGCAGTGGAGCAGTTTCACGGCATCATCGGCCAAAGCAGCGTCATGCGACGACTGTTTCAGGATATCCGCCAGGTAGCCGACGCCGACGGCCCAGTGCTGATTCAGGGCGAAAGCGGCACCGGCAAGGAACTGGTTGCCCGCGCGGTCCACGAGCAAAGCAGTCGCAAGTCCGCCCCGTACATGGTCGTCAATTGCGGCGGCATCCCCAGCGAGCTGATGGAAAGCGAGTTTTTTGGCCATGCCGCCGGTGCCTATACCGGTGCCCGCAAGACCCGCGCAGGCCTGTTCCAGCAGGCCGACGGAGGCACCCTGCTGCTGGACGAGATCGGCGAAATGCCGCTCGCCCTGCAGGCCAAGCTGCTGCGCGCCCTGCAGGACGGCAAGGTGCGGCCGGTCGGCAGCGACCACGAAATACAACTGAACGTCCGCGTCATCGCTGCCACCAACCGCCAGCTCACCGACTGCGTGGCTGACGGCCGCTTTCGCGAAGACCTGTTCTATCGCCTGGAGACTTTCACCCTGCAAGTGCCGGCACTGCGCGAGCGGGCCGATGACATTCACGCGCTGGCCGACTTCTTTCTTGCTCGCTTCAATGCCAGACAGCAGCGCCATATCAAAGGCTTTGCCGATGACGCCCGCCTGGCGCTGCAGCGCCACCCCTTCCCGGGCAACGTACGCGAGCTGCAGAACGCAGTGGAGCGCGCAGCGACCTTCTGCACCGGCGACCTGATCGAGCTGAGCAACCTGCCGGATCGACTGCAACAGGCCGAGCAGCAAAACCCGGGCTCGCCCGGCGTCCCGCTACTGGACGGGCTGACCGGGGCGGCACTGGAGCAACTACCGAGTCTGGAGAGCGTGCAGCGCCAATACATTCACCAGGTGCTCAGCGCCACCGGCGGCAACAAGCGCCGGGCCGCAGACATCCTGGGCATCACGCGCCGCACCCTGTATCGCTGGATCGAATGAGCATGGCAGTGCAGGACAGCGGCGCTCTAGGTTAAAGTTCGAGTTCCACCACCCTCGACTCAGGAGCACACTGTGGCAAGCGCCCTGCGGCTGAACACCCTGCTGAACCGTCAATTTCAGCCAGATGACCGTCTGCTGGATACCCTGCGAAACGAGCTGAAGCTGCTCGACGGCCTGTGCCGCACACTCGGCGTCTCGGAACTCAGCAGCTTTGTCGACACCACCGCACTGGAACTGCAGGCCGCCGTCGCCATGTTGGACGATGAAGCCAAAAAGGCGGTGCCGGAACCCGACCCACAGACCGGCCAGATATGGGGCATTGAAGACGTCAGCTGGCAGCCGGTCGCGGCCGGCATGAGCACCCTGGAAGCACTCCAGCATCATCTGCGCAAATCCCCGCACAGCGGTCTGAACAGCAACAAGGTGCGCGGTCTGCTGGAGGAGCTGGACTACTGCATCAGTACCCTCGCGCCACTGGAAACCGAAGGCGCGCAATTCCACCTCGCCGTTGACGAGTCAGGGCAGCGCTGAGTCAGACCGCAGAGCCTCCCAGCAACGCCGCAATCCGCTGGCGGGTCTCGGCCATCAGCGCGGGCAGGTCTTCACGCGTGTAGGTCGCCGCGTCAATCGGCTCGCCGACGTGCACAGACACTTGTTGCCCGAGGTTGAAGCGCCAACTGCGCGCCGGCAGCACCCTGTGGATACCGCGAATGGCGACCGGCACGATCACCGCCTCGGTATCCAGCGCCAGGTGAAAACATCCTTTTTTAAACGGCAGCAACTCACCCGTGCGCGAGCGCGTCCCCTCCGGCGCAGCCCAGAGCACAATACCCGACTCCATCATCTGCCGGGCGCGGGCCAGATCGGCCAGCGCCTGAGTGCGCTTGTGGCGATTGATTGAAGGGAACTCCGCCAGGCGCATGGTCAGCCCCAGCACCGGAATACGATACAACTCGGACTTGGCCAGCATGCGAATGGAGCCAGGCAGCGCCACAAAGCTGACCGGGATATCGTAGTGGCTGGCATGGGTACAGAGAATGATATAGCGGCGCCCGTCGCTGAAGTTGGGCGGCGCACCAAAGACGCAGACCTGCAGGCGCACCAGCCGGAGCAGAGCGGCAGCCCAGCCACGTGTGTAACGGTCAACCCGGGCGCGATCCAGGCGCCTGGCAGCAGCCCTCCAGAGCACATCCAGGCAGTATCCCAGGGTAACCAGAACAGAACCGACAACCACGCCGATGCGGCGTAGCAGGGTGGCAGACTCAGCAACGGGCGACAGACTCAACATGACGACTCTCTTGTTCAGACTCACGGCAGGCGCGGTGATACGGGTCACCAGCAGCCGGACAGAGTGCCACAATTCTGTCATCTGCGGTCAACAACCAGGACGCTTGATCAGGCGATGACCTGCCACTCACGCAACTGCGCCAGGCACGCCTCCACGTCAACCTGATCGCACTGCTCCGGCTGCAGGAACAGCTGACCGTATTGCTCATGCACACCGGTACGCAGAAACAGCGCCAGCAGCTCTCCGTCGATATGCCGATCCTTGGCCATGAACAGCATGATTCTGATGGCCTCGGACAGCGTTTTTGCCGGCTTATACGGGCGGTCGGCCGCCGTCAGCGCTTCAAAGATGTCGGCAATGGCCAGCACCCGATCAGGCACCGACAACTGGTCCTCACCCAGACGACGTGGATAACCGGTGCCATCGAGCTTCTCATGGTGCGTAGCCGCCAGCTGCGGTACGTCGCGCAGCGCCCGCGGGAACGGCAAGGTACTGAGCATGATCAGGGTCTGCACGATGTGATCGTTGATCTTGAAGCGCTCTTCCGCCGTCAGCGTGCCACGCTGAATGGACAGGTTGTGCAGCTCACCGCGGTCAAAGCTGTATTGCGGCGCATCCATGTCAAAGCCCCAGATGTTACGCGGATCATCCTTGGCCACAGGCGGTTTGCGATCCCCCCAGGGCACCTTGTGCTCGGGCTTGTCGCTGAGCAGGCGCTCAACCACCGGCAGTGCCGGCGCTGGCACGGCCTGCAACTGCTGCATTTCTTCCTGCGACAGACCGAGCCGGTCGTCAAAGTGGCGCACCCAGGTTTGCTCGGCAATCTGTCGTAAACGCTCGACGTCCTGCTCGCGCATGAACTCGCCACCGACGTTTGCCTTGGCCACTTCGTCAAATTCGGCCTGCAGACGTTGTCGGGTCTGCGCCAACTCGGCGGCCAGCTCCGCCTCGTCTCGCCCTTCGGCAACGCCCTGCCAATAGCGAATCTCCGCATCTCGCCACAGCACCTCAAAGCGCGTGCGAACCTCATGAATGCGGTTGTAGATGGTTTCCAGCTTGGTGGCCTTGTCGACTACGTATTCAGGGCTGGTGATCTTGCCGCAGTCATGCATCCAGGCCGCAATGCGGAAGGCATAGCGTTGTTCTTCATCCATCGAGAATTCAGCCAGTGCGCCACTTTCCGAGGCCAAGGCACGGTGGAGCAACATCTCGGCCAGCTGCGGCACACGATCGCAGTGTCCGCCGGTGTAGGGCGACTTGGCGTCAATGGCCGTGGCCAGCAGACGAATGATCGACTCCATCAACACCTGCTGGTCATCGAACAGCTGGCGCGTTTCGATGGCAACAGCCAGGGTACCGGACAGGCTCTCCAGAAACTGGCGCAGACTCTTGACCATGTTTGAGGTCAACAGCGGCGAGACCTCTACCGCAAGCACGCCGATCAGATTTTCCTGACGGTCTCGCAGGGCCAGCGTCATATAGCGATGATCCCGGTCCAGACGTGCCGCCAGCACCTGCTCCGGCTTACTGCGCAGCTCCTCATCCAGCGTCAACGACTGCGGGTAATGCTCGTCATTGATACCACTGGCCAGCCTCAACTCACCGCTCTGCTCCTCATACAGAAACACCGCCCCGCCACGTCCTTTGGCCATCGCGATCAAGTGGCCCAACACCACATCAAGCATGCGCTCCAGGCGCGTCTCGCGACTCAGCGCCAATGATATCTGCTGAAAATGATTGATCGCTCCCGCCATTCGGCTGAGCACACCGCCGAGTTCGTTGACCTCGCGAATGCGCGAACGCACACCGATCTTCTGACTGAAGTCCATGTTGGCCAGACCACCCACCTGATCAGCCAGCGCCTTGAGTGGCCCGCCCAAACGCTGGCCCAGCGCCCAACCCACCAGAACCAGCAGCAACAGCAACACCAGCGCCCAGGTCGCCTGCTGACGCAGAATGCCCACAACCCCTGCCAGCATCTCCTTACCGGGCATGGCAATCAGCACCCGACCGAGCTCATCGCCAATGCGAGTCAGTGGCAGGCTGATGACGTACCAATCACCGTCATCGCGTGACAGCAGTGCCACCTCCGCAGGATCGACATCCATTGCTGCCAGCTCGCTCAGCACCGGCACGCCCAGCTCCTCAATGGTGGCCAATCGCGGCTCCTGCGCGCCTTCCAGCACGATCAGGCGGTCCATGTCCGGATAGGCAACAACCCGCTCTCCGCTGACAATCGCCATCTCCGTGCCGGGCGTCAGGTGCATGTCCTTGACCTCAACGGCCAGGTCATCCACAGCCGCATCCAGCCCCATCACTACGCCGGTCAGCTTGCTGCGCCGCGCCATGGTCAGACCAACCTGATGAGTGGTGAAGAAGAGATAGGGTTCGGTCAACACTACCCCGTCGCGGGTCTGCGCCAGCTGGTACCAAGGCCGCTCACGGGGGTCATATCGGTATTCGGGTACCGGCCTGCTGCCGGTCTGCTGCAGGTCCGCATTGAAGAACAGCCAACGTCCGAGCATGCGCTCGCCATCGCGCTCAACCGACTGCACCAGAAAATGCGTCCCCTCCGGAAGCTGGTAGCGATCGAGCCCCCCATCGGGCACCCGGCGCACAAGAAAGAACTCACCATCGGGGTAGCCGGCATACACAGCGCTGACCGTTTTTCCATCCCCCAGCAGCTGAGCCAAAGCAGGCATGCGGCTCGCCCGCTCGCGCAGCGAGTCGGCGGTGACCAGCGGATCGTGCACCAGAATGCTCAAGGCATTCTCGCCCGGCGACAGCAAACGCTCGGCGCGCTCATTGAGCAATGCGCCAATCTGCTTGGCCGAATCCGATGCCGCCGCAACCAGCACCGCACGCGCCCCCCGATAGCCCTGCAGCGCAGTGACCGCCAGCATGGTCAGCAGACAGATCACAATCGAGACAGCGATCAGGCCCTGCAAGGTAATCCACGGACGCGCTTTGCTCATCGCCTTTCCTTATTTACGATGCCCACACGACTTTTTGGCCCAGCAACCTGAGCATAGCTCAGCCTGAAACCCGCGCCGCCCAGGCAACCGCGAGCCGCTCTGCGCACGAATCATGCACCGCACCGATATTCGACACTTCGGCTGGTGAATGCGCATGCGACAATCGCGCCATATCGCCGCCGATTTGCCATAGTGTGGCCTCAGGACTCAGTGGAGAGCAGTATGCAGCAGACAAAACAACAACTGATCAAGGTCAACGGCATTCAGCTCAGCGTGCATATCGCAGGCCCGGAGAGCGGCAAGCCGGTCTGGCTGCTGCATGGATTCCCGGAGTGCTGGTACTCGTGGCGTCATCAAATCACGGCGCTGGCGGCCCAGGGCTATCGCGTGTTTGCCCCGGAAATGCGTGGTTACGGTGCGACCGAGGCGCCAGAGGCGGTCGAGGCCTATGACCTGATCACCATCTGCGGCGACATTCAGGGCGCGATGAACCATTTCGGTCACGAGCAGGTAGCCATGCTCGGCCACGACTGGGGCGCCCCCATTGCCTGGCACCTGGCGCTACTGGAGCCGGCCCGCGTCAAGGCGGTGTGCGGCCTGTCGGTGCCCTTCGGCGGGCGCCCGCGTCAGCCGGCAATCAACATGATGCGCGAGGCCTACAAGGACAAATTTCATTACATGCTGTACTTCCAGACTCAGGGCCCGGCTGAAGCCGAACTGGCCGCGGATATCCCGCGCACCATGCGCCTGATGATGCACGGACTGGACAGTCAGGAAGGCGGCGCCTTGGTGCAGGACAAACCGGCCGACTCGGCCTGGCTCGAGGACTACAGCGACCCGGGCAAGCCGCCCGCCTGGTGCTCCGACGAGGCCTTCGAGGTCTACGTCAAAACCTTTGAGCAAAGCGGTTTCCGCGGCCCGATCAACTGGTATCGCAACTTTGAGCGCAACTGGGAACGTACCGAGTCGCTGGCTGGCCGCCAGATCGAGCAACCTGCCCTGTTCCTGATCGGCGATCGTGACCCGGTCGGCACATTGGAAGCCTATACCATCAAGAAAATGCCCAGCGTGGTGCCGCAGGTCGAACAGCATGTGATCGCCGACTGCGGCCACTGGATTCAGGCCGAGAAGCCTGCCGACGTAAACGGCTTGCTACTGCCGTTTCTGGAGCGCCACTTCCCCGCAACCTGACAAGGGAGAAGAACGATGAGCCTGTGTGATCTGAGTAACAAGCGCATCCTGCTGACCCAGGCAGGGGACTTCATGGGGCCCGCTTTGCAACGCACACTGCAAGCCTGCGGCGCGGAGGTCGTGGCTGACAACCGCGACTTTCTGGACCCGAAGGCGCCCCAGAAGCTGACCGCCGAAGCAGGCAGCTTTGACGTGCTACTGCTGAATCTGGGCGTGCCCGCGCCAAGCACACCGGCCGATCAGGTAGAGGATGAAGAGTGGGGCCTGCTGTTTCGCCACATGGTCGACCCGCTGCCACGATTCGCCCGCGCCGTCCTGCCAGCCATGACCGAGCGCGGCCATGGCAAGATTGTGCTGATGGGCAGCGCCTCGGCCCTGCGCGGCATGAAGCGAGCTTCGAGCTACAGCGCTGCACGCGGTGCGCAGCTGGCCTGGGTGCAGGCCGTGGGCGCGGAGGTCGCAGGCAAGGGCGTGCAGGTCAACGCCATCGCCCAGAACTTTGTCGACAACCCCACCTATTTCCCACCCGAGATTCAGGCCAACCCGGCGTTTCAGGCGCGCCTGCAGCGCGAAGTGCCGCTCGGGCGACTGGTCTCGGCAGAAGAAGACAGCCACTTTGCCGCCTATCTGTGCTCGGACGCGGCGAACTGTTTCGTTGGCCAGGTATTCCCGGTCTGCGGCGGCTGGAGTCATTAAGGAATTTACGATGCAAAACACGATACCGACCATGATCCGCAAACGTTTCTGCGGCCCACCCAACAGTGGCAACGGCGGCTACGTCTGCGGCCTGCTGGCCAAGGCCATGAACGAGCCTTGCCAGGTCACCCTGCATGCTCCGCCGCCACTGGACACCGACCTTGTGATCGTACGCGTCGCGGACGGTGCCCGCCTGCTGCAGGGCGAGACCCTGCTCGGCAGTGCCCGCCCCTATCAGTTTGCGTTGACGCCGCCGCCCGCGGTCAGCCTGGCCGACGCCGAAGCCGCCCGCCCCCGCTTCAGCGGCTACGAGCAGCATGGCCTGCCCGGTTGCTTTGTCTGCGGTACCGACCGCTGTGAGCACGATGGCCTGCTGCTGCACACCGGCCCGGTGACCGGTCGCAACGATACCGTCGCCTGCGCCTGGACGCCGGACAGCACCCTGGACGCCGGCGACGGCACTGTGGCCCCGGAGTTTGTCTGGGCGGCGCTGGACTGTCCCGGTTACTTTGCCGTGAAAGATCAGGCCGGCGTGGCGCTGCTAGGCCGCTTTGCGGCGCACATCGAACGCCCGATCAAGGTCGGTGAGCAACTGGTCGTGACCGGCTGGGCCATCGCCCACGATGGCCGCAAGCACCAGGCCGGCACCGCCCTCTATACAGCAGACGGCCAGCCAGTAGCCTGGGCCGAGGCCACCTGGATCAGCTTGCAGAAACAGGCGGCCTGACGACGCCAGGTTACTCGGCGTTGAGGTAAGAAGATCGCGTCAGCCCAAGTCGCAGCGCATCCAAAAAACGGGTGCGTTCGGCTGGGCTCAGACGCGCACCCGCCACCTTGTCCCGATACAGCGTGACCAGCTCATCCGGCGCAAAGTGCACGTAACGCAGCATATCTTCGATGGTGTCGTGCGTTTCGATACCACCGTGCACTACGCGGCCGTCAGAGCGCAGGTAAACGTTGACCGAATCAGTGTCACCAAACAGGTTGTGCATATCGCCGAGAATTTCCTGATAAGCACCCACCAGGAAAATCCCCAGCAAATAGTCCTCACCCTCGCGCAGATCATGCACCGGCAGCGTGTTCTCGATGCTCTGCTCATCGACGTAGTGACGTATCTTGCCATCCGAATCACAGGTCAGATCCTGCAGCACCGCGCGACGCAGCGGCTCTTCTTCCAGCCGGTCCAGCGGCACGATCGGCAGCACCTGATCAATCGCCCAAGTGTCAGGCAGGCTCTGGAATACGGAGAAGTTGCAGATGTACTTGTCGGCCATCTTGTCATTCAGCTCATCCAGCACCTGACGATGGGAGCGCTGACGCGCCTTGAGCTGCACATGCAAGCGGTTGCACAGGGCGTAGTAGCACTGCTCTGCCAGCGCCTTCTCGGACAGGCTGAGCTTGCCCTCGGCGTACTGCGCGGCCACATCGGCCATATAGTGCGTCGCGCGCCAGTAGGTCTCGGTGACCATTTCGATGTCATGCTGATCCTGCAGACGGACCAGGTTGCGGACCACCGCCGGCAACTCGTCCAGGTCCTCGATCTCGGGCATCACGTCGTTGTAGCGCTCAACGTCCGTTACCTGCACTACCAGCACCGCATGATGCGCGGTCATCGCCCGACCACTCTCAGAGAAGATGTGCGGATGCGGCAGTCCCTGCTCGTCGCAGAAATCACGCAACATGCCCACCACCGTCTGCGCGTACTCATTGACGTCATAGTTGATGGAGCTGGCGTTGCGCGAATGCGTGCCGTCGTAGTCGACGCCCAAGCCGCCGCCCACATCGATATGGTCGACCGGCAGCCCCAGCGCGCGCAGCTCGCCAAAGTAGCGAATCGCTTCACGAAAACCGTGCTGATAGTCCGCCAGATTGGCAATCTGCGACCCCATGTGAAAATGCAGCAAGCGCACGCCGTCCTGCAGATTAGCTGCCCGAAAGGTATCGACCACGCGCAGCAGCTGGGCGGCAGAAAGCCCGAACTTGGACTTCTCGCCGCCGGTGTCGGCCCACTTGCTGGACGCCAGCGATGACAGCCGCACACGCAGGCCGACCTGAGGCGTGACACCGAGCTTCTCGGCCTCCTCGATCACCAGACGGACCTCAGACTCCTTCTCGATTACGATGAACACCTTGTGGCCGAGCTTCTGGCCAATCAGCGCCAGATGGATAAACTCACGATCCTTGTAGCCATTGCAGACGATGGTGCCCCCCTTGGGCGCCAGCGCCAGCACCGCCATCAATTCCGGCTTGGAACCCGCCTCCAGGCCAATGGAGACGTTCTCGGTGGCAATCACGTTTTCTACCACCGCTTCCTGCTGGTTGACCTTAATCGGATAAAGCGCGGTGTAGCCCGCGCCATACTCCAGCGCCTCGATGTTACGGTCAAAGGCGCCAGTCAACTGACGCACGCGCGCCTGCAGAATGTCCGGAAAACGCACCAGCAACGGCAGATCCAGCCCGCTCTCGCGCAATTGCCCTACCAGCTCGTGCAGGTCGATGCTGCCCGCCTGCGGACCGCGCGGCATGACCTCGACATGACCCTGTTCATTGACGTTGAAATACCCCGCGCCCCAATGGCGAATACCGTAGACACTGCGGCTGTCTGCCACGGTCCAGGCCGATGCGTCTTCTTTGCGCGAACGTCGAACAGATCCCATTGCTTCCTCACTCTACTCGCTGGTTGGGCTCGCCATTGTGAACCTTGTTCGTGACAACAGTTCCGTTGGCGACTCTAGGGCCTGTTGCCGTTTCGTTCATCCGCCTGCCGAAAAATGCCCCCGGCCCTCGGGGTGGGGCCGCCGAGGTTGCGCCTGTAAAGCCGCCATTCGGCGTCGCTCGTCGCTCACGTGGAAAGACCACGCTACGCTTCTCGCTCCTTGATTGGCGGCTTTACAGGCTGCAACAGGCGGGCGAACGAAACGACAACAGGCCCTAGCCAAGGATAAGCCAAAAGCCATCTGCCCGCAGCGCCCACCATGATCGGGCATTTGCGTGCTCTATAAGCCACCGTCGCACTTGGGGCAGGGTGCACGCTGGTTTAACGTAGCCACCTGCACCGCATACCAACAACAAGGAGACTCCCATGCAACAGTACTTCAGCCTGGCCGGGCGCACCGCCCTGGTCACCGGTGGCAGCCGCGGCATTGGCCGCATGATCGCCCAGGGCTACCTGGAAGCCGGCGCGCGCGTCATCATCTGCTGCCGCAAGATTGCAGAGGGCCAGCAAACCGCGCAGGAGCTCAGCCAGTATGGCGAGTGCACCGCCCTGGCCGCTGACCTGTCCACCGAGGCAGGCGCCCGTCAGCTGGCCGCCGATGTCGGCAAGCTCACCGACCGCCTGGATATTCTGGTCAACAACGCCGGCACCAGCTGGGGGGCGCCGCTGGAAGACTTCCCGGTATCGGGTTGGGAAAAAGTCATGCAGTTGAACGTCATCTCGGTGTTCAGCTGCATCCAGCAGCTGCTGCCGCTGCTGCGCGCCTCGGCCAACGCCGACAATCCGGCACGCGTCATCAACATCGGCTCGGTAGCGGGCATCAGCTCCTTCGGCGAGCAAGCCTACTCTTACGGCCCAAGCAAGGCCGCTGTACACCAATTGTCGCGCAACCTCGCCCGCGAACTGGTCAGCGAGCATATCAACGTCAATGTGATCGCCCCCGGCCGCTTCCCGAGCAAGATGACCAGCCACATCCACAGCGACCCCGAGGCCATGGCCGAAGACTGTCAGCACATTCCGATGAAACGCTGGGGCCGCGAAGAAGAAATGGCCGCGCTGGCGATCATGCTGGCCGGCACCGGCGGCGCCTACATGACCGGCAACATCATTCCGATCGACGGCGGCTTCACCCTGTAAGCGCAACGCCAACCCTCTGCAGATGCCCGCCGCCCGGCGGGCGCTCTTCCCTCCTGAAAACCGCCCTGATCACGCCCCAGCGTGAGGCATTGCTGCGCCCGGACGGTGCACCCGAAGGCACCCAAGCCCGTTCCCACGCAGCCCCCACCAGACGGGGCATAGCGCCAAATTGATTACACAAGAAAGTAGTTTGATGACAAATCTATTTAACAGCTATAAACATATTCAAACCACACAAAACCGCATGAACACGGCGTTTAATGCGGGTTGAGATAATTTTTTGGATATGTTTATTATGGAAAAAGCATATACGCATAAGCATTAGGAACCCGGTTTGTCACTTACACCCGTAACACTACGAAAACCTAATAGCACGGACGGCTTCGCCCTGAACAACCTGGTCGAACGCTGCAAGCCGCTAGACACCAACTCGGTGTACTGCAACCTGCTGCAGTGTCACGACTTTGCCGATACCGCGATCGCTGCCGAGACAGCTGATGGCGATATGGTCGGCTTTATTTCCGGCTATCGTCCGCCGGCGCGCCAAGACACCTTGTTTGTCTGGCAGGTCGCCGTGGACAGCCGCATGCGTGGTCAGGGGCTGGCCTTGAAGATGCTGCTGGCACTGATTGAACGCGTTCGCGCAGACGGTGTCAGTCGATTGGAGACCACCATTTCTCCAGGCAACGACGCATCCGAGGCGCTGTTCAAGAAAGCCTTCCGCCTGCTGGGCGCCGAGTACAGCACCGAAGTGCTGTTCTCCCGCGAAACCCATTTCAATGGCCAGCACGATGATGAAGTCATCTACCGCGCTGGCCCGTTCACCCAATCTGCACCCCAACCAGCTCAAGCTTGAGATCAGGAGATCACATGAACACCTTTGAACAGTTCGAGAAAAACGAATCGGATATTCGCAGCTACTGCCGCTCGTTCCCGGTGGTCTTCAAGCAGGCCCGCGGCGCCGAGTTGGTGACCCGCGAAGGCAAGAGCTACATCGACTTCCTGGCCGGCGCCGGCACCTTGAACTACGGGCACAACAACCCGGTTCTGAAAAAGGCACTGATCCAGTACCTGGAAGATGACGGCATCACCCACGGCCTGGACATGTACTCCGACGCCAAAGAACGCTTTCTAGAGACCTTCAATCGGGTGATTCTGGAACCGCGCGGCCTGGGTAAATACAAGGTTCAGTTCAGCGGCCCGACCGGTGCCAACTCGGTTGAAGCAGCGCTCAAGCTGGCCCGCAAGGTCACCGGCCGCAGCAATGTCATCAGCTTCACCAACGGTTTCCACGGCTGCACGATCGGCGCCCTGGCCGTTACAGGTAACGGCCATCATCGTGGCGCCGCCGGCGTACCGCTGTCAGAGGTCAGCCGCATGCCCTACGCCAACTACTTTGGCGACAAGGTCAACACCATCGCCATGATGGACAAAATGCTCAGCGACCCGAGCAGCGGCATCGACAAGCCCGCAGCCGTGATTGTGGAAGTCGTTCAGGGCGAAGGTGGTCTGAACACCGCTTCTGCCGACTGGATGCGCAAACTGGAAAAACTGTGCCGCAAGCATGAAATGCTGCTGATTGTCGACGACATCCAGGCTGGCTGCGGTCGTACCGGCACCTTCTTCAGCTTTGAAGAAATGGGCATCAAGCCGGACATCATCACCCTGTCCAAGTCGCTCAGCGGCTTTGGCCTGCCGTTCGCCATCGTGGTCATGCGCAACGAACTCGACCAGTGGGAGCCGGGCGAGCACAACGGTACCTTCCGTGGCAACAACCACGCTTTCGTTACCGCTGCTGCTGCGCTGGAGCACTTCTGGGTCAACGACGAGTTCGCCAAGAGCGTGCAGGCCAAGGGTAAGCGTATCGCTGACGGCATGCAGAAGATCGTCCGTAAGCACGGCCCCGACTCCCTCTACCTCAAGGGTCGCGGCATGATGCTGGGCATCAACTGCCCGGATGGCGACACCGCCGCCGCCATCTGCAAGGAAGCCTTTGCCAACGGCCTGGTGATCGAAACCAGCGGCAACCATAGCCAGGTTGTCAAATGCCTGTGCCCGCTGACCATCACCGAAGAGCAGATCGACAAGGCCCTGACCATTCTGGACGCAGCTTTCGCCAAAGTGATGGCTGAGCAGGTCGCCAACCAAGCTTCTTGAGGAAATAGAGAACATGATCGTACGTACACTGGAAGAATGCGAAAACTCCGAACGCCGCGTCGCCACCGAGACCTGGGAAAGCACCCGGATGCTGCTCAAGGACGACCAGATGGGGTTTTCCTTCCACATCACCACCATCTACGCCAATAAAGAGACCCACATCCATTACAAGAACCACTTGGAGTCGGTCTACTGCATGAGCGGGAACGGTGAGATCGAAACCCTGTCGGACGGCAAGGTATATCAAATCCGTCCCGGCACGCTGTACATCCTGGACAAGCACGACGAGCACATGCTGCGCGGCGGTACCGAGGACATGAAAATGGCTTGTGTATTCAACCCGCCACTGAGCGGCAAGGAAGTACACGACAAGGACGGGGTCTACCCCGTCGATAACAGCTGAGAACCAAATGGCCTGTTGTCGCTGCGCCCCCGCTAACGGTGGAGAGAACGACACGACAACAGGCCCTATATAAGGAGGATTAATGACGGCAGCGGTTGACCTGTATCCCACACGCCGCCAAGACCAGCCCCGCTGGCACGAGCGAATTGACCCGATTGTCTATCGGCGCCATGAACGCGAAGCGCCGCTAACGGCGCAGCAGATTGCCCGCTTTGAACGCGATGGTTTCCTGCTACTGCCCAATGCATTCAGCGCGGAGGAAGTTGCCGTTTTCCGCCGAGAGGTTGAACGGTTACGCAGCGACAAGGGCATCCTTGCCAGTGACGCTGCCATACGCGAACCGGACAGCGGCGCCTTGCGCTCGCTGTTCGCGATTCACCAGAGCAGCGAGCTGTTCGCCAAGGTAGCAGCAGATAAGCGCATCGCCGCCAAGGTTCAGCACCTGCTCGATGGTGACCTGTACGTGCACCAATCGCGTCTGAATCTGAAACCCGGTTTCAAAGGCAAGGAGTTCTACTGGCACTCCGACTTTGAAACCTGGCACGCTGAGGATGGATTGCCGCGCATGCGCACCATCAGCTGCTCTATTCTGCTCACCGACAACTCGCCCTTCAACGGCCCGCTGCTGCTGGTGCCGGGTTCACATCGCCACTTTATAGGCTGTGTGGGTGAGACTCCGCAGGAGCATTACCGCCGCTCGTTGCGCAAGCAGGAGCTGGGGGTACCGGATGACGCCAGCCTTGCCGACATGGTCAGCGAGGGTGGCATCACCGCCGCAACCGGCCAGGCCGGCTCGGTGGTACTGTTTGACTGCAACACGCTGCACGGCTCCAACAGCAATATTACGCCGGATCCGCGCAGCAACCTGTTCTACGTGTACAACCACGTGGATAATCTGCCGGTCGAGCCTTTCGGGGCCGATACACCCAGACCGGCATTCGTGGCCGAACGCGGCCCGGTAACACCACTGCGCATTACGACGCAGCGTTACCTGTAACGGGAGCATGAGGCTCCCGACCTGCTGGTGGCAGGACCGATTTCACCAAAGACAGAAACCAGGACTATGCATACAGTAGAGAAAATCGGCGGCACCTCGATGAGCCGCTTTGAGGAAGTACTGAACAACATTTTCATTGGCCAACGTCAGGGTACCGAGCTGTACCAGCGTGTTTTCGTTGTCTCTGCCTACAGCGGTATGACCAACATGCTGCTCGAACACAAGAAAACCGGCGAGCCCGGTGTGTACGAGCGCTTTGCCGACGCCCACAACGAGGACGCCTGGCTGGACGCGCTGGACGCCGTGCAGCAAGCGATGCTGAACAAGAACGCAGAGCTGTTCAGCGGCGAGTACGAGCTGCAGGCGGCAAACCGCTTTATTGAAGGCCGCATCAGCGACGTGCGCGACTGCATGGTGAGTCTGCAGCAGCTGTGCTCCTACGGTCACTTCCAGCTGACCGAGCACCTGATGAAAGTCCGCGAGATGCTGGCGTCGCTGGGCGAGGCGCACAGCGCCTTCAATACCGTACTGGCACTCAAGAAGCGCGGCGTAAACGCGCGTCTGGCCGATCTGACCGGCTGGAACCAGCGCGAGCCCAAGAGCTTCCAGGACATGGTGCGCGACGGTTTCGATGGCATCGACTTCAGCCGTGAGCTGGTTGTCGCAACCGGCTACACCCACTGCAGCGAAGGTCTGATGAACACCTTTGATCGTGGCTACAGCGAAATCACCTTCGCGCAGATTGCGGCCGCCACCGGTGCCAGCGAGGCGATCATTCACAAGGAATATCACCTCTCCAGTGCCGATCCGACCCTGGTCGGCGTCGACAAGGTCGTCACCATCGGCCGTACCAACTACGACGTGGCCGATCAGCTGTCCAACCTGGGCATGGAAGCAATCCACCCCAAGGCAGCACGCACCCTGCGCCGCGCAGGCATTCATCTGCGCATCAAGAACGCCTTCGAGCCGGATCACGGCGGCACCTTGATTAGCCAGGATTACTGCAGCGAGAAGCCCTGCGTCGAGATCATCGCCGGCCGCAAGGACGTCTTTGGCATCGAGGTATTCGACCAGGAAATGCTGGGCGACGTGGAGTACGACCTGGAAATCACCAAACTGCTGAGAAAGCTCAAGCTGTACGTGGTGAACAAGGACTCGGATGCCAACAGCATCACCTACTATATTTCCGGCTCGCGCAAGATGATCAACCGTGCCTCTCGCCTGATCGAGGAGCGCTATCCGATGGCGGAGGTCAACGTGCATAACATTGCCATCGTGTCGGCGATCGGCTCGGACCTCAAGGTCAAAGGCATTCTGGCCAAGACCGTGGCGGCCCTGGCCGAAGCCGGCATCAGCATCCAGGCGGTGCATCAGTCTATCCGCCAGGTTGAAATGCAGTGCGTGGTTCAGGAAGAAGATTACGACGCCGCGATTGCTGCGCTGCACCGCGCATTGATCGAGCCGGAAAACCACGGAGATGTGATCGTCGCGGCCTAACCCGGTTGGCAATCGTATAACGCACAAACCCGGCTCAGGCCGGGTTTGTGCGTTATAGTCGGGCAACAGGAATAACCCGATAACGGAATGCTGTTGTGATTGAAGCTGTCTGGATTGCCTTTGCCTTCGGCCTGGGCCTGCTGTTCAAGCAGGTCGGCCTGCCCCCGCTGATTGGATACCTTGGTGCCGGTTTTGCCCTTTCCCTGCTGGGCGAGCGCGTCGGCGTGGGTCCGGACGACAGCTATATCCTCACCCACATTGCGCACCTTGGCGTCCTGCTACTGCTGTTCACCGTCGGCCTCAAACTGAAGGCCAAGAATCTGGTACGCCCCGAAGTGGTTGGCGGCAGCCTGCTCCACTTTGGCCTGTCGACCGCGCTGTTTTTACCCGCCTTCCTCTATTTGCTCGACCTGCCGCTTGGCGAAGCCAGCCTACTGGCCATGGCGCTGTCATTCTCCAGCACGGTACTGGCCGCCAAGGTACTCGAAGGCAAACGCGAGCTGCGGGCCTTCCACGGTCGTGTGGCGATTGGCGTCCTGATCATGCAGGACCTGATTGCCCTGGTCGCCATCAGCATCGCCAGCGGCAAAAGCCCATCGAGCTGGGCCCTGATGGTGCTGATCCTGCCGCTGTGCAAACCCATCTTGTACAAGCTACTGGACCTCAGCGGACATGAAGAGCTGATGGTCCTGCTGGGCCTGCTACTGGCACTGGTGGTCGGCGGCGCCGGCTTTGAAACGCTGGGGCTAAGCTCCGAGCTGGGCGCCCTCGCCTTTGGCGCCATGCTGGCTGGTCACAAGCGCGCTGGCGAGCTGTCGCAGTCGCTGTGGAGTTTGAAGGAGATCTTTCTGGTAGGGTTCTTCCTGCAGATCGGCCTGGGCGGCCTGCCGGATCAGCATGCACTGATCTTCGCGCTGGTCATGACCCTGTTGCTGCCCTTGAAGAGCGCGCTGTTCTTCGCCCTGTTCGTTGGCTTCAAGCTGCGCGCGCGCAGCGCCTTTCTGAGCAGCCTGACATTGACCAACTACAGCGAGTTCGGGTTGATCATGGCCAGCCTGGTGCTGCCACAATGGTTGGTGCCACTGGCACTGACCGTCGCCTTCTCCTTTGTGATCTCTGCACCGCTAAACCGCATCGTACACAGCATCTATGAGCACATCGCCCCGCTGCTCACCCGTTTTGAGCGTGATATTCGCCACCCCGACGAACAGCCGATCACCCTGGATGATGCGCAAATTCTGATCATGGGTCTGGGTCGGACCGGCCGGGCAGCCTACGATAACCTGTCGGAGAAGGGCTACCGGGTGATTGCTCTGGACTCGGACCCGGTTGCCGTAGAAACCAGCCTGCAGGCTGGCCGCCGCGCACTGTTTGCCGATGCCGAGGACCCGGTGTTCTGGCAGAACCTCGACATGCCCAACATCCACTCGGTGATTCTGGCGATGAACGATGCCGAGGCCAAGACCATCACCGTGCATAACCTGCGTGGTCGTGGCTTTGACGGCCTGATTGTCTCTCATGCCATGTACGAGGACATCGCCCGCCGCATCATCCAGGCCGGCGCGGACCACACCTACCTGACCATGAGCGAAGCCGGTACAGGCCTCGCCGAGCACGTCGCACGGAGCATTCAGGAGCGCAGCCGTTTGCTCAGTGACGGGCAGTCAGAAATTCGACCACCTGGGCGGCCGCCGCAGCCGGATGCTCAAGCATGAAGCAGTGCCCGCCAGCGGTCTGGTGCGCACTGACCTGGCTATTGCTGACAGCCAGTCGGCGGGCTGACTGAATGACAAACGGATAGGTACGATCACCGTAGACGATACGGGTCGGGGTTTTCAGGCGGCGCAGCGACGACCACAGCCCCTTTGGCATGGTGCGAAACACCTCAGCCTCACGGCTGGGCCGGCAGCACAACTCAACGCCACCGCCCGAGCGCTCGCGCAGCGCATGGGAGATATGCGCCTCAAAGGCGGTTTCATCCCAACCGCGGAACATACCGCGATTATGCAAGCCAGCATGGGCAGCGGTGCGATCCGGCCAATAGTCACGCCGGGCGGCCGCACGCTTGGCCACCGCATGGTCATTCAAGCCCACCAGCCCCAGCCCGCGACGCAGGGCGATGAGTGCAGGCGGGAAGAGCACCGGATCGAGCAGCACCGCGCGCTCGAACAATGCCGGTTCCGCCGCCATCATCAAGGCACTGAGCACGCCGCCAAAGCTGTGCCCACAGGCCAGGCTCGGCACATCACCAAATTGCTCACGCCCCGCGCGAAACGCCTCGGCCGCCGCCTCGGCATTTCGATTCCAGCCAACAAAACGCTCGCCATGGTCGCTTTGTCCGTGCCCCTGCAGATCGCAGAGCCACAGATCAAAGTGCTCAACCAGCAACGCCAGCATGGGCTCATAGGTACGGGTACAAAAACCATTACCATGCAAAAAATGCAGCAAGGGCTTGCCGCTGGGCCGGGTGTGCCAGCCACGCAGGGTAAAACCGGCGCTGACAGCGTGCGCCCAGGGTAACAACTCCATCCGGTGAACTCCCCCAAAACAAGGCAGACAGTCTAATCCGCCGCCCATAGCCTGTCAGCGGCATTCCCGTCTGTTAATCTGGCGTTTCGGCCTTGATCACGATAACGCGCATGCTCCACACCACCCTTTCCGGCGACGGCCCCACGCTCGTATGGGCCCATGGCCTGATGCACTCAACGGAGTTTGAGAGCCGCACCGGCTGGTTTCACCCCGACCAGCCAGACCCGCTGCGCCGGGTGCGCTTTGATGCCCGCGGGCACGGCCGCTCGCCGGGCAGCATCGATCCTGCCGACTATCTATGGTCCAGTCAGGCCGGTGACCTGCTGTCGCTGGCCGACGCCCAGGCAACCGGGCTTTACGCGTTGGGAGGGCATTCGATGGGCTCGGCCAGCGCCCTGCTGGCAGCCCTGCGCGCACCCGAGAAGGTGTCCTGCCTGGTACTGGCGACGCCACCCACCGCCTGGCACACGAGACCCGCTCAAGTACGACGCTACCGGCAGATGCAGCGCATTATTCAGCAACGCGGACTGGCCAGCCTAGTCTCGCTGGCAGCACAAAACCCCGCCCTGCCCGCCTGGCTGCTCGCGGCCAGGCCCGGGGACGCCGCGGCGTCGCTGGACGCACTGGCACAGATGCACGCCGACGACCTGCTGGCGATACTAGACGCTGCCTGCCAGTGCGACCTGCCGCCAGCAGCAGCCCTTGAGCAGCTGCAAATCCCGACACTGATACTGGCCTGGCGTGACGACCCGATTCACCCGCTAGAAACCGCGCAACGGCTGGCAGCCGCCTTGCCGCTGGCCGAGCTGCAGGTGATCGACGACGTCAACGCCCTGCATGCTTGGCCGGCCAGCATCAGCCACTTCGTGCTCCGCCACGCGGCAGACTACTCCAGGCTGTAGTCGATATTGGTGACCACCCGGATACGCTTGATTTCAGGTGTAAAGGGGTCCACGTCATTGATCGAAAAATAACCCTGGGTCGCACGCCGAATGCTGCCGACCGTGCTGCCCGAATCACGGGCAAACTGATCAGCCGCGGCTCTGGCATCGGCGGTGGCATCGGCGATCATCTCCGGCTTGATCGACTCCAGCTGAGTGAACAGAAAGGTCGGCTGAAACTCGTAACTCTGGGTCAACGCCACCCCGGACTTGACCAGCTCGCCGACGCTCTGCATTCCCGCCTTCACCGCATCCACATCCTGCGTGCGTACCAGCACGGTTACCTCAGCGCGATAGCGTTCGGGCGGCAGGTTGGCGCCGTAACTGTTGGCGTGTTGATCGACAATCTTGGGCACCGACAACTGTATGTCTGCCTCGGTAAAGCCCTTCAGCAACAAGAACGAGCGCACCAGCCCCTGCTGGGTCTCGATATCGCTCTGCAAACGATCAAGGCTGTCACCACTGACGCTGAAGTTAACCGGCCAGAGAGCCAGATCGGCGGCGACCTCGCGCTCCGCCAAACCTTTGACACTCACTACCCGGTCGGCGCCACGGAACTCCAACAAACCGGTTTTCAAGCTGACACCGACAAAGCCCAGGGCCAGCGCAATCAAAGCCGCTGCCAGCAGCGACCAGAGGGAACAACGTGCAACTGCAGACATGAATACTCTCCATCAGAGCCCTCGCGGCAGCAAAAATGCTAAGCATCGGGCGTTTGCAATATCGCCAAGCCCACATAGAATAGACCTTGTGGGAAGCCGATCAATCCCGCACGCTAGCGGCACAGAGCAATCTGTCCGCCCTGCCTTGCAGCGCACTCACTTGCAGGGCTGAGCAAAACCGATCGGCAGTCCCGATGTAGCCCGCGTAAAGCCCTTTGGCTGTCAACCCGTCGTTCAGTTCCAGGAGTCCCTGTTGGATCTCGCAACCCTGATAGGTCTTATCGGCGCAATTGGCATTATTGCCGCGTCAATCTTGCTGGGCTCTGGCGCTCAGGTGTTCTTCAATGTGCCTTCCCTGCTGATCGTGATCGGGGGCAGCCTGTTCGTGGTGCTTGCCAAATTCAATGTTGGTCAATTTATTGGCGCCATTAAAGTTGCCGGCCGCGCTTTCCGCTTCAAGCTGCCCGATACCGAAGCCAGTATCAGCGAACTGGTCGAACTGGCTACCCTGGCCCGCAAGCAAGGCCTGCTGGCACTGGAAGAGAAAGAAATCTCCCAACCCTTTCTGGCCAGCGGCATCCAACTGCTGATTGATGGCCATCCGCAGGAAACCGTGAAAGCGATCCTGGAAAAAGAACGCGTGCTGACGCTGGACCGCAACCGCTGGGGCGCCAAGGTATTTTCCGCGCTGGGCGATGTTGGCCCGGCCATGGGCATGATCGGTACGCTGATCGGTCTGGTACAGATGTTGTCCAATATGGAAGACCCGAAATCAATCGGCCCAGCCATGGCAGTCGCCCTGCTCACCACGCTGTACGGGGCCATGCTCGCCACCATGATCTGCCTGCCCATCGCCGACAAGCTGACCCTGCGCATGACCGAAGAGGCGCGCATGCAGGCGCTTTGGATAGACGCCATTCTGGCTATCCAGGAAGGCACCAACCCACGCGTCATCGAGCAACTGCTGCGCAGCTACCTGCCTGAGAACAAACGTGACAAAGCCGCCGCTGGCGAGGCGCAGGACGCCTGATGGAAGAACAGGAAGACGATAGCCCCGGCATCCCGGCGTGGGTCATGACCTTCGCCGACCTGATGTCGCTGCTGATGTGCTTTTTCGTACTGCTGCTGTCATTCTCGGAAATCGACGCGCAGAAGTTCAAGCAGATTGCCGGCGAGTTATCCAAGGCCTTCGGCGTGCAGCGCGATATTCCGGCGCTTGATATCCCGATGGGTACCAGCCCGATTTTCGACAACTTCTCCCCCGGCAAGCCTGAACCCACGCCGGTAGACAGCGTGCGCCAGCAAACCACCGAGGAATCCCCGCAACTCGACACCCTGCGCGCCGAAATGGAAACCGAACTGCAGGAGCAGGTGCAGAGCACCACCGAGCAGCAGATCGACACCAGCGTGGACGCCCTGCGTGATGTGCTGGAAAACGAGCTGCAGGAAGGGCGTATCCAACTCGAGCATGATCGCAAGCGAATCATCATTCGGGTCGAGGAAAAAGGCTCCTTCCCGTCTGGTTCAGCCGACATGACCGAAGACTTTCACGCCATGCTCGATCGCATCGCAGAGGTGCTCGCCGAGCTGCCGGGCGAGGTCACCATTGAAGGCCATACCGACAATATCCCGATCCACACCAATCGCTTCCAGTCCAACTGGGACCTGTCAGCCGCACGCGCCTCGTCGGTAGCCAACGCCCTGCTGCTGGACGACAGCATCAAGCCTGAACGCATTCGCGTGCAGGGCTACGCCGAGACCCGTCCGCGCGCCAGCAATGAATGGCCGGAAACCCGCGCACTGAACCGCCGGGTGGAAATCATTCTGGACCTGTCCGGTTCGATTGAAGAATACGAGGCAGAGCTGCGCCGGCTGATGGAGGAGGACCTGGGTGACCTGATTCAAGATCTGGAGCTGCAGCACAACCCAACCCCGCGCCCCTGATCAGCGCTTGAGGTCATCCGGGATCGGCGGCTGCGGCATCGGCCCCGGCCGCTTGCCCTGACCTGCGCGGAACTGGCGCAGCTGGAAGACATACGCCAGCACCTGCGCCACGGCCAAGTAAAGCCCGGCCGGAATCTCGCGATCCAGCTCGGTACTGTAGAACACCGCCCGCGCCAGCGGGGCTGATTCCAGCACCACAATCTGGTTTTCGCTGGCCACCTCGCGAATGCGCTGCGCCACCAGGTCAGCCCCCTTGGCCAGCAGCACCGGCGCACCGGTCGCCAGCGGGTCGTACTTCAGCGCTACGGCAAAATGCGTCGGGTTGGTGATCACCACATCGGCCTGCGGCACCTTGTCCATCATCCGGCGCTCGGCCATTTCACGCTGCAACTGACGAATACGCCCTTTTACTTCGGGCTTGCCCTCGGAATCCTTGAACTCGTCCTTGACCTCCTGCTTGGTCATCCGCAGCTTCTGCTTGTGGTCCCACAGCTGAAACGGCACATCGACTGCTGCGATCAGGATCAGTGACGCAGACAGGATGATCAGGGAGGAGGCAAGTACCCAGGCGCAGTGCACAATCGCTGACTGCAGCGACTCCTGGCCCATGCTGAGCAGATCCTCGGTTCGCAGGTGGAGTACCAGCAAGGCGGCGCCCAGCACCACCAGGAACTTGCCCAACGCCTTGAGCAGCTCGACCAGTGCCTTGAGCGAGAACATGCGCTTGAGGCCGGCCAGCGGATTCATGCGCTCGAACTTGGGCGCCAGGGACTTGATGCTGAACAGCCAGCCACCCAGCAGCACCGGCCCCACGATAGAGGCCACCAGCAACAGGAAAAACAGCGGCCCCAACACTTCCAGCCCCTCGCCCACCGAAGCAAACAGGTGCAGGCCCATACTGTCATTGCTGTAGAGCGCTTCGCGCTCAATGCTGAAGTTGAAGCTCATGATGTTCATCAGCTTCTGCACCATCGCCGGCCCCAGCGTCAGCAGCCCCACCGCCGCGACCATCACCACCGCCAGCGTATTGAGCTCGCGCGAGCGCGCTACCTGCCCCTTGTCACGCGACTCCTGGAGTCGCTTGCCCGTGGGCTCCTCCGTGCGTTCCTGACCGCTATCGGATTCAGCCATCAGCCCGCCCTCACCAGTGCACGCAGGTAAATCAGCGCCTCCGCTGCCAGCGCCTGATACTGCGCCAGCACATTACCCAGCAGCACCCAGAGAATAAACAGGCCAAACACCAACGTCAGCGGAAAGCCGATGGAAAAAATGTTCAGCTGCGGCGCAGCACGCATCATCACACCAAAGGAAATATTGACGATCAGCAGCGCGGTAATCGCCGGCAGACCGATCAGAATGGCGGCGGCCATTACCCAGGAGAACCGCAGCACCAGCGCCTGAAAGTCGAGCCGCCCGAGACTCTCACCAATGGGTAACGTGGTGAAGCTCTCAACCAGCACCTCCAACACCACCAGGTGGCCGTTCATGGCCAGAAACAGCAGCGTCACCAGCATGGTGAAGACCTGGGCAACGACCGCAACCGAAATCCCCATGCTGGGGTCGTTCATGGACGCGAACCCCAGGCCCATCTGCATGGCAACAATCTGTCCGGCCAGCACGTGAATCTGAAACAGTAGCTGCAGCGAAAAGCCCATTGCCGCGCCAATCAGAATCTGCTCGCCGATCAACAGCCAGCTTTGCAGCGACAACGCATCGATCGTCGGCACTTCGCCGATCTGTGGGGCCACCAGGGCGGTGATGGCCAACGCCAGGTAGAGACGGATGCGCACCGGCAGCAGCTGCGTGCCAATCACCGGCATGGTCATCAACAGGGAGGCAATGCGAAACAGCACCCACAGGTAGCTACCTACCCAGCGACTGATCTCGGCGCTGGAGAGCTCCAACATCAGCCGATCAATCCGGGTATCTGCCGATACAGGGTATCGGTGAACTCGACCATCTGCGTCGCCAGCCAGGGCCCAAGCCAGATCAGGGTCAGAAAGGTGATCAGCAAACGCGGCAAAAAGCTGAGAGTCTGTTCGTTGATCTGTGTTGCCGCCTGAAACATGGCGACAATCAGGCCTATGAGCAGACTTGGCAGTACCACAATGGCGACCACCACCGAGGTCAGCCAGAGCGCTTGTCGAAACAGATCGATCGCCACTTCGGGAGTCATGGCCTGCTCCTATGTCACCGCAAAGCTGGCGGCCAGGGTGCCGATAATCAGCGCCCAGCCATCGACCAGCACAAATAGCATGATCTTAAAGGGCAGCGAGATGATCAGCGGCGACAGCATCATCATACCCATAGCCATCAGCACACTGGCGACCACCAGATCAATCACCAGAAAGGGAATAAAGATCATAAAGCCGATCTGAAAGGCTGTTTTCAGCTCGGACGTAACAAACGCCGGCACCAGAATATGGAAAGGCACATCGTCCGGGCTGGCCAGGTCAGTACGTTTGGCCAACCGCACAAACAGCTCCAGATCGGTCTCGCGTGTCTGCGCCAGCATGAAGTCGCGCATCGGAATACTGGCCGCCTCAAGCGCCTGCTGCGGCGCCATTTCCTCATTCAGGTAGGGCTGCAGCGCTGTCTGGTTAACGCGATCGAATACCGGCGCCATGATGAACAGGGTGAGAAACAACGCAAGGCCAATCAGGATCTGGCTCGACGGCGTCTGCTGCAAGCCAAGGGCCTGCCGAAGGATGGCGAACACAATGATGATCCGGGTAAAGCTGGTCATCATCATCACAAAAGCCGGGATAAAGCTCAGCGCCGACATCAGCAGCAGAATTTGCAGGCTGACCGAATAGGTCTGCTGGCCTTCTGCATCGGTACTCAGCGTGATCGCCGGCATGCTCAACGGATCGGCTGCCGTCTGCGCCCAGACCGAGGGCGCCAGCAGTATCAACAACAAACCAAACCAGCGCATCATGGTGTCTGATCCCGTTTCAGCATCGCCTGCAGCTTGCGGGCAAAGTCGCTGTTGCCAGCGGTAGCCTGACTGATGTCCGCCACCGGCTGCTCGAAGACATGCAGGGTGTTGATACGGCCGGGCGAGGCACCCAGCAACATCTGCGTGCCCCCGACATCGACCAGCAGCAAACGGTCACGCGGCCCCAGTGGCAGACTGCTGAGCAAGCGGATGTGCTGCCCACCCTGCCCGGCCATGGGCCCAACCCGGCGCAGCAGCCAGCCCAGCGCAAAGATAAGGCCAACCACGACCAGCAGCCCGAGCGCCAGTTGACTCAACTGGCCGGCAAGCGAGGCGCTACCGATGTTACTGGCAGCGGCGGCCGCCGGCTGGCCGGTCTGCGCCAGTAGCGGTAACGGCACACCCACGCCCAGAAGAAGCAGCAACGCCCGCATCAGCGCAGCTTCTTGATGCGTTCGGAGGGGCTGATCACATCGGTCAGGCGAATGCCAAACTTCTCGTTGACCACCACCACCTCGCCATGTGCGATCAGCGTACCGTTGACCTTCACATCCAGCGGCTCACCCGCCAGTCGGTCTAGCTCTACCACCGACCCCTGGTTGAGTTGCAGCAGATTGCGGATAGTGATGTCGGTATTGCCGACCTCCATGGAAATGGTGACAGGAATATCCAGAATGACGTCCAGATTAGGGCTATCGCCCGGATCAAAGTCATCCCCGTCGGCACGGGCCGGCGAGTTGAATTCCTCCATCGGCATCCGCGGTTCGGCGTTGCTTTGCTCGAGCATGGCGTCAATATCGTCCTGCCCGGCGTCACCAGCCTCATCCAGTGCCGCCGCCCACTCATCAGCCAATGCCTGCTCCTCGGCACTGATCTCGTCGGGTTGTTTGTCCTCAGCCATCTCGCTGTCCCCTGTTGTTGTTTAGCGTGGTCGGTCAGCGCGGACGCGCAACCGGACCCAGAATCTGTAAGGCCAGGTTGCCCTTGACCGCGCCCAGCTTGCTCTTGAAGGTCGGCACACCGTTGGCGCAGAGCACCATGTGATCAGGCATTTCGACCGGAATCACATCCCCGGCCTGCATGCTCAGCAGGTCCTTGAGCTTCAGCTGGGTTTTCACCACGGTGGCGCTGAGCGGCACCTTGACGCCGGTAATCTCTTCACGCAATGCGCGCACCCAGCGCTCATCGTGCTCGTCGACGTCTGACTGCACACCCGAGTCTAGGACCTCGCGCAGCGGCTCGATCATCGAATAAGGGAAGGTCACATGCAGGTCGCCACCACCGCCATCCAGCTCGATATGGAAGGTGGACACCACCACCACCTCGCTGGGGCTAACGATATTGGCCAATGCCGGGTTGACCTCGGAATTGACATACTCGAACTGCACGTCGTGCACCGCTTGCCAGGCTTCCTTGAGATCAATAAAGGCCTGGTCCAGCACCATGCGCACCACCCGCAGCTCGGTTGGAGTGAACTCTCGCCCCTCGATCTTGGCGTGACGACCATCGCCGCCAAAGAAATTGTCGACCAGCTTGAATACCAGCTTGGCATCCAGAATGAACAGCGCGGTACCGCGCAGCGGCTTCATCTTGACCAGGTTAAGACTGGTCGGCACATACAGCGAATGCACATACTCGCCAAACTTCATCACCTGCACCCCGCCCACAGCCACATCGGCGGAACGGCGCATCAGGTTGAACATGCTGATACGGGTATAACGGGCAAAGCGTTCGTTGATCATTTCCAACGTGGGCATGCGCCCACGCACAATACGATCCTGGCTGGTCAGGTCATAACTCTTGATCGATCCCGGCTCGCTCTCGACATCGGTGTCGATAGCGCCGTCGTCTACCCCGTGCAGCAGGGCATCGATCTCATCCTGTGACAGCAGATCCTGTACGGCCATAGCTATGTCCTATTGCAGAACCAGGTTGGTAAACAGCACCGACTCGATGACCGGGTCGCCGACTTCTTTCTCCAGCAGCGCCTTGACGGCCAGGCTGGCTTTCTCGCGCAACGCCTCTTTGCCCTCGGGCGTTGCCAGTGCCTCAAATTCTTCGCTGCCAAACAGCATCACCAGTTGATTGCGAATCAACGGCAAATGCTGGTTGAGCTTGGCCATGCCTTCAGCATCACGCCCCATCAGCACAACGCTGACCTGCATGTAGCGCTGTCGACCACCGGCTGCGTAATTGACCACAAAGGCCGGGTCCAGTGGCTGATACAGAGCCACCTGCTTGACGGGCTCAGCCGGCTCGGTTTCCTCTGGCGTCTCATCGTCTTTGAGCAGAAAGAAGGCCACGCCGCCCGCCGACAGCAACAGCGCCAACAAGCCGATGCCAAGCAAAATGAATAGCTTCTTGCGGCCCTTGGCCGGTTTTTCCTGTGCGTCGTCGTCGGACTTTGCAGATTGTTTCGCCATGCCAATATTCCGTCATTCGGGCCTTACGGCCGCCGATAACCATGCCAGATGCATTGAGCGTGCCAGTCATCACGCTGCAGCACGCCCGACACCCACGGATATGCAGTTCAACGCTGCGGGCCTCAGCAGGCAAGCAGTAGGGAGCAGCGCTCCATGAACCAAGGAAAGCACTGATCAATTCCCCGCGGCCTACGGGGCGCACAGGCCGAGCCTGAACGCCAGAGGGCATGCGGAATCAATCAGCAATTCCCAAGCATAGGATACTGGCTGGAACGAAAAATGTCTTTGCCGCACCGGACGGTGCGGCAGGCGGGACTCAGGCGTAGTAATCGACCAGCCGGGCGTGCGCCAGCAGCGCTTGGGCCGAGACATCGCTCGCCGAGGCAGTGGTATCGGCGGCCTCGGCTCCCAGCCCAGTGCTCCCGTTGCCGCGCTCACCGCCACGGCCATCACCTTGGGCCAGCAGGCCGCCATCAGACTGACGCTGCTGTGACGAGCCGTCAGAGACATTCACGTCCAGCTGCCCCACCCCCTGCTGGGTAAACATCTCGCGCAGGCGGAACATCTGTCCCTCCAGGGCATCGCGAACACCGGCATTCTGGCTGACGAACTGCACCTGGTGCTCTTGTCCGCGGGTCTGGATCTTGATCTCCAGCGGCCCCAGCTCGGCCGGATCAAGCTGGATCTCGACCGACTGCACATTCTGGCTCGACATCCACATGACCTTGTTGACCACCGCCTCGCTCCAGCCGGGCTGCCCCATCGGCACCCCCAGGCTCTGCAGCGGCGCAGTGACCGGCCGTGCGCTGAGCGCGCTCTGGCCAGCCTGCTGCATCTGCGTAACGGCACTGCTCTTGCTCAGATCAGTCGCATCGGCGTCACTGCGCGCATTGCCCGCGCCCAACCGGGACTCGAGCTTTTCCACCAAGCGTGCCAGCCCCCCCTCATCCACCGCCTGCGGCGCGCTGGCCTGCAGCCGCTGCAGGGTCTGACTGCTGTCCTGCAGCGCTGCCTGTCGCTGGGCAGCATCCATCGGTGCGGCCGCATCACCTGAGGAGCGAGCGGTCTGCGCTGCCGTTTGCGTACTTCCCTGCGCGCTCTCGGCAGCGGCACCCTCGGCGCTACGCAAGGCAGCCCGAAGTTGCGACACCAGCTCCGACAACGCAACGCCGCCACGCGAGCCGTTTGCTGCTTCGACGTCTGTATCGGTCTCAGCCAGGACAGTGCCAGGCGCCGCATTCCGGGCATCAGCCGCTGCGGCAGAGACAGGCGCCCCAGCCATCGGGGCCGCGCCAGCTTGCGCCGCTTCGGCGGGTGGCGTGTCAGCGGGCAACTGCGCCAACCAACGCTGCCACTGCTGACTGATACCGGCCAGCACCGAGTCATCCGTGCTCTGCTCAGCAGTCGGCTCAGCGCCAGGCTCCGGGACCTCGGTGCTGGTAGCGGTTGTTTGTGGCTGCAGCAATTGCGCCAGCTGGGTCAGCCAGGAGGCCACATCAGCCGGCAATTCCTTGCCGCTGGCGGCAACCTCCACGGCCGGGTCTGCCACACCGGCCTCGGTCTCAACGGCGGCGTTGAGCTGGGCCATCAACGCATCCAGATCGGCCGGAGTCTGCTCCGCCAGAACCGCAGAGAACGCCGCAACAGCGTCAGGATCAGCGCTTACCGCCTTGCCTGAGGCAAACGCAGAAAAGCCATCACGAGAAAAATCGGCATTGAACAGCGCCAGCAGGTTTTGCCCAATAGGCATGACAAGATCTCCACCCGAAGGACTCGGTCAAGGGTACGCAAGATCTTTTGCAAGGCTTGGGCCAATTTGCCCAAACAAGGGGGAAGATTCAGTGCAGCAGGGGCTTCAACCTGACAAACGCTTGTTCAATCACCGTCAGCGCTTTGGCGGCTTCAGCGCTATCGCCGGCCAACCCGGCGGCTTCAGCTTCGAGGCAGGCCTGCTCCAGAGCCGCAGCGCCCATATTGCCGCAGCTGCCCTTGAAGCTATGCGCGGCCTGGCGAAACGCGTCCATGTCATCGGCCTGCAGCGCCTCACGCAACTGCCGCAACCGCAGGTCGGCATCGCCCTGGAAGGTGTCCAGCAACAACGCATAGTCGTCCTGCATCAATTCACGCAGCGCTTGCAGCACAGCTGGATTCACATCTTGCAAGGACTCTGACATCGCCTGCGACTCTCCTTTTAGTCCTGATCCTGTTGAGGAGACACTGGATTCATTCGGCATGGCGAGCGGAATTGATCAGTGCTTCATCAAGCCTCGGGAGTATGCCCAAGCTGCCAACGGAAGACCACCCTGACCCGACTGCCCTGTTCGCTGAATGCCAACTCGTCGGCTAATGCGGCGACCAGAGCCAGCCCGCGGCCGGCGTAATCGGCCGCAGACCGCACCGTCGAGAATCCGGCACCGCTGTCTTCACAAGTCAACACCAACTCGCCGCCCTGCGCATCAGGCCGATGATCAATGGTCAGACAGATCCAGCCGTCGTCCAGCGCCTGCAAACGAGCACTGCGCTCCTGATAGTAGAGCGCGAAACCATCTGAGTCCTGCTTCCAGGCCGAGTCCAGGCGCAGCAGGCCATGCTCCAGCGCATTGCTGTACAGCTCACTGAGCACCGTGAACAGTGCGCCGGCTCTAGCCCGCAAGCCAGCCACGCTCAACAGCTTCTGCAAAATGAAAGGCAGCGGGTTCTGACCGCGAATGGCCTGCGCCCGAAAGGTGTAGCTAAGCCGCCAGTCCTGCTGCGCATCCATGGCGGCCGTCAGCGGCTGAGGCTGCGGCGCCGGCAAGTGGTCACGCTCGGGCATCACCACCTGCAGCAAGCTGACATCGTCTTCCGGGCTACCATGAAATTGCGACAGAGCACTCAGCAAGCCATCAAATACCTGCTCTGGCTCACCCTTATGGGCGTCAATAACTCGCAGCACACCGGCATCACCAAACAGCTGACCGGCGCCGTTGCGGGTTTCGATGACGCCGTCGGTCCAGCACAGCAGTCGCTCGCCAGGGTGCATGACCAGCACCTTCGGATCCGGACTGAAACGTTCGCGGCTGGCCACGCCCAGGGGCAGGTTGGTTGAGGTTACTCGCTCAAGCAGCTCGCCCTGCCGGCCAAGGATCATCACGTCCGGCAAACCACCATTCCAGATCTCGACCAGGCCCTTGGTCGGGTTTACCTCGATCAGCACCGCGCAACAGAAGATGCCAACCGGCAAAATGGTCGCGAGCTTACTATTGAGTTCCAGCAGAATATCGCGCAGCGCATAGCCCTTGCTGGTCATGGCGTAGAACACTTCGGCCAGCGGCATGGCACCAATGGCAGCCGACAACCCATGGCCGGTGAAATCACCCAGCAGCAGATGCATCTCGCCGGAAGGACGGTGCGCCGCCAGAAGAATATCGCCATTGAACATGGCGTAGGCCGACTGCAGATAGCGCAGGCTGTTATCACTGAGAGAGCCCGAGTGGGCGACCCGGTCAAAGATGATTTTGGCCAGCTCCTGGTCTCGCACCAGGCTGGCATGCTGACCGGCGATGACATCGCGCTGACTTTGCAAGGTCTGATGCATCTCGCGCATGCGCCGAAAGGCGCGAATCTTGGCTTGCAGAATGACGGGGTTGTAGGGCTTGGTCAGAAAGTCGTCACCGCCGGCCTCAAGGCATTTCACCAGGGCGTCGGTTTCGGTCAGGCTGGTCAGAAATATCACCGGCACCAGATCTTCACCGGCGCGTTGCTTGATCTGTCGCGCCGCCTCAAACCCGTCCATGACCGGCATCAGCGCATCCAGCAGGACAATGTCAGGCTGCCGCTCGACGAACAGGCTCACCGCCTGTTTACCCTCTTCAGCCAGACAGACCCGGTGACCAAGGCGCTCGACCAGACGCCCGAGAATCAATCTATCGGTCGGATTGTCATCGGCAACCAGTACCAGCAGGGGCGCCGCCTCGGGGTCGACCGGTCGGGGAAGCGCGCCCTCGGACCGCATGCCTTACTCGATGCTGAACAGCTGTTCGAAGTTGGAGATGCTCAGCACCTTGCGTACATCCGGATTGCAATGAACGATACGGATATCGGCGCTGTCACCACCGGCGTGGTCGCGCAGCAATAACAGCATGCCCAGCGCCGAGCTGTCGATATAGTCAGTTTCGTGCAAATCAACCACATACTGGCGGGGGGTCAGGCCGCTGCGCTCATAGGCGCTGCGAAACGCCTGATGCGCGCCAAAATCAAACCGGCCCTTGACGTTAATGGTCAGTATCTGGCTGTCAGCAGACATGGACGCCTGGATCGACATGAGTTCTCCCTGTCAGTTTGTGCGATCACCTACACACTGTTTTGTAGCACAGGGTCCGGTGCCTGTCAGGGATTATTTGTGCGTTGCGCGTGGGCTCGCTGCGACAACTCATCAAGCAGTTTCTGCTCCTGCTTGTCCGCTCTGGCTTGCGCCTCCTGGCGATACTTTTCAATCAGTTTGCGCAGCGCTTCCAGCCGTTGGTAACGCTGCCGCCAGTTGTCGCGCGCGCGCTCGATACTCTGACCGTGCCAGGTCACGGTCTGGCGCTGCTGCTCGATCGCCACTTCCATCTGCGCCATGAAGCGCTGATAGTTCATCAGCCAGTCACGCCCTACCCCCTGAGCACCACGCTGCGCCCACCCCTTGGCGTACTCGCTGCTGTAGTACTCCAGATCGCGCAGGCGCGCGCTGGCATCGTCAAGCTGCTGCTGACACTGTCCCAGCATGGCAGCGGCCTTGCGTTCCTCCTCCAGCGCCATGTCCACCACCGGCGCCAGACGGCGAATGCGGCTTTCACTCATTGCTCAGAGTCTGCTCCAGCCCACTTTGGCTGTCGCTCAGATTGACACTGACCTGCAAGCCCTGCTGCAGAAACGCCTGCATCGCCGGCATTTTTTCCATCGCCTTGTCGGTCAACGGATCGGAGCCAGCGGCGTAGGCGCCTACACTGATCAGGTCGCGGCTTTGCTGATAGCGGGCGTACAACTGCTTGAACAGCTGCGCCTTTTGCAACTGCTCTGGCGAGACAATCTGCGGCATGGCGCGGCTGATCGAGGCTTCGATATCAATCGCCGGATAGTGGCCCTCTTCAGCCAGGCGCCGGGACAGCACCACGTGACCGTCCAGAATCGCGCGCGATGCATCGGCGATCGGGTCCTGCTGATCGTCGCCCTCGGATAACACGGTGTAAAACGCGGTAATCGAGCCACCGCCCTGTTCGGCGTTACCGGCCCTCTCGACCAGTTGCGGCAGCTTGGCAAACACCGACGGCGGATAGCCCTTGGTGGCCGGCGGCTCACCGATGGCGAGGGCAATCTCGCGCTGGGCCTGGGCAAAACGCGTCAGTGAATCCATCAGCAGCAACACATTTTTGCCCTGATCGCGGAAGTACTCGGCAATACGCGTGCAGTACATTGCCGCACGTAAACGCATCAAGGGGGCGTCATCGGCCGGCGAGGCGACCACTACCGAGCGAGCCATGCCCTTTTCACCGAGGATCTGCTCGATAAATTCCTTAACCTCTCGCCCCCGCTCACCGACCAGCCCCACGATGGTGATATCGGCATCGGTAAAGCGGGTCATCATGCCAAGCAGCATACTCTTGCCCACGCCACTGCCGGCGAATAGCCCCAGACGTTGGCCACGCCCAACAGTGAGCAAACTGTTGATCGAGCGAATGCCGACATCCAGCGGCTCTTCAATCGGGTGACGCTTGAGCGGATTGATGGTCGGGCCATTGAGATCGACCCAGTCATCGGCGGCAAAACTGCCCTTGCCATCCAGCGGACGGCCAATGCCGTCCACCACGCGCCCCAGCATAGCTGCGCCCATCGGCAGTTTACCCCCGCCAGCGGAGGGCACTACACGGGCACCAGGCTGCAGCCCTTCCAGCCGATCCACCGGCATCAGGTAAACCTTGTGGCCGGCAAACCCCATGACTTCGGCTTCGATCTGACTCTGCCCCTGCGCGGTTTCGCTGATCACCAGGCAGCGGCTGCCCACCGGCGCCTTGCACCCTTCGGCTTCCAGGGTCAGGCCGACCATACGGATCAGCCGGCCCTCAACGACCGGCTGAGTCGGCAGTTGCAGGGCGGGTTGGTAGCGCGACAAGCGCCGCGCAAAGCTGATGCGCTCGGGGCGACTCATGACGCTGGGTCATCGCCAGCCGGCAGCACGTCGGTTACCGGCAGGTCTGGTTCGGGGGGGTGAGCGCGCTGCTCGCGGTGATGCTCCTGCAGCTGTTCAAGCAACTGCTGCAGACGGGTCTCAAGGGTGGCATCGACTTGGCTGTGTTCGGTCTCGACCCGGCAGCCGCCGGGCATCAGGCTGTCGTCTTCCAGCAGCCGCCAGCTTTCCTCGTGACGCTCGCGCAGCGCCTTGATGGCATCGAAATCGCTTGGATGAAGGTAGATACGGATGTTCTCTGCGCCGACCGGCAGCGCCTTCAGCGCGCCACGCAAAACGGTCACCACCTGCGAGCGGTCAATCAGCACCTCGCGCTGCAGCAACTGGCGCAACATATGTTCGAGCAGCACCAGCAGCATGTCTTCGATCAACTCGTCCTGCTGCTGCAGCGGCGCCATCAACTGGCCCATGAGCTGTTCGAATTCCCCCAGTCGCGCCTCAAGAGCGTTGCGCGCTTCCTGCTGGCCTTTCAACTGGCCGGCGTGAAAACCGTCTTTCTCGCCGGTAGAAAAGCCTTCGTTGTAGGCTTCCTGACGAATCTGCTCCAGCTCCTCGACCGTGAAGGGCTTGACCTCCTCCACCTCGATCTCAGGTTCGTCTTCTACTTCAGGCTCTTGCGGCTCAGGGGCCTCACGCTCCAGCGCAACCTGATGCGGTGCTTCATCAAAACTGGGCAGATCCCAGCGACTGAACGCCGACACATCGCTGCTGCGCAGCAGCTCGCTCTCACTTTTGACTTGCGCCATCGCACCCTACCCCGCTCTGAAAACCACGGCAGCATACCACTGCAGGCCACCGCGTCAGATCATTTCCTCGCCGCCCTTGCCGCCCAGCACAATCTCGCCGGCGTCGGCCATACGGCGGGCAATAGTGAGAATTTCCTTCTGCGCCGCTTCGACCTCGCTGATGCGTACCGGCCCCTTGGCTTCGAGGTCGTCCTGCAACAGCTCGGATGCGCGCTTGGACATGTTGCGAAAGATCTTGTCCTTGATGGCATCGTCCGCGCCCTTGAGCGCCACGATCAACACCTCGGAGGACACTTCGCGCAGCAGCGCCTGAATCCCGCGGTCGTCGACTTCGGCCAGGTTGTCGAAGACAAACATCAGGTCTTCGATACGCGAGGAGAGGTCTTCGTCCATCTCGCGGATGGCCTCGATCAACTGCGACTCGGTGCTCGACTCCAGGAAGTTCATGATGTCGGCGGTACGCTTGACCCCGCCCATGGCGGCGCGCGAGGTGTTGGAGTTACCGGCGAACTGCTTCTCCAGAATCTCGTTGAGCTCTTTCAACGCCGAGGGTTGCACGGTGTTGAGTGCGGCAACCCGCAGCAGAATGTCCAGGCGAACCTTGTGATCGAAGTATCCAACCACCTCGGCCGCCATGTCCGGATCCAGATAGGCCACCACAATGGCCTGAATCTGCGGGTGCTCGAAGCGAATGACGTCCGCCACCGCCCGCGGCTCCATCCACTTCAGACTGTCGAGGCCAGAGGTGCTGCCGCCAAGCAGGATGCGGTCAACCAGACTGTTGGCCTTGTCCTCGCCAAGGGCCTGAGTCAGCATGCTGCGAATATAGCCGTCCGCGCCAACGCCCAGACTGGTCTGATCGCTGACCACCTCGATGAAGTCGCCCATGACCTCCTGCACCTGTTCACGATGCACGGTGCGCAGGCCCGCCATGGCGCTACCCACCCGTTGAACTTCCTTGGGGCCCATGTGCTTGAGAATGGCTGCAGCGTCGGACTCACCCAGGCTGAGCAGAAAGATGGCCGCCTTGTCCAGCTTGGACATCTTGGCCGGGCGCTTACCCGCTTCTTCACTCATCGGCATTGATCCATTCCTTCACAACTTGGGCTACACGACCCGGGTCTTCAGCCAGCAGGCCTTTAATGGCGTTCAGCTGCTGTTCATAACCGGCACCAGGCGGTGGCAGCAGTACCGGGCTAGAGGCCGGGCCAGACAGACTGACCTGATCGTCACGCAGCTCGTCGTTGAGCCCGCCCATGCCGCCACCGGCACCACCTGCCAGATCTGACGGATATCCGTCACTGCCACTCTTGCCGGCCACAGTCAGATTTTTCAACGCCGGGCGCAAAACTGCAAACACCAGCACCAGAACAAAGAGAATACCCAGAATCTGCTTGGCGACATCCCAGAACCAGGGCTGCTCCCAGAACGGGATTTCCGGCAGCGGCTCGACGTCGGATTCAGCCACAAAGGCGCTATTGATCACGCTGACGCTGTCACCGCGGGCAGCATCATAGCCGACGGCGTCCTGCACCAGCCGGGTCAGACGCAGCACTTCAGCCTCGCTCAGGGGCGTACGGGTCACCTCACCGGTCTCGGCATTGACCTCAGACGGATCATCTACCACCACCGCCACCGACAGACGCTTCAGACGCCCTTGCTGCTGCCGGGTATGACTGATCTGACGGTCCAGTTCGTAGTTGCGAATCGCCTGCTCACGCTTGTCCTGGGGCGGAACAGCGACTACGGGCTCACCCGTTTCCGGATCAATCACCTGCTCTGGCACCTGGGTCGCGCCGGGCGGCTGGTTGGACAGCGCGCCCGGAACACCCTGCGGACCACTGTTGGCCGAACGGGCCTCACTCACTACCTGCTCGCTGCGCAGCGCCGCGTCAGGGCTGAACATCTCGGCGGTCGACTCTACCGTGCTGAAATCCACGTCGGCCGATACTTCAGCCTTGTAGCGACCAGCGCCCAGCAACGGCTGCAAAATGTTGTGCACGCGGCGGGTGTAGGTATCTTCCAGCCGACGGGTGTAATCAAACTGGCGCCCGGCGACAGTCAGCTCGTTCAGCTCATTCTGATCGGACAGCAGGTTGCCATTCTGGTCAACGACGGTGACCTCATCCTTGCTCAGCTCCGGCACACTGGTCGCAACCAGGTTGACGATGGCCATGACCTGCGCAGGCTCAAGGCGACGACCGGCATACATTTCCAGCAGCACAGACGCGCTGGGCTTGCGGTCATCGCGGACAAAGACGGTAGAGCGCGGAATAGCAATATGCACCCGCGCACTCTTGACGTTGTAGAGGCTGGAAATAGTACGCGCCATTTCACCCTCCAGGCCACGACGATAACGCGCCGTTTCCATGAACTGACTGGTGCCAAGACCCTGCTCACGGTCCAGAATCTCAAACCCCAGATTGCCATCGGTAGGGGCAATACCCGCGCTGGCCAGGCGCATGCGCGCATCAGCCAGGTCGGCACTGCGCACCAGCAGGGCGCCGCTGTTGGGCTCCACCTTGTAATCGATGCGGCTCTGCTGCAGCAGTTCAACCACCTGGCCGGCGTCGTAGCCGTCAAGACTGTTGTACAGGGGCCGGTAGTCCGGCTCCTGCGACCACAGCACTACCGCAAAGCCAATCGCCACACTGGCGGCCAGACCGACCAGCAAGCCAAACTGACGCAGCATCGGCAGTTGCGCCAGATTATCCAGAAAGGTAAGCCCCATCAGCGGCTTGCGATCGCCCTCTGGCTGATTGCGGGTCGCCGGTGTATTGCTGGCGGTATCCATGGTCAATTCCTCGACGGGTCAGGCCTAGATAGCCATTTTCATGATGTCTTCATAGGCGGCAACCATCCTGTTGCGCACCTGGGTCATGGCCTGAAAGGCTACTGAGGATTTTTGCGAGGCAATCATCACCTCGGTCAGGTCGATACCCTCAACCCCACGCTCGTAGCCAGTACGCAGGTCAGAGGTGGTTTGCTGCAGCTCATTGACGCGGTCGACGGCCTGCTTGAGCAAGTCGTCAAAGCCCGGGCCATTGACGCTGGGCTCGGCCGCCGGCACTGGCTGCGGTTTGCCCATGGCTTCCATTTGCATGGTGCGCATTTGCAGCATCAGTCGATTGAATTCCACACCCTGAGTCATTGTCGCCTCCAACCCGTCCAAATCTTGACGGCTATCGTCGTGTTACAGGGTATTCAGCAAATATGGTGCCAACAGTGAGATTGACATCCAGACGCCGCACAGACAAGGCAGCGGGGGAGATAAAAACAAGCCAGCCGGCGCAGGAGTGCGCCGGCTGGCAGGAGACATGATTTGGCGCCAGGGAAGCACTGATTCATTCCACTCGCAGAGAGCGTGTGGAATGAATCAGTGCTTCCCTAGACGCCGGCGAACAGGCTGCCCTCGACATCCAGACCCGCATCACGCATCTGCGCCAGCTTGTAACGCAATGTCCGCGGGCTGATACCGAGACGCTCGGCAGCTTCCTTGCGGCGCCCGCGCTCAGCGCGCAGCACCTCGACTATCAGCTGGAACTCACGCTGGCGTACGCCAACGCCAAGTTCGGAGGACGCGGGCGCAGGCTCGCTCGCGACCGGCTCGACCGCTGCCGGCGCGGGAGCGGCCGCACGGCGCAGACCGCTGCCGCTGATCACGCCGTCCAGGTACAGGTCAGCAACGTCGATTACGCCGCCCTGCTGCAGCACCAGCGCGCGCTGTACAGCGTTGTCCAGCTCACGGACGTTGCCCGGCCAGGGATGGGTCTGCAGCGCCTGGGCTGCTTGCGCCGACAATCTGACAGTCCCCAGGTTCATCTTGCGACAGTGCTTGGCCAGCAAGCGCTCAGCCAGGGGCAGAATGTCTGCCGGCCGCTCGCGCAGCGCCTGCCATTGCAGCGGGAAAACACCCAGGCGGTAATACAGGTCCTCGCGGAAACGCCCTGCCGCTACTTCGCCGGGCAGATCACGGTTGGTCGTGGCAATCACGCGAATATCCAGCTGGATCAGCTTACGCCCACCTACTCGTTCGACTTCTCGCTCCTGCAGCACCCGCAACAGCTTGGCCTGCAGGGCCAAGGGCATCTCGGATATCTCGTCCAGCAGCAAGGTGCCGCCATTGGCCTGTTCAAACTTGCCTGACTGGGCTGCCACTGCACCGGTAAAGGCACCCTTCTCATGCCCAAACAGCGTCGCCTCGAGCATATTGTCCGGAATGGCAGCACAGTTGATCGCAATAAACGGCTGCGCGGCGCGCGGCGACTGCTGGTGAATGTAGCGCGCCAGCACCTCCTTACCGGTACCAGACTCACCCGAGATAAGCACCGTCGAATCGCTGGCGGCCACGCGGGCGGCCAGCTCAAGCAATTGAACACTGGCGGGCTCGACGGCAACCGGCCCGTCCGCAGCCGGCGCCAACCGCCCCAGTGCATGCTGGCCAATCAGCTCCAGCAGCGCCTTGGGCGCAAAAGGCTTGACCAGATAGTCGGCCGCCCCGTCACGCATCGCCGCCACCGCCTGCTGCACGGTTCCGTAGGCGGTCATCAGCAGTACCGGCAGCTGCGGATACTGGCTGCGCAACGTGCGCAGCAGCGCATGGCCATCCATACCGGGCATATTGACGTCGCTGACCACCATGCTGACGCTGTCTTGTTGCAGCAACTGCAACGCCGCTTCGGCGCTGGCGGCCTCCAGGTAATCATAGCCGCCCAGCATCAGGGTATCGGCGAGCGCCTCGCGCAGCGCGTCGTCATCCTCGACCAACAAGATACGGCTGCTGGTGCCCTTCATCACGCCACCTCCTCGCCTTTAACCAGCAGGCGCAACGGCAGCAGAACCTCGGCACAGGTACCCCAGCCCGCCTTGCTGCGCAAATAGAACGCGCCACCATGGGCCTTGACCACAGACTTGACCACCGCGACCCCCAGACCTGTGCCCTGCGGTTTGCTGGTATGGAATGGCTCGCCAATACGCGCCAGTTGGTCAGCACTCATGCCCTGGCCCGCGTCCACCACCGTCAGGCTCAGTTGACCTTCCAGCTGGCGGGCCACGACTTTCAGACGAGGCGCTGGCATGCCGGCCTGCAAGGCATTCTCGATCAGGTTCATCACTGCGCCGACCAAGGTGTCACGGTTGCAACGCAGCATCGCATCGGCAGGCACCAGATTCACCCAGCGGCAGGAGCCGCCACGACTCTCAATCACGCTGTCGGCCTGCAGTTGCAGCCATTCCATGAAGATGGATACCGGCAAGGTATCCTCAATCGGCAGATCACCCTTGGCAAACTGCAGCATGTCGCGAATCTGGTGCTCGATGCTGTGCAGCCGCCCCTGCAGACGTTCTGAAAACCGGGTGCGATGGGCGGTAGGCAGTTGTTCGTCGGTCAGGTGCTCTGCATATAACAGTGCCGAAGCCAGCGGCGTACGAATCTGATGGGCCAGCGAGGCAACCATGCGGCCCAGGGCGGACAGGCGCTCGTTACGCGCCAGCTCGCTTTGCAGCTGACGGGTCTCGGTCAGATCGTTAATCAGGATCAACTGGCCGGGCTCACCTTCCAGTGAACGGGTCGCCAGCGACACCCGGCGACCGGTGCGCAGGGAGACTTCGTGATAATCGTCGTCCCGGGGAGCAAAGCGCTGCTGGATCAGGTCACGCCACAGCTGCCCTTCCAGCGGCTCACCGAGTAGTGCGCGCGCCGCCGGGTTGGCCTCACGCACAACACCCCGTCCGTCGAGAATGATCACGCCGCCGGGCAGCAGGTTGAGCACGTTCTGCAGTCGTCCGGCCAGGCGCGCCTTTTCCGCCAATTCCCGGGTGCGTTGGGCTTGAGCATCTGCCAGCTGCCGCCGCAGCTGGACTACCTGCTGCTCAAGCAGCGCATGCGAGGCGCTGAGCTGCTCTGACATCCCCTGAAAGCGCTGGTAAGCATTCTGCAGCGCAGCCGGATCCCCCTCGGCCAGACCGGGCGCCGGTGCGCCGTCCTGCTGAGCAGTGTGCGGATTGAGATGAGCCTTGGCAGCCATGTGGCATCCCCTGAGTTACGGATAACGTTCAGGGGACACTCAGCAATCATCGTGCCATAAAAAAAATCCTTTTATTTTCAAACACTTGAAAATAAAAGGATCAGTGCATGTCAGTCTTCTGACGCGTCCGCGCCACGATTGAGGCCGTACTTGCGCATCTTCTCGACCAGGGTGGTACGTCGGATACGCAAGCGCTCGGCGGCGCGGGCCACCACGCCGTTGCACTCATCCAGCGCCTGCTGAATAAGCGTTTGCTCAAGGCCACCGAGATATTCTTTCAAGTCCAGCCCTTCCGGCGGCAGGAACGCGGGGCTATCCAGCCCAACCAAGCCACTGAACGCCTCGCCTCGCTCGTCTTCGGTTTCGCGCAGCTGACGCAGATCGTCCTGGTCATCCTCAACGTACCGGAACTTGCGCGGCAGCTCACCCACACCGATGACGCCGTGCGGATGCATGATCGCCATGCGCTCAACGAGGTTGGCCAGCTCCCGCACATTACCCGGCCAGTCATGCTGGCAGAGCGAGAGGATCGCAGAGGTACTGAAGCGGATTGAGCCGCGCTTCTCGTTCTCCATCCGCGTGATCAGCTCGTTGAGCAGCAGCGGCAAATCCTCGATACGCTCGCGCATCGCCGGCATATCGATGGGGAAGACATTGAGGCGGTAATAGAGGTCTTCGCGGAAGCCCCCCTCCTGAATCATCTGCTCCAGATTCTTGTGGGTGGCCGCGATGACACGCACATCAGCGGTCTGGACCTTGTTGCTACCCACACGCTCGAAGGTCCGCTCCTGCAGCACACGCAGCAACTTGACCTGCATGGGCAGCGGCATATCGCCAATTTCATCGAGAAACAGCGTGCCGCCCTGGGCCAGCTCAAAGCGACCTGCGCGACTGGTGATGGCTCCCGTGAACGCGCCCTTCTCATGACCAAACAGCTCGCTTTCCAGCAGCTCTGCCGGAATAGCGCCACAGTTGACCGGAACGAAGGGCGCATCCTTGCGGCGGGAATGGTAGTGCAGATTGCGGGCAACAACCTCCTTGCCCGTGCCGGATTCACCCAGAATCAGTACCGTCGCTTCGGTGTCAGCAACCTGCTGCATCATCTGGCGCACGGCCTGAATGGGTCTGCTGGTGCCGACAAGACTACGGAACAGGTTCGGCTCACGCTGACGCTGGCGGCTGCTGTTTTCCTCAAACACCTCCCGGTAGACCTGAGCGCGATGCAAGGCATCCAGCAGATGGTTGTAGCTCAGCGGCGGCTCAAATACAGCGAGCAAGCGTTGTTTGAGGTGATCTGGCCACAGCAGCGACTGCTCAGGGTCAAGCAGAATCACCGGCAGGTTTTCATCCCACTTGTCCAACTGCCCCAGTAACGCGGGCAGCCCCTGGGCATGGGCACAATGACCGAGAATGACACAGCGGATGTGGCTCGGCGTATCGACCGCTGCGTTGACGGCCTCCTGCCAGCCTGCGCTGTCGGCAATAATGGCGTCTTCGCCCAGAAAGGACAGAATAACGCCCAGATCATGACGTCCTTGGGCAGCGTCATCAATCAATAGGATATGGCTGTTCGGCAGCATAGACGGGAAGGCTTTCCTGTTGGCAGGCAAGAATGATCGCAGCAAGATAATGGCGCTGCGCCATACTCTTTTATCATGAGGCTAAATGTAGTCAGAATTGGCAAGCGAGTCAAATAGTTGGCGCGCCGTTTTCCGACGAACGCCATTCACGCCTGCCCAGCCAACTCAGCGGAACATCTGGTAGACCTTGGCGCCCTGCCGTCCACGCTGCAGATCCTGCAGCTCTTCGGCCAACTTGCCTTGCACTGCCTGACACAGGGCAACCACTTCGCGGTAGGTCTCGCTCAGATCCTCCAGCACGACAGCAACCTGCTGGTCATCGCGCTGAGGGTCTTCCATTGCCTGGCGCACCTGGTCTCGGCACAGCCGGTCCAGCTCGCCAACCTGCTGCCAATCTCCGGCCTTCACGGCGTCGATCAGGGAGTTATGGGTATGTTGCAACTGCTCTACGGCATTGGCCATGTCTGAGTCCTCACGCTTGGCGGATGCCGTCCCAACCGGCCTTGATTTCTCGCAGCAGCTCGCTGACTTCGTCGAGCATAGCTGCATCATTTTTCAGGTTTGCCTCGCTCAGGCGCTGCTGCATGAAAGCATATAGCCGATCAAGGTTGGCCGCCAGCTCCCCACCCTGATCCACATTCAGAGCGTCACGCAGGCCACCCACAATGGCTGTCGCCTTGCCAATCTGTTCGCCCTTGAGCGCCACATTGCCGTGCTGCAAGGCACCGCGCGCCTGCGCGATACGCTGCAGAGCCCCTTCCATCAACATCTGGATCAGGCGATGAGGATCGGCCTCACTAACCTGGGCGTTGACGTTAACGGTCTGGTACTGCTTCATCGCGGCGTAAGCGTTCATCGGACAAGCCCTGCATGCAAGTGGTACATGCTGGGTTTATCGGCACCACGCTACAAACCTGAAGGCCTGACATAAAAAAACCGGCACCACGCCGGTTTTTTTCACCTGCCTCTGGTCACGCCGGCTCAATGGCGTCCCATGCTGACTTAATCTCACCCAGCAGCTGCTGCACCTCTTCCAGCGACCGCGGCGTGTCGTCCAGCGCCACCCCGGCCAGCTTGCGAGTCATGTAGTCATAGAGCGCGTCCAGGTTTTCGGCAATTTCGCCGCCCATGTCCTTGTCCAGTGACGCCTGCAGGGCGCCAATAATGCTCAACGTGCTGCTGACGGCGACACCACGACGCTCGGGGTTGCCGGTTTCCTGAGCGTGACGCGCCAGCTTCACGCGCTCAATGGCACCGTCCAGCAGCAGCTGAACGGCACGGTACTGGGACACTTCCTGGGAAATGTTGACCTTTTTGTAGGTATCAATCGGATTGGCCATAGGATCAGGATTCCCTCACGACGCCGGGCAGGTTGGCCAACTGGCCAGTTAGAAAACTGCTGGTGCTCGACAGATTGGCGACCAGCGAGTCCATCGCGTTGAACTGGGCAAGCAGACGCGTTTCCATACTGCTCAGACGCAGTTCAAGGCGCTCACGCTGCTCATCAATACCAGACAGCGTCTTTTGCAACGAGTCGGTTCGACCTTCAATGATCCCGCCATCCTTGGTGTAGGGATCCAGCTTCGCGTCAAGACGCCCCATCAGGCCATCTTCACCCGACAGGAAGGTGCTCAAAGCGTCAAAATTATTGTCCAGCGCATCATCCAGCTTGTCGCTGTCGATGGCCAGTGTACCGTCTTTCGTGGTGGTAATCCCCAAATCGGCCAGGATACGCACATCGCCGCGCGCAACACTGGTCATCTCCGTACGCAGGGCAGAGACCACCGAACGCACCGAGGCATCGCCCACCAGGGCAGCCGCCAGGGGCTCACCATCCTCGCCACCAACAGAGGTAACCGACGTCAGCGAGTTAATCGATTTCATCATCGCGTTGTAGCCATCTACAAACGATTGCAATGACGAGCGCACACCCGCCTTGTCCAGACCGACATTCAGGCTGACACTTTTGCCGGCATCAATATCTTCCTGACTCTGCGCCGCCTTCAGCGTCAGAGTAACACCATCAATCGCATCGGAGATCGTGTTGCTGGCACTGCTGATCGACAGGCCGTCGATAGCCAGGTTGGCATCACGCGCATAAGAAATGACACGCGGCGCGAGCGGGTCCAGAGGATCGACCTCAGTGGGTTCAAAGTCAGTCGTTGCCGGCGGTGTGTAAGCCAGAGCCCCCAGATCACCGGTATCGGTGCCATCGGTGGTCACAGCGACGCTGATGTCATTGCCGGTGCCAGCTTTGTTGGAGCTCAAGACCAGGCGCGAACCGCCTCCACCATTGGGATCGCTGACCACCGTGGCGGAAATACCACTGTCGGCGCTTTTGGCGTTGATCGCATCGCGAATGCCGGCAAGGCTGCTGTTGGCGTCGGTTACGTCGATGTCGATGGAGGTGTCGCCAGCGGTAATGGTCATGGTGCCCGTACCGACGGCGTCGGTCGCATTGGCCTGCCCGCGCAGAGCCACCTTGCTGCTTTGAGCGAGATTAAACACCTGCACGTCGTAGCTGCCCACCGACGCGGTGCCGTCAGCAGTGACGCTGAACGTTTTACTGTCACCGGAGGTGGCGCTGCGCTTCTCGTATAGATCAGCACTGTTGAGTTTTTCCAACACGTCCTGGAAGGTGGACAACGCGCTACGAAAAGTGCCCAAGGCGGTAAACTTCTCGGTTGACGCACGCTCCAGCCGAGTCAACTGTGCACTTTTAGGCGCGCCATCAGCCTCGACCAACGCCGACACGATGTTGCTGATATCGAGACCCGAGCCAATACCTGTAATAGCCATGATGCTTACCTCGCGACCGTTTATTGACGGTTCGCCTGCCGAAAGAAGGTTTCCGGTCTACTCAGGCAAGTAGCGTGCCAGCCAAACCGGCAGCAGAGGTCAGGCCTCTGCCTCAAACAACACGCTGCGGATTTCCGTCAAGTTCTCGGCCAGTCGCAGCGCTTCTTCCGAGGGAATCTGGCGAATCACATCGCCACTGCTCGCCTCGGTTACATTGATAATCATCCGGCCGCTGTCTTCATCCAACGCAAAGTTGATGTCGCGGCGTACCGACTGAACAAAGTCCTGAATATCTGATACAGCAGCCTGGAGTTGATCCCGGTCGACCTGAGCCGGCTCTTGCACCGCCTCACGGGTCTGGGGAGTGACCGCCTGGACTGATGTACTCTCCTGCGCAGTTTCCGTCTGCTTGCCAGCCTTGCTGCTGGCGCCCGCCTCCAACGCTGCCGACCCTGCTACGGCGCGTGTTACTTCAAACGGTTTGATTACACCCATTTCCATGGTGCTTACCTCGCAACGGACAAAGCGGGGGAAAGGCTAGCCCTTCCCCCGCATGTTACCCCTGTTCCGGTCTTAGCCCAAGAGGCTGAGTACGGCCTGGGGCAGCTGGTTGGCCTGGGCCAGGATCGCAGTACCCGCCTGTTGCAGGATCTGGTTCTTGGTCAGGTTTGCAGTTTCAGCCGCGTAGTCAGTGTCCTGGATCCGGCCGCGAGCGGCGGAGGCGTTTTCAGACACGTTCTGCAAGTTGGCGATAGTGGACTCAAAGCGGTTCTGAATCGCACCGAGGTCTGCACGCTGGGAATCGATGGAAGCGATGGCTTCGTCGATGATGTAGACCGCTTCCTGAGCCGACTTGGCATCGCTGATGTCGATATCCTTGACGGTGTTGTCAGTGGTGACATCAGACAGTGCTACGTCAGTGGCGGAGCCTGCAGCAGTCTCTGCAGCGTCCACAGTCGCACCGCTACCGAATGCGAAGGACAGCTCACCTTTGGCGGTGCCCACGTCAGCGTCGGTGACAACCGAGATAGTACCGTCATCCTGTACGAAGGCACCCACACCCATGTTGGCATCGTTGATCACGGTGGCCAGCAGTTGAGTCTGTTCGGCTGCAGTCGCACCAGAGGCGTATTCAGCGCTGATAGTGAACACGCGGTCAGTACCGTCAGCACTACCCGAAGCCACGGTGAAGGTAACCGCGACAGCACCGGAAGCAGTGGCCGCAGTTTGAGCCGCGATAGAACCAGAGCTGATGGAGTCGCTCTTCAGTTCTTTAGTGCTCACTTCGTCCAGCTTGACGCTGATCGCTTCGTTGGCAGCACTACCCACCTGGAAGGTTTCGGTACCGAAGCTGCCGTCGAACAGTTTCTTGCCACCGAAAGCAGTGGTGTTGGCGATACGATCAAGCTCTTTCTTCAGCTGAGTCACTTCGGAGTTCAGCGCGTCACGCTCGGTGTCGCTGTTGGAACCGTTAGCGGCTTGCAGAGCCAGGTCACGCATACGCTGCAGGATGTTGGTGGACTCCTGCAGGGCGCCTTCAGCGGTCTGCGCGATGGAGATACCGTTGTTGGCGTTCTTGGTAGCAACGCCGAGGCCGTTGACCTGGCTGGTCAGACGGTTGGCGATTTGCAGACCGGCTGCGTCATCCTTGGCGCTGTTGATTTGAGAACCTGAAGACAGACGCTCCAGGGAGGTAGCCAGCGAGTTGGACGAACCGTTCAGGTTGCGCTGGGCATTCAGAGAAGCTGTGTTTGTGTTGACTGTAAGGGCCATGGTATTGCCTCCAAAGGACCTGAAAATGTTTGCCTGAGCTTGCGACTCGTGGGCCGGACCTGCCCAGGCACCCATTGAGTTCGCATTCGATTACTGTATCGACACCTTGTCCGAAAGCTTTAGGAGGAAATTCATTTTTTCTCTGGTGAATTCGTCCGATCAGCTATGGCAGCGCTGGCATCCCCGCCAGCCATGATTCAGTTATCGACCTCAGGCAACAATCCTTTAGTGACCGTTCGTCGCCCCTGAGCGGCTCAGGGCAACCACCCTTGCTGCCAGGCAACCAGGCCCTGCTCATCCAGCATCCAATGATCACGCACCGCCTGTTGCAACGCTTTGCCCTGCGCTGCCGACGCGTCGGCATCAGACAAATGCATGCGAATGGCATCCACCCAGTCCCGGTAGCGATTCTTCACGCGCGTCACCGGCAGATCGCCGGTATAGCAGCGCACGTCAGAACAGATCACCGGGTAACCGCAGGCTCCGTACTCCAGCAGGCGCAGATTACTCTTGCACTCGTTGAAGAGGTTTTCTTCGACCGGCGCCAGCGCCAGATCCAGGTTCAGCTCGGCCAGCTTGCGCGGATACAGGTTGATCGCCACACCCGGGTGAAACTCATGGACGTAAGGCCGCAGGCTGTCGGGGCACATGCCAAAAAATACCCACTCCACCTCGGCAGCCAGCTCCTTGACCACATCCAGAATCAGCTCCAGATCCCCGGTGTGACTGGAGCCCCCGGCCCAACCGACTCTGGGCTTGCGTGACTGCCCGCGGGCTGAGGCAGGCAGCTGCCCCCACCAGCGCGGATCAAGCCGGTTATGCACGACCCGGATGTCCGGGTGGTAGCCGTTGAGCGCTTCGGCCAACGGCTCGGTCGACACCACAAACCGGTCCACCAGCGACAGACCGCGTTTGAGCGAGCGCACAATATCCTTCGGCATCTTGCTACGATGGGCGCTTTTCATCGGCAGGTTGGGCAGGTAGTCATCCAGCTCATAGACCTTGAATGCAGATGAAAACGCCTTCATGCGGCGCATGGCTTCCAACCGCTCATCGCCAATCTGGCGCTGCAGGATGACCACGTCCGGCGAATAACGCTCCAGATCGACCGCATGCATCAACCCCTGAGAGAGTGCTCCGTCCACCAATCCTGCCTCACTAAGCGCATTAAATGGCTGAATGACGCGATAGTGCCCGCAACCGAACACATCAGCAGGATGCGCCAGCACCACCGGCTGGGGGCGCCATATATCCAGCGGTCGCCAGGAAATCTGCGGATCGGTCAGCTGAAAGCCGCCCTTGCGAACCAGCGAGAAGTTGGCGTTGTAGGCCGCATCGCGCGCCAGGCGCGGCAGCCAGCGCTGATAGAGCGTATCTTCCACCTCTACCGTCATACCGCCTGGCTCGCAGGCATGCAGCAGCGTTGCGGACGGCGTCCAGACCAGCAGGTGCCCCCCGTCAGCCAGGCGCAGGCAAAAATCAATCACCGCCGCCTGGCCATCCAGGGCACCGGCATCCAGCCCACCCAGCTCAACGAAGACAGACTTGCGCACCAACAGGCAGGCATCGCCGAGGGCACTGGGATTATGGTCTACCTGCAGACGCTGCATGTAACCGGGCGCGTCAGCTGCCTCACCAACGAAGGGGCTTGATGCCGGCCCGCGCAAGCCGAGGATCAGGCCCGCATGGGTAATCTTGCCGTCGGAGTCCACCAGTCTCGGCCCTACCGCCCCCACCTCTGGGCGCAGCGCGTGATTCATCAGTGCATCCAGCCAGCCGGCATCCAGCACCGCCACCTCGGCGCGCAGCAGCAGCAGGTACTCACCCAGCGTATTCAGCGCCGCCTGGTTGCACAAATCGCTGTAAGTCAGGCGCTCAGGCGTGCGCAGCACCTTAAGTCGCTCGCTGGCCATCGCCTCGATCGACTGCAGCCACTCCAGGGTAGCGGCCTGCTCACTGGCGTTGTCGATCAGCAGAATCTCGTAGTGCGGATAGCTAGTATGCTCCAGCAGGCTCATGACACAGCGCTGCGCGGCGGCCATCTGGTCCTGGACAATAACCACCACCGATACCAATGGCTGCTCGACATGGCCGTAATCAACGCGATACTGCCCAGGCCTCACTGCCTGCACCTGCGCATGTTCGTAGCCACGCGCCTGCACATGACGCAACACCGCGGTTCGCTCGGCCGCCGAGTCACTGAGTACCGGCGCGTCACTGAGCACCAGCGGCTCGGGCACATGCCCCAGTCCAATGCCACCCTGCTGGTTGATCAGGCGCAGAATGGCATCCAGTTCAATGATCTCGTGCGCATCCTCGGCAAAGCCGCCGAGCGACAACAAGGCTTCACGCCGGAACAGCCAGTTGGCCGACAACCCACGCGGGAAGCTGAGCAGATAGTCGAGGTTGAAGTCAGGACGCAGCGCAGCGCCGTAGTCACTGCCGTCCTGACGGAACAACGCATCGGCAAAAATGGCGCGGCAATCAGGGTTGGCCAGCAGCTCCAGTGACAACATCTGCAGGCCGCTGGCGATCAGCTCGTCCCCTGCCTGCAGCAACATCACCCAGTCGCAGTCCAGCTGGGCGAGCTGCGCATTGAGCTGAGCCGGCCAGTCTTGCTCGGAGCATTGGGTCCAGGCCACGGCCGAATCCGCGGGCGCGGTATCGACACTCATCACCTGCATGACGACATTGCCGGCGTCGACCTGCACAACAAGCGAGTCCAGCGACCGCTGCCGCAAGGCTGCGTCGCCCGCCAGATCCAGCAGTATCACCGTCAGCCGCGCGCTATCGTCGCGGTGCGCCGTCACGTAGTCGTTGGCCAGGCGCTGCTGCGGCGCTGTCAGCTTGCGCGCCGACAGCCAGGTACGCACCGGCGTTGGATCACCCTTGGCGACCACGCCAAGACTGCGCAACTGGACAGCCCTGCCCTTACGCACCCGCTCACTGCCCAGGTCGGAATGGCGCCGATACATTTCCTGATACAGCGAGGCAAAGCGCTCACGTTCACGACTGAGCATATGATCATCGCCGTCACTGCCCCCCTCACGGGTGCGCACCTCGGCGGTAACCTCAGGCACGTGAACCAGCGGGTAGCGCGCAGCCAGACGCAGCAACAGATCCCAGTCCTCAAAGGCAGTCAGGCCGGTGTCGAACTGCCCCACGCCTTGCAGCAGAGCGCGCGGATGGGCCCAGGTGTTGACAGGAATATAGTTGTGAATAAACAGCCGCTCACGGTCGTAACGCTCGTGCTCGAAGGGCGTTTGCCGGGACAGCTCCACCCGCACACCGTCCTCCACGCGTTCGGCGACATATTCAACGCCGGTGTAAACAACGGCATCACCGGCGTTTTCAAAGGCGCCGGCCAGTGTCTCGAGATGCTGCGGCGCGTAGAAATCATCGTCATCCAGATAACAGACGTAGCGGCCCCGGGCCAACGCCAGGCCGGCGTTACGCGCAGCTGACAGCCCCTGATTGCGACCCTGATACAGATAGGTGAGCGGAAAATCGAATTCCTTGAGCAGCGCTTCTACCGGCTCGCCGTGGTCGTTGACCAGGATCACCTCAAAGTCGCGCAACGTCTGCGCGGCGACGCTGCGCAATGCATCGACCAGCATCGCCGGCCGGTTGTAGGTGGTGAGGATGATCGAGAACAGGCATTGGTCGGTGTCGGCGGCGGCCGCGTAGCCAAACAGCTGCCCACGCACCCGGTCGATATCCTCCCGGTACTTGTCGAGCACCTCGGCCGAGAAGCGCGACATACGCCCCTCCACCAAGGCCCACACCCGCTCGGCGGCGGCTTGCAGGCGCGGCTTGACCTGCGGGTCGGCAAGGTTCAGTTCAAGAATATGCAGGTGCTCCCACAGCGGCCGCTCCGAGCGGTAAAAATCCTGGGAAACCTGATTGCCATGAATACGGTAACCAACCGACGCACGCCGGACAAAGGCAAAATCCGGGTTGTGGCGCGCCACCCTGATCCACAGCTCCCAATCCCCGGCCAGCATGCCCTCCTGGGCATACACGCCCTCGGACAAGCGCATGTCATCGAGCATGCTGCGCCGCAGCATGACCGTAGACGGCGTGATGTAGTTATCGAAGGTCAGCAGATCAACGACCTCGTCGCGCCCACCCGAGTAGGAGTGCGCAGGGTGCCCGCGATGGTCGATATGCTGCAGAACCTTGCCGGCCTCGTCGATCCAGGTGCACTGGGTATAGGCCAGCGATAACTTGGGATCGGCGTCCAGCGCCTCCACCAGCGCGCTCAGGTGGCCCGGGTAGAGGATATCGTCAGACCCAAGTACCACGACATAGCGGCCCGTGCCGCACCGGACGCACTTGTTGAAGTTGCCAGTTTGCCCCAGGTTCTCGGTGTTGACCTCCAGCGCGAGCCTCGGGTCTGACTGATAGCGCCGCACCACCTCAAGAGAGTCGTCGCTGGAACAGTCGTCCACGATGATCAGCTCCAGCGCCACATCCTGCTGGGATAGCACCGACTCGATAGTCTCACCAATGAAACGGGCATTGTTGTAGGACATGACAACAACGGAGACTGCTACAGGGGTTTCAACGTGCATGGGATATCCTGATTGGTGGCTCGCCTGCTCACCGCGCTTACGGTCTTGCAGGTCATTGGCCATGGTCACGGCGCAGCGGCGCGTGCCGCCGCGCAAAACTGGTCATAGTCGCGGTAGTAGTCGGCCTCGTCGTAATGGGCAGAGGCCAGCACCATGCACACGGAGCCACCGGAAAAGTTATCCATCTCCCGCCACACCATCGGCGTAATCAGCAAGCCGTAATGCGGCCGCGCGAGATGAAATTTCTTATTCTCGAATCCGTCGTCCAAGGTGATATCGAAACTGCCCGACATGGCAATAAGCAACTGGTAAAGCCCGCGATGGGCATGCCCGCCACGGTGAGACCCGGCAGGCACATCGTAAAGATAGTAGGCCCGCTGGATATCAAAGGGCACATGGCGCCCTCCTTCCACAAAGGTCAGGTTGCCTCGCTGATCGTGTACTTGCGGCAACTCTATGAGACGACAGTCTTGGATCGCCATGGGTTGTTCTCCCTTCTTGTTATGCGCGCCAGGCAGGCCCTACAAAGCTGTTGCAGGCGTCTATCACCAGCTGTGTGTCCACTCCAGCATAGATGGGCAGACTCAGAACCGTATCAGCCAAGGTTTCGGTCAGCGGCAAAGGGCCGTGCCCAAGACCGGCATAGGCGCCCTGGCGATGAGGCGGTATCGGATAGTGAATGAGGCTGCCAACACCTGCCGCAGCCAGATGCTGCTGCAAGCGGTCGCGCTGCTGGCAGCGCACCACATACAGATGCCAGGCGTGCTCATTCAACGAACCCTGCGGCGGGAGCAACGCCGGATTGACGATACCCTGTCGATAGGCCAGCGCCGCATCTCGGCGCCCTTGCAGCTCCTGCTCAAGCGCAGCCAGCTTGATACGCAGTATCGCAGCCTGCAGCTCATCCATGCGACTGTTGCAGCCCTGCATCGGGCAGACATATTTCTCGCTGGAGCCATAGTTGGCCAGCGTGCGCACCACCTCCGCCACGCGCTCGTCCGACGTCAGCACCGCGCCGGCATCCCCCATCGCCCCCAGCACCTTGCCGGGATAGAAACTGAATCCGGCGGCATCACCCCAGCTACCCGCGCGACGGCCATCCAGCGCGGCGCCGTGGGCCTGAGCGGCATCTTCCAGTACCAGCAGGCCGTTTTCGCGCGCCAGCGCCATCAGTGCAGGCATATCAACCAGTTGACCGTACAGATGCACGGCAATGATCGCCCGGCTGCGCACGCTCAGCGCCTTGAGCACGCCATCGACGCTGATGTTGAACGATGCAGCGTCTGGCTCCACCAGCACAGGCACCAGCCCATTGGCGCTGACTGCGAGCACCGTGGCGATATAGGTGTTAGCCGGCAATATGACCTCGTCACCATCGCGCAAGAGCCCCAGCTCTTTCCAGGCACGGAGTACCAGGGTCAGGGCGTCCAGCCCGTTAGCGACCCCCACCGCTCGGCTCACGCCGCAGTAGGCTGCAAATTCGCGCTCGAAGCCGGCAACTTCTTCGCCAAGCAGGTAATAACCCGACGCCATCACCCGCTCCATAGCCTGTTGAATGGCCGGCAGAAAGGGAGCGTTGAGTCGCCGAAGATCAAGAAAGGGAACGCGTAGCTCGGCCATCAGACAGGGCGACCCGAGGCAAGACGCACGCGCACGGCAAGATTCGCCAGTAGCTCGGCTGGCAGTTGCTCGCCCACCTCATTGAGCCCGGCGATCAGCGCATCGCTGTAGTCCAGCATCATCGAATTAGGCAGGGTTTTCAGGAAGAACCCCTTGCTTTCAATAACCTCAAAGCCACCCGCCTGAAGGTCGGCAGTCAGGCCCGCAAGATCATAAACCCGCTGATGCCCCACCACCTTGTCGCGCGCACTCAGGGTATCGAGCTCCGGTTGCAACCCCATCAGTACCGCCAGACGGCGATGCAGGGATTCACGATTGGGCACAACGATGATCATCTCAGAGTCAGGCCCCATCCAGCCGGCCATGTGCTTAAGCAGGCTGACCGGGTCATCGACGTGCTCAAGCACGTGCAGAGCCAGTACCCGGTCGTAAGGCTGGTCAACGTGATGCTGCTCGAAAAGCTGATGCAGAACGTCAACCCGGGGCTGCTCAGCGCGCACTTTGCGCACCAGACTTTCCGCGCCCTCAAGCACGCGATAGTGCTCAACCAGAGGACTCAGGCGCGCCAGGGTAATGCCATCGCCATAGCCCAGCTCCAGCACATTGCGCGCGCCCTGCAGATGTCCGGCGATCCAGTCACAGCAATAATGCTGACAGGCCGTCTCGATAAAGCGGTCGGGCACGTCCTCGCTCAGATGGTAACTCTGCGCAATCTGCTCAAGGCTTTGCAGTGAGTCGCTCATGACTTACTCCCGCTCCGGGCCAACTTCAGCCCCTGGATGATCTGATCATTAAAGGAAGACACGCCCATGCCCAGCAGGCCGGCGGTCAGTTCCACGCCCGGCCAGTCGGCAGCGGTCTGGCGTAATAGCGCGGTGTAGTCCAGCAGCGACTGGTCAGGGAAAGGCAAGGCACCGTCCGCCTGAATGCGGCGCAACAGGCGAAAATCCTCGGCATCCTCAACAACACCCAATGCGACCAGCTCCTGGCTGACACACTGCAGTAAACCCGCATCATCCTGATCAGAGTACAGCTGCGCCGCATAGGTCGGATTGAACTCGACCGTGACACGGCAAACCGGCGCCTCAGTGCCGGCAGCCACGTCCTGGTTGCTCAGCCGATAGGTTGCCCGTTCTGCGTCCAGCACCAGCAAACAGCTATCGAGCTGACGCAGCTTTTCGCGCTCAATCAGGCCAAACAGAATACAGACCGACGCTCCCTTGGGCGGCGCGTGGTCAACTCCCAGCAACTCGCCGGCCCGCCCCTGCGCCAGCCCCATAACAACCCTCGGGGCAACCCACTGCTGGCCGTCGCCCGTGGTGATGGACAACCCCTGGGCAGCAGGCGCCAACGACTGCACGTTATCATCCACAACCTGGACACCAGCCTCGCGCATTGCCTGCAGCAGCTCTCGAACCAGAGCACCGGTAAAGCCCTCACGAGCCGCGCGGAAGGGGTATTCCGGCAAACCTGAAACATCACCCCGTACCGCGGCCTGCAGTGTCTGCGGGTAATACAGCGGTAACCAGGCCAGCCGATGCCAGGGCGCAAGAATGTCTCGCGTGGAGCGATAGGTAATCTTGTTGGCCAGCAACTCGAAGAGCGCGTGCAAAGGCTCACCGTGATTTGCCAGGGAAGCCTCGGCATAACCGACACCCTGATAGTCGGGGGCCAGCTTGCGGGACGCGTGCAACGGCCCCGGATCGGGCAGCGCCAGCAGGGCCTGAGCAAGATCTGCGCGACGCTCGCTGGAGGCGAAGTAATCGAGCCGATTGGCAATCACAAAGTCCGGGTGACGCTGGCCGTCCAGGTATACCGACGGCGTCGGCACCGGGACCGTGTCCACCAGTTGTTCGACGTATTCGCTGACCAGCCGAGCAAAGCGCGCGCAGTCGTTGCGCTGCTCCGGGTGGTAACTGTCGACATCCAGCGCCTGCTCACCGCGCTCAACCTGCTCGAACAGCACCATGCCGATATCAAAGTCATGGTTCTCCACCCGCATACCGGTGAAGTGTGCGCCGGGGCGCTTGCCATCGCTTAGCATGACAACCGACTGGCCCTGTGCAGCCAGCTCCCGCGCAGCGACCATTAACGCGAGATTGTTGCCCAATAAAATAACATCAGCTGCGTTTGGCATTGGCATAGATCTCCGAGCCGAATTCCGGTAAGCGCCGACACAGCTTGAACAACCCCTCAAGGTGCGCCTCGGTCAGCACCCCCTGCTCGCACAGCTGCTGCATCTGTGCATGGGTAAAGGGCTTGATGAAGAAACTGCCACTGTCCTGCACGACAAAGCCGGCAGATTCGAGCAGCGTCGTGAGCGACGCCTGACAGAAGGTGCTGTGCTGCTGCATTCGCGCCTGGGTTGCCGAGCGCTCGAACGGGTCGGCAATCAGGCCCATCTCGACCGCCAGCAAGCGGTGCAGTGAGTAGGCATTCGGCACGTTGACGTGCACCAGCGTCTCGGCGTGGCACAGCGCGCGTACCGCTGAAAGCAGCCTCTGCGGGTTCTCGACCTCGTGCAGCAGGCTGCTGACGATAATCATGTCCGGTTTTTGCTCGATCTGGTCAACCGCCTCTTCCAGCCGTTGCTCAATGATCCGCACCCGCCCGTCATCACCAGCCAGTTGGCGAGCATGGGCAGCAAACTCACTGGCCGGTTCAACCACGGTGAAGGAGCTAAACGGCTCTACCTCGCAGAACAATGGGCGCAAGCCACAGCCCACTTCCAGCACATGCTCGGGCGCGCGAGCGGCCAGTTGCTCGAGTACCACGCGCCGGCGGTAGCTAAGCTGCGTCGCCTCAAAGGGCAAGGCATGATATTCCTGCTGATACTGCTGCAAGTCACGGCTCAAGGATCTTCTCCAGTCTGAATTTCAATGATGCCTCGCAGCCCAGGCCGCGCTTGAAACGAATCAGCCCCTGATTCGCCTGCCCCTCCTCACTGGCCGTGCCAATGTCCAGCAAGGCAACGCCCTTATGCTGACAGTCGCTGTAGATGGCATCCGCCAGCAAGGTGACAGGACTGTAACCAGAGAACTGGGCATCGTCTCCCCAATAAAAAACGTAAAGTACGGCAGGCGACACCTGCAGACACAGCGCCGCAGCAGCGAGGGTGTCGCCGGCATGACAGCCGTACAGCAGCACCTGAGCCGGGAACAGTGTCTGCATCTCGGACAGCTGCGGTAGCGTCATGGTCATGGGGTAGCCCTTGCTCTGCCGATTGCGCTGGATTAGCTCGTAGACTTCAGCCAGCGAGCTGGCGTCCATCGGCCCTGCGCTGAACCCGTCACGCACACACTTGTTCAAGCGTTTACGGTTGGCATAATTCAGCCGCTGCGACAGCGGACGCTCATCTACGCTGATGGCGTAGTTCACATCACAGAGGGTTTCGCTAAAGCCCAACGAGCGCAGCACAAAGTGTTGCTCGGCCACCCGCTCGTCAGCATGCGCGGCCGGCGGCAACAGCAACTCCAGGCGGCGGATGCCCTGCTGCTGCAAAAAGCGCGTCACCTCCAGCAAAAAGGCCTCCAGCTCGGGCAGCGCCACGTCCTCAAAAAAACTGACAGCACCAAAGGTGCCGCGCCGTGGCGAGCGAACCTGCGCCGTTGCAACCTCGCTGACATGCAGACACATGGCGACCCGGCCCTTGAGCATCCACTGAAAGTAGAACGCGCACTCAGGCGCATGCAGCCGAAAGAACGCTTCGGAGTTGAACAGCCGATCCTGCGGCTGCGGCTCGAACCGATTGACGCTTAACACGGCCGCGCTCCAGTTATGCCTTTACATCGCCCGATCATCTACCAACAATCCCTGAGTGTGTACAAACAACACCGCACCTGACCAAAACCTGACGCCAGGCGCTCGATTCCGTATAGGAGGCAATTATCTTGCCAGCCAGCCAGCACCCCAGCCCCCTCAAACTTCTGATCACCGGCGGCGCCGGTTTTATCGGCTCTGCGGTCATCCGCACCCTGATTACCAGTACAGCGCATCAGGTGCTGAACGTCGACAAACTGACGTACGCAGGCAACCCGGAGTCGCTGGCGCCGGTCGAGCAGTCACCCCGCTACCGCTTTGCCCGCCAGGATATCGGCGATCAGACGGCCATGAGCGCGCTGCTGCACGACTTTCAACCGGATATTGTCATGCACCTGGCCGCCGAATCGCATGTTGACCGTTCCATCGACGGGCCGCGCGAATTCATCCAGACCAACATCGTCGGCACCTACAGCCTGCTGGAAGCCTGCCGCGAATACTGGCTGAGCCTGCCAGCCGAGCGCCGCGCGACCTTTCGCTTTCATCATGTGTCTACCGACGAGGTGTACGGTGACCTTGAGGGCGAACACGATCTCTTTACCGAGACCACCGCCTACGCCCCCAGCTCGCCCTACTCTGCCAGCAAGGCGGCGTCAGATCACCTGGTCCGCGCCTGGCAGCGCACCTTTGGCCTGCCTGTGGTGGTGACCAACTGCTCCAACAACTACGGGCCTTATCACTTTCCGGAAAAGCTGATTCCGCACATGATCCTCAACGCCCTGCAAGGCAAACCGCTGCCGGTCTACGGTGACGGCGGCCAGGTGCGCGACTGGCTGTACGTCGAGGATCACGCCCGCGCCCTGATCGAGGTGGCCACGCGGGGCGCCGTGGGGGAGACCTACAACATTGGCGGGCACAACGAAAAACGCAATATCGAGGTCGTCGACACCCTGTGCCAATTGCTCGACGAACTGGCGGCGGATGAGCGCCCGGCAGGGCTTGCCAGCTACCGCGAGCTGATCACCTTCGTCAAGGATCGGCCGGGGCACGACCGCCGCTACGCCATTGATGCGTCAAAAATACAGCGCGAACTCGGCTGGACACCGCAGGAGACCTTTGAAAGCGGCATTCGCAAGACCGTGGAATGGTATTTGCTTAACCGCCCGTGGTGGCAGAACGTGCTCAGCGGCAGTTATCAGTTGGGGCGCTTGGGCCATACTCAGGACTGATTCCAACAACAGGATGCGATCATGAAAGGCATCATACTGGCCGGCGGCTCCGGCACGCGCTTGCACCCGATTACCCGCGGCATCTCCAAGCAGCTGCTGCCGATCTACGACAAGCCGATGATCTATTACCCGCTGTCGGTGCTGATGCTGGCCGGCATCCGTGAGATTCTGATCATCTCCACCCCGCATGACCTGCCCAACTTTCGCAGCCTGCTGGGCGATGGCAGCGACTTTGGTATTCACCTCAGCTACGCCGAGCAACCTTCTCCCGACGGGCTGGCCCAGGCCTTTCTGATCGGTGAGGAGTTCATCGGTGACAGCAACGTGTGCCTGATTCTGGGCGACAACATCTTCTACGGCTACGGCTTCAGCGCCATGCTCAACGAAGCGGCCCAGCGCCGCAGCGGCGCCACCGTGTTCGGCTACCACGTGAGCGACCCTGAACGCTTTGGTGTGGTCGAATTTGATGAGCAGGGCATGGCGGTATCGATTGAAGAAAAGCCGGCCCAGCCCAAATCCAATTACGCCGTCACCGGCCTGTATTTCTATGACAACGACGTGATCGAGATCGCCCGCGGCATCAAACCATCCGCCCGGGGCGAACTGGAAATCACCGACGTGAACATGGCGTATCTGGAGCGCGGCGACCTCAACGTCAGCCTGCTGGGGCGCGGCTTCGCCTGGCTGGACACCGGCACCCACGACTCGCTGATGGACGCCAGCTCCTTTGTGCAGACCATCGAGGCGCGGCAGGGCCTGAAAGTTGCCTGCCTGGAGGAAATTGCCTACCGTCAGGGCTGGCTCAGCGCCGAGGCTCTGCGCGCCGAGGCCAGCGCCCTGAGCAAAACGGGCTACGGCCAGTACCTGTTGCGTCTGCTGCAGCAGGACGGCAAGCCATGAAGGTACGCGAAACCGCCCTGCCCGGCGTGCTGATCCTGGAGCCTCGGGTGTTCGGCGACAGCCGAGGCTTCTTTATTGAAACCTTTCAGACCGAGCGCTACGCAGCGCTGGGCATTACCCAGCCCTTTGTGCAGGACAATCACTCCCGCTCGGCACGCGGAGTGCTGCGTGGCCTGCATTTCCAGCGCAGCCGTCCGCAGGGCAAGCTGGTACGCGTCAGCCGCGGCTGCGTGTTCGACGTGGTACTGGATATCAACCCGGACTCACCGACCTGCGGGCAGCACGCCTCGGCCATTCTCTCAGACGACAACCACCTGCAGATGTGGGTACCGCCGGGCTACGCCCATGGCTTTTGCGTGCTCAGCGAGATAGCCGACTTCGAGTACAAATGCACTGACTACTACCAGCCGCAGGACGAAGGCGGTGTGCTGTGGAATGATCCGGCCCTGGCAATCGACTGGCCCGTCAGCGAGCCAAAGCTGTCTGACAAAGACCGCCAGAACCCCACACTGCAAACCCTGCTGGAAGGTAGCCAGAGCTGATGCGCGTACTCGTCACCGGTGCCAGCGGGCAGGTCGGCCATGCCCTGCTGGCCTGCCAGCCGCAAGGCGTCGAATGCCTGGCACCCGGCTCCCGTGAACTCGACCTGAGCCAGCCACAGCAGATCAGCCAGCTGCTTGGCCAATGGCGTCCCGAGCTGATCATCAACGCCGCTGCCTACACCGCCGTTGACCGCGCCGAGAGCGAGCCCGAACACGCTTTTGCCGTCAACGCCGGCGCCGTCGAGCATCTGAGCGCAGCGGCCGGCGCCATCGGCGCACGGCTGTTTCAGCTGTCTACCGACTATGTCTTCGCTGGTGACACCAGCGCCCCACTGGCAGAAGACGCCCCCTGCAAGCCGCTTAACGTTTACGGCACCAGCAAGCTGGCGGGCGAACAGGCGGCACTGGCCCTGGGTGAGCAGGCGCTGGTGCTGCGCACCAGCTGGGTGTTCGGCGTACACGGCAACAACTTTGTCAAAACCATGCTGCGCCTCGGCGCCGAGCGCCAGCAGCTGGGCATCGTCTGCGATCAGACCGGGGGGCCGACACCCGCGCAGGCCATCGCCCAAACCCTGTGGAAACTGGCAGATCTGCCCGACGCTCACGGGGTTTTCCATTACAGCGGCAACCCGCCCTGCAGCTGGTACGACTTTGCCCAACGCATCTTCGCCAACGCGGTGCAGCTGGGCCTGCTCAAGCAGGCGCCCAAGCTCACACCGTTGACTACCGCCGAGTATCCCACCGCTGCGCAGCGCCCTGCATCAACGGTTCTGGACTGCACTCGCCTGCAACGCGAATGCGGTATCGCCCAACCCGACTGGACCTGCGCGCTGACCTCCTGCCTGCAACAGATGACAACCCCGTGAAGATCGCCTGAACGGCGCTCCGGTGACACGTCGCTGTCATCTGTCTGGGGTTAGCTGGTGTCGATTCTGACCTGCGCGCCATCGGCGTGCGCTGACCGACTGACACCGAGGTGCCCATGTACGCTGAGAAAGCCGTTATTCGCGTGCACCGTGACTTGAAGGTGCACACCTGGTTCTACCCCAATCCCGAGACCGAGGCGACCATCATCCTGGTCAATGGCTCACTGGCCACCGCCGCCTCCTTCGGCCAGACCCTGCGCTACCTGCAGCCACTGTTCAACGTGGTCCTGTTTGACCAGCCCTACAGCGGCCACTCGCGAGCCCACAACCCCAACCTGCCGCTGCTTGGCAAGGAAGACGAAGCACTGATTTTGCTGGATCTGATCGAGCACTTTCGCGCCGATCATCTGATGTCCTTTTCCTGGGGCGGCGTCGCGGCGATGCTGGCCTTGGCGCAGCGCCCTGCGCGGATTCGCCGGGCTTTGGTGACCTCCTTTGCGCCGGTGCTCAACCCGGCCATGCAAGATTATCTCGCGCGCGGCAAGACCCATCTGGCCACCTGCAACCGCCAGGCGATCGGCGAGCTAATCAACGAGACCATTGGCGAGCATCTACCGTCGCTCTACAAGCGCTGCAACTTCCGTCATGTCAGCAGTCTGGACGAACACGAGTACGGCCAGATGCTGTTTCATATCCGCCAGGTGCTGGAGCTGGACGCCGGTCAGTACATGCGCTGCGTGCGCAACATCGACATTCCATTGTTGTTTATCAACGGCGAGTGGGACAGGTACACCGGACCGGCAGACGCACGGCATTTTGCCGACCTGGCGCCCAACGCCGCGTTCATCGGCATTGCCCACACCGGTCACTTTCTGGATATGGAACACAAGACCGCCTGGCAGGACATGCGCGCGGCTGTCGAGCGTTTTGTGCTGCAAGCACCAGCAACCAGCAGCCAGCAACGTCTGGCGCTGGCAGGCTGACAATAAAAAACCCCGGCGAGAGCGCCGGGGTTCTTCTGCAACCAGCAGAGCGTTACGGATTCATCGAATCGAAAACGGTCTTCTCATCCGCTGCTGCCTGCGCACGCAGACCGATCAACTGTTTGATCTTGCGATGCGGGAAGACGTAGAACTGGTCCTCTTCCACCGCCTTGACCGTCATCTCGGCAATATCAGACGCCTGAATCCGGCCTTTCTGAATCGCCGCCTTGGTCAGCTCGGCACGCTTGAGCGCGGTTTCGCTCAGCTCAACGGTATCACCCTTGTCTGCCGGGCGGTTACGCGCCGACTCGTGAATACCGGTGGGGAAGAACGCCGGGCAAAGGCAGGTCACACCGACATTGGCACCGGCGTCACGCAGGTCCAGCGCCAGAGTTTCGGACAGCGCCACCACCGAGTGCTTGGTCACGTTGTACACCGACATGTTCGGCCCATTCACCCAACCCGCGGCCGAGGCGGTATTGACGATGTGGCCTTCGCCCTGGGCAATCATCATCGGAGTGAAGGTTTTCACGCCCCAGACCACGCCGTACAGGTTGACACCCATGACCCACTCCCAGTCATCAACGGTGTTTTCCCAGGCCGCACCGCCAACACTCACGCCAGCGTTATTGAACAGCACGTGAGCTGCGCCGAAGCGCGAGGTGCACAGCTCCGCCAGCGCCTGCAACTGCTCCAGCTTGGAGACATCCAGGCGCATGGTGGCCGTTTCGGTGCCCGGGCTTTGCGCCTCGACCAGGCGCAGGGTTTCCTGCATGCCGTTTTCGTCTACGTCGCCCAGCACCAGCTTCATGCCGCGTGCCGCGCAGCATAGCGCCAACTCACGTCCCAGACCGCTACCACCGCCGGTGATAACCGCCACCTTGCCCTGAAGTTGTTGCATGCGAGCCTCCTCCACTGTCTGCGTGATGGGCAGACTGGTTGATAATAAACAGGGTGAATATCATGCATCGCCAACTCCCTTCCTGCCAGTGCTATCGGTACGCTTGATCGACTGCCAGCAATCCGGTTTATGAACACCGGTTCATACCCTATAGTTAGGAAAGCACTGATTTAATTCCGCATGCCCTCTGGCGTTCAGGCTGGGCCGTAATCAAGGCGTGGTTTCGAAGGCATGTCGGGACCTATCGAGAAATCGCAGAGGGCGTGTGGAATTAATCAGTGCTTCCTTAACAAAGCCTGACTGCCCAAGGACGACTTTCATGCTTCGCGCTCTACTACTCTTTCTGCTGATGCTGACCAACGGCGTCGCTGCAGCCGCGCCCCTGCGCCTGAATACGGATATCTTTCCGCCCTATCAGATACGTGAGGGTGACCACCTGAGCGGCAGCTCGATCACGGCGCTGGCCTGCATCTTCGAGACCATGAACCTGCAGTACCAGATTCGCGTGCTGCCCTGGGAGCGCGCCATCCAAGAGGTCAGCGATGACAAGGCAGACGGTTTTTTTTCCGCTACCAGCATGAACAGGGCCAGCAGCTTTGCCACCCTGTCGGCGCCGCTGGCACTGGAAAAATGGTTTTGGTACAGCAACCAGCCCGTGCCACTGAACGCCGATGGCGGACGCGCGCCGCTCCGTGTCGCGGGTATCCGAGGCAGCAACGAGGCTAACTGGCTGCAGCAGCAAGGCTACCGCGTGGAGCCGCTGGTGAGCAGCACCAGCCAACTGCTGCAACTGCTGCAGCGCGGCCGCATTGACGCCTTCCTCGCGGACCAGCAAACCCTGCGCATTGAACTGACCCGCCAACCGACCGTACTGCGTCCAAGGCATGCGCGATTTCAGCGCTACACCACGCTCGGCGTTTATTTCTCCAACCGTTATCTTGCACGTCACCCAGGCTTTCTTGATCAGTTCAACCAGCAGGTATTCGGCTGCCTGCCGGAAATCGGTGTACTACAGGCCGATGAGCGCGAGCGTTTGCAGCAGCTGTATGCAGAGCTATTCAGCCCTTGGAAACAGGAACCGCGCCTGATCGATGCCGTCATACAGCACAACAGCCAGCACAACCAGCTCAGCATGCCGCAGATCCACGCCCGCGATCAGCAGTGGCAACAGGAGCAGGCGAACGGCAGCGGGCCGCTGATCGACAGTGTGCTCAACAACGCGGTCGCCGACTGGCTGCGCGCGCGCCAGGCAGAACATGAAGGCCTGATCAGTGAAATACTGCTGACCGACCAGCAGGGGCTGAACGTCGCCGTCAGCAACCTGACCACCGACTACTGGCAAGGCGATGAGGCCAAGTTTGCCGAGCCCTTTTTTGCCACTACCGACCGCCCCTACATGGGGCAGTTGGCGTACGATCAGTCAACCCAGCGTTATCAGGTCCATATCAGCACCAGCGTTCGCCACCCACAAACCAGCGCTATCATTGGTGTACTGATCATTGGTCTTGATATCGAGCGAGCGCTGCACATGGAAAACCTCAACGGAGGCCACTGATTTTGAAATACCCGCTTAGCCTACCAATGGTGGCCCTGCTGTCCGCATGCGCAGTTGCTCCACTGCCACCGCTGGACAACGCGCACGCCCGCGTTAGCCTGAAGACCGAAGCTGCCAACCGGGTACAGGCCTCTCGCCTGGACGGTGAGCCGGTACGTGGCCTGCAGTTCCCCGACCTGAAGCTTGGCGAGCACCGCCTCGAGGTGCGGCTGTTTTTCGAGGTGCCCGGCGGCGGCGGCGACGTCAGTGGCAGCTTCAGCACGGGCGAGCGGCGCTGCATTCTTGCCGTCGAGTATCCCGACTTTGCAGCAGGGCAGCACTATCAGTTCCATGCCTCACGACGGGGCTGGGGGCCTGCCGGCTGGCTGCTGGATGCCAGCGGCAAAAAGCTGGCAACCGCACGCGAGGTGCGCTGCGGCCCGGGCGTTTGACCGCAGCAGCCCGTGTTCAGGCTTCTCCAGCCTTGGCCCAACCCTGCTGACGCCACTGAACGAGCCACTGCAGCTCCGCAGCCTCAGCCGCAACCGCCGGTCGGTACTCAGCCGCCAGCCAACCCTCATAGCCCGCCTGACGTAGTGCGTTTAACGCCGCCTCAAAATCCATCTCACCACTGCCGGGCGCCCCGCGACCGGGCACATCGGCAAACTGCACATGCCCGATGCGCCCGGCCAGCACAGCGACCGAGGCCGGCAACGCTTCACCCATGCGCGCCATATGGTAGAAGTCCAACTGCGCGCTGCAGTTGGGGTGATCCACCTCGGCGATCAGCTCGGCCAACTCGGTTGAACCCGAGATCAGAAAGCCTTCGATATCCAGCCGGTTGATTGCCTCGCAGCACACGCCGATCCCGAGCTCAGCGAAGGCATCGGCGGTGCGCCGCAGGTTGGCAACCAGACAGTCCAGTGCGCTGGCGCGCCCAACACCCTCGGCCTGGCGCCCGGGCAACACGTTGACCCGCTGGGGGCGCGCCTCGGCAGCGTAGCTCAGTGCCTGGGCCAGGGCCGCATCAAACTCGGCCTGGCGCGCCGGCACAGCAGCGAGCCCTGGCCCGCCCTGGACAAAGTCGCCCGCCGGCAGGTTGATCAGCACCAGCGGCAGCTCTGCGGCAGCCAGCGCAGACGCCAGCTGTTTAGCTGGCGTGTCATAGGGAAACTGGATCTCGACCCCGTCAAAGCCCGCTTGCCGGGCAGCGGCAACACGCTCTGTCAGGGACAGTTCAGGAAACAACAACGATAAATTGGCAGCCAGGGGCCAGCTCATGGCCTGTCCTCCGCAGAAATGGTCGGCCAGTATAGGAGATGCGCCAGCCGATAAAGCAAAACACACTGCTTCGCCCGGGCCGCTTTTTTCACTACACTTTGCACACGCCTCGCTCGAGTGGACCTCGGGCCCGAGTCATCCGCTATTGAACCGGAGAAAACCATGTCCTCACGCTCCCGCCCTACGGCGCTGCTGGCCGGCCTGTGCCTGTCTGTCGCTACCCTGTTCGCTGCCAGTGTCCAGGCCGAGACCACCACCCTGCGGGTCTCCGCCATCCCTGATGAAGCGCCCACCGAACTGCAGCGCAAATTCGAGCCGCTGGGCCAATACCTGGAAGCCGAGCTGGGCATGCCGGTGGTCTTTCAGCCGGTGTCCGACTACGCCGGCGTCGTAGAAGCGCTGGCCGCCAAGCGGCTGGATCTGGCATGGCTTGGCGGTTTTACCTTCGTACAGGCCAAGTTGCGCACCGGCAACGCCATACCGCTGGTACAACGCGCGCAGGATGAGGTCTTTACCAGCACCTTTATCACCGCTGACCCGAGCGTGCAGAACCACGCCGACCTGGAAGGCAAGAGCTTTGCCTTCGGCTCCGTGTCATCGACCTCCGGCCACCTGATGCCGCGCTATTTCCTGCAGCAGGACGGCATCGACCCTGATACCTTCTTCAGCCGTGTCGGTTTTTCCGGCGCCCACGACGCGACCGTGGCCTGGGTAGAATCAGGCAAGGTCGACGCCGGTGTGCTCAACTCGTCGGTCTGGGACAAGCTGCTGGAAGAAAACAAAGTCGACACCGACAAGGTGCGTGTCTACAGCACCACGCCAACCTACTATGACTACAACTGGACCGTACGCGGGGACCTGGAGCCGGAGCTGGTAGAGCGCATCAAGGCTGCTTTCCTGGCGCTGGACCCGGAAAACCCCGAGCACAAGGCCATCCTCGACCTGCAGCGCGCGTCTCGCTTTATCCCCACCGCGGCCGAGAACTACGAGGGCATCGAGCAAGCCGCCCGCGCTGCCGGCCTGCTGGAGTGAGTCTGCGCCTGTCTGGGGTGAGTTATGCTCACCCCAACGGGCAGAGCGCGCTGCAAGCGATTGATCTACAGGTGGCAGCAGGTGAACAGCTGGCAATCATCGGCCCCTCCGGGGCAGGTAAAACCACCCTGCTGCGCCTGCTGAGCACCAGCCTGCAGCCAGTCAGTGGCAGCATCAGCCTGCTGGACCAGCAGCCCGCCCGCCTCTCCGGCCGCGGCCTGCGCAGGCTGCGCAGTCGCATCGGCCTGATCCATCAGAGCCCGCCCCTGCCCCCGCGCCAGCGGGTGGTGACAGCGGTGCTGGCCGGGCGGTTGGGCCAATGGTCGCTGCTGCGCGCACTGCTCTCGCTGTGTTATCCCGTCGACGCCGCCGGCGCCCGACAGGAGCTGGCGCGCCTTGACCTGGCCGACAAACTGTTTCAGCGCTGCGATCAGCTCTCAGGCGGTCAACTCCAGCGTGTCGGCATTGCCCGTACCCTCTACCAGCAACCCGATCTCTTGCTCGCCGACGAACCGGTATCAGCCATGGACCCGGTCTTGGCCGACCACACCCTGGGCCTGCTCGGTGCAGTGGCGCGCGAGCGCGGCATCCCGCTGGTAGCCAGCCTGCATGCGGTCGATCTGGCCCTGCGTCACTTCCCCCGAGTACTTGGCCTACGCGATGGCCGCGTGCTGTTCGACAAGGCCAGCGGCGAGGTCAGCCAGGCCGACCTGGCTGCCCTGTACGCCAACGATAGTTTGGCCAGCGCCGCGCCAACCTCACACAGCCAGGCCGGCGCACTGCGCCCCGGGCGCTGCTGAGCCAGCCGATGATCCGACAAAGCAGCCAATGGCAGTCACGCGATCCGGCCGCTCTCCCGCGAGCGTTGATCACCCTGCTGCTGATCGCTTTGCTGTGGCCGGGGCTGCAGCTCGCCGAGTTTCGGCCGCAGGTGCTGTTCAACAGCCAAAACCTGGACACCATGGGGCGCTTTCTTGCCGGGTTCTGGCCGCCGGCGCGCGATGCGGACTTTCTGCGCCTGCTCGGCAAGGCCACGCTGGAGACGCTGGCCATGGCAACCGCCGGGATGACACTGGCACTGCTGCTGGCCATCCCAGCGGCGCTACTCGCCACCCGCGCCCTCTCCGTCTCACGCCTGCTCAGTGACCGCGCAGGCGTACTCGGGCAGTTCTTGCGCTACCCGGTGCGCCTACTCTTGATGGTGCTGCGCAGCATTCCGGAGATTGTCTGGGCACTGCTGTTTGTGCGTGCGGTCGGCCTCGGCCCAACGGCCGGGGTACTGGCCATTGCCATCACCTACAGCGGCATGCTCGGCAAGGTGTACGCCGAGATACTGGAGTCGGTTGATCCGGCACCTGCCCGCGCCCTGCTGTTGGCTGGCAGCTCGCGCCTGTCCGCCTTTTTCTATGGTCTGCTGCCGAACGCGGCACAGGAGCTGACGTCCTACACCCTGTACCGCTGGGAGTGCGCGGTGCGCGCCTCGGTGGTCATGGGCTTTGTCGGCGCAGGCGGCCTTGGCCAGATGATCGACCTGTCCCTGCGTATGTTCGCCGGCGGCGAAGTCGCCAGCATCCTGATAACCTTTCTTCTGCTGGTCCTGCTGGCCGACCAGATCAGCCTGCAGCTGCGGCGGAGGCTGGCATGAAGCGCGCCGGCGGAAACCTTTTCATTCTGTGCCTGCTGCTGGTAGCCATTGCCGCGTCGTTCATCTGGCTGCAGCTGGATCTCAGCGCGCTACTGACCGCCGACGGTCGCCGTCAGATGCACGACTACGCCGCCGCCTTTTTCCCGCCGGACACCAGCCCGGCCTGGCTACTCAAGCTGTGGCGAGGCGCACTTGAGACGCTGGCCATCTCCGCCATCGGCACGTTGTTGGCGGCCCTGTTCGGGGCACTGCTCAGTCTGCTGGCTGCCGGGCGCATGGGCGCAGCCGCGCGCGTCGTCTGTCGGCTGCTGCTCAATGCACTGCGCTCAGTCCCCGAGCTGGTCTGGGCCGCGCTGATGGTATTGGCCGCCGGCCTGGGGCCCTTTGCCGGCACGCTGGCATTGGCGCTACACACCACCGGCGTGCTGGGCCGGCTGTTTGCCGAAGCGCTGGAAAACACCCCATCGGCGCCAGCGCAGGCGCTGCGCGAGGCTGGCAGCGGGCGCGTGGCTGCCTTTGTCTACGGCACCCTACCCGGGGTTCTACCCCAGTGGCTGTCCTACACGCTGTATCGCTGGGAAAACAACATCCGCATGGCGGCGGTACTTGGTTTTGTTGGCGCCGGCGGGCTGGGACAGATGCTGCACGTCACCCTCAGCCTGTTCCAGCAATCCAAGGCTGCCAGCGTGATCTTGGCGATGCTGGCAATGGTGTTGCTGGTGGATGCGTTGAGCGGCTGGATCCGCGCCAGATTGAGATAACGGCGGGTAAAACAGCCGCTGGAGGATAAGCGCTTCAGGGGTAACCCCCCGCAAGCGCAGGATGTAACTCAGGCTGGCCGCGGGCAATCAAGCCGCTCGTTCCTGCACCAGCACCCAGGGCCGGATCACCACCGCCCACAAGGTGTCGGGCTGACGCTCGGCCCAGTCCGCCGCCTGCGCGTCGCTGGCCACCTGCAACTGCCCGGCGTCCATCCAGCCTTTGATACGTTCACTGTTGTCTTCCATCATGGCTGCCGCTACCGCCACCAGATCCAGCTGCGCTGCAACAGCAAGCAGATCGCCACGCGCAAAGTGCGGCTCCAGCACGCTCCATTCAATCTGAGCGGTGGCGCCAAGAATGGCCGCGTAGGCCTCATCCGAGACTGTCATTGCCGTAAACCTCCCCATTAATTCGGGCCGAAGCATACAAGGGAAGCCCGGACCGACGCCACAGTGCCCAAACCATGCGCCCCTGGCCACAGGCGCAAATTCGCCGGAAAACACGGTTGTGAGCGCGAACATGTCGCTATACAGACAGAATGTTGCAGTTTGCGGACACAAAACCGGTTTGTGCAACACCCGCTTTCCCTGCCGCCTCGGCGGTTGCTAAACTGCGCCGGTACAGTTCCACGCAGCGTTTGCATTCTCTAGCAAAGAAGTACGAGCCAACACGACTTCGGAATAACAACACAAGCGAGCAGATGACATGAAAATGGCACACAAAAAAGCACTTTCCCAGATGATCGCCGCAGCAGCCCTGGCCGGCGCCAGCACCTGCGCACTGGCAGCCGACACCATCAAGATTGCCCTGGCCGGCCCGGTCACCGGCCCGGTCGCCCAGTACGGCGACATGCAGTTTATCGGCGCCAAGATGGCCATTGAGCAGATCAACAAGGCTGGCGGCGTGAACGGCAGCCAGCTCGAAGGGGTTGTGTTTGACGACGCCTGCGACCCGAAACAGGCCGTCGCGGTTGCCAACCGCATCGTCAACGAAGGCATCAGCTTTGTCGTTGGTCACCTCTGCTCCAGCTCCACCCAGCCCGCTTCCGACATTTATGAGGAAGAAGGCATTCTGATGATCACCGCAGCGTCCACCAGCCCGGAAATCACCGAGCGCGGCTACCAGATGATCTTCCGCACCATTGGTCTGGACAGCCTGCAAGGCCCGACCGCCGGTAACTACATCGCCCAGCAGGTCAAACCCAGCAAGGTCGCCGTCATCCACGACAAGCAGCAGTACGGTGAAGGCATCGCCACCGCGGTGCGCGACGTCCTGACTGAAGCCGGCATCGAAGTACCGGTATTTGAAGGCATCACTGCTGGCGACAAGGACTTCTCGGCGCTGATCGCCAAGCTGCGTCAGGAAGGCGTTGATTTCGTCTATTACGGCGGCTACCACCCGGAGCTGGGCCTGATTCTGCGTCAGGCTGCCGAGCAGGGTCTGGACGTTGGCTTCATGGGCCCGGAAGGCGTCGGCAACACCGACATCTCCGCCATCGCCGGCGAAGCCTCCGAAGGTCTGCTGGTTACCCTGCCCAAGGCATTCGATCAGGATCCGGCCAACGCGCACCTGGTTGAAGCCTTCCAGGCCAAGAACGAAGACCCGTCCGGCGCCTTCGTCTTCCCGGCCTACGCTGCCGTCCAGGTCATCGCCGACGGTATCAAGCTGGCGGACAGCACCGACACCGAAGCCGTCGCCGAGGCCCTGCGCAGCAACAGCTTCGAGACCCCGACAGGCACCCTGGCCTTCGACGAGAAGGGCGACCTGAAAGACTTCAACTTTGTCGTCTATGAATGGCACGCCGACGCCACCAAGACCGCAATGACCGAGTAAGCAAGACCACCCAGGGCCTGTCCAACCTCCGTTGGCAGGCCCTTTTATTTGCTGCCCGCGCGGCGGCAATAGTCCCCCAGCATTATTGGTGTCATGGCCATGCCAGAGTCCCTCTATTACTTTATTCAGCAGCTGATCAACGGCCTGACCGTGGGCAGTACCTATGCCCTGATCGCCATTGGTTACACCATGGTGTACGGCATTATCGGCATGATCAATTTCGCCCACGGCGAGATTTACATGATCGGCAGCTATATCGCCTTTATTGTCATCGCCGCGCTGGCGATGTTCGGGATCGAATCGGTGCCCCTGATGATAGTCGCAGCCTTTGCCATCAGCATGATGGTGACCAGTGCCTACGGCTACAGCATCGAGCGTGTTGCCTACCGCCCGTTGCGTGGCGGCAACCGCCTGATTCCGCTGATTTCCGCTATCGGCATGTCGATCTTCCTGCAGAACCTGGTGCGCATTGCGCAGGGCTCGCGCGACATTGCCATGCCCACCATGATCTCCGGCGGCGTTGATATCGGCCCGCACGAGGGCTTCCACGCCACGCTGTCGTACATGCAGATGATCATCTTTGTCGTCACGCTGATCACCATGTTCGGCCTGACGCTGTTCATTTCCCGTTCGCGCATGGGCCGTGCCTGTCGCGCCTGCGCCGAAGACCTGAAGATGACCAACCTGCTGGGCATCAATACCAACGGCATTATCGCCCTGACCTTTGTCATTGGCGCCGCACTGGCGGCCATTGCCGGCGTACTGCTGGGCATGTACTACGGCGTGATCAACCCCTACATCGGCTTTATGGCCGGCCTCAAGGCCTTCACCGCTGCCGTACTGGGTGGCATCGGCAGCATCCCCGGCGCGGTACTCGGCGGCCTGCTGCTGGGCGTGACCGAAGCCATCACCGCGGGCTACTTCAGCTCCGAATACAAGGACGTTGTGGCCTTTGCCCTATTGATTCTGATTCTGTTATTCCGCCCCAGCGGTATCCTCGGCCGTCCGGAGGTGGAGAAAGTATGATGCGCGCCAATATCAAGCCGGCGATCATCTCCGCAGTGGTGGTCGCCGTCCTCGCCGGCCTGCTGCTGGGCATTCGCCTGGACCAGCAAGGCACCACACTGTCGCTGGTCGGTGCCGGGCCGGATGTGTACTGGAAAATCGGCGCCGCCGCCGTCTTCCTGTTTTTCTTCAACCTGTTCCGCGACCAGCTCAGCGCACTCTGGAAAGGCCTCCCGGGCCTGCCCAAAGCGCCGCAAAAGTTGGTTGAAGTAAGCCACAAGCCGGCGCTGCGCCGGCTGTTCTGGTGCTTCATGATCGCCGCAGCGATCATCTGGCCCTTCCTGTCCAATCGTGGCGGCACGGACCTCGGCACCTTGGTGCTGATCTATGTGATGCTGGGTCTGGGCCTGAACATCGTTGTGGGTCTGGCCGGCCTGCTCGATCTGGGCTACGTCGGTTTTTACGCCGTCGGCGCCTACGGCTATGCGTTGATGGCGATGTATTTCGACGTCGGCTTCTGGACCGGGCTGCTGATCGCCGGCCTGCTGGCGGCGCTGTTCGGCTTTCTGCTGGGCTTTCCGGTGCTACGCCTGCGTGGCGACTACCTGGCCATCGTGACCCTGGGCTTTGGCGAGATCATTCGCATCCTGCTCAATAACATGACCTGGTTGACCAACGGCCCCAACGGCATCGGCGGCATCCCCAAGCCAACCCTGTTCGGCCTGGAATTCAGCCGCCGTGCCAGCGAGGGCATGCAGAGCTTCCACGAATTTGTGGGCATCAGCTACAGCTCGGAACACCGCATTATTTTCCTGTATCTGCTGGCCCTGTTGCTGGTGCTGATTACCCTGTTCGTCATCAACCGCCTGCTGCGCATGCCCATTGGTCGCGCCTGGGAAGCGCTGCGCGAGGATGAAATTGCCTGCCGTGCGCTGGGTATCAACCCCACTGCAGTCAAGCTCAGCGCCTTTACCATTGGCGCGACCTTCGCCGGATTTGCCGGCTGCTTCTTCGCTGCGCGCCAGGGCTTTATCAGCCCTGAATCCTTTACCTTTATCGAGTCGGCCATCATCCTCGCCATCGTGGTGCTGGGTGGCATGGGTTCGCAGGTCGGGGTGATCCTGGCGGCGATCATCATGACCATCCTGCCGGAAATGGCCCGCGAGTTTGATGAGTACCGCATGCTGCTGTTCGGCCTGATGATGGTGCTGATGATGATCTGGCGCCCCCAGGGTCTGCTGCCGATGAGCCGTCCGCACTTGGAGTTACGTACATGAGCCGCCCCCTTCTGGATGTATCGGGCCTGACCATGCGCTTTGGCGGCCTGCTGGCCGTGGACGGCGTGCACCTGAGTGTCGAGCCCGGACAAATCGTTTCGATGATCGGCCCCAACGGCGCCGGCAAGACCACGGTATTCAACTGCCTGACCGGCTTCTATAAGCCGAGTGGCGGCAAGATCCTCTTTGACGGCCGCGAGATTCAAGGCATGCCGGGCTTCAAGGTGGCCCGCCGCGGCATGATCCGCACCTTTCAGCACGTGCGTCTGTTCAAGGAAATGACGGTGGTGGAGAACCTGCTGGTTGCCCAGCACCAGCACATGAATACCAATCTGCTGGCCGGCCTGTTCAAGACCCCGGGCTACCGGCGCAGTGAGCAGGAAGCGCTGGAGCGCGCCGCCTACTGGCTGGACCGGGTTGACCTGCACGCCTTTGCCAACCGCCCCGCCAACACCCTGGCTTACGGGCAACAGCGACGCCTGGAGATTGCCCGCTGCATGGTGACCCAGCCCAAACTGCTGATGCTGGACGAGCCGGCCGCGGGCCTCAACCCGCGAGAAACCGACGACCTCAAGGAGCTGATCAGCGAGCTGCGCGACCAGCACCAGATCACCGTGCTGCTGATCGAGCACGACATGAAGCTGGTCATGAGCATTTCTGACCGCATTGTGGTGATCAACCAGGGGCGCCCCCTGGCCGCCGGCACCCCGGACGAGATCAAACAGAATCCGGACGTCATCAAAGCCTATCTGGGTGAAACCTGAGGATCGCCTGACATGCTGTACATGAAGAACGTATCAACCCACTACGGCAAGATTCAGGCGCTGCATGAGGTCAACCTGGAGGTCCAGCGCGGCGAGATTGTTACCCTGATCGGGGCCAACGGCGCCGGTAAGACGACCCTGCTGATGACGCTATGTGGTGACCCGCGGGCAACCACCGGCAGCATTCGCTATGAAGGCGAAGAGCTGACCGGCCTGACCACCGCCCAGATCATGCGCAAGGACATTGCCATCGTCCCAGAGGGCCGCCGCGTATTCTCGCGCCTGACCGTGGAAGAGAACCTGGTCATGGGTGGCTTTTTCAGCGACAAGGAAACCCGCCAGGTACAGCTGGACCGGGTGCTCACCCTGTTCCCGCGATTGAAGGAGCGCTTTGCCCAGCGCGCCGGCACTATGTCCGGCGGCGAGCAGCAAATGCTGGCGATCGGTCGAGCATTGATGAGCAAACCAAGACTGCTGCTGCTGGACGAACCCTCACTCGGCCTGGCGCCCATCATCATTCAGCAGATCTTCGACATCATCGAGCAACTGCGCCAGCAGGGCGTGACCGTGTTTCTGGTTGAGCAAAATGCCAACCAGGCACTCAAGCTGGCTGATCGCGGCTACGTGATGGAGCACGGCCATATCGTGCTGGAAGACAGCGGTGAAGCGCTGCTGGCCAACCCCGAGGTGCGCAAGGCCTATCTCGGCGGCTGATTGCTCGCCTGCCGGCCTCGATAGGCGCAGCCGCTGCGCTGCTCGCCGTCCACGACCAGGGTGGCGCGCATGTGAAAGTAGTCGCCACTGACCGGCTCCTGACAGGCCTGCGGGTACAACCACAGTTGCACCCGGTGGGCCGGCAGCGAGGCCGCATTCAAGGAGCCGTCGGGCAGGTACTCAATCATCACCGAGTCCGTCGCCACCCTCTCCCCCTGCTCACTGCGATTGAGCCCGCGACCGTCCAGGGTTGCCTGCCAGCCCGGCTTGTAGCTCAGCGCTACCCACTGAGCGTCGGCGCCAGTCAGGTCAGCGCAGCCACGGCCGTGCGACTGCATGCGCAGCACCTCGGCAGGCACCAGGGCATCACCCTGCCGCGCCATGAACTCGGCGAAGATAGCGGTCTGGCCTGGCTGCGCAGTCTGTGCCCACAAGCCATCCAGCGCCGCTGTCGCCTGAACCGGACGCATTTCGCGACTGCCGCACTCACGCAGCACATAGTCTGCCCCAGAGCGCTCCAGCAAGCCGCTGAAGCGCTGCTCCGGACCGGAAAAATACCCTTCGAATGCACTGCAGCCACTCAGCAACAGGGGCAGAGCCAATGCCATGGTGCTCCAACGAATACGCATCAATCTGTGAACTCCTTTAAATACCGCGTAAATCATGACATACGGCAGGTCACAAACGCACAAGCCGATGCTAATCTGTGCCGCAGTTATTCGCTTGCGATTCAACCAAGCGGCATTTTGTTCCCGTTGCATCTATGGATTAACAATAATGAAGCTGATTTCTGCCTTTTCCCTGTTGGGCTGTCTGTTCCTGGCCGGCTGCGCCAGCAAAGAACCAGCCCCGGTTCCACCGCCAACTCCCGAAGCCACCCCCTGGGCCCAGCTGCATATGGCCGAACTGACAGCCATCGCCCTGGAGGAGAAGTATGAAATCGAAAACAACGGTGAAGAGATTCGCCTGATCATCCCGGTTAACGGCAATTTCCACCCCAAACGCACCCTGCTGCTGCCTTCCGGTCTGGTCCCGCTGTCCCGCGTGGCCAAGGTGCTGCGCGGCGCCACCGACAGCAATATCCAGGTCACCGGCCACAGCGACAGTCTGGGCGATGACAACCTCAATCAGCAGCTCAGCATGGAACGCGCTCAAGCGGTGGCCAGCGTACTGCAACTGGGCGGCGTCAGCCGTCACAACATGCAGCTGCGCAGCGAAGGTGAAGCCGCGCCGCGGGCCGACAACAGCACCGTGGAAGGTCGCGAGCTGAACCGCCGCGTGGTAATCAACATTACCCCGCGCAACCCTGCCTCCAGTATCGCCCTGGCGCCCTGACACCGACCGGCTGCCTCCGGCAGCCGGCAGGTCTCTGCTAGAATAGCGAACGCTGCCGTCGTCACGACGGCATTGTTCGTTCTACAGAGACCCTTTTCATGCAAGCACCCGTTCAACCCCGGGCAGCCGCCCTACTTCCCCTGCTGGTGTTCCTGCTGATTTTCCTTGGCAGCGGCATCTACTACAGCTTGGCCGGCACCGACTTCGCCTTCTACCAAATCAAGGCACCGGTGGCGATTCTACCCGCCATCATTCTTGGTCTGCTGCTGGCCAAACCCAGCTACCGCGAAAACCTGCAAACCTTCATTGATGGCATCGGTGACCGCAACATCATCACCATGGCGTTGGTGTTTCTGCTCGCCGGCGCCTTTTCCAGCGTCACCAAGGCCATCGGCGGCGTCGATGCCACCGTCAACATGGGCCTGAGCATCCTGCCGCCCAGCCTGATCCTGCCTGGCCTCTTTGTGATCGCGGTGTTCATCTCCACCTCCATGGGTACGTCCATGGGCACCATCGGCGCGCTGGTGCCGATCGCGCTGGGCTTTGCCGAGGTGACCGGCCTGTCTCTGCCGCTGGCCATCGGCGCCGTGGTCGGCGGCGCCATGGCGGGCGACAACCTGTCGATCATCTCCGATACCACCATCGCCGCCACTCGCACCCAGGGCGTGGGCATGCGCGACAAGTTTCGCCTCAACCTCACCATCGCCCTGCCGGCCATGCTGCTGACGCTGGCGGTGCTGTTCGTGCTGGGCGACACCAGCATTCAGCCGGAGCCGGTCGAGTTCAACTATCGCCTGGTCATGCCCTACCTGGTCGTACTGGTCCTCGCCCTGTGCGGCCTGGATGTGATGATTGTGCTGATGACCGGCATCATTCTGTCGGGTATCACCGGCATGCTGGTCACCCCGCAATACCAGTTGGCTACCTACGGCAATGACATCTACCAGGGCTTTGCCAGCATGCTGGAGATCATGGTGCTGTCGATGCTGATCGGCGGCCTGTCGGCCATCATGAAGCAGGAGGGCGGGCTGGACTGGCTGCGCGAGCGCATCCAGGCACTGGCGGCGCACAACGCCGGCCGGCGCAGCGGTGAAACCGGTATTGCAGGCCTGGTTGCCGCAACCAACCTGTTTGTCGCCAACAACACCGTGGCCATCATCATCAGTGGCAGCGTCGCCAAGGACCTGGCAGAGCATTACAACGTTGACCCACGGCGCAGCGCCAGCTTGCTGGATATCTTTTCCTGTGTGGTACAGGGGCTGATACCTTACGGTGCGCAGATTCTGCTGGCGGGCTCGCTGGCCGCGCTGTCGCCCCTGGCGCTGATCACCCAGGTGCACTACTGCTGGCTGCTCGGGCTGATGGCGGCACTGGCCATCGTGTTCGGATTTCCGCGCATCAAAACGCCGGCAAACTCAGACTGACGCTACCTGGCCACGGCTTGCCGTGGCCTGCCCCTGAGCGAGCACGGTCTTGCGCTGTCAGCAGGGCCATACGAGTACTGCAGGCTGGGCACTACTGATCCCAGGGCTCGCCGCGGGTGCGCGCTTCGCGGCGCAGCTTTTCGTGCATCGCCGCCTTGGCGAGCATGTTGGCGCTGACCGGCGCGGTGATAAACAGGAAAAAGGTAATCAGCAGCTCATGCAGACTCGGCGCGCCGCTCTGCACGCTGAAGTAGACCATTGAGCCGACGACCAGCGAGCCAACTCCCAGTGTGGTCGCCTTGGTTGGCCCGTGCAGGCGCATGAAAAAGTCCGGCAGCTTGCACAAGCCAATCGCCCCCACCAGCGCAAACAGGCTACCGGTCAGCAGCAGCGCTGCAACCAGCCATTCCATCCAGCTTGCTTCGCCCATGCTGCAGCCTCCTATTCGATGATGTTGCCACGCAGCAAATGCTTGGCGATGGCAACCGTACTGACGAAGCCCATCACCGCAATCAGCAGTGCTGCCTCGAAAAACAGATTGGAATCCAGATACAACCCCAGCAACATGATCAGCGCGATGGCATTGATGTAAAGGGTATCCAGCGCCAGGATGCGGTCCGGCAGATCCGGGCCGCGTACCAGTCGGACAAAGGTCAACACCATCGCCAGACTGATGATCCCCAGACAGATCAGCACTACGGTGTCGAGCATTCGAATATCTCCCGAATTGGTTCTTCGTAGCGCAGACGTATCTGCTCGATCAACGCCACCTCATCCCCCACATCCAGACCGTGAATCAGCAGCCACTTGCGATCAGCGCTGATGTCCGCCGAGACGGTACCGGGCGTTAGGGAAATAGTGCTGGCCAGCACACTGATGGAAAAGTCGGTCTCCAGCGTCAGCGGGTAGTTCACAAAGGCAGGACGCAGGTCCCGGCGCGGCCCCAAAATAAGACGCGCGACCTGCAGGTTGGCCAGCACGATATCAGTGACCACCCGGGCAACAAACAGCACCAGCTTGCCGACCCGCAGGCGATAGCGCGAAGCGGGCCAGAAGACGTGGGTCAGCCAGGGAATGACAGAGCCCAGCACCAGGCCCATCAGCAGGTTGCCGAAGGACAGCGAATTCATCAGCAGCAACCAGCCGATCACCAGAGTGACAGTCAGCCAGGGATGCGGAAACCAGCGATCAGGTCGTCTCATGGCGCGCCCCCCGTGGCCGGTGCGACAGACATGACGGCATCGATATAGCTCTGCGGCTGCAGCAGCTGTGCTGCCGTCTGATTCAAATACTCCAGTGTGGGGCCAGCAAACACCACCAGCGCCGGGCTGGACATCAGCAGCAACAGGGTAGCCGCCAGGCGCATGCCGTCCAGCGGCTCGCCTGAGGGCGCCACGTCGGTGTGGCGCCAGAACAGCGTGCTGCCGGCACGGCTGAGCGCGATCAGCGCCAACAGCCCACCACCAAGCACCACCGGATACAGCCAAGCCGCCTCGCGCCCGCTGCCAACGGCGCCCAGCAGCATCAGTTTGCCCAGGAAGCCGGACAACGGGGGCATACCGGCAATCGCCATCGCCGAGAGAAAGAACAAGCCGCCCAGCAGCATCGGATGCGGCAATGCAGGCCCTGCGACCAGACGCGCAGCGAAGCGCGGCCCACGCACCCGCTGCAACATGCCGGTCAGCAGAAACAGTGCACCGGAAATCCAGGTCGAGTGCATCAGGTAGTAGAGGCTGGCACTCAACGCCTGCTCGGTGCCCAGGGACACGCCGGCCAGCAGGGTACCCACCGACACCACCACCAGGTAGGCACTCAAGGCGTTCAGCGTACTGGCGGCCAGTGCGCCGATGGCGCCCAGGCCCAGTGTTACCAGGGCCAGTGGCCAAAGCCAGCCAACCGCCATGTCTGCCAGCGGGCCGGCCTCGGCGCCGAAGATCAGCGTGTAGACCCGCAGGATCGAGTACAGCCCAACCTTGGTCATGATCGCAAACAAGGCGCCGACCGGCGCGCTGGCCGCGGCATAGGCACGCGGCAGCCAGAAATACAGCGGGAAAAACGCCGTTTTCAGGCCAAACACCACCAGCAAAAGCATGCCAGCCGCGCCCACCAGCGGCGCATCGTCTGCGCCCAGCTCACGCACGCGCAACGCCATGTCCGCCATATTCAGCGTGCCGGTCACACCGTAGAGGGTGCCGACCGCAATCAGAAACAGCGCAGAGCCGGTGAGATTCAGCAGCAGGTAATGCAGGCCAGAACGGACCCGCGCGGAGCCCGCGCCATGCAGCAGCAAGGCGTAGGAGGCGATCAACAGAATCTCGAAGAAGACAAACAGGTTGAACAGGTCGCCGGTCAGGAAGGCACCGTTGATTCCCATCAGCTGGAACTGGAACAGCGGGTGGAAGTTGCGCCCTGCTGCGTCGTCACCACGGATCGCGTACAACAGCGCGCCACTGGCCAGTATCGAGGTCACCAGCAACAGCAAGGCGCTGAGGCGATCCACGACCAGCACGATGCCAAAGGGCGGCATCCAGTTGCCCAGAGCATAGACCTGCGTACCCTGACTGGCCTCGACCATCAGCAGACTCGCGAGCAGCACCTGCACCAGGGTCGCCAACAGGGCCATCGCGCGCTTCATATCCAGGCTGCCACGCAGCACCAGCAACAGTGCCCCGACAAACATGGGCACCAGCACCGGCATAATCGGCAGGTGACTCATCAATGGTCTCCCTTGCCGTCAACGTGGTCACTGTCCAGCTCGCCCTGCGCACGCAGCGCCAGTACCAGCGCGTAGGCGGTCATGGCGAAGCCGATAACAATGGCCGTCAGCACCAGTGCCTGCGGCAGCGGGTCGGCATAGACCTCAGCCTTGCCCAGCACCGCCGGCGCAGCTTCAGCCAGACGGCCGGTGGCAAACAGGAACAGATTCACCGCGTAACTCAGCAGCGCCAGCCCGACCACCACGGGAAAGGTGCGCGCACGCAGCATCAGGTAGATACCGCAGCTGGTCAGCACCGCCAACGCCAGCGCGTAAAGCAGCTCCATCAGATTTCTCCTTCGCTTGGGCGCCCCTGGGGCAGTTTGCCCAGGTTGGCCAGAATCAGCAGCGTCGCCCCCACCACCGTGAGATAGACGCCCAGGTCAAACAGCATCGCCGTGGCCAGCTCGATATCCCCTACCAGCGGAATGTGGAAATGGTCGAACGCACTGGTCAGGAAGGGATAGCCAAAGGCCCAGCTACCCAGCCCGGTGGCACCGGCAATCAGCACCCCGGCCCCGGCGAGCCAGTGGTAGTTGACCGGCCAGCGCTCGGAGGTCCAGGCCTCGCCACTGGCCACGTATTGCAGGATCAAGGCCACCGAGGTAATCAGGCCGGCAATAAAGCCGCCACCGGGCAGGTTGTGGCCACGCAGGAAGATATACACGGAGATCATCAGCGCCAGCGGCAGCAGCACATGGGACAGGTTGACCAGCATCAGCAAATCGCCGCGCTGCGCCCAGGGCTTGCCGAGGCTATCGCCGCCCGGCACCCGCAGGCGCAGACCGTCGATCAGGGCGTAGATGGCGATGGCAGCAATCGCCAGCACCGTCACCTCGCCCATGGTATCGAAGCCACGGAAGTCGACCAGAATCACGTTGACAACGTTATGCCCGCCGCCACCGGTGACCGAGTTGGCGAGGAAGAAGCCGGAAATGCTGTCGTAGGGCCGGGTCAGCATGCCAAACGCCAGCGCGCCGACCAGCAAGCCACAGCCGCCGGCGACCAGCACGTCCCGGCCCCGACGCAGCGCCGAGGACTCACGCGGTGTGCGCGCCGGCAGGAAGAACAGCGCCAGCATCAGCAGGACGATAGTTACCACTTCGACGGAGATTTGCGTCAGCGCCAGATCCGGTGCCGCGAAACGGGCAAACGCCAGCGAAACAACCAGACCAACCACGCTCAACATGGTTAACGACACCAGGCGCATGCGGTGCCAGTAAACGGTCGCCAGAGCGCCCAGCATCATCACTACCGCCGCCGCCAGGGTCACGCCATCGATCGGCGTCAATGCCACCGGCCCCTGCAGCGCCGGCAGGCGCCATAGCCACCAACCGCTCACCACCAGCGCACTGAGCAGCAGGCACGTCAGGTAGCGCTGCAAAGATGCGTTCTCCAACAGCAGGGTAATGTGCGCGGCCCCACGCACCGCCGTCTGCACCACGCGCTCAAACACCAGCTTGGCGTCCACATCGCGCTGACGCGCATACCAGGCAAACAGGGGGCGACGTGCCGAATACACCGCAATGCCCAAAAGCATGGCGACAAAACTCATCAGCAGCGGCAAGTTAAAGCCGTGCCAGATAGCCAGGCTGTACTCGGGCAGCGGACCACCAACCGTCGCTGCTGCGGCTGTCGCCAGCAAACCGGCAACGGTAAAGCCCGGCGCCAGACCCACCGCCAGACACATGGCCACCAGCACCTCGACCGGCACCTTCATGTAACGGGGCGGCTCGTGCGGTGGATATTTGGGCAGGTTGACCGGCTTGCCGTTGAAAAACACGTCGTGAATAAAGCGCAGCGAGTAGGCCACCGAGAAGACACCGCCCAGGGTCGCGCCCAGCGGAATCAACCAGCTGAAGCTGCCCAGCATGTGCTGCTCCAGGGTCTCGGTGAAGAACATTTCCTTACTGAGGAAACCGTTGAGCAGCGGCACTCCGGCCATCGCCGAGGCCGCGACCATCGCCAACGTCGCGGTATGCGGCATGTAACGCAGCAACCCGTTGATGCGGCGCATATCACGGGTGCCCGTTTCGTGGTCGATAATGCCCGCCGCCATGAACAGCGAGGCCTTGAAGGTCGCATGGTTGATAATATGGAATACCGCAGCGACCGCAGCCAGCCGGGTATCCAGACCAAACAGCAGCGTGATCAGGCCCAGGTGGCTGATGGTGGAATAGGCCAGCAGGCCCTTGAGATCATGCTGGAACAGCGCCGTGCAGGCCCCCACCAGCAGAGTCGCCATGCCGGCACTGCTGACCAGGTAGAACCAGAGATCGGTTTCGGCCAGGGCCGGATACAGGCGCGCCAGCAAAAACACCCCGGCCTTGACCATGGTTGCAGAATGCAGATAAGCCGATACCGGCGTCGGCGCTGCCATCGCGTGCGGCAGCCAGAAATGAAACGGGAACTGCGCCGACTTGGTAAACACCCCCAGCAGCACCAGCACCAGAATCACCGGATATAGGGCGTGCGCGCGAATCTGCTCACCGGCGGCAAAGACATCGGTGAGTTCGTAACTGCCCACTACCTGCCCCAACAGCAGTACACCGGCCAGCAGCGCCAGACCACCGGCACCGGTCACCGCCAGCGCCATGCGCGCGCCCTTGCGCGCATCAGTGGAGTGGGACCAGTAGCTGATCAGCAGGAAGGACGACAGGCTGGTCATCTCCCAGAACACCATCATCAACAGCAGGTTCTCGGACAGCACCACGCCCAGCATGGCCGACATGAACAGCAGCAGATAACAGAAAAAACGACCCATCGGGTCGCGTTTTGAGAGGTAATAGCGCGCGTAGAGAATCACCAGCAGGCCAATGCCCTGGATCATCAATGCAAAGAGGAAGCTCAGCCCATCAAGGCGAAAGCTGATGTTCAGCCCCAGGTCAGTCAACCAGGGCCAGGAATGGATCACCGCCTGGCCAGCAAACACCGCATCGGCATGCTGCCACAGCAGAACCAATCCGATCACCGGCGCGACCATGGTCATCGCGGCGCACAGGGAACGTCCCTGATTGTTGAACAATAGCGGCAGCAGGCTGCCAAGCAGAGGAAGAATGACGATCAGCGCCAGGGTCATGCAGGACTAGCTCCTTATATGGCCATTGCGGCCTCCGTGCCAGCACGGCAACACCGGGTAAACACAGTGTTGCCGAGCCATAGTGCTCAGGAAGCGCAGGTCATTATAGAGGCAAGCCCCTCTAGCCGATCAACGCAAGCCGCTGAATCCGTTACAAAATGCGTAACCTGGTGTCACAGGCAGCGGCGCCGGTGCCAGCACGACCGCATGATCGGCTACTTGACCACCCGAGACTGGCCATTGACCGTCATGATGCGAACACGGTCACCGGGCGCAAAGTTCACTCCATCCACGGCTTCCTGCACGTAGGCTCGAGTATAGCCACCATCTTCATTGACGGTAATTTCCACACCCTGGGTCCGGGTAATACCCTCCTCGGCCGCCGCCCCGGCAACGCCACCGGCAAGCGCACCCACAATGGCAGCAATCGTACTGCCGCGCCCGCCGCCGACCGTACTACCGGCAACACCACCGATTGCGGCACCCGCAGCCGGCCCGATTACCGTCTTGGTGCCTTCAATCTGAACCAAACGAACCGATTCGACAGTGCCCTGACGCACCGTCTGCGGTGCTCTGGCATCTTCCCGGCTGTACACATCACCGGTCAGGGAGGACGCACAACCACCCAGCGCCAGAAGCGCACCTAGTACAACTGCTGCAAACGCCTGCTTTTTCATGATTAACCACCTCGCTGAAAGCGACCCCGCCGAACTTGCTACCGGCGCTGTCGTCGAAAAAGAGTAACACGCTGTACTTGGACAACCATTGATCGGAAAGCGATCAATCCGAGTCGAAATCAATCGCGCCCTGGCATAACATCGGTCGCGCTTATGAACCGGCGCCCTGAAAATGCCGCGCCATGTCATTCCTTTTTTGTACTCCGTCGTAACCTGTAAAACCACAATAATAGACAGCTGGTTGCCCGAGTCCGAGACACCGGAGGTACTGCCGTGTTCCCATTGCAGGCAGCCTGGCTTTATTACCTGGAAAACCCGGCGCTGGTCCTCAACGGCCTTGCCCTGTTCTTTGCCGTCAATGGCAGCTGGTTGTGGATCGCCACCCAACTGCGCAGCAGCCTGGGCCGTCAGCGGCTGGCAACCCTGCCGCCCAGTGAGAGCGAGCCGACTCTCACCCGCGATCAGCGCATCAACCGCCTGTTCTACAGTGTCGGCGCCGTGTGCCTGGGCCTGGCCACGCTGCTATCGCTGACCAGCACCCAGCTCTAGGGTCTGTTGACGTTTCGCTCGCCCGCCTGCCGTAGGCCATTTTTTTGGCCAGGCAAGGCGACTGTGCTCCTTGCTTCTTGATTGGCGGCCTTACAGGCAGCAACAGGTGGATGAACGAAACGTCAACAGCCCCTAGGGAAGCACCCGCAAGCGGCTGCGCACCGGATTGGCATACTGCAACAGCCAATACGGACGCAGGGCCTCGGGCAGCCCTTCCAGCCGCGCGGTGAAGCGCTGCTGTTCCTGCGCCAGCTCCAGTGCAGAAAACCCCTTTCGCCACTCGGACAACGCCGGCGGCAACGCGTCCTGCTGCTCAAAGGCCAGGTAGTTGGACGGATACAAGCGATAGTTGCCCAGCACCTGGCGGTCCACCTCGGCCGCCACCGCACGGGCATCCGCCATCCCGGCCGGCAACGGCGTCCCAAAGGCCACGTGCACCCGCCCCTTGTAACCGGTCAGCCCCATGGCGATGGAACGATCGTCCTCGCCTGCCTCCTTCACGTAGGCTCCGGTCCGGGCACGCTGCTCCAGCTCGCGCGCCTTCATGCCGTCACAGGGATCCCACTCGTAAGAGATCGACACCGGCACCATGTTCAGTGACGCGATGACCTCGTCAAAAGGCTCGCTCTTGCGGCTCATGCAAAACATCTTGATGATCGCCGAATCTGTTTCATCCAGGCCGTCCTTGGCGCGCCCTTCGGCCTGAGCAATCCAGATCGACTCACCCTCGGCAATCGAGTGGCTGATATAGGCGGACAGATTCTGATAGGCCTGCAGCTTCTCGCGCCGTCCCGTCAGGGAGCGATGCACGATAAAGCTCTTGTTCAGCCGCATCAGATCGCTGACAAAGGGGCGCTGCAGCAGGTTATCGCCAATGGCGATACGCGGCGTAGGATGGCCGGCGTGATAGAGCGCATAGTTGACAAAAGCGGGGTCCATCACGATATCGCGATGGTTGGCGATAAACAGGTGAGGCTGGGTGGCGCTGAGCTGGTCCAGCCCACTGTAGGTAACCTCCAGCGTGCTGCGCTCGATCAGCCGATCAAGGTAGGGTTCCAGGCGGTGTTGCAGGTCCTCTACCGTCGCCACGCCACGTGCTTCCCGGCGCAATGCTGCCTGTACCACGCGACGACTGAGCCCCGGCAGCAGCCGATTCAGCTTCGGCAGCCGATAGGCCGCCAGCATGCGCATCAACTCCTGATCGGCCAGCAGTCGCTGCAGCACCGCCGGTACTTCGGCATCGTTGTACGGGCGGATGCCCTCGAACTCGCTCATGTCACCCTCTGAGTCTTATCATCAGCCGCGCATTATGCGTCGCTGACCGTGGTTTCGCCAGATTGACGATACCGCTACACTTTGTGTCACACACGTCCGACGGAGTACTCCCAGTGCAGGCACTGGAAGAAGCCAACCTCACTTGCCCACACTGTGGCGAACCGATCACCCTGCTGCTCGATTTGAGCGGTGGCAGCCAGTCCTATACCGAGGATTGCGAGATCTGCTGCCAGCCGATTCTGGTCAGCCTGTGGATGGATGAGCACAGCGAAGAAGTCCATATCGACCTGCGCCGGGAACAGGACTGAGCATGCAATGCGTCTACCGACCGGCCGATCTGGCCGAAGCCGACCTGCTGCGCGCCATGCTGGCCGATCACCACATCCACAGCCATGTCAGTGGACGCTATCTGCAAGGCGCAATCGGTGACTTGCCGGTACATGACCTGCTTGGCCTGTGGGTGCAGGATGAAGACCAGGCACGCAGCGACCAGCTGATTCAGCAATATCTCAGCGCTACGCCGGTTGACGACGATGACAGCTGGCAGATCAGCCCGGAGCAGCAGCCGTGAGCGGTCGACTTGCCCAGTTCAGCCCTCCGCACAGCCACCTGCCCGCCGACTGGAAACCCAGCTGGAACCTGGCTCCGGGCAAACCGCTATTGATCCTGCGCAAACAAGCCGGCCAGATCGAGTGTGTACAGGTGCTATGGAATCTTACCCCGACCTGGCTGACTGACCTCAGTCGCGCCAGTTTCTCGGCCCGCGCCGAGTACCTGCATGAAAAGCCCATGTTCCGCCAGGCCTTTGCCCAGCGACGCTGCCTGATCCCGGTTGATGGTTACTTTCTCTGGCTGCAGCAGGGGGCGCGCAAGCAACCCTGGTACGTGCGACGAAAGGAAGGAGGGCTGGCACTGGCGGGGCTATGGGAGCGCTACCAGCTTGATGACGGCCAATTCTGGGATAGCTGCGCCTTGATCACCGTGCCTGCCAAGGGACTGGCCGGCCGCCTTGGCGATCGCATGCCAGCGGCCCTGAACAGCGGAGAGCAGGCCATCTGGCTGGCCGACCGCACCGCTGTCAGCGCCCTGCAGCCGCTGCTGCTGAACGCCGAGGGGCGTATCGAGATGATCTACCCGGTCAACCCGGCAGTCAGCAACCCGGCCACGGCCGGGCCGCATTGCTGCAACCCGAGCGGCCCGGCTCAGACCTTGAACTGATTGATCAGTCGACGCTGATGCTCGGCCAGCTTGGTCAGCGAGCCGCTGGCCTGTGAGGCCTCATCGGCGCCCTTGGCGACCGCCTTGGCCACCGTGTCGATGGTGGTCACATTGCGGTTGATGTCTTCGGCTACCGCGCTTTGTTCCTCGGCGGCGCTGGCGATCTGGTTGTTCATATCATTGATCACCGATACTGCCTGGGTAATCGACGTCAACGCCGCATCGGCCTCTTCTGCCTGCAATACACTCTGCTCGGTGCGTGTACGGCTCTGCTCCATCACCTTCACGGTATCGCGGGTGCCGTTTTGCAGTTGCTCGATCATGTGCTGAATTTCTTCCGTCGAACTCTGGGTTTTTTGCGCCAGGTTACGCACCTCATCAGCCACCACGGCAAAACCGCGACCTTGTTCGCCAGCACGGGCGGCCTCAATGGCAGCGTTCAAAGCCAGCAGGTTGGTCTGCTCGGCAATGCCACGAATGGTGTCGAGGATACCGGTGATGTTCTCGCTGTTACGGGCCAACGCCTGAACGCTGTCCACCGCGCGCTGAATATCCTGCGACAGGCTCTGAATGGTTTCAGAGGTCGCCCTGACGACTTCACGGCCATGGCTGGCGGAGCCGTCAGCATTATGCGCGGCGCTGGCAGCCTGAGAGGCATTGCGCGCCACATCCTGCGCGGTGGCGGTCATTTCGGTGACAGCGGTGGCAACCAGGTCGATCTCGCTGAGCTGACGCTGCACGCCGTCGTTGGTGCGCATGGCGATATCCGCCGTATGCTCGGAGGCATCGGTCACCTGCTGCACCGAGCCGACCACTTCGCGGATCATGCCCTGCAATTTGTCCAGGAAGGCATTGAAGCCACGGGCGATGTCGCCCAGCTCGTCCGCTCGATCAGCCGCCAGACGCTTGGTCAAATCCCCTTCGCCCTTAGCGATGTCATCCAGCATCGCCACCAGCTGGCGGGCCGGTTTGGCCAGACTGTAGGCCAGCAACACCATCACGACCAGGCCGGCCAGCGCCACCAGCAGGCCGATACCCGCCAACAGCAGCGAGTCCTGAACACGCATGTCGGTGAGATCGTTATCCAGTTGGTTGAACTCCGCCATGACCACATCCAGCGGCAGCTTGATAACCAGAGCCCAACGCACGTCAGTACCATCCAGGGTGATCGGCATGATCAACTGCATATGATCAGTCCCCTCGCGATCCACCTCGAACAGCGGCTCGCTGCCTAGTCTGGAAATACTTTCAAGCTCCTGCTTATCCAGCACGGTAGCTGCCTGGTCGCCCGGTTTGGCGCCCTCCCCGGTATAAGCCACCAGACGTCCGGTGGAGCTGACCAGCGCCTGCTCGCCTGCACCGTCGTACAGATCCTCGTCACTTGCGCGCAGCATACCCTGCAAAAAATCCATGGAGAGGTCGGCACCGGCGACGCCCATGAACTCGCCATCGCTGATGATCGGCACCGTGAAAGACGACAGCAAAACGGTTTTGCCACCCACCTCGTAGGGCGCAGGATCGATCACACAGGGACGCATGGTCTCGCGCGGGCAAAGATAGTATTCGCCGGTTCTGACGCCGTTATCGAGAATGGTCTCATCCTCAAGATCGCCCAAGGCCTCGAGGGACAGTTCGCCATCGGCATTTCGGAACCACAGCGGCATATAGCGGCCGGTACCGTTATAACCATCGGTTTCGATGCCTTCAAAAAAGCTGTCGAGATTATCCAGGGAGTTAGGCTCCCAGCCCACGTAGGCGTCCCACAGGTTCGGATTCTGCTCCAGCGTCATGCGGATGACGCGGGTCATTTCTTCACGCCCCATCATCAGTGCCGGCATGCCATCATCCTGAATCTGGCCCAGCATCGAGTTGAGCTGCGCCAGTTGGGAGGCAACGGCCAGCGGGTACTCCAGATGACGGCGGATACGCGCCTGCTCGCCAGAGGCAATCGCCTGTACCCGATCCTTTACCAATTCATCGATCAGTACACGCGAACGTTCCTGCACATGTTTCTGACTACGTTCTGCCGAATAGACCGAATAGAGCGTCATCACACCAACGGCGATAAACAGGCAGGCACCGGCCAAAACGGCGATGGACAGCTGAATGGACCTGAATTTCATGGATTACCTCTACTCGGGGGGCTGCAGGGCGTCGAACGATACCGCTTCATCGGGTATATCGGCCAGCGATAAAAAAACTACAGTCATGTGCATACTTTGTCATCGTTTCGCTGTCCCACCCTTTAAGCTGCCCCTGCCAGGTGGCAGCTACGGCTGGAGTATTCCGGCATCTCCAACTTCTGTCAGGAGCATAGATCATGAAGCAAGCACTGGTGATTTTGCTGTTTACGCTGTTTGGTACCGCAGGACTGACTGGCTGCAACACCGTCGCGGGCGTCGGTGAGGATGTTCAGGCGGTAGGTGACGGCATTCAGGACGCCGCCAACTAGCGCGAGACCTCGAGCCAGCATCGACTGAAAGGCCGCTTGGGCCTGCTCAGGACTCTACAATGGCGGCGCCCAACCGTTGCTTAGAGACCTGCGCAGGCCCTGAACGTGACACAGGTAACACGACTACTTTTCGCCACCCGGCCCGGTTCTGTTACCCTTGCGCCACGCCAACGTCACCCATCGCCGCCTGCCTTGCCTGGCGGCAACAACGGTCGTGGGCGACCAGTCACGCTGCCCTGACCCTGTCGGCGCAGCCTGAACTCAACCGACTCCAACTTCATCAGACACCAAGGAAGTATCTGCCATGCGACTGCGTTTTCTCCTCTGCCTGCCCCTCGTTCTGCTGGTCGGCTGCCAGAGCGTTCAAACCACCCAGGGCGGCAATGTCGGCGTCAACCGAACCCAGTACATGATGGGAGGCCTGTCAGCCGAAGAGGTCAACCAGATGGCAGACGAGGCCTATCAGGAGACCCTGGCAGAAGCCAAGAAGCAAGGTCTGCTCAACACCAACGCAGCGACCGTGCGCCGTCTCAACACGATCGCCGGCAAGCTGATCGAGGAAGTCCCGCATTTCCGCGCCGACGCCAGCAGCTGGGACTGGGAAGTCAACCTGATCAAAGACGACCAACTGAACGCCAGCTGCGCGCCCGGCGGCAAAATTCTGTTCTACTCCGGCATCATCGACCAGCTGCAACTCAGCGATGACGAGATCGCCCAGATCATGGGGCACGAAATTGCCCACGCCCTGCGCGAGCATGGCCGCGAAGCCATCTCTCGAGCCTACGTCACACAGATGGGCACCCAGCTGGCAGGCGCCCTGCTCGGATTGGGTGATGCCGGCAACCAGGCAGCTCAGATGGCCGTGCAGTACGGCCTGACGCTGCCCAACAGCCGCTCCAACGAAAGCGAAGCCGACCTGATCGGTCTGGAACTGGCAGCCCGTGCCGGCTACAACCCGCAGGCTGCGGTCAGCCTGTGGCAGAAAATGCAGGCCGCGTCTCAGGGCGAGCCGCCCGCCTTCATGAGCACTCACCCCTCTTCCGCCGGTCGCATCCAGGCCCTGCAGGCGGCCACGCCTCAGGTGCAACCGCTGTACGAAGCCGCCAGATAGGCACCTTCCGACCGGCGTAGCACCCGCTCCGCCGGTCGGAAAGCCGCAAAGACGCTAGTCAATCGCCGCAAAACCGGTACAATTGCGCGCCGTTCGACCCCGAACGACATGGGTTCCCTCACCCCATTTGACAAAACGGCGGACCAACCGGTCCGAATCGTAAAAAGGACGACACATGACCGTACTTACCTCCGGCATGCAGCGCCGCGCGCTCGCATTGCTGATCAGCTTTCACATCATCATCATCATTGCCAGCAACTACCTGGTGCAGCTGCCGATCACATTGTTCGGCTACCACACCACTTGGGGCGCCTTCAGCTTTCCGTTCATCTTCCTGGCTACCGATCTGACCGTTCGCCTGCTCGGCAAACAGGCCGCGCGCCGCGTCATAGCTCGCGTCATGCTACCGGCGCTGGTTGCTTCGTATCTGGTGTCGGTGGTGTTCCAGGAAGGCAGCTATCGCGGCGTGTCATCGCTGCTGTCGTTCAATGATTTCGTCCTGCGCATCTCGCTGGCCAGCTTCGTCGCCTATGTCATCGGCCAGTTACTCGACATTCAGGTATTCGACCGCCTGCGCCGTATCAAGGCCTGGTGGATTGCCCCCAGCCTGTCGACCGTACTGGGCAACCTGGCCGACACCTTTGCCTTCTTCTCGGTCGCCTTCTGGCACAGCAGCAACCCCTTCATGGCCGAGCACTGGGTGGAAATTGCCACCGTCGACTACGCCATCAAGCTGATTATCAGCATGCTGCTGTTCCTGCCGCTCTACGGCGTACTGCTGCGCACCCTGATGAACCGTCTGGGTGGCCCGGCTCACTCCGCTGCCTGAAACAGGGCTTGCGGTAACGGCGCTATCCGGCTGACGACCACTCAGGGCAGCCAGCCGGCCCAGCCCAACAGCAGACCTGCCGCCCCGCACAGCAGCAGCGTCTGCAGCGCCGTCCAGCCACGCCCGAACATCAGCACCGCGGCTACCGCCGCCAGGCCCAGCGCCAGCCAGTCGGGACCCTGCCCCTGCGGCATGAAGACATGCCAGGCAAAGAACAGTGCCAGGTTCAGGATCACCCCTACCACTGCCGCGCTGACGGCCGTCAGTGGCGCACTGAAGCCCAGCTCCCCACGCGTTGCCTCAATCAGGGGCGCCCCACCCAGCACGAACAGAAAGGACGGCAGGAAGGTGAACCAGCACACCAGCAATGCTGCCAGTGCACCACCCGCAAACAGCTGCTCCGGCCCCAGCACCTGCCCCAGATAGCCGCCGACAAAGGCAACAAAGGCGACCACCATGATCAGCGGCCCCGGCGTACTTTCACCCAGCGCCAGCCCGTCAATCATCTGCAAGGGCGATAGCCAGCCAAACTGCACCACCGCCCCCAGGTAGACGTAAGGCAATACCGCATAGGCACCGCCAAAGGTCAGCAGCGCCGCTTTGGTAAAGAACCAGGCCATCTGCGTCAGAGTACCGTCCCAACCCACGCTGGCAGTCAACACCAGCATCGGCAAACACCAGAGCACCGCCCCCAGCAGCATCAGACGTGCCAGACGCAGCCGGCTGAAGCGGGCGTGCTCAGGCGTCGAGGTATGGTCGTCGATCAGCGCTGGTGCCGCCGATGAGGTCGCCGCCTCGCCGCCACCGGTGGTAAAGGCGCCGGGGCGCCAACGCGCGCCGAGTGCTCCGGCCAGAGCGGCGCCCAGAACAATCAGCGGAAAGGGAAGACGCAAAAAGAAGATCGCGGCAAAGGCCACGGCAGCGATCGCCCATAACCAGCCATTGCGCAGCACCCGCCCGCCGATGCGCCAGGCAGCCTGAAACACCACGACCACTACTGCCGGCTTAATCGCATAGAAGAGCCCGGCGACCATTGGCACCTGGCCGAATACCAGATATACCCAGGCCAGCACGATCAACAGCAGCAACGACGGCAAAATGAACAGCAGCCCGGCGGCCACACCACCCCAGGTGCGGTGCAGCAACCACCCCAGATAAGTCGCCAACTGCTGCGCCTCAGGCCCTGGCAGCAGCATGCAGTAATTCAGCGCGTGCAAAAAACGTCGCTCTGACAGCCAGCGCCGCCGGGTCACCAGCTCCTCGTGCATCAGGGCAATCTGCCCGGCCGGACCGCCAAAACTGATAAAACCCAGTTTCAACCAAAACAGCAGCGCCTGGCGCAGCGATGCCTGCGCCACCGGCTGCCCTGCAGCCCCGGTCTGGGATGAATCCATGCCAGCCTCTCTCCTGTTCTCAGCCATCGTTGGCATTAGGGAAGCATGCCAACCTCAGATTGCAACCTGATTGCAATCTGACTGAAAAATAGGGCTAGCGGAATATCATCGGCAGAGGCATTATTTCGCCATCGCAGGCACCGCCTCGCGGCCCTCCTCGGCATGGATGCCCCGATACTCTGCCCTGTATTCCTGTTTCCCGGCGTTTCAACGCTGGCGCTTTCGTGCGCCAGCTGTCAGCGCCGTCAAGCAACCAAGAGCATCACCCACAAAAAAAGGATGAACCCGATGTTGATCAGAAACACGCTTTTCTCTGCCGTACTCGTTGCCGCGGCAATGGCCACAGGCTGCGCCAGCATCAACAAGGCGCCCAGCGCCATGAACACCGAAGCCAAGCAGTTCAACACCCACCCGGATTACGCCCAAGTTTACGTCTACCGCAATGAAACCTTTGGGGCCGCACTATCGATGCCGGTATCGGTGGATGGCAGGCAGGCGGGCACCACCGGGCCCAAGTCATTCTTCCGCTTCCAGCTCGAACCGGGTCAGCACACCATCAGCTCACAAAATGGCGCCTCGTCGCTCCTGCTCAACACCGAAGCAAACCGCAACTACTTTGTCTGGCAGGAAGTGAAATTGGGCCTGGTCTCCGGTGGCTCCAAGCTGCAGGTTGTCAGCGAGCAACAGGGCCGCGCCGGCGTTCAGCAGTGCACCATGATCAAGAGCAACCTCTAGGCAAGCTCTGATAACTCCACACGCCCTGCGGGGCGTTCAGGCTGCCGGTCACCTAGGCCGGCGCACCCTCGGCATCTTGCCGGACAATCTCGCGCAACGACTGCACCAGATAGTCCGGCTCCTGCGCACCCGAGATCAAATAACGGCCATTGATCACAAAGGCCGGCACGGACGAGATACCGGCTTGCTGCCACTTGGCCTCATCGGCGCGCACGATGTCGGCAAAGCGGTCAGTGTCCAGCACCTGCTCGGCCTCGGCTGCGTCCAAACCGGCCGCGCGCACCGCCTCCAGCAAGACGCCTTTATCGCTGACGTCTTTCGCTTCGCCAAAGTAAGCGTCAAACAGGGCCTGCTTCATCGCCGTCTGCCGACCATGCTCGGCCGCCCATTTGACCAGCCGGTGTCCATCAAAGGTGTTGGCGGTGCTGCGTTCCTGCATATGGGTAAAATTCAGCCCCAGATCGGTGGCGATACGGATCATGTTGTCCTGCGCCGCCCGCATCTCGGCTTCGGTACGGCCGTATTTACGTGACAGTGCCTCGACGATGGGCATCGGCTGCTGATTCGGGTCAGGGTTGAGTTCAAAGGCATGCCACTCGACCTGCCCATCGATCTCACCCTTGAGCGTGGTCAACGCCTGCTCCAGGCGCGCATAGCCGATGGCGCACCAGGGGCAGGCAATGTCGGAAACGATATCAATGGTCAGGCTTTGCATGGGCTTGCTCACATCAGGAAAAAAGTCAGTACTCAGCGTACACCCTTGCCAGCCAGCTTTCACCGCGCATCAGCCACTGCTATAACAGCGAATAAGCCCGTTACCGGAATCCGCCCCATGCTGCAACTACGCCCCAACTGCGAGTGCTGCGACACCGACCTGCCAGCCGATGCCAGCAACGCCCTGATCTGCAGTTTTGAATGCACCTTTTGCCAGACCTGCGCAGCACAGCGCTTTGGCGGACGCTGCCCCAACTGCGGCGGCAATCTTGTCGCCCGGCCCGTCCGACCAGCATCGCTACTGCAGCGCTACCCCGCCAGTCGCGAGCGGGTACTCAAGGCGCATGACAGCTGATGAGCCTGGCGGCCCTGCTGTCACTGTTTCTGGCCCTGATCGCCCTCGCACTGCTGCCCAGCAGCAGCGTTGCCCTGGTCGTCGTGCGCAGTGCCGAGCGGGGCATCGGCCATGGCCTGGCCGCCGCAGCGGGCATTACGCTGGCAGATCTGCTGTTGGCCGCACTGGCGCTGGCCGGCTGGCAGGCAGCAATGGAAAGCCTGGGCTCCCTGTTCCAACTATTGCGCTGGCTGGCTGCGGCCTATCTGGTCTGGTTTGGTTGGACGCTCTGGTTCAGGCAGCCGACAACCCGCCCACCCTCTGGCGCTGCAGGCAGCTGGGGCACCAGCCTGCTGGCCGGGCTGATGTTGACCCTCGGTGATATCAAGGCGTTGGTGTTTTATGCCAGTTTCTTCCCGCTCTTTGTGGCCGCCCCACTGACACCGCTGTTATGCCTGCAGGTGCTGGGCACCACCGCAGCCGCGCTGCTGCTGGTCAAGGGGACGTATGCGCTGCTCGGTAGCCGACTGTCCAGCCCGCTTGAGCAGCCTGCCGCCCGCAAGCTTGGGGGCGGTTTGATGATTGGCTGCGGCCTGTGGCTTGCCAGTCGCTAGGGTCTGTTGCCGTTTCGCTCTCCCGTCTGTTGCTGCCTGTAAAGCCGCCAATCAAGGAGCGAAAAACGTGGCGTGGTCATTCCACCACAAGCGACCGGCAACGCAGCATGGCCGAAAAAGGGCCGCCGGTAAGCGAGTGAGCGAAACGGCAACAGACTCTAGCCTAGACATTAGTCGTAAAACGCCTGCCGCCACGCTGAACTATAGTCGTAAGTGGCTTGCCTGAGACAAAGGCATCCCCTTAAAACAAGACCCAACCGCACAGGAGCCCCACCCCATGAGCGCAGCGATCCTTCTGCTGATCGGGCTGGTATTGATGTCCCTCGGGTACCTCATTTACTCACGCTTTATCGCCCAGCGTATTTACCGCCTCGACCCGGACTTTCGTACTCCGGCGCACGAATTTGAAGACGGCATCGACTTCGTCCCCACCAACCGCTTCGTTCTCTGGGGCCACCATTTCACCTCGGTTGCCGGCGCTGCGCCCATTGTGGGCCCGGCCATTGCCGTTATCTGGGGCTGGTTGCCCGCCTTTCTCTGGGTGGTCATGGGCACCATCTTTTTCGCTGGCGTGCACGACATGGGCGCGATCTGGGCCAGTGTGCGCAACAAGGCAAAATCGGTCGGCTCGCTGACCGGCGACGTGGTCGGCAAGCGCGCCCGCAGCATTTTCATGATCGTCATCTTCCTGGTACTGCTGATGGTCAACGCCGTATTCGCTGTGGTGATCGCCAAGCTGATGATGAACTTCCCCACTGCGGTGCTGCCGGTGTGGGGTGCTATCGTCGTCGCCCTGATCGTCGGCCAGCTAATTTATCGCCGCATCGTCAGCCTGCCGGTGGTATCGGTGATTGGTGTGGTGGCGCTGTATGCACTGATCTGGGCCGGCCCCAGCGTGCCGATTCAGATGCCCGCCGAGGTAGCGGGCATGTCCGGCAACGCGGTGTGGATTCTGCTGCTGTTTTTGTATGCCGGTATCGCGTCGGTCCTGCCGGTGTGGATGCTGCTGCAGCCGCGTGACTACATCAACGGACTGCAGCTGTTTGTTGGCCTGCTGATTCTCTATGGTGCCATCGCCCTGCTCAATCCGGTGCTGGTAGCCCCGATGATCAACAACGATGTGCCCGCCGGCACCCCGTCGCTGCTGCCCCTGCTGTTCGTGACCATTGCCTGCGGGGCCATTTCCGGCTTCCACGGACTGGTCGCCTCCGGTACCACCTCCAAACAGCTCAACAAGGAAACCGACGCCCGCTTTGTCGGTTACTTCGGCGCCATCGGCGAAGGCTGTCTGTCACTGGCAGCGATTCTGGTCGCCTGTGCCGGCTTTGCCAGCCTGACGGACTGGAAAGCCATGTACTCGGCCTTTGGCCAAGGCGGTGTAACGGCTTTCGTTGAAGGCGGCGCCTACGTGATCCACAACGGCCTGGGCCTGCCGCAGGTCACAGCAGCGACCCTGCTGACCGTGATGGCCGCGCTGTTCGCCGGCACCACCATGGACACGGGCCTGCGCCTGCAGCGTTACATCTTCCAGGAATGGGGCGAAATCTATAACCAGCCATGGATGAAAAAGCCGCTGCCGGCTACCTTGCTGGCCATCGGCACCTGCCTGCTGCTGGCCTTTGGTGCCGGCGGTGCAGACGGCTCCGGCGGTATGATCATCTGGCCATTGTTCGGCACCACCAACCAGCTGCTGGCCGGCCTGACCCTGCTGGTAATCACCGTCATGCTGGTGCACATGCGCCGCCCCATGTGGTTTACCCTGCTGCCGTTGTGCTTCCTGCTGCTGATGACCGTGCTGGCTCTGGTGCTGCAGCTCAAGACCTTCTTCGAACAGGAGAACTACTTCCTGCTGGGGCTGGATATCGTGGTACTGGTGGCGGCGATTCTGGTAGCGCTGGAATGCGCCGCAGCGCTCAAGCGCCATCGCGCCCTGGCGGCTACGGAGCAGCCTGATGCCGACTAAACGCAGTGACAGTTGGCGGGCCTGGCTGAGCCAGGCCCGTTTCTTCCTGGAGGAGAGCTACAGCGCGCGCTATCGCGGCGCCATTGCCCGCAGCCGTCGTGACCACGATGACCTGTTCATGCTGCTGGTGTTCAGCGAAATGATGGGCGTGCCCAACCCCGCCGCCTACTACACGCTGGAGCTACAGCCGCTGCTGCTTGAGCGCTTTCATGACTGGCATCGACGCATGGGCATGGAACACTCGCCACTGGATCATTTCCGCTGCTGCTGAACGGGAGACCTTTTATTTCAGCCAACCTTTCCAATCTGCTCGAGCGCCGCCTGATCTGGGTCGGCGGCAAGGGCGGTGTGGGCAAGACCACCGTGTCGGCCGCCCTCGCCGTGCTGGCCGCCCAGCGCGGCAAGCGCTGCCTGGTGGTTTCCACCGACCCGGCCCACAGCCTGGGTGATGTGTTTGCCCGGCCGCTCGACGACCATCCCCGCCGTCTGCTGCCCAACCTGGATGCCATGGAAATTGATCCGAACGCCGAGGTGGACGCTCATCTGGCGCGGGTCATCGAACACATGCGCAAACTGGCCGCGCCGGAAATGTTGCAGGAGCTGAAGCGCCAGATGCAGCTGACCCGGCATTCACCCGGCACCCAGGAAGCAGCGCTGCTCGAGCGCATCGCGCGGCTGCTGACGGCGCCTCCGGATGACTACGACCTGATCATCTTTGATACCGCGCCCACCGGCCACACCCTGCGCCTGCTGACGCTGCCCGAAGCCATGGCAGCCTGGACCGACGGCCTGCTCAGTCACAACCGCAAGTCTGCCGAGCTGAGCAAGGTATTGCAGCACCTGACGCCACGCAGTGGGCGCGATCTGGCCAATCCGCTGGCCGACCCCAACGAGGATCAGCTCAGTGGACTGGACCGCCGCAGTCGCGACATAGCCGACACCCTGCGCAAGCGCCGCCGGCTATTTCACCAGGCCCGGCGTCAGCTGGAAGATCCGGTACAGAGCGGCTTTCTCTTTGTGCTGACACCCGAGCGCCTGCCGATTCTAGAAACCGAACGCGCGGTCAGCGCACTCAGCGAAGCAGGCATTCCGGTCGTCGCGACCCTGGTCAACCGGGTCATTCCCGGCGACGCCGACGGCGATTTTCTGCGCCGGAGGCGCGATCAGGAAGCGCAGTACCTGCGGCAGATCGAACAGGCCTTCGCTGCGCTGCCGCGCCCCCAGTTGCCGTGGCTGGAGACCGATGTGCAGGACATCCCTGCGCTGGAGCAGGTCGCAGCGCTGCTCGCCAGGCAGGGCTTCTGACGCCGTTATTGCAAGGTCAGCGGTTGCCCGGCCTCACGACGTACCGTCTGCCATTGCTCCAGCGTCTGGGCAGCCTGCTCACCTGCCAATGAGTCCAGGATCTCGAAATAGTCCTGATGCAGCGGGTCAGCCATCACCTCGGCACGCGGTTTGATACGCACCGCGTACACCGTCTGCAGGTTCTGGTGATCAAATGTCCGCCAGGTCTGGGTATCTTTCAGCAATTCATAGCTGTGCCCTTCCAGCGCACGAATCAGCGTTTCGCTGTCCAGTGAGCCTGTGCGGGTGACCGCATCGGCCCACTGATAGACGATGCTGTAGGCTGACGCGGCCGAGCTGGACGGGTAGGTTTCATAGCGCTCGACAAAGTCACCGACAAACTCCTCACCCCGCGCATAGCCAAATTGCGCCGGCACATTCCAGGCCCAGGGCACCGCGCCCATCACCCCCGCCATGACCGCGGGACCGGCCTGCTCGACCATGCTCAGGGTCAGGTTGGGCACCACCACCTGGACATCATCGAAACGCAGCTGCCGGACAATGCTCATCGCCTTGACCATCTGCTCGCCAAACAGCACCAGCACCAGTACCTCGGGATCGGCATCCTTGGCTTTTTGCAGCGACTCGCGCATTTCACGCAACGACGCATTCGGGAAAGGCACCAGCGTCGCGCCGTGCGTCTCGGTCGAGGTGGTATCAGTAAAGTGCCGCATCGACTGCTCGGTGCTGTGCCCCCAAGTGTAATCGGCGGTCACGTAGTAATAGCGCTTGCCGGCGAACTGCTTCTGCAACTGGGCTGACAGCACCCGCGCCGCCATCCAGGCGTTGTAGCTCTCGCGGAACATATAGCGATGTCCGGCCGCGCCGGTGGTGTCGTTGGAGTAGGTCAGGGTGCCGAAGTAGAGCAGCCCGCGCTCACGAGCACGCTGTCCCGCCGCAATCGCCACCGCACTGGAGGCGCCACCAAACAGCATGCGGGCGCCTTCGTTGGCCAGTTCGTCCACGTTGCGGCGTGCACGCTCGGGATTGGAGGCCGAGTCACGCTCCAGTAGCTGCAACGGCCGGCCCAGCACGCCCCCCGCCTGATTGAGCTCGTCCACTGCCAACAGCGCCCCACGCATCTGCATCAGGCCCTCCTGGGCATATTGTCCGGTGCGAGGCAGGTTCAAACCGAGATAAATGGGGTCAGCTGCAAAGGCCAGTGAACTCCAGCCAAACAGCAGGGTTGGCAGCAGGCAACGCGACAAACGGGCAATAAACGGGCTCATGACAGACATCCTTGAATCGGCAGCACGAATTATGGGTTTTGGATACGGTCAGCGTGCTGATCTACATCATAGGTAACACAGCAAGATGACAACCTGCAGTGTGCTTTGGTCGCAGTTGGCGACCAGATGCGGTGGCAAGGCCGACCTGTCAGTGCTATACACAGGAGCTGACACACCACGGAAGGTAATGCCGATGTCGACAATCGACGACACTCTCAGCAACGCCCATGCGATTCTCGCTGGGGCGCAGGCCAAGATCGATCAACTGCGCAACATCAACCCGTTCTTTATTGACCTGTCCCTGCGCGAAAACCCGGTTGGTGCGCGCGTTGGCCAAACCCTGCAGGACAAGCTGGCCATTCTGCCCAAGGTGCGTGAATTCGGGTTCGACAGCATCCTGCTGGGCACCCTCGACTACTCCATGCCCGATGAGCTGGAGGTCGACGACGACTTCATGATGTACCTGCGTGACCATCAGATCGACATGACCGGCTGCTACGCCTTCACCGATATCGGCCTGGTCAACGACGCGGGCGAGTTCACGCCCTCTCCTTCCATGCTCAAGCTGCGTGACTATGGCGTCCCCAATACCCTGCACGAAATTTACCTGAGCCAGGACGGCATGAGCGGCCAGTATGACTTCGCCACCCTGCGGCGCAGCCTGCCGGCCAGCATCGCCTGGCTGCAACAGAACATTCGCGGCGATCACGGCGGCGCTCCCAAGATTCTGATCAACGTCGTCGACGGCTGTGACGCCTTTGCCGACAACCCGAGCGAGACGATCGAGATTCTTCAGTTGCTGGCCCAGCAGCCGATTTTTGGCCTGAGCATGGAAGATGATCGCGGCACCTACCTGCCCTTTCAGGTCGGCGCCTTTGTCGCCGTGGCGCGCAGCTGCCTGCCCAGCCCACTCAAGCTGCTGGTGCACATGCATGCTGGCGGCGGGTTCGAGAACGCCTCGGTGCTGGAGGCCCTGCTCAATGGCGCCGACGGCGCCTGGGGCGGCCTGCCCAAGCGCGCTGCCATCATTGGCCACGCCTCGCTCGGGGAGCTGATCGCCAACCTGGTGCGGGTTGGCAACCCGCACATGGCCCAGAACTATCAACTCGATCAACTGTTGCCGCTGGCCACCGGCCTGCAGGTGCTGGACGAGGAAGAGGCAGTACCGGACGATCTGCCGATTCTCGGCCACAACGCCTATCGCTTGCCGCTGAGCTTTTTCCGCCAACGACCAGACCGCTTTATGGACCTGATACCCGAGGCCATCGGCGGCACCTATCGCTACCGCATCTGCCCGGTTGTCAGCGATGCAGCTGTCATTGCCGGACGCCTCGCGGAGGTCACCGGCGAGCCAGCGAGCAACTTCGGGCAACCCGTTCTGGAGCAGATGATTCGGCTGATGCGCCGCGAACTGCGCGCCGGCGAACGCATTGTCTATGATCAACCAGAGCAGCTGATGGCACTGTACCAGCGCGCGGTACACAGCCTCACGGACACACAATCGCCACAGTGAACAACCATAATGGCCACTTGGCATGAAGCCTGCTAACGTTTATCCGTGACAGATTGACACCATCCGCCAGAAGAGATGTGACCATGACCGACATCGCCACCGAAATTGCCCATGACAGCGCGGTATACAAGACCCTGCTGGAATCGACCAAGGCCATTCCGTGGAAGATCGACTGGAAGACCATGGCTTTCACCTACATTGGCCCGCAGATCGAGCACCTGCTGGGCTGGCGGCAGGACAGCTGGCTGAGCGTGGACGACTGGGCCACCCGCATGCACCCGGAAGACCGCGAGTGGGTGGTCAACTTTTGCGTATCGCAGTCACAATCCGGCACCGACCACGAGGCGGACTACCGCGCCCTGACTGCCGATGGAGACTATGTCTGGATTCGCGATGTGGTGCATGTGGCGCGGGACGAAAACGGCGAGGTAGAAGCGCTGATCGGCTTTATGTTCGACATCAGCGAGCGCAAGAAAACCGAAGAGAAGCTCAAGGCTCTGCAACGAGAGCTCGAAGAACTCTCGTTCAAGGACGGCCTGACCGGCGTCGCCAACCGGCGCATGTTCGACTCCATTTTGCAGCTGGAATGGACCAACGCGCGTCGCAACGGCCAACCGCTTTCACTGATCCTGCTGGATATCGACTACTTCAAACAGTACAACGATCATTATGGCCACATTGCCGGTGACGACTGCCTAAAGCGGGTTGCCAAGGTACTCAGCGGCGCGGCGGCCCGGGCCAGAGACTTTTTCGCCCGCTACGGCGGAGAGGAGTTTATTCTGGTGCTGCCGGAAACCGACGCCAGCGCCGCCGAGCGTGTGGCCGAGCGTTGCCGGGCACTGCTGTTCAAGGAGCAGATCACTCACGCCAACTCACCGGTCAGCCAGCTTCTGACCATCAGCATGGGTATCGGCACCATTACCCCGAGCCAGCGGGACGACCCGCGGGCCTTTCTGGACAAGGTCGACCGCAGCCTTTATCAGGCCAAGCAACAGGGCCGCGACCGCATGATCAACAACGGCTGATCATGCGGGCGTGCTGCTGGGCGGCACAACGCTGGCTGCTAGCTGCCAGCCAGCAGCAACCAGAGCGAATACAGCCCCAGCAGCAGGAAGGCAAAGGCAGTAACACGGCGGATCAGCGTCAGCGGCAGACGCTCGGCAGCCACATTGCCCAAGATCACCACCGGTACGTTGGCCAGCAGCATGCCGACCGTTGTCCCCAGAACAACCCAGACGTAAGCATCAAATTGCGCCGCCAGTACCACGGTCGCAATCTGCGTCTTGTCACCCATTTCAGCCAGGAAAAACGCAATCACGGTTGCCACGAAGGCGCCGTAACGTCCGACCGGCGGCGCTTCGTCTTCGTCCAGTTTGTCCGGAATCAGCGTCCAGGCAGCAACCGCCAGGAAGGAAACGGCAAGGATCGCGTGCTGCCAAGTGTCATTGAGGTAATCGGCAACCAGCTGACCGATGGCGCCAGCCATCGCGTGATTGACCACAGTCGCAACCAGAATGCCCCAGATGATCGGCCACGGACGGCGAAAACGGGCAGCCAGCAGCAACGCCAGCAGTTGGGTTTTGTCGCCGATCTCAGCCAGCGTGACAATCCCGCTTGATACGAAAAAAGCTTCCACGGAGGTTCCAGAAGAGGGCGGGATTACGATTCCATTGACACACGACTACCCCCGCCCTCGGCTGGTGGTCGCGTGTCAAAGGTCTCGTCAAACCCGGTACCGCGCAGGGCGGTGGAGGGTCGCAAACGCCATGATCTGCGGATCAATTATGTTGACGTTTGCCAGTGCAAGCAGGCGCTTGCGGAGAGACTACTCCCCTAAGACGGACGCAAATATAACGGCAACGGCAAGCCGAATCAACCCGGTGCGACCGCTGAGTAAACCTTGAAGCGGTTATTCTCGCGCAGCACGTGACACGGTCCGATGTGCTGTTCAATCAGCGGTGGATAGCGCAAAAAGCCGTTGGCAACGATGCGTAACTCGCCGCGCGGCAGCAAATTACGCGTGACCTGATTAAAGAAGCGCTCGGCAATGCTGGTGTCCTGGCGGATGCCGGTGTGGAACGGCGGATTGCTGATCACGGCCACAAAACGGCCGTGCACGTCGCTCAACCCATCCGAGGGATAAACCTCTGCCTCGATGCCGTTGAGCGCCAGAGACTGACCTGCGCAGTAAATTGCCAGCGCATCGATATCCACCAGCTCGAAGCGGCAGCCCGAATTACGCCGCGCCATGACAATCGATAGCACGCCGGAGCCACAGCCAAAGTCGAGCACGCGCCCTTCAGGCAGCGCACGCTGCTCGGCCAGCAGCAGCTCACTTCCCTCGTCCAGCCGACCATGACTGAACACGCCGGGCAGGCTGACCAGTTGCAGCGGCTGATCATCAATACTCAGTTCGTAGCGCTGCAGCCAGTCTTCCAGCTGGAACGGTGCGACCGGCTGATCGACCACCACCCGCCAGAGCTGACAGTGACGCGCCGAGTCCAGCTTTTCAGGCTGCGCTCCGTAGCGCCCCAGCAGCTTCTCCGCGCGGGTGATGCCGCCCTTCTTCTCACCGACCAGATACACCGCCTTGCCCTGCGCCAGCAACGGCACCATCTGCGCCAGCGCATACTCCGCGCGCTCGATCGCCTTGGGCATGACCAGAATTGCCGCATCCAGATCATCGACCTGCGGACACAGATGCGAGAACACCAGGCGATCCTCCGGCAGCGCACCGGCCGGGCCGCGACTGGACGCATAATCCCAGCTCCACACCGTCCAGTCTGCCGCCAGGCTGCGCGTCAGACCATCGGCCGCGGGATTGACCAGCAGTAGTCGCTGACCGCTGAACAGCTCGGCGCTGCGCTCAAGAATCTGGCTGGTGTTGTCCATCGGGCTCTCCACTGATCAAAGGGGCGCATTGTAAGGGATGTGCTGATCCAGGGAAGCACAGATCAACTCAGTCAGGTGCCACGCGGCTTGGCGCGGCGGGTGGGTTCGGCCTGCAGCGGGTCATCCGGCCAATAATGCTTGGGATAACGCCCCTTCATGTCCTTTTTTACCTCGGCATAACTGCCCTGCCAGAACCCGGCCAGATCCTGAGTAACCTGCACCGGACGCTGGGCCGGCGAGAGCAGATGCAGCTTGAGCGCCTGCCGACCTCCCGCGATGCGCGGCGTATCGGCACTGCCAAACATTTCCTGCAGACGCACAGCGAGTACCGGCGGCGTCTCGCTGTAATCGATGCGAATGCGCGAGCCGGTCGGCACTGTCCAGTGGGTCGGCGCCTGTTCGTCCAGCTCTTTGGGCAGCGGCCAGGGCAGCAGTCCGGCGAGGATGTTGCCCAGCTCCAGATTGGCGAAGTGGGCGAGCCGGGTGACCTTGTCCAGATAAGGCGCCAGCCAGTCTTCCAGGCTGGCGAGCAGGGCCTCGTCCGACAGGTCCGGCCAGCGGCTGTCCGCAGCTTGCGCAAGATCCAGCTCGCGCAGCAACATGACCCGCGCCTGCCACTGACGCTGCTCCGGCTTCCACGGCAGCAGGTTGATGCCCTGACGTCGCACCACCTCACAGAGCGCGCGTTGACGCTGCTCCGGCGCCACGTTCGGCAGGGCTTTACGACGCCAGACCAGCTCGCCGATCCGCTCTTGCCGTTCGGCCATCAGGGTCTCGCTGCGGCTGTCCCACTCCAATGTGTCACGCGTCGCCAGCATGCTTGGTTCCACCGCCAGCAGACGCTCAACGTTCAGCTCGGCGGCCATGAATATGCGCGCCTGGCGCTGACCACCCTGCCCACCCAACGCCGCCACGGCCAGCCACTCGCACTGCTGCAGGCGATCGACGTCGACAAAGCCGGCCGAGCGGCGATTGGCCAGACGGTAGTCTGAACCCGCCGCACCACGGCGCTGGGCAATACGATCCGGGTAGGCCAGCGCCAGCAGCACGCCATGCCAGTCATCACTCTGCGGATCGCTGACCGGGTCGGTACACGGCAGGCGGCTTAGCATGCGCTTCCATTGCTCTACCAGTCGTTTGGCACGCTGCAGCGCGCCACGATCGACATCGGCCCCGCGCGGGTCGTCAAACAGGCCAAGTCGGGTACCAAGATCAGCGTTGTCGGCGCGGCGCAGCAGATCGCGTTCATCGACTACCGCTGCGATACGCGCCGCCAATTCGCCCAGCCCAAGGCGCTGCCCCTCGACCAGCATATGCGCCAGCCTCGGGTGCATTGGCAAGCCCGCCAGGACGCGGCCATGCTCGGTCAATTGCCAGTGGGCGCCATCGCGCACCAAGGCGCCCAATCGCTCCAGCAGCTCCCTACCCTGCTGCAACGCAGCGGCAGGCGGCGGGTCGAGCCAGACCAGTTCACTGGGCTCTTGAATACCCCACTGAGCCAGTTGCAATGCCAGCGGTGCGAGATCGGCCTGCAGCATTTCGGCGTCGCGCTGCGCAGCCAACTGCTCATGCTGCTGCGCCGACCACAACCGATAGCAGACACCGGGCTCCAGCCGCCCCGCACGGCCAGCGCGCTGCTCCGCCGCTGCGCGGGATACCCGGCGGGTCTGCAGGGCACTCATGCCCGACAGCGGATCAAAAGCGGCCTCGCGTGACAGGCCGGCATCCACCACCACCCTGATGCCTTCAATAGTCAGGCTGGTCTCGGCAATGGCGGTCGCCAGCACGATCTTGCGCGCACCCTCCGGCGCTGGCGCAATTGCACGGCGCTGCGCGGTCAGATCGAGATCACCATACAATGGAGTCAGCAGCACCTTCGGCTGGTCGCCCAAGGCCTCTTCCAGGCGCGCCAGCACCCGGCGGATCTCGGCCATGCCCGGCAAGAACACCAGCACGCTACCCGCCTCCTCATCCACTGCGCGCAGCACGGTCTGAACGACCTCGGCATCATTTGCCCGACCCAACGTCGCCGGCGCGCCATAGCGTATATCCACCGGGTACTGACGCCCTTCGCTGGTGATGATCGGCGCATCATCCAGCAAGCTGCTGACACCCTCGGTATCCAGCGTTGCCGACATGACCAGCAATCGCAGCGGTGGATCATCGCGCAGGTACTGCTGGGTCTGCACGCACAGCGCCAGCCCCAGATCCGCATCCAAACTCCGCTCGTGAAACTCATCGAAAATCACCACGCCGACACCCGGCAGCTCCGGATCGTCCTGCAGCAGACGCTGCAATATGCCCTCGGTAACCACCTCGATGCGCGTCGCTGCGCTGACCTTGCTCTCCAGCCGAATGCGATAACCGACCGTTTGCCCAACCGGCTCACCCAGCAACTCGGCCAGGCGCTCGGCAGCCGCTCGCGCCGCCAACCGTCGCGGCTCGAGCATGATGATCTTCTGCCCGGCCAGCCAATCGCACCTCAGCAATGCCAACGGCACCAAGGTGGTTTTGCCCGCACCAGGCGGTGCCTGCAGCACCACCGAGTGATGCGCACTGAAGGTCTGTTGAAGCTCGGGCAGTATCTGGGAAACGGGCAGGTCGTTCATGGGGCCTGGACTGACTGAAATGAGCCCGCATTATAGCGGCCGGAGGCTTCCCGTCACGCAGGCCGCCGGCTATGCTAAAGCCGATTTCCAGTCAACCCTCTGCTGTGAGCGCCTCGCGTGAAAACCCGACTCAAACCTCTGGCCGCCATCGTGCTGTGCGGCAGCCTTATCACCCAACTCAGCGCCTGCGGTTCGATTTTTTACCCCGAACGGCGAGGCCAGATCAGCAGCCAGATTGACCCAGGCGTCGCCATCCTCAATGGCATCGGCCTGCTGATCTACATCATCCCGGGCCTGATCGCCTTTGGCGTCGACTTCGCAACCGGTGCCATCTACCTGCCGAATGGTAAATACAGCGTTGCCCCGGAGACCCTGCAGCAGGCAGTCGACGCCGACGGCCAGGTCGATACCGCCATGCTGCAGCAGATTCTCAAGCAGCAGCTGGGACAGGATCTGCCGCTCGCCGAAGCGACCCAGATCAAAGCCGAATCACTCAGCCAACTGGCCCTGCTGCAACACACTGGCCGCGGCTGATGAGTTCACCGCTGGCCACCAGCGAGGAGCGCGCCCGGCTGCTGCGGCTGGCGACCCGCGCCTCGGTCGCCGTTGCGCTGCTGCTGATCGCGCTAAAGGCCACGGTCTGGATGAGCACCGGCTCGGTCAGCCTGCTGGCTGGCCTGATCGACTCGCTGATGGACGCAGCCGCGTCGATCATCAACCTGTTTGCCGTTGGCTACGCCCTGAAGCCCGCTGACAAGGAACACCGCTTTGGCCACGGCAAGGCAGAGGCGCTGGCTGGGCTGGCGCAGTCTGCCTTTATCACCGGGTCAGCGGTGCTGGTGCTGCTGCAGGGCATCAACCGCCTGCTGAATCCCGAGCCGCTGGATACCGCCTGGGCCGGTGTGGCTGTGATGGTGTTCTCTATCGCCGCTACGCTCGGCCTGCTGATGATCCAGAAACACGTTATCGCCCGGACCCAGTCCACCGCCGTCGGCGCCGACGCCCTGCATTACCGCTCCGACCTGCTGCTCAACCTCAGCATCATCATCGCGCTGCTGCTCGCCCAGTTCGGCATTCAGCAGGCAGATGCGCTGTTCGGTCTGGGTATAGCATTGTTCATCGGCTACGGCGCCGTGCGCATCGGGCTGGATGCCATTCAGATTCTGATGGACCATGAACTGCCTGACGACGTGCGTGCCGAGGCCCTGCGCATCGCCCGCGCCGTACCCGACGTCATCGACGTGCATGACCTGCGCACCCGTCAGTCCGGGCAACATTGGTTTATGCAGCTGCATCTTGAGCTGCCGGCCACGCTCACCCTGGCTGAGGCCCACGAACGGGGCGAGCAAGCCCGGCTGGCGATCATGGCGCGCTACCCGCAGGCCGACGTACTGGTCCACAAGGACCCGGCCTGAGCGCATAAAAAAAGGCGAGCTGCCTGCAGGGCAGCTCGCCTTTTTACGTCCCCTTCCATCCTCTTGGGATGATGCCTTTGCTCCCGTGCCTTGTGGGCTGGGTAACCGGTTTGCCGCACATCTTCTGGATGTTCTGGCTTCGCTTCGCCTTGTGGACGCAGCGATCTGGACGACCGGCTCTGGCTGAATCTGTTGAACATGGTATCGCGACAGCCCGGACATTAATTCCCTCTTTTTGCACAAATGCTTGCCAATGGCGCAATAAAAACCTAAAAATCAGACAACACCAGCAATCGGTTAAAACCTATGAATTCTCTCAACCTTGATCGCTACGACCTGAAGATCCTCGCCGCCCTGCAACACGACGCCCGCATCAGCAATCAGGAGCTGGCCGAACGCATCGGCCTGTCCCCCTCGCCCTGCTCGCGCCGGGTCAAGCAACTGGAAGAAAGCGGCCTGATCCGCCGCCAGGTGGCCCTGCTCGATCCTGCCAAGCTGGGTCTCAAGCTGACCGCCTTTGTCATGATCGGCATGGACCGTCACACCCCGGAGCGCTTCGCCGGCTTTGAAAAGGTGATTGCTCAGTGCCCCGAGGTCCTCGACTGCTGCCTGGTCACCGGCATGGACGCCGACTACCACCTGCGCGTGGTGGTGCCGGACATGGAGCACTATCAGCAACTGCTGCTGGGCACGCTGACGCGCATTGAAGGCGTCTCCAGCGTGCGCTCCAGCTTCGTGCTTCATCAGATCATTGCCAGTACGGAGCTGCCGCTGACGCATTTGAGCAAGCGCTGATTTATCGGTGCGACACCGCTATACTGGCGCCCCACTTTTGCGCCGGAGTCGCCTGTGAATTACGAACAGTTCGAAGCCATTGCCATGCCCCTGATGATTTTCGGGCTGGTTGCCTTTATGGGTTTCATCGTCTGGGATCTGGCCAAGCAGTCCAAGGCCGGCCGCTACGGTACCGCCGTGCTGTTCTTTGCGCTGGGCCTGGGTGTGGCCGCCTTCATCGTCAAGGAAGTGTTGATCATGGTGGTCGAACACTGACCAATTCAGCCGCTTTTCTGGCTGTTTTCCCCGCTGCTCCAACGTCTGAATCCTGATTCACTAGCACTCAAAGAAGTGAACCAGGATTCAGAACATGGCCTACCGCACCACCGCCAGCCGCATCGAGCGCGATCAAGCGCTACGCGAACACATCCTCGACTGCGCCGTACAGCAGGTCGCCGAGGGTGGATTCAGCTCGCTGACCATGAGTACGCTGGCGCGCAACGCCGGTGTGGCCACCGGCAGCCTGTACCGGCATTTCTCCGGCAAGGGCGAGCTGGCTGCCGACGTTTTCGTCAAGGCCACGCGGCTTGAGCTGGATACCCTCAAGCAGCAGTTCCAGGCCAAAGGCCGCGCGGTCGACCGCCTGCGCAACGGCCTGACCCAGTTTGCCGCGCGCGCCTGGCACAGCCGCCAGCTCGCCTATGCCCTGATTGCCGAACCCGCCGAAGAAGAAGTCGAGACCCAGCGTCTGTACTACCGTCAGGCCTATGCATCGCTGTACGGCGAACTGATCGCCGAGGGCATCGCCGACGGCAGCTTTCAGGTCGAGAACATTCCGCTGACATCCGCCTGCGTGGTCGGGGCTGTCGCCGAATCGCTGGTCGGCCCGCTCTCACCACAGGCCCGAGCAGACCGCGAGAGCGGCCTGCCCAGCGAAACGCTGGAGGCCGTTACCCTCGCCATTGTTCGTTTCTGCCTGCGCGCCATCAACGCCAAGGAGGTTCCATGAGCCAGTTACAGCAGTACGCCGAAACCCACGAAGTCACCAATCAGGTCCCACCGCTGGAAGGCATCAACCTGTATCGCGCCGACCTGCCACTGCAGGAATGGGTGCATCGCTACCAGGGCGACTGGGCCGACATGCAGCTCAACGCCTACGGCCAGCTGGCAGGCGGCGCGCTGATGGAGGCGGGCTTCCTGGCTAATGAGAACAAGCCGGTATTCAAGAGCCATGACCGCTACGGTCACCGCGTGGATACGGTCGACTTCCACCCGGCGTATCACGAACTGATGGCCGCCGGCATCAAAGCCGGCATCACCAGCGCACCCTGGAACGATCCGCGCCCAGGCGCACAGGTTGCCCGTGCAGCCACCATGTACCTGCACAACCAGGCCGAGGCAGGCACCAGCTGCCCGATGACCATGAGCTTTGCCTGCGTCCCCGCGCTGCGCCTGCAGCCCGACATCGCCAAGACCTGGCTGCCGAAGATCCTGTCCGGCCAGTACGACCCGCGCAACCTGCCGATTGAGCAGAAGAGCGGCGCCACCATTGGCATGGCGATGACCGAGAAACAGGGCGGCACCGACGTGCGCGCCAACACCACCCGCGCCTACCCGGTGGGTGTCGGCGGTCCGGGGCAGGCGTATGAACTGGTCGGCCACAAGTGGTTCTGTTCAGCGCCAATGTGCGACGCCTTCCTCACCCTGGCGCAGACCGACAAGGGCCTGAGCTGCTTCCTGCTGCCGCGCCACCGCCCCGACGGCAGCCGAAACGAATTTTACGTGCAGCGCCTGAAGAACAAGTTGGGCAACTGGGCCAACGCCTCCAGCGAGGTCGAGTACCGCGGAGCGCTGGCCTGGATGGTTGGCCCGGAGGGGCGCGGCGTACCCACCATCATCGAGATGGTCTCGCTGACCCGCTTCGACTGCATGATCGGCTCCAGCTCGCTGATGCGCCAAGCGCTGACCCAGGCGACGCATCACTGCGCGCACCGCACCGTAGGCACGCGGGTTCTAAGCGAGCAGCCGCTGATGCAAAACGTGCTGGCCGATCTGGCGTTGGAAAGCGAAGCCGCGTTGGCCCTGACCATGCGCATGGGCAGAGCGCTGGACAACGCCCACGATGCGCAGGAGGACAAGTTCGCTCGCCTGGTCACCGCCATCGGCAAATACTGGATCTGCAAACGCGCGCCCGGCATGATCAACGAAGCACAGGAGTGCCTGGGTGGTGCCGGCTACGTTGAAGAAACCATCCTGCCGCGCCTGTACCGCGAAGCGCCGGTCAACTCGATCTGGGAAGGCTCAGGCAACGTGCAATGTCTGGATGTTCTGCGCGCACTGTCCAAAGAACCGGGCGTGCTTGATGCCCTGTTCATCGAACTCGGTGACGGCCACGGTTCCAGCGCGCTGAAACAGCGCATCGAGCACATCAAGCAGCACTTTGCCGACACCGACGACATTCAATACCGCGCCCGCCAACTGACCGAAGATGTCGCCATCGCACTGCAGGCCAAACTGCTGCTCGAAGCAGGCAACAGCACGGTATCCGACGCCTTTATCGCCAGCCGCCTGGGCGAGCACGGGCAAGCGTATGGCACACTGCCGCGCGGCATAGATGTGGCGGCGCTGGTCACCCGCTCCACACCGGCCAACCTCTGAGGGATGCGCATGAACAGAACACAACAAGAGATCGAAGCACTGGTTCGCAGCGGCTTTGACCGCGCCGCCTTTCTCAGCGACCTGGGTGTCAAGCTGGTTGCCTGCGGGCCCGGCTGGGTCGAAACCGAGCTGCCGATTCTCCACCGTCACAGCCAGCAAAATGGCTTCGTCCATGCTGGGGTGCAAGGCACCATTGCCGACCACAGCGCTGGCGCCGCCGCCGCCACGCTGCTGCCTGAGGGCTACGCGCCACTGACGGTCGAGTTCAAGCTCAACCTGCTGCGCCCGGCGCTGTGTAAGACCCTGCTGTGCCGCGCCGAGGTACTCAAACCGGGCAAGCAGATCAGCGTCGTCGAGGCCGAGGTATTCGCATTACAGGAGGGTAAGAAGCGGCTGTTCAGCAAGGCCACCGTCACCCTTGCCGTGGTCTCAAGTGATGGGCTGGCCTAGGGTCTGTTGCCATTTCG
>NZ_LMAZ01000001.1:631538-639916 GCF_003444685.1 Pseudomonas abyssi | reverse complement strand
AGCAGGCCGCCCTTCCCAGCCGCCCACCGCCAGAGGGACAATGCTCGGCCGCCCTGCACAGCCGATCAGACCAAGGAATCGCATGAAGCAACGCCCCCGCTCAGCTCAGTCGCGCCCGCCGCAGCGCGTTCGCCGCAAACCCGCGCCGCCGCCTGCCGAGCCGCGCCTGATTGCGCTGAACAAACCCTTTGATGTGCTGACCCAGTTCACCGACGGAGATGGGCGCGCAACCCTGCGTGACTTTGTCGACATCCCCGGGGTGTATCCGGCCGGTCGTCTGGATCGCGACAGCGAAGGGTTGCTGCTGCTGACCAATGACGGTCGTCTGCAGGCACGCATTACTGACCCGAAACACAAGCTGCCAAAGACCTATTGGGTGCAGGTTGAGGGCGAGCCCAGCGAGCAGCAACTGAAGCAGCTGCGCGATGGCCCCGAACTGAACGACGGCCCGACCCGACCCGCAGAGGTCGAGCAGATCGACGAGCCTGCCCTGTGGCCGCGCAATCCGCCGGTGCGCTTTCGCAAGAGCGTGCCCACCAGCTGGCTGGCGATCACCATCCGCGAAGGCCGCAACCGCCAGGTGCGCCGCATGACCGCCGCCGTTGGCCTGCCAACCCTACGACTGGTGCGCGTGCGCATCGGCGACTGGACGCTGGACAACCTGCTACCGGGCCAATGGAGAGATATCCCTATCAGCCATTGACCCTGCATATCATCAATCAACAAGAACAACAGGATGCTACGCATGAACATACCTAAGCTGCTCGCCGTCAATGCCCGCAAATTCCCTTCTGGCGAGGCGCTGATTACGCCCGAGTGCCGCCTCAGCTGGTCCGAGCTGCACGATCAGAGCCTGCGCCTGGCAGCCCACTTGCACGAGCAGTATGAGATCGGCGCCGGCGACCGCGTTGCCTTGTACCTGCCCAACGGCTACAGCTGGGTACTGGGTTATTTTGCGGTGATCAATCTGGGCGCCATCGTGGTGCCGATCAATGCGCGCCTGACCAGTGCCGAGCTGGAGTACATCCTTGGCGACTGCGACGCCCGTGTGGTTATCGCCCAGGGCGAGCACGCCGAACGTGCCAGCGCCCTGGCGCCCTGCCTGCGACTGGACCAGCCGTCAGCCCAGCTGGCCGACATGCACGCCCGCTGGCTGGTCGCCGACGCAGCAGCCGACCAGCCCTGCACCCTGCTCTACACCTCCGGCACCACCGGCAAACCCAAGGGCGTACTGTTTGACCATCACGCCCTGCTGACCGTCGCGACCGCCTCAGCAGTGGAAATGGACATGCGCCCGCACAGCCGCCTGCTACACATGATGCCGCTGACCCACTCGGCGCCGCTCAACGTCTTCTTGCTGGGCGGCACCTATGTTGGCGCAGCCCACGTGGTCTTGCCGGAGTTTCACCCCAGGCTGCTGCTCGATACTGTCGAGCAGGAACGTACCACCCACTTCTTTGGTGCGCCGGTGGCCTTTCTGCTGACCGCCCAGCAGCCGGATATCACCGAGCGCGACATCAGCTCGATGCAGGCCTGGGTCTACGGCGGCGGCCCGCTCTCCAGCGAGCAGGTAGCGCTGATCGCCGAGCGTATGCGCACTGACCGTCTGTACTGCGTCTACGGCCTGACCGAAGCAGGGCCGAGCGGCACCATCATGATGCCCGAGGAACATCGCCAGAAAGCAGGATCGATTGGCTGCCGCGGCGCACTGCACACGGAAGTGCGCATGGTCGACGAGCACGGCAACGAGGTTATTGGTGAAGGCACCGGGCAACTGCAGATCCGCACAGAAGGCATGATGCTCGGTTACTGGAACAAACCCGAAGCGACAGCCGAATGCCTGCACAGCGACGGCTGGCTGGACTCCGGGGATCTTGCCCGGCGCGATGCCGGTGGCTACTACTGGGTGCTCGGCCGCGCCAAGGAGTTGATCATTTCCGGCGGCGTCAACGTCTATCCAAGGGAGATTGAAGTCGCGCTGGAAGGGCATCCAAATATCGTGGAAGTGGCGGCATTTGGCGTCCCCCACCCGCAATGGGGCGAAACGGTGAAGGCGGTCGTCGTGCTGCGTGAACCGGTGGCCGACCTGCAGGCAGAACTGTCAGCCTTCCTCGAACCGCTGCTGGCCGACTACAAACGCCCGCGCCTGTACGCAGAGATGCAGGCCTTGCCTCGCAACGCCAATGGCAAGGTGATGAAGCACCAGCTGTCGTAGGCCAAGCGCTGATTGGAATGCTACTGGGCGCCGCCCGGCGCCCGTTCAACTCAGTAGCGAATGCCGAGCAATCTGAATACAAAGCCCAGCAGCCAGGCCGGGCCAATCAGCAGGAACTGCAGATCCTTGAAAAAGGACGGCTTCTTGCCCTCGATATGGTGACCAATAAACTGACCGATCCAGGCCAGGACAAAAATCGCCACACTGGGCCAGAACACGTAGGTCATCAGGCTGAGGATCAGCAACATCACCAGGCTGACGACCAGCATGGCAGCCGCAATCTGCCAGGACAGCATGGCATAGAACAGCAGCGAGGCACCCACCACCAGCATCGCCACCCAAGGGTGGATGGCCCACAGCATGCCGAGCACGCTAAACGTGATCAGCGGCACGCAAATCCAATGCGTCAGCTTGTTGATCGGGTTGCGGTGGCTTTCACCATACTCGTCGAACCATTGGTCAATCGCTTTCATAAAGCACCCTGTTGTTGGTCTGATGGGCTACATACTCTGTCTCAGAGTGTAGACAGCATGAGCACAGGATAACCAGTGTCCGCGGCGGCCAGCGGTCATTGACAACGCACGCGACAGCGGCGATCCTTTGGGCCACGCCGCAAGGCGTCCCCGTTCGCGGAAAGGGCTGCGCCCGCTTCACCTTATCTTGAGTCACCCATACGACACCCAGCCTGCCAGGCGGACACAGGCCCGATAAGGGGATCGTATGTCCAGCACCAGCACCCGGCCCATCAGCAACGGCCGCCTCAATCTTGAACAGCAACGCAAGCGCGCCAAGGAATTGCTCAAGGGCATCAACGCAGGCGAGCCAGCAGCACTCAGCCGCGTCAATCAATGGATCACCCCACGCAGCGCGGCACTGAAGCTGGCCGACGCTCAGCTGGTTATTGCCCGCGAGTGCGGCTTTGCCAGCTGGCCGCGGCTCAAGCAGCACATCGACAGCATCAGCCTGGCCAATCAACGACTGCTGAGCGAGGGGGATCAGGACCTAAAGACCCTGCATATCCGCTGCGGCAGCGATATTCAGCACAGTTTGCGCACTGCGGGTCTGACCGGAGACTTTCTCGAGTTTTCCGACCCCTTCTGCATCGGACCGCTGAGTGACAGCGACCCGCAAACCCTGCTGCGCGAGCGCGCCACCTTTCTTGCAGAGGCTTTCGATCTGGCGCCTGCCGACGCGCTGGGCCGCCAGCAACAGGGCTATGGCACATTGCTGAGGCTCGATCAGTATCAACGCATCGTGCTGTGGTTCGAACACGACAGCTACGACCAACTGATTCTCGCCTATCTGCTGCATCGCCTGCGCGAACTGCAGCCCAGCGCTGAGCTGCAGCTGATTGCGGTCGATCAGGTGCCGGGCGTGGAGCGCTTTATCGGCATCGGCCAGTTGGCACCGGAGGTGCTGAGCTGGCTTTGGCCCCAGCGCCGACCGATCAAACCCGAACTGCTCCAACTCGGCAGCGACGCCTGGCACGCACTGACCGCAGACGACCCCACCGCCCTGCTGGCCCTGATTCAAACCGGCACGCCGGCCCTGCCGATGCTCGGCAAGGCCCTGCACCGGCACCTGCAGCAGCTGCCAGGACAGCACGACGGACTCGGGCTGACCGAACGCCTGAGCCTGCAGATTATCCAGCGTCAAGGCCCATTGCCGACAGGCAAGGTCTTCGCCGCCCTGATGCGCAATGACGAGCCACTACCCTATCTGGGCGACCTGATGTTCTGGTGGATACTGCAGCCGCTGCTCGGTGGCACGACCCCGCTACTGCAGATCGACGACCGCGTGGCGGACTGGCCCCAACGGGTTATTCAACTGAGTCCTCAGGGCGAAGCCGTGCTACAGGGCAAGGCGGACGGCTTCACCAGCCGCGCCAATGGCTACTGGGTCGGCGGCGTCGAGCTACAGCCAGGCCAGCCACACTGGCGTTACGATGCGGCGCAACAGAGCCTGCATCGGCACAGCGGCTGAGCACCCCGCTCGGCGGGCAAGATGGTATGCTAACGCGCTGTCATGCCAGCGGCGGATTCACACCGCCGCTGGTGCATCACCCGTCAGCTCGCGGAAGCGCTCACCATGCCCCAACCCAACCCCTTCAAGCCCGTCGTCCTCTGCCTCTCCGGCCATGATCCGAGTGGCGGTGCCGGCCTGCAGGCCGATATCGAGGCACTGATCGCCCAGGGCTGCCACGCAGCTCCCACGGTTACCGCCCTGACCGTGCAGGACACCGTGGATGTCAGTGACTTCCGCGTGCTGGATCGCGAGTGGGTGCTGGCCCAGGCCAACAAGGTGATCAGCGACATGCCCGTCTCGGCGGTCAAGCTGGGCATGCTGGGCTCGGTGGAGATGGTCGATACCGTGCTGGAGCTGATGCAGCGTCTGCCGGACGCACCACTGGTCTGCGACCCGGTGCTACGCGCCGGCGGTGGCGGCTCACTGGGCAAGGACGATGTCGGCTTTGCCATTCGCGAACGCCTGTTCCCGGCTGCCACCATCGCCACCCCAAACCTGCCCGAGGCACGCATTCTGGCCGAACTGCCGGAGGGCAGCGCCGACGAGTGTGCCGACAAATTACTGCCGCATATTCGCCACCTGCTGATTACCGGCGGCCACGGTGACGAGGCGGAGATCCACAACCGCCTGTATTGCGCCGACGGCAGCCGCCACGATTTTACCTGCCCGCGCCTGCCCGGCAGCTACCACGGCTCCGGCTGCACCCTGGCCAGCACCCTGGCTGGTCGCCTGGCGCTGGGCGAAGAGCTGGTCAGCGCGGTGCGTTCAGCACTGGATTACACCTGGCGCACGCTACGTGACGCGGAGCAGCCCGGCCACGGCCAGTACGTGCCGCGTCGTCTGCCGCTGGACTTCTGCTCATGAGGGGGGGCGGTCTCTACGCCATCACCGACAGCGCGCTGCTGGCCGACGGCAAGCTATTGCCCTATGTCGAAGCCGCGCTGATCGGCGGTGCCCGCTGGCTGCAGTATCGCGACAAGTCCGGTGACAGCGTCAAGCGGCTGGAGCAAGCCAGTCAACTGCGCGATTTGTGCCGCCAGTACGGCTGCGAGTTGATCATCAACGATGACTTGGCGCTGGCCGCCGAGCTAGGCGTTGGCCTGCACCTGGGCCAGGAAGACGGTTCCCTGCGCGAGGCCCGCCAGCAACTCGGCCCCCAGGCGCTGCTCGGCGCCACCTGCCATGCCAGCCTGCAGTTGGCTGAAGACGCCATCGATGCCGGCGCCGACCATATCGCCTTTGGGCGCTTTTACACCTCCCAGACCAAGCCGGGTGGGCCCAGCGCCGACCTGCCCCTGCTACGCTCAGCCCGCGCCCGCTTCAGCCTGCCGATCGTCGCCATCGGCGGCATCACGCTGGACAACGCTGCGCCGCTATTGCAAGCCGGTGCCGACTACCTCGCCGTCATCAACGGCCTGTTCGGCGCCCCCAACGCTGAGACGGTGCAGCAACGCGCCCGTCAGTTCAGCCAACTCATTCACGCATCCTGAGAGACTTGCCATGTCCCGTTCCGAATCCCTGTTTGCCAGCGCCCAGAAACACATCCCTGGCGGCGTCAACTCGCCGGTTCGTGCCTTCAAGAGCGTCGGCGGCACACCGCTGTTCTTCAAGCACGCCGAAGGTGCCTACGTCATTGACGAAGACGACAAGCGCTACGTTGATTACGTCGGCTCCTGGGGCCCGATGATCCTCGGCCACAGCCACCCGGACGTACTGGACGCGGTGCGCAATCAGCTGCAGCACGGTCTGTCCTACGGCGCGCCGACCGCGCTGGAAACCGAAATGGCCGAGCTGGTCTGCTCGCTGGTGCCGTCGATGGACATGGTGCGTATGGTCAGCTCCGGTACTGAAGCCACTATGAGCGCCATTCGTCTGGCTCGCGGCTACACCGGCCGCGACAGCATCATCAAGTTCGAGGGCTGCTACCACGGTCACTCCGACAGCCTGCTGGTCAAGGCCGGCTCCGGTCTGCTGACCCAGGGCGTTCCCAGCTCCGCCGGCGTGCCGGCCGACTTTGCCAAACACACCCTGACTCTGCCCTTCAACGACATCGAAGCGGTGCGCAGCACCTTGGCCGACGTCGGCCAACAGGTCGCCTGCATCATCGTCGAGCCGGTTGCCGGCAACATGAACTGCGTGCCGCCGGCGCCCGGCTTCCTGCAGGGCCTGCGTGAGGCCTGCGACGAGCACGGCGTGGTACTGATTTTCGACGAGGTGATGACCGGTTTCCGCGTGGCCCTCGGCGGCGCCCAGGCGCACTATGGCGTCACTCCTGACCTGACCACCTTCGGCAAGATCATCGGCGGTGGCATGCCGGTTGGCTGCTTCGGTGGCAAGCGCACCGTGATGGAGTGCATTGCCCCGCTCGGCCCGGTCTATCAGGCCGGCACCCTGTCCGGTAACCCGCTGGCGATGGCCGCCGGCCTGACCACGCTGCGCCTGATCAAGCGTCCTGGCTTCCATGACGAACTGACCGACTACACCAGCCGCATGCTGGCCGGTCTGCAGGAGCGCGCCGATGCCGCGGGGGTGCCCTTCGTGACCACTCAGGCAGGTGCGATGTTCGGCCTGTACTTCTCCGGCGCCGACGACATCGTCACCTTTGACGACGTGATGGCCAGCGACGTGGAACGCTTCAAGCAGTTCTTCCACCTGATGCTCGATGGCGGCGTCTATCTGGCACCCAGCGCCTTCGAGGCCGGCTTCACCTCCATCGCCCATGGCGACGCTGAACTGAAGCTGACCCTGGACGCTGCCGAAAAGGCCTTCGCCGCCCTATGATCGCTTTGGGTCATGCCCTGCTGACGCTGTTGCTGCTGGCCGTTGGCATCTGGCTCTGGCGCCAGCGCGGACCGCTCAGCCTGCCCGCACGCGGCGCCATCACCGCGGCGCTGCTGGGGCTCGGGCTAGCCGCCACCGCCAGTCTGCTGCTGAGCCTCGGGGCGCTCCCCGGGGCCGGCGAGCTGGCACACACCCAGCGCATCTTGGGCCTGGCCGCGCAAAGCCTCAGCCTGCCGCTGCTCGGGCTGGCCGCGCTGTATCTGGGGGTCGGCCTGCGCTGGCAACCGGCTAATTGGGGACGCATTCTGCTGGGCCTGATGGCCGCCTTCGAGCTGAGCCGGCGCATGGACGTCCTGCACAGCTATCAGTGGCTGATCAATTGCGCTGCGCTGCTGGTCATGCTGCTGACCTGCGTGCGAGTGATGGGCAACGACCGCCGTCCGTTGCCATTGGCGCTGGTCTGCGCTGCCGGCGCCCTGGCGCCACTATTCAAACAGGGCAGCCCTCCGTTGGCTGACCTGTTTGTTGCCAACGGCACGCTACTGTCGCTATTCCCGGCGCTGCTGGGCGCCGCTTTGACGGTTGGCCTGCTGAGCGAACAGGCGCACAATAAGGCAACGTCCGACGCTGACGCGTCGAGTGATGATTCCTAGCCGAGACCCTGAGTCGCCCATGCACCGCCTGTTTCCACGCCTCGCCCTGTTCAGCCTGCTGGGCTTGCCCGCCGCGCCACTGCTGGCCCAGTCTGACAACCCGCTGCTGATCAGCGCCGAGGACCGCTGCGCCTTTGAACGGGTAGACGACGACAGCCTGCCGATGGCCATTGAGGTCTGCGAAGAAGCGGCCAACGGCGGCGACCTGCGCGCCCAGTTCGAACTCGGCCAGCTGTATTACCGGGGCGAACGGGTAGAACGCAATTACGCCAGCGCGCTGAACTGGCTGGAAAAGGCGTCCATTCAGGGGCAACCCCAGGCGCAGTACCGACTGGGCATGATGCACTTTCAGGGCGAAGGGGTGACACGCAACCTGCCGCAGGCCTACATCATCCTGAAGATGGCAGCCGTCAATGGCAGCAATGAAGCCATGGACGCCGCCGACCTCGTCGCGCTGCAAATGAACGAGCAGGAAACCCAGGTCGCCAATCACGTGCTAGGCACGCTGTTCCGCGATTATCTGGCCCAGATTCGCGAGGAGCAGCTGAGCGGCAGCATTCCCGCCGAGCCGGAGCCGCAGGAGCGCCAGAACGACGGGGAGAACGGAGCAGACGAGGAGCTGGAGCTGCCTTAGGGTCTGTTGATGTTTCGCTCACTCGCCTGCCGGAGGCCATTTTTCGGCCAGGCAAGGCGGAGGGAGCGCA
>NZ_LMAZ01000001.1:619263-630721 GCF_003444685.1 Pseudomonas abyssi | reverse complement strand
TACAACAGGAGGGTGAACGAAGCGTCAACAGACCCTAGTTACTTGTCGCTACGCGGCGGCATCGGGAAATGCATGATATTGCCGGTGCTGGTCGCCTCGCTGATCTTGGCGGTCCCTACCCGCTCCACCTCATCGATACGAATGATTGAGTGCACCGGGATAAAGCTGCGCTTGACGCCTTCGAACTGACTCTTGAGCTTCTCTTCGGCTGGATCAACCAGCATTTGTGAGCGCTCGCCAAAAATCAGCTCTTCTATTTCCATGAAGCCCCACAGCTCACTCTGGAAAATCTGCTGGGCGTACAGCTCGAAAACCTGTCCCTGGTTCTGGAAGATGACTCGGAAGACCGGTGGCTGTTCTTTACTCATGGCGGCTTGATCAACAGGTTGACATATATGAAGGAACGCCAGAGCAGGACCGCTCGGCGGGCGCGCATCATAGCACAGGGGCCGGCATAACAAAGGCAGGCGCTTGTGTGTATAATCGCCCCTTTTTCCAGCCCCCAGCACATTCCCATGGCCAAGAAACTCTTTATCCAGACCCACGGCTGCCAGATGAACGAGTATGACAGCTCGCGCATGGCAGACCTGCTCGGCGACCACCAGGCAATGGAGCTGACTGACAACCCCGACGAGGCGGATGTCATTCTGCTCAATACCTGCTCGATCCGCGAGAAGGCGCAGGAAAAGGTCTTTTCCGAGCTGGGGCGCTGGCGTCCGCTAAAAGAGAAGAATCCGGAACTGATTATCGGCGTTGGCGGCTGCGTCGCCAGCCAGGAAGGCAGCGCGATCCGTGACCGCGCGTCCTACGTGGACGTGGTGTTCGGCCCGCAGACGCTGCACCGCCTGCCCGAGATGATCGACGCCGCACGCACCACCCACCAGCCGCAGGTGGACGTCAGCTTCCCCGAGATCGAAAAGTTCGACGCCCTGCCCGAGCCCCGCGTGGACGGCCCGACCGCCTTTGTCTCCATCATGGAAGGCTGCAGCAAGTACTGCAGCTTCTGCGTGGTGCCCTACACCCGCGGCGAAGAAGTCAGCCGCCCGCTGGCGGACGTGCTCAGCGAGATCCTTCACCTGGCCGAGAACGGCGTCAAGGAAGTCACCCTGCTAGGTCAGAACGTCAACGGCTACCGCTTTGACGGTACCGACTTTGCGGACCTGCTGCACGCGGTTGCCGCGATCGACGGGATCGAACGCATTCGCTACACCACCAGCCACCCGCTGGAATTCTCCGACGCCATCATCCAGGCCCACGCCGAGATTCCCAAGCTGGTGAAATACCTGCACCTGCCGGTGCAATCGGGCTCCGACCGCGTGCTGGCAGCGATGAAGCGCAACCACACCGCGCTGGAGTACAAGTCGCGCATCCGCAAGCTGAAAGCAGCCGTGCCGGACATCATCCTAAGCTCCGACTTCATCATCGGCTTCCCGGGCGAAACCGACCGTGATTTCGAGCAGACCATGAAGCTGGTCGAGGATGTCGGCTTCGACTTTTCCTACTCCTTTGTCTACAGCGCACGCCCAGGCACCCCGGCCGCCGACCTCAACGACGACACGCCGATGGAGGTGAAAAAGCAGCGCCTGCAGATTCTCCAGGCCCGCCTGAACCAGCAGGGCTTCGAGAACAGCCGCCGTATGGTCGGCACCACCCAGCGCATCCTGGTCAGCGACTTCTCCAAGAAGGACCCAGGCATGCTGCAGGGCCGCACCGAGCACAACCGCGTCGTCAACTTCCGTTGCGACAACCCCGGTCTGATCGGTCAATTTGTCGACGTCGAGATCCTCGAAGCGCTGCCGCATTCGCTCAGAGGTGAACTCACAGCTGCAAGCAGCAAGCCTTAAGCTTCAAGCAGCCCGAGCCGGGTCAACTTGCGGCTTGCTGCTTGTAGCTTGTTACGCCTGAGCGTTATGCTGTACGCCCTTTAGCCACACGGCGCCATCTGGACCATTTTGAACGCATCCGCACACATACATCGCTTCAGCATTGAACCCGTCGACCCCCGTCGTTTTGCCAGCCTTTGCGGCCAGTTCGATGAAAATCTCCACCTGATCGAGCAGCGTCTCGGCATTGAGGTGCGCAATCGCGGCAATCACTTCGAGCTGATTGGCGACGAGTCGCTGACCCGCGCCGCCGAGGCCGTATTGCGCCAGCTGTATCGCGAAACGCGTGATAACGACGCCCTGAGCCCCGATACCGTGCACCTGTATCTGCAGGAGTCGGGTCTGGAGAGCCTGAGCGAAACGCTGAGTACGGGGGGCAGCAACCAAAAGCCGGTGATCCTGCGCACGCGCAAGATGACCATCCAGCCGCGCGGTCCGAATCAGCAGAATTACGTGCGCTCCATCCAGGAGCACGACATCAATTTCGGTATCGGTCCGGCCGGCACCGGCAAGACCTACCTCGCCGTCGCCTGCGCGGTTGACGCATTGGAGCGTGAACAGGTGCGACGCATTCTGCTGGTGCGCCCGGCGGTCGAAGCCGGCGAGAAACTCGGCTTCCTGCCGGGCGACCTGGCCCAGAAAATCGATCCCTACCTGCGCCCGCTGTATGACGCACTGTATGAAATGCTTGGCTTTGAGCAGGTTGCCAAACTGATCGAGAAGCAGGTGATCGAGATTGCCCCGCTGGCGTACATGCGCGGCCGCACCCTGAACAACAGCTTCATCATCCTCGACGAGTCGCAGAACACGACGCTGGAACAGATGAAGATGTTCCTTACCCGTATCGGCTTCGGCTCGACCGCGGTTATCACCGGCGATATCACCCAGGTTGACCTGCCGCGCGGCACGCGCTCGGGCCTGGCACACGTCACCGAGGTCCTCAAGGGCGTCAACGGCATCGGCTTTACTCACTTCCAGTCCAAGGACGTCGTACGTCATCCGCTGGTACAGCGCATTGTTGAAGCCTATGACCGCTTTGATGCACTGCAGGAAAGCGCCCGTCGAGAACGCCGTGATGAGCATTGAGCTGGATATCCAGCGCGCCTCCGGCGCCCCAGATCAGCCTGACGACGACAGCTTCATACGCTGGGTCGGACTGGCACTGGGCGCCGGTACCGACCGAGAACTGACCATTCGCCTGGTGGACGCCGACGAGGGCCGCCAGCTGAACCACACCTATCGGGGCAAGGACTACGCCACCAACGTACTGTCCTTTCCCGCTGACCTGCCTGCCGAACTGGATTTGCCGCTACTGGGCGATCTGGTTATCTGCGTTCCCGTGGTGGCCCGCGAAGCCATCGAACAACGCAAACCGCTGCACGCCCATTGGGCGCACATGGTTATCCACGGCTGCCTGCACCTGCTCGGCTATGATCACATCGAAGACGATGAGGCCGAGGAAATGGAAAGCCTGGAACGGGAATTGCTGGCAGAACTCGGCATAGCCGACCCCTATCTTGACGATGATGAGTAAGGATCAATGAGCGAAGATCGATCGACCAACGGGCATAAGTCGTGGCTGGATAAGCTGGTCCAGGCTTTTGTCCATGAACCCAAGAACCGCCAGGAACTGCTCGAGCTGCTGCGCGAGGCGCACAGCAACGAGGTCCTGGATATTGAGGCCCTGTCGATCATCGAAGGTGCACTGCAGGTCTCCGACATGCAGGTTCGCGACATCATGGTGCCGCGCTCGCAGATGACCACCATCAAGGCAACCCAAAGCCCGCGTGAATTCCTGCCGGCGGTGATCGAAGCGGCGCACTCGCGCTTCCCGGTCATCGGCGAGAGCATCGACGATGTGCTCGGCGTGCTGCTGGCCAAGGACCTGCTCCCGCTGCTGCTGGAAGACAATACCGAACGCTTCAACATCAAGGACATCCTGCGCCCGGCCACCTTTGTGCCCGAGTCCAAGCGTCTGAATGTGCTGCTGAAAGAGTTTCGTGCCACCCGCAACCATATGGCCGTGGTCATCGACGAGTACGGCGGCGTTGCCGGCCTGGTGACCATCGAGGACGTGCTGGAGCAGATTGTCGGCGACATTGAAGACGAGCACGATGTCGACGAAGACAGCCAGATCAAGCCGCTGCCCAGCGGCGACTATCTGGTCAAGGGTCTGACGCCCATCGACGAATTCAACGAGCACTTCGACACCAGCTTCCCCGACGAAGAGTTCGATACGGTCGGCGGCCTGGTGATGAACGCCTTTGGCCACCTGCCCAAGCGCAATGAAGTGGTCGAGCTGGATGGTTTCCGCGTTCGCGTCCTGAACGCCGACAGCCGCCGGGTTCACCTGCTGCGCGTCACCCTGGTCAACCGCTGAGTCCATCGCGATAAGGAACACCCCATGCACGCCCTGCTGAGCCGCCTGCGCGGCCCCGGCCTCGTCGGCCACTTGATTGCGCTGGTCGCCGGCGCGCTCAGCACGCTGTCTTTCGCGCCCTACAACCTCTGGCCGCTGGGCATGCTCTCGGTGGCGCTGCTGTATCAGGGCCTGAAAGAGATCGCACCCAAGCAGGCAGCTCTGCGCGGCGGTGCCTGGGGCCTCGGGTTGTTTACCTCCGGGGTGTCCTGGATCTACATCAGCATCCACCTGCACGGCAACGCCTCGCCGCCGCTGGCAGCCTTCCTGACCGGCGGCCTGGAGCTGGGACTGGCGTGCTTCTTCGCCCTGATGGCCTGGCTCTGGGCACGCTTCCTGCGCCCGCAGGGCGCTTGGCACGGCAGCCTGACCTTTGCCCTGCTGTGGTTTGTCCAGGAGATGTTTCGCAGCTGGTTCCTGACCGGCTTCCCCTGGCTGTATCACGGCTACGCCCACAGCCACACCTGGCTGGCCGGCTGGGCGCCAGTGGGCGGCGTCTGGCTGCTGGGCGTGCTGTCGATCTTCATGGCCTGCCTGCTGAGCGAATGGCGCCTGGCACGCAAGCCGCTGCAGCTGCTCGGCGCGGCGCTGCTGTTCGGCGTTATCTGGGGCGGCGGCCTGCTACTGTCCTACATCGACTGGACCCAGCCGACCGGAAAACGCCTGAGCGTCAACCTGGTACAAGCCAATATCGCCCAGTCCAATAAATGGGACCCGGCCTACATTACCCGCACCCTGGAGCTGTATCGCGACCTGACCTACGCCCAGCCACCTACCGATCTGGTGGTCTGGCCAGAAACGGCCGTCCCTATCCTGCAGAGCCAGGGCCAGTATTTCGTCGACGGCATTGCCGCCAATCTGGCCGAAGAGGGCCGCACGCTGATCACCGGCATTCCGGTGGACACCCAGGATGCCGATGGCCTGCGCATATACAACGGCATCATGGTCGGCGGCAGCGAGCCACGCAGCCAGTACCTGAAACAAAAACTGGTGCCCTTTGGCGAGTACGTACCACTGGAAGGACTACTGCGCGGGCTGATCGATTTCTTCGACCTGCCCATGTCCAGCTTCAGCCGCGGCCCGGCCGACCAGCCGCCATTGCAGGCTGCCGGCTACGCCCTGGCCCCGCTGATCTGCTATGAGGCCGTCTACCCCGATTTTGCTGCACGACTGGCAGCGCAGAGCGAGCTGTTGATCACCATCAGCAATGACAGCTGGTTCGGTTCTTCGATTGGCCCGCTGCAGCACCTGCAGATGGCACAGATGCGCGCCATTGAGGCCCAGCGCTGGATGATCCGCGCTACCAACAACGGCGTGACCGCGCTGATTGATCCACGCGGCAGCATCCGTCAGCGCATACCGCAGTTCCAGCAGGAGGTGCTGATCGGTGAAGTGCAGCCCATGACCGGCCTGACGCCCTACCTGCGCTGGCGCAGCTGGCCACTGATTGCCCTGGCACTGCTGATCCTAGTGCCGTGTGTCCTGCGCCGGCGGCAACACGCCCGGTAAGGGCGTGCGCTCGGCCAGCGCACAGAGTATTTGTTGCAACAGGCGCAGATCTGCTTCGCTCAGCCCTTTCAACTCCAGCTCCGATGGCTCGGCCTCGCCGCCCATCCACTGTCGGGTGTGCGCCATGTCCAGAGCCTGATCAAGTCGTCGCAACAGCCGGCCATAGCCGCTGTCGCCAGGCCGACTGAGCATTGTCTCTGATATTGCTGCGCACATGTGCTGTCACCTCCCGACGCTTATGTCCGACCGTTAGGGTCGGGCTTTCCTAGAGAATAGACGCCGCAGAGCGGTCGCCGGCGACCTGACGACGAATGGCAACGCGACTACCTGAGCCGCGCCGGGTGGTGTATCCTGCCCCATTCCTTTTTCCTCCGTACGAGTCACCAGACCCACGCCATGCAAGAACAGTATTCACCGAGTGAGATAGAAGCCGCCGCCCAGGCTGACTGGGATAACGCCGAGGCCTTCAAGGTCAGCGAAACCCCGGGGCAGGACACCTACTACTGCCTGTCGATGTTTCCCTACCCGAGCGGCAAGCTACACATGGGGCACGTGCGCAACTACACCATCGGTGACGTGATCGCCCGCTATCAGCGGATGCAAGGCAAGAATGTGCTGCAGCCCATGGGCTGGGATGCGTTCGGCATGCCGGCGGAAAACGCCGCGATGAACAACAAGGTTGCCCCGGCTGCCTGGACCTACTCGAACATCGATTACATGCGCACCCAGCTGAAAAGCCTGGGCCTGGCCATCGACTGGACACGCGAAATCGCCACCTGCAAACCCGACTACTATCGCTGGGAGCAGTGGCTGTTCACCCGCCTGTTCGAGAAAGGCATCATCTACCGCAAGAACGGTACGGTGAACTGGGACCCGGTCGACCAGACCGTGCTGGCCAACGAGCAGGTCATTGACGGCAAAGGCTGGCGCAGTGGCGCAGTCATCGAGAAGCGCGAAATCCCGATGTACTACTTCGCGATCACCAATTACGCCGAGGAGCTGCTCAGCTCGCTCGACGAGCTGACCGGCTGGCCCGAGCAGGTCAAGACCATGCAGCGCAACTGGATCGGCAAGTCAGTAGGCATGGAAGTCCAGTTCCCGTACGACACCGCCAGCATCGGCCACGACGGAACTCTCAAGGTCTTCACCACCCGCCCCGATACCCTGATGGGCGCGACCTACGTTGCCGTAGCGGCAGAGCATCCGCTGGCCACCCAGGCCGCCGAGGGCAACGCCGAGCTGCAAGCCTTTATCGATGAGTGCAAGCGCGGCGGCGTGGCCGAAGCGGATATTGCCACCCAGGAGAAGAAAGGCCTGCCAACCCCCCTGTACGTACTGCACCCGCTGACCGGCGAGAAACTGCCGGTATGGGTCGCTAACTACGTACTCATGGGTTACGGCGAAGGCGCCGTGATGGCTGTGCCGGCGCATGATGAGCGCGACTTTGCCTTTGCCAGCAAATACCGCCTGCCGATCAAGCCGGTTATCCGCACCTCCGCCGGCGACGCCACGCCTGAGCCTTGGCAAGACGCCTACGGCGAGAAAGGCGAGCTGATCAACTCCGAAGAATTTGACGGCCTGGACTACGACAGCGCCTTCACCGCCATTGGCGAAGTGCTGAAGCAGAAAGGCCTGGGCGAGCCGCGCACCCAGTTCCGCCTGCGTGACTGGGGTATCAGCCGCCAGCGTTACTGGGGCTGCCCGATTCCGATCATCCACTGCGACAGCTGTGGCGACGTACCGGTACCGGACGATCAGCTGCCGGTCGTACTGCCCGAAGACGTGATTCCCGATGGCGCCGGCAGCCCGCTGGCGAAGATGCCCGAATTTTACGAGTGCACCTGCCCGAAGTGCGGCGCCGCGGCCAAGCGCGAAACCGACACCATGGATACCTTCGTCGAGAGCTCCTGGTATTACGCGCGCTACGCCAGCCCGCAGTACGACCAGGGCATGGTCGATCCGGCTGCCGCCAATCACTGGCTGCCGGTGGACCAGTACATCGGTGGTATCGAACACGCCATTTTGCACCTGCTCTACGCCCGCTTCTTCCACAAGCTGATGCGCGACGAGGGCCTGGTCAACAGCAACGAGCCGTTCAAGAACCTGCTGACCCAGGGCATGGTTCTTGCCGACACCTACTACCGCCTTGAAGCCAACGGCTCCAAGACCTGGTTCAACCCGGCCGATGTAGATATCGAGCGCGACGGCAAGGGCAAGATTGTTGCCGCCACCCTGCGCAGCGACGGCCAGCCGGTGGAGATTGGCGGCACCGAGAAGATGTCCAAGTCGAAGAACAACGGCGTTGACCCGCAGGCCATGATCGACCAGTACGGTGCCGATACCTGCCGCCTGTTCATGATGTTCGCCTCGCCGCCGGACATGAGCCTGGAATGGTCCGACTCCGGCGTTGAAGGCGCCCAGCGCTTCCTGCGCCGCGTCTGGCGCCTGAGCCAGCAGCATCACGCCAAGGGCCCGGCCGGCAAAGCCGACCTCGGCAGCCTGAGTGACGAGCAGAAAGCCGTGCGCCGCGCCATTCACCTGGCCATCAAGCAGGCCAGCCAGGATATTGGCCAGCACCACAAGTTCAACACCGCCATCGCCGCCGTCATGACCCTGATGAACGTGCTCGAAAAAGCCCCGCAGGACGCCGAGCAGGACCGCGCGCTGCTGCAGGAAGGCCTGGAGACTGTCGCCCTGGTGCTGGCCCCGATTGCCCCGCACATCAGCCACAGCCTCTGGCAGTCACTGGGTCACAGCGATGCCATCATCGATGCCCGCTGGCCGCAGGTCGACGAGAGCGCACTGGTTCAGGACAGCCTGCAACTGGTGATTCAGGTCAACGGCAAGCTGCGCGGTCATATTGAAGTCGCCGCCGATGCCAGCCGCGAGCTGATTGAAGCCACCGCACGGGACAACGAGAATGTGCTGCGCTTTACCGAAGGGCTGACGATCCGCAAGGTCATCGTCGTCCCCGGCAAGCTGGTCAACATTGTCGCCAACTGATTTTGCAACGGAGAGCCAAGATGTCACTGACCACACCCAGATTGCTGCTCAGCTGCGCCGTTCTCGGCGCGACCCTGCTCGCCTCCGGCTGCGGGTTCCACCTGCGCGGCACTGGTGTCGACAGCGTTGAGCTGAACCAGCTCGATGTCAGCGCCCACAACCGCTATGGACCAACCTACCAGCAGGTACTGCAGGCGCTGGAAATTGACGGGGTAAAAGTGACCCCAACAGCGCCCTACCAACTGCAGCTGCTGGAAGAAAACCAGGGCCGCCGCGCCGTCAGCTATACCAGCAGCTCGACTCCGGCCGAGTACGAACTGAGCAGCAGCCTGACGTTCCAGATCGCCGACCGTCAGGGCCGACCGCTGATCGGCCCGGAAACACTGGGCACGCAGCGCACCTACGTCAATGACAAGGACAACATCATCGGCACCACCGAGGAAGAGGAACTGCTGCGCCGGGAGATGCGCCAGGACCTGACCCGGCAGTTGCTGTTCCGCCTGTCCAGCATCACCGAAGGCCAGCTGTCGAGCTACGAGTCTCGCCTTAACCAGCAGGAAAACTGAGCGTCGCATGAAGCTCAACGCGCCCCAGCTGGGCAAGCAGCTCAAGGACGAGCTGGCGCCGGTCTACGTGGTCAGTGGCGATGATCCGCTGCTCTGCGGCGAGGCCTGCGACCTGATTCGCCAGGCCTGCCGCGCCGCCGGTAGCGAAGAACGTCAGGTCTTTGATGTAGACCGCAGCTTTGACTGGGCGCAACTCTATGAAGCCAGCCACAGCCTGTCACTGTTCGCCCAGAAGCGATTGCTGGAGCTGCGCCTGCCTTCGGGCAAGCCCGGCGACGCCGGCGCCAAGGCCCTGCTTGCCTATTTAGAGCAACCCGCCGAAGACACCACCCTGCTGATCAGCCTGCCCAAGCTGGACGGCAGCACCCAGCGCAGCAAGTGGGCCAAGGCCTTGATCGAGCACGCCGACAGCCGGTTTGTGCAAATCTGGCCGATCGAGCCGCAGCAACTACCCACCTGGATTCGTGACCGTCTGGCCCAGGCTGGCCTGCAGGCCAGCCCGGACGCCGTGGAGCTGCTCAGCGCCCGGGTAGAAGGCAACCTGCTGGCCGCCGCCCAGGAGATCGAAAAGCTCAAGCTGTACTGCCCTCAGGGGCAACTGACGCTGGACACGGTTCAACAGGTCGTGGCCGACAGCGCGCGCTTTGATATCTTCCACCTCAGCGATGCCATGTTGCAGGGCCAGCCACAGCATGCCTTGCGTATGCTGCAGGGGCTGCGCGGCGAGGGCGTCGAGGCACCTGTGGTGCTTTGGGCGGTCAGCCGCGAGCTACGCTCGCTGACCGACATGGCGCAGCAGCAGGCGCGCGGCATCCCGCTGGACAAAGTGTTTTCCAGTCAGCGCCCGCCGGTCTGGGACAAGCGCAAGCCATTGCTGCGCGGCGCCCTGCAACGCCACCCGGCAGATGCCTGGGAGCGCTGGCTGAATGCCGCGCAAACCGTGGATGAACAAATCAAGGGACAGGCGCCGGGTTCACCCTGGGATGGCTTGGCGCGCATTCTGGTTGAAGCGGCCGGCGCTCGCCTGCCGCTTTAGAGAGAACGTCAATCAGCGCAGCAGCAGTAACGGACAGTCGGTGCGCTGCAGCATGGCCGTGGTGGTACTGCCTACCAGAAAACGCCGAATCCGCGAGTGGCCGTAGGCACCCATCACGATCAGGTCCATCTGCTGTTCGCGGCGATAGTCGAGCAGCACGTCTTCGACCTCGCCGGCGCGAATCGCCGCACTGGTATCGAACCCGGCCTCATGCAACTGTCTGCGCGCCGCCTCGATTGCTTCACGAGAATCTGCGGTATCGGCGCCCACCATCAGCAGATGAATCGACAACCCACGTAGCAACGGACTCTGCAACAGTACATCAAGCCCCTTGCGCACACTCGGGCTGTTATCAAACGCGACCAGCACGCGCTGCGGCGCGCGATACGTCCCCGTGGTCACCAGCACCGGGCGGTGCAGCGTGCGAATCACGCTCTCCAACTGACTGCCGACCTGGCTCGCCGCGCTGCTGCAGGCCTCGCCCTGGCGCCCCATCACCAGCAGCCGTACCTCTGACTCCAGCTCCTGCAGGGTATCTACCAGCCGGCCATGACGCTGGCGCAGCAACGGTTCGGCAACGCCATCGGCGCGCACCCGCTCACAGGCGGCATCCAGCATCAGCTTGCCCTGCTCGCGCAGTAGCCGGGCGCGCCGCTCGTCCAGCTCGGCCAGCTCATTGAGCAGCAGCTCGCGACTGCCCAGACCGATGCTGCCGGACAGATCGGCTGGAGCTGAGCCCGCGACGGGCTCCAGCACATGCAGCAGGGCAAGGGGAGCCGCCAACCGCAAACTGGCCCAGGCGGCATAGTCACAGACCGCTTCGCTGGCCGCCGAGCCGTCGATACAGGCCAATATCCGTGATTCGTTCATGTTGCCCTCCAGGGTCTGTTGACGTTTCGTTCACCCGCCTGCCGGAGGCCATTTTTCGGCCAGGCAAGGCGGAGGGAGTGCAGTGTGGTCATTCCACACAAGCGACCAACAACGCAGACTGGCCGAAAAATGGCCCCGTCCCTGCGGGTGGGGTCGCCGAGGTTGCGCCTGC
>NZ_LMAZ01000001.1:569255-618715 GCF_003444685.1 Pseudomonas abyssi | reverse complement strand
CTGAACAAACTGCGTTCCTCGCTTCTTGATTGGCGGCCTGATAGGCAGCAACAGGCGGCTGAACGAAACGTCAACAGACCCTAGTCTCAGTGGCCACCGAGGTGATCGACGGCATCCGGCTTGTCATGCACGCCAAAGCGGTCAACGATGGTTGCACTCGCCTCATTCAGACCAATCACTTCCACCGCCGTACCCTCACGGCGGAATTTGATGACGACCTTGTCCAGCGCCCCCACCGCGGTGATGTCCCAGAAATGTGCGCGATGCAGGTCGATCACCACCCTATCAAGCGCCTCCTTGAAATCAAAGCCCGCGACAAACTTGTCCGAGGAGCTGAAGAAGACCTGTCCGACTACCTGATAGCGGCGCTCGCTGCCGTCAGCATTCGACTCGCTGCCGATGTGCAGGTAGTGGCCAATCTTGTTGGCAAAGAACATGGCCGCCAGCAGCACGCCGACAAACACGCCGTAGGCCAGGTTATGGGTGGCGACAACAACCGCGACCGTGGCCAGCATCACCAGGTTGGTCGACAGCGGGTAACGGCTCAGGTTGATGATCGAATCCCAGCTGAAGGTGCCAATGGAGACCATGATCATCACCGCGACCAGTGCCGCCATCGGGATCTGCCCCACCCAGTCGCTGGCAAACACCACCAGCACCAGCAGCACGGCGCCGGCAACAAAACAGGACAGGCGGGTGCGGCCGCCGGATTTTACGTTGATCACCGACTGGCCGATCATCGCACAGCCGGCCATGCCGCCGATCAGGCTGGAGGCGATATTGGCCACGCCCTGTCCCTTGCACTCGCGATTCTTGTCACTGCTGGTGTCGGTCAGGTCGTCAACGATGGTTGCGGTCATCATCGACTCAAGCAACCCCACCACCGCCATCGCCGCTGAGTACGGCAGGATGATTGTCAGCGTTTCCAGGTTCAGCGGCACATCCGGCCACAGGAAGACCGGCAGCGTATCGGGCAGCTCCCCCATGTCGGCAACGGTACGGATATCCAGGCCCAGATAAATCGCCACCGCCGTCAGCAGCAGGATGCACACCAGCGGCGACGGAATAACCTTGCCCACCCCGGGCAACAGCGGAAACAGATAGATAATGCCCAACCCCGCCGCCGTCATGGCATAGACGTGCCAGGTAACACCGGTCAGCTCCGGTAACTGTGCCATGAAGATCAGAATGGCCAGTGCGTTGACGAAACCAGTTACCACCGAGCGCGAGACAAAGCGCATCAGCGACCCCAGGCGCAGATAACCGGCCGCAATCTGCAGCACACCGCATAGCAATGAGGCAGCCAGCAGGTACTGCAGGCCATGCTCGCGCACCAGCGTCACCATCAGCAGCGCCATGGCGCCGGTAGCGGCCGAGATCATCCCGGGCCGGCCGCCAGTAAAGGCAATGACTACCGCGATGCAGAACGAAGCATACAGCCCGACCTTGGGGTCTACGCCGGCAATGATGGAAAAGGCGATCGCTTCCGGGATCAAGGCCAGCGCCACGACCAGGCCCGACAGCAGATCACCGCGCACGTTGGAGAACCACTCGCGGCGGACGGTTTCAATCAGATTCATAGGATGTGTTGCCTGTACAAAAACGAAGAAAACGAAGCATAAGCAAGGTATGCAAAGAGGGTGCGCACGCGCGCACTGCGCCAGCACGCGCAGGGCTGGTCGAGGGGCAAAGGTCTACGGTGGCGTAACGCCGTTTTGCTGCAGCATGGGCATTCCGGGCGGGGTCCGTTAGAGGCCGCGAACTCTAGCACAATTGGCTGGATGAAGCCATTTGCGGGCCTTGCCGAGCAAGGCCGCACCTGTCATTGTCGTGGTCTGCTGCCGGAACCTTTGCCGTGCTTGGATTTCCAACCGCTCAAGCACGGGGCTTACGCAGCGCCCGACAGAACAGACAAGACCTCAGGGAATTTGCATGCCCACACCCGCACGCCGCAAGGCCCAACTGCACCTGCTCGCCTCACTCAGCCTGATCAGCCTCAGCGCTTGCGCCGACATCCCCACGGCAGCAACGGCGCAAGCCGCTCCCGCGCAGCTCAGCGCAGCAGCGAGCACCTCAGCGGCACCGCCAGCACCTGCAGCGCAGGCACAGACGTTTATCCAGTGGCGTGACGCCTTCCGCCAGGAAGCGCTGAGCAAGGGCATTGATGCCAGCCTGTTTGATCGCGCGTTCGACGGCGTCACGCCAGATGCAGACGTCATCAAGGCCGATCGCAGCCAACCCGAATTCTCGCGCCCGGTCTGGGCCTACCTGGACAGCGCGCTGTCGAACCAGCGCGTGGCTACCGGGCGCAGCCGCCTGAGCGCAGAGCAACAGACACTGGATGCCATCGAGCAGCGCTACGGCGTCGACCGTCACATCCTGGCGGCGATCTGGGGACTGGAGAGCAACTACGGCCAGAATATGGGCAGCCGGCAGGTTACTCGCTCGCTGGCCACCCTGGCCCACGAGGGCCGGCGCCCGGGCTTTGCGCACGACCAACTGCTGGCCGCACTGGATATCCTGCAGCACCGGGACATCGAACCCAGTGGCATGCTGGGCTCCTGGGCCGGCGCCATGGGTCAGACGCAGTTTATCCCCACCACCTACAACCAGTACGCAGTGGACTTTGACGGTAACGGTCGCCGGGATATCTGGAACTCCCCGGCCGACGCGCTTGCCTCCGCCGCCAACTATCTCAGGGCCTCCGGCTGGCAAAGCGGGCAGCGCTGGGGGCAAGAAGTCCGCCTGCCCGCCAACTTTGACTACGCGCTGGCCGATCCCGGCGTAAAGAAATCCGTCGCCGAGTGGCAGGCACTGGGTGTACGTCCGACCAATCAGAACAGCTTCGCCGCTACCATGGCCGAGCAGCGCGCAGCCCTGCTGCTGCCCGCCGGGCACAAGGGGCCGGCGTTCCTGCTGCAGCACAACTTCAGCACCATCATGCGTTACAACAACTCGTCCAGCTACGCGCTGGCGATCGGCCTGCTATCCGACCGTTTCCAGGGTGGTGGCCAGATCCAGGGTGACTGGCCTACCGCCGACCGACCGCTGTCGCGCAGCGAGCGCCTGGAGCTGCAGCAATTGCTGACTGATCGCGGCCTTGAGCCGGGCGGCATCGACGGTATCATCGGCGCCAACACCCGCAACGCCATCCGTCGCTTCCAGCAGCAGCAAGGCGTACCGGCTGACGGCTACGCCTCTGCCGCACTGCTTGAGCAACTGCGCAAGCAGTAGCCTATCGGGCCGGCCCTGCCCTGCTCTGCAGGTCCCGCAGGGCCGCACGCTATGGTAAACTTCGCGACGGCCAAAAGCCGCCCGTGCCGACCGGCACCCTGTGGAGCCCTACCAGGAGTCCTGCCCCCATGTCCGACAGTTCGCAGAAGTCTGTTGCCAGCGGCGAGAAGTTCCGCAACGCCCAAGGCATTGCCGCCATCAAAGACGGCCAGAAGCGCCGTAACAACGCCGAGCCTCAGGTATTCAGCCCCAAACCCAAGTGGCTGCGCGTTAAGGCACCCGGCGGCGACCGCTTTGAAGCAGTCAAGCGCAACGTCAGCGAACACCGTCTGAGTACTGTCTGTCAGGAATCCCATTGCCCCAACATGGGTGAGTGCTGGTCCAACGGCACCGCCACCATCATGCTGATGGGCTCGGTCTGCACCCGCGCCTGCCGCTTCTGCGCCGTGGATACCGGCAACCCGAACGGCTGGCTGGACAAGGAAGAGCCGGAAAACACCGCAAAATCGGTCGAGCTGATGGCACTGCGCTACATCGTGCTCACCTCGGTTGACCGTGATGACCTGGATGATGGTGGTGCGGCGCATTACGCAGCCTGCGTCCGCGCGATCAAGGCACGTACCCCGCAGGTGGTGGTTGAAGCCCTGACCCCGGATTTTGACGGTGAACTGAGCGCTATCGAAGCGGTAGTCGATTCCGGCCTTGAAGTCTTTGCCCAGAACGTCGAGACCGTCGAGCGCCTGACCCATGAAGTGCGCGATCCTCGCGCGGGTTACCGCAAGACATTGGACGTGCTGGCCCACGCCAAGAAGCACCGCCCCGAGGTGCTGACCAAGACCAGTCTGATGGTCGGCCTGGGCGAAACCGACGACGAGATCCTGCAGACTTTCCAGGAATTGCGTGAGATCGGCGTCGACATCGTCACCCTCGGCCAATACCTGCAACCCACCCGCAACCACCTGTCGGTGCAGCGCTGGGTCAGCCCGGAAGAATTCAACCGCTACCGCGAAGTGGGGCTGGAAATGGGCTTTATGGAAGTGGCAGCAGGCCCGCTGGTACGTTCAAGCTATCGCGCCGACCGGGTATTCGAGAAGAACAACCTGGGCCTGGCAGCCCCGGCACCGGTACCGGGCCAGGCGGTCGACGCCAGTCTGATTCCGACGCTCAACCTCGGCTAAGCTGCACAGCAGACACGAGCGCACGGCCAGGCTGGCGCGCCCGTCCCGCTTTACTCTGAATCGTAGCCCAGACGCTTGCGCAGCACGGCAGCCAATTGCTGTTCCACCTGCGCGACATCGACCGGCTCAATGACGTGCTCACTCAGTTGTGTCATGCGCAGGCCGGCATAGCCGCAGGGATTGATCCGCCGGAATGGCTCCAGATCCATATCCAGGTTCAGCGCCAAGCCATGAAATGAGCAGCCGCGGCGCACCCGCAGGCCCAGCGACGCGATCTTGTCTGCGCCAACATAGACGCCGGGGGCATCAGCCTTGGGCGCGGCGTCCACGCCGTAGAGCGCGAGCAGATCAACCAGACTCTGCTCCATCGCCGTCACCAGCTCGCGGACACCGAGGTTCTTGCGGCGCAGATCCAGCATCAGGTAGCCCACCAGCTGGCCCGGGCCATGATAGGTCACCTGACCACCACGCTCGACCTTGATGACCGGGATATCGCCCGGCGCCAGCACGTGCTCGGCCTTGCCGGCCTGCCCCTGGGTAAAGACCCGGGGGTGCTGCAGCAGCCATATTTCATCAGGGGTGTCGGGGCCACGCTCTTCGGTCAGACGCCGCATGGCCTCCAGGGTGGGCTGGTAATCCACCAGCCCGAGGTGGCGAATCACCAGCTCTGGCGACGACTCCATCAAAGCACCATGTGTACGCGACCGGTCGCCTTCAGATCTCGATGCAGCGCTTCAAGCTGGTCCTGGCCGGTCGCGGTGATAACCAGGCGCAAGGACAGGAAGCGGCCATTCTTGCTGTCCTTGATGTCGATGGTGGTGGTATCAACACCGGGAGCGTGTTTCTCCACAACCTCGCAGATTACCTCGGCAAAGTCGTCGGCCGCCGTGCCGATCACCTTGATCGGATATTGGCAGGGAAACTCGATTTTCGGAGCCTGCGGCTCGTTTACATCAGCCATGGACGTTGTCCTCAATCAAACAGGCCATAGAAGAACAGGCGGATGCTGTCCCACAGACGACCCAGCAAGCCAGCCTCTTCGACGGCCGACAGGGCCACCAACGGCGCCTTGTGTACCACCTCGTCACCCAGCTTCACTTCTACCTCACCCAGTACATCGCCAACCTGAATCGGCGCCATGATCGGCTTGTTCAAGGTAATCCCTGCTTCAAGCTTGTCGGCTTGCCCCTTGGGCAGCGTCAGCATCAGGCCATCTTGCAGGCCCAGCTCGACCTTGTCCTGCGCACCTTTCCAGACAGCCTCTTCAGCCAGGACCTGGCCCGGCTGGTAGAAGGTCTTGGTTTCGAAGAAGCGGAAGCCCCAGGTCAGCAGCTTCTGGGTTTCAGCGGCACGCGCCGCTTCACTGGTGGTGCCCATGACCACCGAGATCAGACGCATGTCATCACGCTTGGCAGAGGCCACCAGGCAATAGCCGGCTTCTTCGGTATGACCGGTTTTCAGGCCGTCCACCGTGCTGTCGCGCCAGAGCATCAGATTGCGGTTGGGCTGGCGGATCTCGTTCCAGACAAATTCCTTCTCGCCGTAGATGGCGTAGTGGGATTTGGGATCATCACGGATAATCGCCTGCGCCAGGATGGCCAGGTCACGGGCCGAGGCGTAATGGTCCTCCGCCGGCCAGCCGGTGGCATTGACGAAGTGGCTATTGGTCATGCCCAAACGCTGGGCCTGGGCGTTCATCAGGTCGGCGAAGGCGTCTTCGCTGCCGGCAACATGCTCGGCCAGGGCAATACTGGCGTCGTTACCGGACTGAATGATGACGCCGCGCAGCAGGTCAATGACCGGCACCTGGTTGCCCACGCGAATGAACATCTTGGAGCCACCCATACGCCAGGCCTTCTCGCTGACCAGCACCGGGTCGTTCTCGGCAATCTGGCCGCGCTTGATCTCCTGACTGACGATGTAGCTGGTCATCATCTTGGTCAGGCTGGCCGGCGGCAGCGGGTTATCGGCATTGTTCTCGACCAGAACTGCGCCACTGTTGGCGTCGATCAGCAGGTAGCTGGTGGCCGCCAGATCCGGCGCCGACGGCACGATCGGCGCAGCCGCTGAGGGCGCATTGAGCGTCGGTGTAGCCGGGCTCTGCGCATGGGCTGCGCCGGTCAGGACAACGGCGGAGGAAATCAGCAGGGTCGAAATCAGTTTTTTCAACATGGTGCTCACAGTTGGTGGTGAAGTGCGTTGTTTTTCAGATACAGCTAATCAGTTAACGGTAACCAGCGTGGGGGTGCCCAGGTTAGCCACGCGCAGCGTCTCAATCATGCGCCGAGCCTCGTCCTGGCTGGCCAGCGGGCCAACCCGCACACGGTGCAGGGTACGGGTGTCGACCTGCACGGGGCTAACCCATACAGTGCCGCCGACGACGCCCTGCACACGCTGGCGCAGGGCCTCGGCCGCCTGATTGGAGGAAAAGGCGCCGACCTGAAGATAGAGGCCGGTCTGCACGTTTTCAACCGGCTCGGGCGGCAGGGCTGCAGCTACTGGCGCTTCGCTAACGGCCTCGCGGGTTACCAGGTAATTCGGGTTGTTCTGTTGTTGCCAGGCCACCGGATCAATACCCTGCACCAGCACGTGCGCTGTGCCCTGATCGGAGTAACCAAGCTTCTTGGCGGCGGCAAAGGACAGGTCGATGATCCGATCGGAATAGAACGGGCCACGATCATTCACCCGCACGATCACCTTGCGGCCGTTTTCCAGGTTGGTGACCTCGACATAGCTCGGCAACGGCAGCGTCTTGTGCGCGGCGGTCATGCCGTACAGGTCATACAGCTCGCCATTGGCGGTGTTCTGGCCGTGAAACTTGGTGCCATACCAGGAGGCAGTCCCTTCTTCGCGATAGCTGCGTCCGTCCTGCATCGGATGGTAGCGCTGGCCCAGCACGGTATAGGGCGATGCCTTGTAGGCGCCGGTGTGCGGCGTAGGCACCGCGTCGGGAATCTGCGATACATCCTGCATATAACTGGGCGGGCCGTCATGCAGCGGGCGCGGCGCACTCGAAGCAGACCCGCCGGCATTGCCAGCGCCACTGCCGGTTTGCGGCGCAGAAGAACAGGCCACCAGCAGGCCTGCCAGGCTGCTGAGCAGCAGGCAACGCATCGGGAACTTGGCAGCGGGCATCATTCGGGCCTGGCCTCACGTAACAGATCTGCGAGTTGGTGCACTACCATGGCATACATGACGCTGCGGTTGTAGCGGGTAATGACGTACAGGTTGTTCAGACCGACCCAGTACTGCATTCGTTCCCCATTATCAAACTCGAACGCCATCACCTCTTGCTCATCAGGCAATGGGCTCTCGGGGGTCCAGCCAAGGGATTTAAGCTCGGCGACAGTGCGCCGTGCCTCAAGCCCCTGGGTTTCAGTGATGCCTTCCTTGACGCGATCGCCCGCCACATTGGCAGCAATCGCCACCTGGGCACCGTGGGTCCAGCCGTGCTGGTGGAAATAATTGGCAACACTGCCGATGGCATCGACCGGGTTATTCCAGATATCGACCTTGCCGTCGCCGTCGAAGTCGACCGCGTACGCCTGATAGCTGGAGGGGATGAACTGACCGTAACCCATGGCGCCGGCGTAGGAGCCCTTGAGCTCAAGCGGATCGATCTGCTGCTCACGGGTCAGCACCATGTAGCTCATCAGTTGCTTGCGAAAAAAGTCGGCACGCGGCGGATAGTCAAAGCCCAGGGTCGCCAGCGCGTCCAGCACCCGATAGGAACCCATGTTGCGGCCGTAGAAGGTCTCGACACCGATAATGGCGAGGATCACCTCAGGCTCTACGCCGTACTCCTTCTCGGCGCGCGCCAGGGTGTCGGCGTGCTCGGCCCAGAAGGCCAGCCCCCGCTCGATACGCTGGTCGGTAATAAAGATGGCCCGGTACTCGTGCCAGGGCTTGACCCGCTCGGCCGGGCGCGAGATAGCCTTGATGATGTTGTCCTGATGCTCAGCCTGATCCAGCAGCGCCTGCACATGCTCGGCGCTGAAGCCATGCTCACGCTGCATCTGCTCGATAAAGGCCGGTACACCCGGATGCTCGGGGCCGTAATCACGCGCCTGGGCAGGTAGCACGCAAGCAGCCCCCAGCAATAGCGCAGCAGAGCGGGAAAACAGAGCCGCGCGACTGCGGCGAAACAGTGAAAATGCAATCAACTTTGTGCCATCCATTTCCTGTGAGTCTGGATTGACATGAGAATCCCGAAGCCCAGCAACAGGGTCACCAGCGAGGTACCCCCGTAACTGATAAATGGCAGCGGCACTCCCACCACCGGCAGCAGACCACTGACCATGCCGATGTTGACGAATACGTAGACGAAAAAGGTCAGCGTGATGCTGCCCGCAAGCAGTTTGCAGAATGCATCCTGGGCTTGCAACGTGATCACCATGCCACGGGCGATGACCAGCAGGTACATGCCCAGCAACAGGCAAACGCCCACCATGCCAAACTCTTCGGCCAGCACCGCAATAATGAAATCCGTGTGCCCTTCCGGCAGAAAATCCAGGTGCGACTGGGTGCCCTGCAGCCAGCCCTTGCCGAACACCCCGCCCGAGCCGATAGCGGCCTTGGACTGGATGATGTTCCAGCCCGAGCCGAGCGGATCACTCTCCGGGTTGAGGAAGGTCAGCACCCGCTGTTTCTGATAGCCGTGCATGACAAAGAACCACATCGCCGCCGCCGCCGGCGCCAGCGCCAGCAAGGCACCAATGATGTAGCGCCAGCGCAGCCCCGCCAACAGCAGGGCAAAGATACCCGAGGCGGCAATCAGCAGCGAGGTGCCCAGGTCCGGTTGTTTGAGGATCAGCACCGTAGGCACCAGAACAATCGCCAGCGAACCAACCACATGCTTGAAACTCGGCGGCAAGGTGCGCCGCCCGAGGTACCAGGCGACGCTCATCGGCATCACCAGCTTCATGATTTCTGACGGCTGAAAACGCATCACGCCCGGAATCGTCAGCCAGCGCTGCGCGCCTTTGGCCTCGGTACCGACCGCCAGCACCGCCACCAGCAGCAGGGCGCCACCGACATAGGCCACGGGCACCCAGCGCTCCATGAAACGTGGCTGAAACTGCGCCACCACGATCATCGCAGCAATACCCACGGCAAAGTAGGCCAACTGGCGATAGACCATGCCCAGGTTCTTGCCGCTGGCCGAATACAGCACGAAGGCATCGACCGCAGCCAGCGCGAGGATCAGCAACAGCAACCAGGGGTCAACATGGATACGTGTCCACAGCGACTCGCGGCTGCGCAATGACTGCCCGGAAACCGGCATCGACTTCATGGTGCGTCCTCCTGCTCGGCTGTGCCCTCTTCCGGCTCCGGCGGCAGGCGCGGCAACACCCAGGCATCAAAGACGGCACGCACCACTGGCCCGGCCACGCGCCCACCCGACTCGCCGTTCTCAACCAGCGCTGCCACCGCAATCATCGGCTTTTCCGTCGGCGCAAAGCCGACAAACAGGGCGTGGTCGCGGTGCCGCTCGCGCAGCGCCGCCGAGTCGTAGCGTTCACCCTGCGCAATCGCCACGACCTGCGCGGTGCCACTTTTACCGGCCATGTTGTAGGGCGCGTTGGCAGCCGCTGCACGGGCGGTGCCGTGCGGTGACTGCATCACATCCTGCATGGCTTGGGTGATGAAGTCCCAGTCACTGTCGTTACGGATCTGGATGTCCGGCGGCGTATCGGATTCGTCGGGCAGCAACCCTTCCGCCTCCTTGAGCAGCCGCGGCCGGTGCCAAACGCCGCGACTGGCGATCAGCGACGTGGCCTGAGCAAGCTGCAGCGGTGTTGCCAGCATGTAACCCTGGCCGATACCGGCAATCAGCGTCTCGCCCGGATACCAGGGCTGGCGGTAACGCGTCCGTTTCCAGTCACGTGAGGGCATCAGGCCGGCGGCTTCTTCGTACATGTCGATGGACACCCGCTGACCGATGCCGAACTTGATCATGAAATCGTGCAATCGGTCGATGCCCAGCTTGTGCGCCAGATCATAAAAATAGGTGTCGTTGGAGCGCGCGATGGCATACGGCATGTCCACCCAGCCGTCACCGGCGCGGTTCCAGTTGCGGTATTTGTGGCTGACATTCGGCAGTTGGTAGAAGCCTGGATCGTAGACTCGACTGGTGCGAGTGACCACACCGGCATCCAGGCCGGCCAGAGCGATAACCGGCTTGATGGTCGATCCCGGCGGGTACTGGCCACGCAGCACCCGGTTAAATAGCGGCTGGTCGGGCGAGTCGCGCAACGCGCCGTAATCGGCGTAGCTGATACCGGTGACGAACAGGTTGGGGTCAAAGCCGGGCTTGCTGACAAAGGCCAGCACACCGCCGGTGTTCGGATCAATCGCCACTACCGCGCCACGCCGGTCCCCCAGCGCCTCTTCGGCAACGGCCTGCAACTCGGCGTCCAGTTCGAGCGTCAAATCGCTCCCGGATACCGGTTCGGTGCGCTTGAGCACGCGCAGCACGCGACCACGGGCATTGGTCTCCACCTCTTCATAACCCACGGTGCCGTGCAGCAACTGCTCGTAGAAACGCTCGATGCCGGTCTTGCCGATGTAGTGAGTGCCCGCATAGGCCACCGGGTCAATGGATTTGAGTTCCTGCTCGTTGATGCGTCCGACATAGCCCAGCGCGTGGGCGAAATGGTCCGCATAGGGGTAGTAGCGCACGAAGCTGGCCTGCACCTCGACACCGGGCAAGCGAAACTGGTTGATGGCAATGCGGGCAATCTGTTCCTGGGTCAGCTCGAACATCACCGGCACCGACTCGAAGGGCCGACGTGCCTGAGACAGGCGACGCTCAGCCTGAGCCAGATCCTCCTCACTGAGCGCCAGCAGCGAACGCAGCAGCTCAAAGGTAGCCGGCAGATCCTCAACCCGGTCACGGGTGATGGTCAGACTGTAGCTGGGCCGGTTTTCCGCCAGTACCACACCGTTACGGTCGTAGATACGGCCACGGGTGGGCGGAATCGGCTGCACATGGACCCGGTTGTTTTCCGACAGGGTCGAGTGGTGCTCGTACTGGGTCACCTGCAGGTAGTACATGCGCGCCACCAGGGCGCCCACCAGCGCGACCACGAACACCGCTGCCAGCGCCAGACGGCGCTGCACAATGCGGGCATCAATATTGTGGTCTTTCAGGTGAATCGGCTTGGCCATGAATCACTTGTGATAGGGATGACGATTGAGAATGGTCCAGGCCCGGTACAGCTGCTCAGCGAGCAGGATGCGCACCAGCGGATGCGGCAGGGTCAATGGCGACAGCGACCAGCGCTGATCGCTGCGCGCCGTCACCTCGTCCGGCAACCCCTCCGGGCCACCCACCATCAGATTGACGGTGCGCGCGTCCAGGCGCCAGCTCTCCAGCTGCTCGGCAAGGGTCTCGGTAGACCAAGCGCGACCATTGACCTCCAGGGTCACGATACGTTCCCCGGGCTGAACGGCGGCCAGCATCTGCTCGCCCTCGCGCCGCATCAGACGCGCGACGTCAGCGTTCTTGCCACGCGTGGTCAGGGGAATTTCCACCAATTCCAGCGGCAGCTCTGGCGGCAGGCGCTTGGCGTACTCCTGATAGCCCTGCTCGACCCAGCGCGGCATGCGCGAAGCCACGCTGATCAGGCGAATGCGCAAACCGGCCTACTCGGTCGGTTGCTGCTGGGCGGCGCGACGCGACTCGGCACTCTGCCAGAGGCGTTCCAGGTCATAGAACTCACGGGTGGCCGGCTGCATGATGTGGACCACCACATCGGCCAGGTCGACCAGCACCCACTCGCCGGACTCCTTGCCTTCGACACCCATCGGCTGGCGACCGGCTTCTTTGGCTTTCTCGACCACGTTGTCTGCCAGCGCCTTGACCTGGCGGTTGGAGGTACCGCTGGCGATGATCATGTAGTCGGTCACGCTGGTGTGCTCACGTACATCGATCTGGACGATGTCCTTGGCCTTGAGCTCTTCCAGGGCATCCACGACCAGCTGGACCAGTTCTTCAATCTGCATGGGGGTTTTCAATCCTCGGTTGAGGGCCGGTACAGCCCTTCGTTGTCAATATAGTCAAGCACCGCGTCCGGCAACAGAAAGCGCGGTGAAGCGCCCGCTGTCACCAGCGCACGAATATGGGTGGCGGAAATCGCCAGCGGCGTCTGCGACAGGCAGATGATCTGCCCATGGCTACGCTCGGGCTGGCTTGCGCTGCGCGCTGCCAGCAGGTCTTTCAGTACTTCGGGGACTTCCAGGTCGTAATCGGGCCGCTGCAGCACCACCAGGTTGGCCAGCTGCAGCAGCTCTTCCCAGCGGTGCCAACTTGGCAATCCGCAAAAGGCATCCCAGCCCAGCACCATAAACAGCGCGACCTCTGCGCCCAGTTCGGCGCGCAGGGTCTCCAGGGTTTCTACGGTGTAAGACGGACGCTCGCGTCGCAGCTCCCGGTCATCCACCTGCAAGTCACCCTGCTGCCCTACCGCCAGCTCCACCATGCGCAGACGCGCATCGGCGCTGGCGCCGGGCTGATCGCGATGGGGTGGCCGGGCGCTGGGGATCAGCCGCAGCTCATCCAGCTGCAACTGCTCCCGGACTTCTACGGCGCTGCGCAGATGACCGAAGTGAATCGGGTCAAAGGTGCCGCCCAGCAAACCAACGCGGCGCATCAGCGGCGGCTCACTGACGAATATGACCGTCGCCGAAGACCACGTACTTCTCGCTGGTCAGCCCTTCCAGACCAACCGGGCCGCGGGCATGAATCTTGTCGGTGGAGATACCGATCTCCGCACCCAGGCCGTACTCGAAGCCATCGGCAAAACGGGTCGAGGCGTTGATCATCACCGAACTGGAGTCCACCTCGGCAATGAAGCGGCGAGCCCGGGTGTAATCCTCGGACACCATGGCGTCGGTGTGCTGCGAGCTATAGGTATTGATATGCTCGATGGCCGCATCCATATCGGCGACCACGCGGATCGAGAGAATCGGCGCCAGATATTCGGTCGACCAGTCTTCCTTGGTGGCCGCGACGGCATCGGGCAGCAGCGCGCAAGTGGCCTCGCAGCCACGCAACTCAACGCCCTTGGCCGCGTAGAGCGGTGCTACGCGCTGCAGAAACGGCCCGGCAATGGCCTCATTGACCAGCAAGGTCTCCATCGCATTGCACACGCCATAACGGTGAGTCTTGGCGTTGATGACGATGGCCTCGGCCTTGTCAAAATCGGCGCGGTCATCCACGTAGACATGGCAGATGCCGTCCAGATGCTTGATGACCGGCACCCGTGCCTCACGGCTGATACGCTCGATCAGCCCTTTGCCGCCGCGCGGCACGATCACGTCGACGTAGTCGGGCATGGTGATCAGCGCGCCAACCGCCGCGCGATCTGTGGTTTCTACCACCTGCACGACGTCATCCGGCAAACCGGCGGCCGCCAGGCCCTGACGCAGGCACTCGGCAATCGCACGGTTGGAATGGATGGACTCGGAGCCGCCACGCAGGATGCAGGCATTACCCGATTTCAGGCAGAGACTGGCCGCCTCGACCGTCACGTTCGGGCGCGACTCGTAAATGATACCGATCACACCCAGCGGCACCCGCATCTTGCCAACCTGAATACCGGAGGGCAGAAACTTCATGTCACGCAACGCACCGACCGGATCGTCCAGGGCCGCGACCTGACGCAACCCTTCGACCATGGACGCCAGGCGGGCCGGCGTGAGTGCCAGACGATCCAGCATCGCGTCGTCCAGGCCGTTGTCACGGCCAGCCTGCAGGTCCAGCTGGTTGGCCGCAACCAGTTGCTCGGTGGCGGCCTCGACGGCCTCGGCAGTCGCCAGCAAGGCAGCATTCTTGACGGCGGTTGGAGCACGGGCGATCACGCGCGAGGCCTTACGGGCCTGCTGCCCCAGCGTCGTCATGTATACCGCTACCTGTTCCGCACTCATGCTAACTCCTGCCACCGGTTGACCAAATGCGGCATTATAGCCGGGTCACCAATGGCATGACAGCGCCGCCTGCGGTCGCTGTGCAATTCAATGTGTCATCCACCGCCTGCTACCATAAGCCCATGCCCGATACCCGTACCAGCCTGCCCTCCCCGATCCCCTTGCCAGAGCAGTTTTTCCAGCAAGACGCCCGCCAGCTGGCGGTTGCCCTGCTGGGCAAGGTGATTCGCCGCCGACTGAACGGCCAGTGGCTGGCGGCGCGCATCATCGAGACCGAGGCCTACCTGCTGGAGGAGCGCGGCAGCCATGCCTCCCTCGGCTACACCGAGGCCCGACGCGCGCTGTTTATGGCTCCCGGCACCATCTACATGTACTACGCTCGGGGCGGCGACTCGATGAACTGCAGTTCACTGGGCGCGGGTTGCGGCGTGCTGCTCAAGTCGGGGCATCCGGTGGTCGACGCGCTCAGCCCGGCCGCCAGCCTGGCCCGGATGCAAGCACTCAACCCCAACGCCAGCGGCGGCATTCGCGCGCCAGAGCGCCTGTGCGCCGGGCAAACGCTGCTGTGCCGCTCGCTGCAGATTCGCGTGCCGGACTGGAATGCACAGCGCTTTGCCGCTGACCAGTTGCTGCTCGAAGATGACGGCTACCAGCCAGATCAGGTACTGCGCGCCCCGCGCCTGGGCATTCCCAGCGGCCGCGACGAGCACCTGTTCTACCGCTGGGTCGACGCGGCCTACAGCCGGCATTGCACCCGCAACCCGGCCAGGCGTGGCCAGGTTGAGGGTCTGCACTACCACAGCCTCGAACTGGAAGCGGCACAACGACAGGCGTATCAGGAGAGCCAGACATGCTCAGCGACCTGACTCAGTGGCTGGGCGCCCACAGTCAGTGGCTGGGGCTGGCAATCTTTCTGGTGTCGCTGACCGAATCGCTGGCGGTCGCCGGTCTGGTGGTGCCTGGGGTGTTTCTTCTGTTTGCCTTCGCTGCACTGGCCGCCGGTGCCGACATGCCTCTGCTGGAAGCCATTGCCTGGGCGTTCTGCGGCGCGGTCATCGGCGACCTGCTCAGTTTTGCGCTGGGGCGCTGGTTTCACCAGGATATCCGCCGCCTGTCCCTGTTTCGCCGCCACCCGCAATGGATCGACCGCGGCGAACGCTTTTTCCGCCGCTACGGCTGGGTCAGCGTCGTCCTGGGTCGCTTCATCGGCCCGATCCGACCGATCATCCCGCTGGTAGCCGGCATGTTCGATATGCCCGCCTGGCGCTTTGTTGTCATCAATCTGCTGTCAGCCCTGGCCTGGGCCCCGGCCTACCTGATACCCGGCTACTCGGCAGGACGTGCCGCGCGCTGGGCAGTGCCGCCGCTGTTCTGGAATCAGGCGCTGAGCATCGCCGTGGGTGCGGTCATCGTAGTCGGTGGCAGCCTCTATCTGCTGCGTCTGCAGCGCCGCTGGAGCGCGCTGGCCGCAGCGGCACTCTGCCTGCTGGCTTTGCTGGTACTCACCGCCAACCAAAGCGCGCTGGCCATTTTCAGTGACACCCTGATCAACAGCAGACAGTTCCTGCAACTGCCCGGCAGCGAACGACTCGCCCCGCTGCACCCCAGCCTGCTGATCGTCACCCTGCCTGTTGCCGCCTTGCTGCTGCTGTTGCGCCAGTGGGGCGCCGTCAGCCTGTTGCTGCTGACCCTGGCGTTCGCACTGCTGCTGGACTGGATTATCGGCTTGAGTCTGGTCGCCGCCACCAGCTCACTGGTGCTGGCAGTGCTGGGTGCCCTGCTGGTGATCTGTAACCGCGAACGCCCGTTCTGGTGGCGCGCCAGCTGGCTGCTCTATCCGCTGCCGTTTCTGGCCTTGCTGCTGGGTAACCTGCTGCAGTATCAGGCACTGGAACCGCTGGAGCTGCTGCGTGCCCTGCTGTGCGCCGCCAGCGCCAGCCTGCTGGCCTGCTGGCTGATCGAGCGCTTTGGCCCGCTGCCAAGGCCGCCCCGCGCGGCCCGCTGGGCCAGCGCGCTATGGCCTTACCTGGTGGTTATCTGGCTACTGTGGTGAGTTGCTGATTCCGCGCGCTATCGATTAGCGCTCAGGCCTGCACCTGCTGCAGCCAGTCGCCAATGCGCTGCAAGCGCTCATCCGGACGATCAATGGCGAGCAACTGATTCTTCTGTTCCAGCGGCAGCGGCAACAGACTGGTCAACTGCCAGGCCAGACGTTGCTGGCTATCCTCAACCGGCGGCAGGTCGAGGCGCTGTACCAGCGGATGCTGCAACAACGCCTGGTGCAAACTCAGCAGCTCGTCGTGATCAGCCAGCAGGGCTGCATCCAGCTGCTCGGGGATCCACTGCGCCTGCGCGGTCACCAACCCGTCCTCGGCCACCTCTACCTCGCTCAGGCGAGCGCGCCGACCGCCCAGCACGCGAATACCCAGCAAGCCGTTATCACGCTGCTGCCAGTCGACGATCCGCGCTTCGCAGCCGATGGCACCAAAGCGCAGATTACCCGAGCCCACTTCCGAGCCGGACTCCAGCCCGACCACCACAAACCCCTGCTGCTGGCGAAAACAGCGACTGACCATATCCAGATAGCGTGCCTCAAAAATCTGCAGATCCAGATGACAGCCAGGTACCAGCAAGGACTTCAACGGAAAGAGTGCTGTTGCTTCGCTCATGCATTTCCCCCGGAGGTCGCCACACTTGCTCGGCGCCCCTTGTCAATCTCGCCCGCCCGACATAGCCTGCCGACAGGTGGTTGGATCATTCAGCAAACCAATGAAAGCCTGCATCGCATTGACCCTCCACCCGCCCCTTGCAAACATGCTGGCGTAGACACCTTCGCGCCGCAGGGTAACACTGCCGGGCGCACCCCACACAATAAGAGTCACGGAGAGCAATATGACAGCCATTCCCGTATCGGAACTTACCTCCCTCATCGGCAAGGACATGGGGCATTCTGACTGGCTGCTGGTCGACCAGGAGCGCGTCAATCAATTCGCCGAGTGCACTGGCGACCACCAGTTCATTCACATCGACGAAGAAAAGGCCAAGCAGACGCCGTTCGGCGGCACCATTGCCCACGGTTTCCTGTCGCTGTCACTGGTACCAACCCTGTCCGCAGGCCTGCTGCCGCGCCCGGAAGGTCTGAAAATGGCCGTCAACTACGGCATGGACAGCTTGCGCTTCATCCAGCCGGTGCGCGTCGGCTCGCGCGTACGCCTGCACAGCACCATCATTGACGTTACCGAAAAGAACCCGGGGCAGTGGCTGCTGAAAGCCCGCAACACCCTGGAAATCGAAGGTGTCGACAAGCCGGCGTTCATCTCCGAAGGCCTGTCGCTGTACTTCGTCTGACCGGCTGCCAGGCTGCGGCGGGATAGCCGCAGCCTGCTACTCACCCCAGCGCGGCATGAGCGCCTGCTCCATCCCCAACTGCCCCAGAATCCGCGCCACCACAAAATCGACCAGATCATCAATCGACTGCGGCTTGTGATAAAAGCCGGGGCTCGCCGGCATGATCACCGCGCCCATCTGACTGAGCTTCAGCATGTTTTCCAGATGAATGCTGGACAGCGGCGTTTCGCGTGGCACCAGAATCAGCTTGCGACGCTCCTTCAGCGCCACATCGGCCGCCCGCTCGATCAGGTTGTTGCTGGCACCGGTCGCAATCGCAGACAAGGTGCCGGTCGAACACGGACACACCACCATGGCAGCGGGCGCGCCGCTACCTGAGGCCACCGGCGCCATCCAGTCCTGCTTGCCGTAAACCCTGATCTGCCCTTCTGCCGCCTTGAACTGCTCGGTCAGATACTGCTCCAGCGCCTGCGGCTTGGGCGGCAACTGCCATTCGGTCTCGGTTGCAACCACCAGCTGCGCCGCCTGAGAAATCAGAAACGACACTTCTACCCCAGCCTCGACCAGGCAACCAAGCAGCCGCATCGCGTACTGAACGCCCGATGCGCCGGTCACCGCCAGCGTGACCCGCTCAACCATGACGCGCCTCCAGTGCCTGAATCAACCGCTGATGAATACCGCCAAAGCCGCCGTTGCTCATCACCACAACGCGCGTCTGCGGCGTTGCCGAGCCCACCACCTGCTCGACGATGGCGTCCAGATCGTCACTCACCTGCGCCGGGACCGGGCTGTCGGCCACCACCCCGTCAAGCGACCAGTCCAAGCCGGCCGGTTGATACCAGAACACCTGCGATGCATCGGCAACACTGGTGGGCAACGCGGCCATGTGGCTGCCCAGACGCATGGTGTTGGAGCGCGGCTCAATCACCGCAATCAGCGGCGCATCACCGATCTGCGCGCGCAAGCCAGCCAGCGTGGTGGCAATGGCGGTTGGGTGATGGGCGAAGTCGTCGTACACCGTAATGCCGTTGACCTCGGCCAGTTTCTCCATGCGCCGCTTGGCATTGCGGAAACCGCCCAGCGAGGCAATACCCTGCGCCGGGGTCACCCCCACATGCCGCGCAGCCGCCAGCGCCGACAGTGCGTTCGCCACGTTGTGCTGGCCGGTCTGTTGCCATTCGGCCACACCCTGCAGCTCACCGTCGAGCCAGACCTCAAAGCGCGAACCGTCGTCACTGAGCAGACGTGCCTGCCAGTTGCCGCCCTCGCCGGTGGTCTGACGGGGCGTCCAGCAGCCCATCTTGATGACGCGCTGCAGCGCCTCGTCCTGAGCCGGGTGGATGATCAAGCCGGACGCGGGAACGGTGCGCACCAGATGGTGGAACTGACGCTCGATGGCTGCCAGATCAGAGAAGATGTCCGCGTGGTCAAATTCCAGGTTGTTCAGCACAGCGGTGCGCGGACGGTAGTGAACAAACTTGGAACGCTTGTCGAAGAAAGCGCTGTCGTATTCGTCTGCTTCCACCACAAAGAAGGGCGTGCCACCCAGGCGCGCGGAAATACCAAAGTTCTGTGGCACACCACCGATCAGGAAGCCGGGCGACATGCCCGCGTCTTCCAGCAGCCAGGCCAGCAGGCTGGACGTCGAGGTTTTGCCATGGGTGCCGGCCACCGCCAGCACCCAGCGATCCTGCAGGACATGCCGAGCCAGCCATTCGGGGCCGGACATGTAGGGCATCCCCTGATCCAGCATGAACTCCACCGCCGGGTTACCCCGGGCCATGGCATTGCCGACGATGACCATATCCGGCGCCGGCGTAAGATGCGCCGGGTCATAGCCTTCTTGCAGCACGATCCCCTGCTCGGCCAGTTGCGTGCTCATGGGCGGGTAGACGTTGGCATCGGAGCCGCTGACCTCATGGCCCAGCTCACGGGCCAGCAGGGCCAGCGAGCCCATGAAGGTGCCGCAGATACCGAGAATGTGGAGGTGCATGAAAATTCCTTGTTACGGTCGTAGGGCTACAGCTTACGCTGAAAGCTGAAAGCTGAAAGCTGAAAGCTGAAAGCTGAAAGCTGAAAGCTGAAACAGGATGAGGGCGGCGGTCATTATGCCAAGCACTCGAAACCGAGCAACGGGTATGCCGCTATTCTGCGCCCCATCCGCCGCCAGCCCATTGCGAGAGATGCAGCCCGGCTGACTTAGATCACGTCTTGCAAGGGGGAGTTCACCTGCTGCCAAGAACGCATATACCCAACACAGAGCGCGGCTGCGGAACCAGGGCCTGCCGCAGCAGGCAGCCTGAAGCGACAGACGGTCGAGAAAAAGCCCCCGCCTTCTCGGTCTCACCTCCATACTCAGAGCAAATGACAATAAAAAACCGCCGCCCCCCGAGGCCTCGGCGGTTTTTTATGCGCCCTGCGATTGCAGATTGAACAGCGCTGATGCAGGATGCAGAGAATGACTTCCAAAAACCTGCCAGCCATTTAATGACCACTATCAGGGTATTCGTATGCGCATAGTACAGGCCGATGTGGACCACCTCGACGAAGTAACCCCGCTGTTCATCAAGTACCGCGAAACCTACGGACAACTGCCCAAGCCGGAAGCCTCCCGACGCTTTCTTGAAGCGCGTCTTGTGCACGAGCAGGCGATTATTCTGATCGCCGAAGACGACGACAGCGGCAAGGCACTGGGCTTCTGCCAGTTCATCCCCAGTTTTTCCGCGTTGACGCTGTCAGCCAGCTGGGTGCTCAAGGGCATCTATGTGATTGAAGAAGCTCGCCGCCAGCTGGTGGCCGACAAACTGATCAATCACGCCAAGAACCTGGCACGCGAAGCAGGGATTGAGCGTATGACCGTGATGACCGGCGAAGACAACATGGCTGCACAAAGCCTGTATCGCTCGCTCGGTTTCAGCAACGACCACGACTTCATGTACTTCGCGCTCAAGCTGAAGTAAACCTGCGTCCCGGGCAGGCGCCGCAAGCCGGCGACCTGCCTCAGAATACCCTCACATGCCAGCGGCCTCTGCGCTGGCAGATCTGAAGGGGGTTACGCCAGGCAGCCCCGCCCCTGCCGAACTACGACCAAGGTTCACCCTGTTTTTGCTTGGTATCACTGGCCCGATACGCCTATAATGCCGGCCAAATTTCCACTACGGCCTCTCAGGTAACCCATGAGCTACGACAAGATCCCCGCCGGCAAAGACATTCCCAACGACATCTACGTCGCCATCGAAATCCCAGCCAACCACGCGCCGATCAAGTACGAGATCGACAAGGACAGCAGCGCGCTGTTTGTTGACCGCTTCATGGCTACCCCGATGTTCTATCCGGCCAACTACGGCTACATCCCGAACACGCTGGCAGACGACGGCGACCCGCTGGACGTGCTGGTCGTTACCCCGCACCCGGTCGCTCCGGGCTCGGTCATTCGCTCACGTCCGGTTGGCGTGCTGCACATGACCGACGATGGCGGCGGAGATGCCAAACTGATCGCCGTACCGCACGACAAGCTGAGCGTGCTGTACCGCGACATCAAGGAATACACCGACCTGCCGGAACTGCTGATCCAGCAAATCCAGCACTTCTTCGAGAACTACAAGGATCTCGAACCCGGCAAGTGGGTCAAGATTGACCGCTGGGGCGGCGCTGATGAAGCCCGCGCGGAAATCGTCAAGGCTGTAAACGCTTACCAAAAATAAGCGTTTCGCCCCGCTAAAAAGCCGGCCACAAGCTGGCTTTTTTTATGCCTGCACGGCAGAGTCTGAGCATGACTGATCGCTATTTCGACCACCTCGGCGCACGCTTTGCCGAGCGCATCTATGACAGCCCCAAGGGCGCCATCCGCCTTGCCGTACTGCAACGCGACCTGCAGCAATGGATGCCTGCACTTATGCAAGCGGACACGCCGCTGCGCATTCTCGATATTGGTGCCGGGCTTGGGCAAATCAGCGGCTGGCTGGCCGGGCTGGGGCATCAGTTGACCGTCGCCGAGCCATCGGACGTGATGCTGGCTCGCGCCCGCGAGCGTATCGACGCGAGCAATCCCCCGCAGCCGGTGCGCTACCTGCAAGCACCGCTGCAGGCGCTCGCCGAGCAAGGGGACCAGTACGACCTGGTGGTCTTTCATGCGGTACTGGAGTGGCTGGCTGAACCGGCAGCAGCGCTGCAGCAATTGACCTCACTACTGTTGCCGCACGGCGCCCTGTCGTTGGCGTTCTACAACCGCGATGCGCTGATCTACAAGAATCTGGTCAAGGGACAGTTCAAGAAGCTGCGCAAGAAACCGCTGTCCGGCCAGGGCAAGAGCGGCCTGACACCGCAGCAACCACTGGACCCACGCGAGGTGCAGCTCTGGACCCAGGCCGCCGGACTGAAATGCCTGGACACCAGCGGCGTCAGGGTGTTTTACGACTACATGCCGGAGCCATTCTGCAGCAACAGCAGTATTGAGGACCTGATCGCATTTGAGCTGCAATACAGCCAGCACCCAGCCTATCAGCACCTGGGCCGTTACCTGCATTGGTGGCTGCGCCGCGCCGACAACCAGGGAAGCGCTCGCAAAGGAGGGTGCAGTTGATCCGTGCTTCCTAGCCGCGCGCGACCCGATTGCGCCCTTCTCGCTTGGCCTGATACAGGCCAGCGTCGGCACGCTCAACCAGCGTATGCCCTTCGTCGCCAACCTCAGCCGGCTCGGCCAGCGCAGTACCCAGGCTGATGGTGACATCCAGCGCCCCTGCAGCAAGCTCGAACGGCTGACGACAGAAGGCCAGACGCAAGCGCTCGGCCATCAGCTCGAGCTCCCGCTCATCAGCGACCAGCGCCAGCACCCCCAGCTCTTCCCCACCCAGACGCAGCGCCATATCATTCGGGCGAATCGCCGCCACCATGCGCTGACCGGCCTGAATCAGCACCTGATCGCCAGCGGCGTGGCCGTATTTATCATTAATACGCTTGAAGTGATCCAGGTCACCGTAAATAAAGGCGACCTTCAAGCCTTCGCGCTGGGCACGGCGCACCGTCGCCGGCAGCATGGTGCGCAGCCCCTGGCGATTCCATAGCTGGGTCAGCGGGTCGATCAGCGCACGTCGCTCGGCTTCACCCAGAGCCTCCTGCAACCAGGCCGCCTGCATGCGTAATTGATGCGCGACAAACAGCCCCTCGAACAACTGACGAAAATCGCTCATCGCCTCGCGTTCCGACTTGCTCAGCTCCCTGGGTGCGCTGTCATGCACACAAAATGAGCCGATACGGCTACCGTCCGGTGCGCGCAGCGGGATCCCGGCGTAGAAGCGCACGAAGGGGTATCCGGTGACGACAGGGTTGTCGGAGAAACGCTCATCACGAAGTGCGTCCTGCACATAGAGAATCTCATCGGACAAAATCGTATGGCCGCAGAACGAGGTGCTGCGCGGCCCCTCAAGATTGTTGGCGCCGATGCGCCCCTTGAACCATTGTCGCTGCGCATCAATCAGACTGATTAGCACACTGCCGACGCCGAACAGACGCTGCGCGATCCGCAGCAAAGCATCAATGTGCGGATCCGGTGGCGTGTCAAGCAACTGCATCGACTTGAGCGCCGCCAGGCGCTGCTGCTCGTTCACCGGAATGGCTGCTTCGATCATATTTCCCCCTCACGCCGCAGGGCTAACCCCACGGATCAGTCTAATCCGTTTTCATCCAGCGGCCAGTGCGCCAGAGCCAACCAAACCAGCCACCAAGAAACACCGAGCGCAACGCCATGAACATCAAGAACGCAAACCAGAGATAGTGGTTACCCTGCCCCCGCAAGGCCCAGGCCAGGGGCAGATAACAGGCCAGCGCCAGCAGCATGGCATTACGCATCGCGAGCGCACGCGAGGCGCCGATGAACAGCCCGTCCAGCAGATAACTCCACACCGCCACCAGCGGCATCACCGCAACCCAGGGCAGGTAGCGGATTGCCTCAGCTCGCACCTCAGGCAAATCAGTCAGCACTCTGACCACCAGGTCCCCAGCGCCGAGAAACACCAGCACGAACACCAGGCTCAGCAGCACCGCCCAACCGGTCGTGATAACCAGCACACGGCGTAGCGCATCCTTATCCCGCTTGCCCAGCGCATGACCACCGAGCGCCTCCAGAGCGTGCGCTAGCCCATCGAGCCCGTGGGACGCAATCAGCAGAAAGTTGAGCAACACGGCGTTGGCAGCCACCACCTGATCACCAAGGCGCGCGCCCTGCACAACCAGCAGATAAAACACGGACTGCAGCGCCAGCGAACGAATCAGAATATCCCGATTGACCCGCAGCAAGGGCGCCGCGCCCTTGAGCTTCGCGGCCCGCAGCCAGTCAAAACGGCCGGGGTACTGACGCAGTATCGGGCCTAGCAGCGTCAACCCCAGCAACAGCCCGCACAGGTCACCACACACGCTGGCCCAGGCGGCGCCCTCCACACCCAGGCCCAGCAACGCGACCAGCAGCAAATCCAGCGCTATGTTGACCAGATTCACCATCAGCAAGATGGCGAACGGCGCGCGACTATTCTGGGCGCCGATAAACCAGCCAATCAGCACAAAGTTGATCAGCGCAGCCGGCAAGCTGCTCAAGCGTATCTGGAAATAGGCACGTGCGTACTCAAGCAACTCGGCGCTGCTGTCCAGGTAGCGCAACCCCAGCTCCAGCAGCGGCGCGTGCAACAGCCACACCAGCAGGCTGATCAACACGGCGAGCCAGGCCGACTGCAGCAAGATACGCCGCAGCTCGGCGCCATCTCCCTCGCCACAGGCCTGCGCCGCAAACCCGGTGGTGCCCATGCGCAGGAAGCCCGCCAACCAGACAACGAAGGTGAACAGGGTGCTGCCGACGGCCACCGCGCCAAGGTGATAGGCCGCGTCCAGATGGCCGATCACCGCCGTATCGACCAGACCGACCAGCGGCACGCTGATATTCGACAGAATGAGCGGAAAGGCAATGGCCCAGACGCGACGCTGGGCGGCGCGATCCTGCCAGTAAGCCAGCCAGCGCCGGGAATGTGCCAAGGTTCAGCCCCCTGCGCGCTTGACCTTGTAGCCTTCGGCAATCAGCAGTTCACAGACCTGCTCAGCCTTGTCTCCCTGAATCTCGATCACCCCGTCCTTGACCGCCCCACCGCAGCCACAGCGGTTCTTCAGACGTTTGGCCAACGCTTTGAGATCATCCGCGCTCAGTAGCACGCCGGTTACCGTGGTCACGGTTTTGCCGCCGCGCCCCTTGGTCTCGCGGCGTACCCGTGCGATGCCGTCGCCTTCGGGTATCGCCTGCTCAGCACAGCAGCATTGCGCCACTGGCTGCTCACACCCCGGGCACAGGCGCCCGGCATCGGTCGAATACACCAGGCCACCCAGGGCCTGCAAACCGGTCTTTTTCATGCAAAGGATTCCAATGAGGGGTGCTTCAGCAGCCGTGCCAGTGCTTCCTGCGAGTCAGGCGCATACTGCTCACCCGGGCGCTGCCAGTCACTCTGCAGATCCACCCAGCGTACCGCCTGGACCTCTTCGGGCTGCAACCGCAGCGGACCATCCCAGCAGCAGCTGAATACCCCCGCCCACAGACGACTGTCGGGGGAGTCAAAGTAAAACCGAAAGTGCTCGGTCAGCGGCACGCCCTCGACCCCCAGCTCTTCGGCCAACTCACGCTCTGCGCCCTGCAGGTAGCTCTCGCCGGCGGCGACCACACCACCGGCGGCGACATCCCAGAAGGCCGGGTAGAGGCGTTTATGCGCCGTGCGCTGATGCACGCACAGCTCGCCACGACTGTTGAACACAAAGATGAAGGTACAGCGGGTAATCAGGCCGCGCGCCTGAGCCTCGGCGCGGGCTACCTCGCCAAGCGGACGGTCATATTCGTCGACATGCACCACCCGTTCGGCGCCGGAGGCCTGCAAATAAGCCTCAACCTGTTGTTGATCCACGTATCAGCCCTGCTCCAGCAAACGGTGCAGCTCAATCAGGCCGGCGTTGGCGCGCGACAGGTAATTGGCCATGACCAGGGAATGGTTGGCCAGCACACCGAAGCCGTCGCCATTGAGCACCATCGGGCTCCACAGGGTCTGCTGGGTCGCTTCAAGCTCGCGAATGATCTGCTGCAGGCTCACCAGTGCATTCTTTTTCTCCAGCACATCGCCAAAGTCATGCTCAACCGCGCGCAGCAGCTGTACCAGAGCCCAGGCAGTACCACGGGATTCGTAAAAGACATTGTCGATTTCCAGCCAAGGGGTGGTCTCACCCAGCTTGCCACCGTCAGTCAACGGCGCACGCCCGACACTGGCGGACAAACGCTGTGACAGCGAGCCCAGGCGGGTGCTTACATCGCTGACCCAGCTGGACAGGTTGTCGGCACGCGAATAGAAGTTGGCGTCACCCTGACGCAGACGAGCAATGTAGCTATCCAGCGCCTTGACGCCGTCGCGGTACTCACTCTCACTCGCCGGCATGGCCCAGCTGTCGTTGTCGAAGTGGAAGCGCGGCTCGGCCTTGACCAGATCACGGTCCTCGGTCGATTGCGACTGGGAGCGCGCCATGTCACGGCGCAGCGCACGGGTCATGTCCCGCACTTGAACCAGCACGCCATACTCCCAGCGCGGCATGTTATCCATCAGCACACCGGGTGGCATGATGTCATTACTGAGGTATCCGCCGGGCTTGTCCAACAGCGTCAGCACCAGCCCACGCAGGGTTCTGGCGGTGTACTCACCAGCGACCTGTTCAGCCTTGGGCGGACCAGCCACCGGTTCCAGCCCTGGCTCCATGCTCCAGTACCACCCCACCAGCGTCAGAATCACCACAAGCAGCAGTACCGGCACCAGCAGCAGCCTGCTTAGCCAGCGGCGGTCGGTGCCTTGTGTCGAAGATCGTCCTTTGCCAAATGCCATATCCAGACTCCTGTAGCTGTCATGCGCACCAGCATATCATCGCCGCCCCATGGCTGCCCGCCCGATCCAGTCAAAGCGCCTATCTTGCGACTTGAGGATAAAGGCACAGTGCCACCCTTCATCAAGCTGTCACATAAATGACACTAAAATCACTGCTGTCTCGTCCTGCCGAGGGCTCGCTCATGCGCCTGAAAACCCTGACCCTGTTCAATACCTGCCTGCTGGCTGCCGTTGGCATCGCGCTGGCCGCGAGTCTATGGTGGGCACAGCAGGCGCTGAAGGTGCCCTATACCCTGATGGACGCCTACCTCAATATTGTCAGCCAGACCCAGGCTTTGCAGCGCGACACCGAGGCCTACCGGCTGAGCGGCGACGCGGTGCGCCTGCAGCAGGCGCAACATACTGCCGAGGGATTGCAGCAGAGCCTGCAGGCCTTTCCGGATGATATCCGTCAGCCGCTGGCAGCACCACTGACCACCTTTATCGAATTTATGCAGACCGATCTGCTGGCGGTCGGCAAGCTGTCGGGCGATCCGCAGGGGCTGCTGACCCAGGCCGAGCGTGAAATGCAGGCTGAGCTGGACCATCTGGCCAGCTATGCGCGCGACGGCCAGCAGCAGGGGGCCCGTCAGGCGATGGAGTACGTGCGCCTGACCGATGAACTGCAAGGTGACCTGCTGCGCATCAGCCTGGCGCGAGGCAAGTTGTTCAGCCAGAACGACCCGACCCTGCTGGCCAACCTGCAACGCCTGGTCAAGGGTGCCCAGGACCGCGCCGCGGCGCTGGAGGCCCTGCCCCTGCTCGGCGTAGTCGAGGAACAGGACAGCAGCAACGACCCCTTCGCCTCCCTGCTGGGAGTGACCACCAGGAACAGCAGCGAAGCCGTTGACCCCGGCGCCGACTACAAGCGCAGCCTGCTGTCGCTGCTCAACCGCTACCCGGGCGAGCTGGAACGCACCAGCGCCCTGATCGTCGAGCGCGCCCAGTTGCAGAGCATCACTGGCGAACGTATCGACAGCCTGCAGCACGGCGCTGCCCAGATGCGCCCGGCGCTGACTGCCGCGCGTGACGGCATCACCAATCAGGTGCGCAACGTCCAGCTAGGCATCATCGGTCTGATTATTGTCATAGCGCTGCTGATCGAGCGCTCCCAACGGGCCTTGTCCAAGGCGATCGCCCGCTTTGCACCGGTACTGTCTACCTACGCTGAGGGCGACTTCACGCAGCCGCTGGAATCCAGTTCGCGCATCAGCGAACTCAAGCAGCTGGAGCTGGCGGCCAACCAGCTGCGCCAATACCTGATCGAACTGGTCACCACCATCAATCAGCAGGCCGAGGCGCTGAGCGGCACCAGCGACGACTTGGAGCGACTGTCCGCAGACACCCACGACCGAGCGGCACAACAACAGCGCGACACCCAGTCGATCAATCAGGATATTGGCGGGATGGACGAAGCGATCCGCCTGGTCGCCACCAACGCCGGCGAAAGCGCCGAACTGGCTCGCGAAGCCAATCGCGAGGTGCGCGACGGCCAGGAGGTCATTGGTGGCACCATCGCGCAGATGCAACAGTTGGTGCAGGAAGTTCAGGCCAGCGCTCGCACCATCGACCGCATGGTCGCCGAATCAGATACCATCGGCGGCGTATTGCAGGTCATTCAGGGCATTGCCGAACAGACCAACCTGCTGGCCCTCAACGCCGCCATCGAGGCAGCGCGGGCCGGAGAAGCCGGGCGCGGTTTTGCGGTGGTCGCCGATGAGGTGCGCGGCCTGGCCCAGCGCACCGCAGGCTCGACCCAGGAGATTCGCCAACTGATCGAACGCTTGCAGGAGGTTGCCCGCCAATCTGCCGGCCAGATGCAGGAACAGGTCAAGCAGGCACGCCATACCGCCGAGCAGGGCCAACTGGCCGATGCGGCGCTGGGCCGTATCGTCAATGCCATCGACCGCATTACCGAACTGGCCGAACACATCGCCACCCACACCGACGCGCAATCAGACCGGGTGCGTACCATCCGCGAAAACAGCCAGCAGATCCATCAGCTCAGCGACGCCAACCTCAGTATGGTCGGCCACACGCGCCAGCACACCCAGCAAATCAGCCAGCGCAGTCGCGCCTTGCTGTCAGCCGTCTCGGCATTTCGTATCTGAGCTGAGCCCTGCTCTGGCACGCCCGGCGCAGCGCTGACGCGTGCCGGGCGTTTGACACAGCTTGCAACCTGCCCAAGGTACCGCGCCCTTTCGCCTGCTGACCCCAGCCTTTATGATGACCCTCCGTTTATCTGGCCGGTCACCCCATGTCTGCGTTTCGCCTCGTCCTGCTTTTGCTCCTGCTGTGCGCTGGCGGTGCCCACGCGCAGTTCGCCGATAACCGCGCCAGCGCCAGCCTGCTGCAAGGCAGCAGCAATCAGGCTGATTTTCTCCCGGTGCACCAGGCGTTCAAGCCGGGCGTTCTGGACGCCAGCGCCGACGCTTTGGCCCTGATCGTTGACATCGCCCCCGGCTACTACCTCTATCGCCACCGTCTGCAAGTCGGCACCGACGACGGCAGCGTCCTGCAGATGCAACTACCTGAGGGCATCCACAAGACCGACGAGTATTTTGGCGATGTCGAGGTGTACTACAACCAGCTGCAGATTCAGCTCGACCCCGCCACGCTGCCCGCAGGCACCCGCAGCCTGAGTCTCGGTTTTCAGGGCTGCGCCGACGCCGGCCTGTGCTATCCACCCGAAACCGTCACGCTGCAGCTGCCCTCAGCGCCAGGCAGCTCAGCCAGCGTCGCGCCCGCCGCCCCGACCGCCCCCAGCACCGACAGCACGCCAGCAAGCGAGCGTGGCTGGCTGGTTGCATTGCTGCTGTTCTTTGCCGCCGGCCTTGGCCTGACCTTCACCCCCTGCGTGCTGCCGATGCTGCCGATCCTCTCCAGCATGGTGCTAGGTCGCAGTCAGATCGGCCGCGGCCGCGCCATGACCCTGGCCCTGGGCTATGTGCTGGGCATGGCCGTGACACTCGCGATTGTCGGCGCCCTGATCGGCAGCTTTGGCGCCGCACTGAACCTGCAGGCGCGCCTGCAATCACCCTGGCTGCTGGGCACGTTCGCGGTGTTCTTTGTTCTGTTCGCGCTGGCCATGTTTGGCGTCTTCGAGCTGCGCCTTCCCGAGTTTGTTCGCGAGCCGCTGGAACGCCTGAATCGCCGCGCACACGGGGGCTCGTTGCCGGGCGCCACGGCCATGGGCGCCCTCTCTACGCTGGTGGTATCGCCCTGTATCTCCGCGCCGCTGGCCGGTGCACTGGTGTATATCAGCAGTACCGGCGACACCCTTGGCGGCGGCATCAACCTGTTTGCCCTGGGCCTGGGCATGGGCACCCCGCTGCTGCTGATCACCCTGTTCGGCAAAAGCCTGCTGCCCGGCTCCGGCCCCTGGATGGAAACGGTCAAACATCTGTTCGGCTTTGGTCTGCTGGCGGTCGCCATCTGGCTATTGGAGCGGGTACTGCCCGGCCCCGTCAGCCTGGCGCTGTGGGCCGCCCTCGCCGCGGGTCTGGCCGTGCGCCTGGCGGCGCTGCAAAGCGGTCACTATCTGCGCCAGACCATCGCTCTGCTGCTGGGCCTATATGCAGCCGCCGCGCTGTTTGGCGCCCTGGCCGGAGGCGAGGATCCATTGCGCCCACTGCAGCCACTGACCGGGGGAGGCAATAGCGCTAGCAGCGCATTTTTCACCACCGTGGACGACCCCGCGCAACTGCAACAGGCGCTCAACCAGGCAGCAAAACAGGGCCAGCCCGCCATTGTCGACCTGTATGCCGACTGGTGTATCAGCTGCAAGGTCATGGAGCGCACCATCCTCAATCAGCCTGAGATCCAGACGCTGCTGGGCAATCACCTGCGGCTCAAGCTGGACGTGACGGACAATACCCCCGCCCAGCGCGAGTGGCTCACACGCCAGCAGCTGTTCGGACCACCGGCCTACCTGTTTTTCGCCGCCGATGGCAACGAACAACGTGACCTGCGCATTCAAGGCGAAGTCTCAAAGGACGAATTCGCCGCACTCGCCGAACGCGCCAGCCAAAAATAAGTTTGCGCTATAATGCAGCCATCATGCTGACATCTGAGGTCAATATTCCACTTATGGACAGGCCGGACGGATTGCGGCAAACTGCCAAAAAAATGCGACTGACGGGTCACCCGTCATACAACGGAACTTACGTACCATGGCCAGCATCCTGGTTCTGCACGGACCTAACCTGAACCGCCTGGGCAGCCGCGAACCCGGTGTTTACGGCGCCGCCACCCTGGAGCAGATCAACCAGCACCTGCGCGAGCGGGCAAGCCAGCGTGGTCACCACCTGCTGAGCCTGCAAAGCAACGCCGAGCACGAGCTGATCGAGCGCATTCACGCTGCCGGCGATGAAGCCATCGACTTCATCATCATTAATCCCGCCGCTTTTACCCATACCAGCGTGGCAATACGTGACGCATTGCTCGCAGTGAGCATCCCATTCATCGAAGTTCACTTATCCAACGTGTATAAGCGCGAACCTTTCCGTCATCACTCCTATTTCTCGGACGTTGCCGAAGGAGTGATTTGCGGTCTCGGCGCCCAGGGCTATGAGCTGGCTCTGCAGGCCGCCATCGAGAAGATCGAACAACACTGAATTACGCAAACCTGATCTGGAGTGCATGCATCAATGGACATTCGCAAAGTCAAAAAGCTGATCGAACTGCTGGAAGAGTCCGGTATCGACGAACTGGAAATTCATGAAGGCGAAGAGTCTGTGCGCATCAGCCGCCACAGCAAGCAGGTCGCCGCTCCGCAATATCAGGTCGCTCCGGCTCCGGTTGCCGCAGCCCCCGCACCGGCGGCAGCCCCGGCTGCAGCCGATGCACCGGCCGCCCCGGCCGAGCCCAGCGGTCACCTGGTTCGCTCGCCGATGGTCGGCACCTTCTACCGCTCGCCGTCACCGACTGCCGCGGTATTCGTTGAAGTTGGCCAGAGCGTCAAGGCCGGCGACGTACTGTGCATCGTCGAAGCCATGAAGATGATGAACCACATCGAAGCTGACAAGAGCGGCGTAGTGCAATCGATTCTGGTCGACAACGGCCAGCCGGTCGAATTCGATCAACCGCTGTTCAGCATCGCCTGAGCCCAACCTGGAGGCTGCGATGCAAAAAGTACTTATTGCCAACCGAGGTGAAATTGCCCTGCGGGTTATCCGCGCGTGCAAGGAACTTGGTCTGAAAACCGTGGCGGTGCACTCTACCGCCGACCGTGAACTCATGCACCTGGCCATGGCTGACGAATCCGTCTGTATCGGCCCGGCGCCCGCAACGCTGTCCTATCTGAATATTCCGGCGATCATCAGCGCCGCCGAAGTGACCGGCGCCGACGGCATTCATCCTGGCTACGGCTTCCTGGCCGAGAACGCCGATTTCGCCGAGCAGGTCGAGAACTCCGGCTTCACCTTTATCGGCCCCAGCGCCGCCGTGATCCGCCTGATGGGTGACAAGGTGTCGGCCATTGCCGCCATGAAGGAAACCGGCGTGCCCACAGTGCCCGGCTCCGACGGCCCGCTGCCCGAAGATGAAGCCGAATGCCTGAAGATTGCCCAGCGCGTTGGCTACCCGGTGATCATCAAGGCCGCCGGTGGCGGCGGTGGTCGCGGCATGCGCGTCGTGCATGAAGAGTCCGAGCTGATCAAGTCGATCAAGCTGACCCAGGTTGAAGCGGGCGCCGCCTTCGGCAACCCGATGGTGTACCTGGAGAAGTTCCTGACCAACCCGCGTCACGTGGAAGTTCAGGTACTGTCTGACGGTCAGGGCAACGCTGTTCATCTGGGCGATCGCGACTGCTCGCTGCAGCGCCGTCACCAGAAGATCATTGAAGAAGCACCTGCACCCGGCATCGACGAGAAGGCCCGTGCCGAGGTTCAGGCCCGCTGCGTTCAGGCCTGTATCGACCTGGGCTACCGTGGCGCCGGCACCTTCGAGTTCCTGTACGAGAACGGCGAGTTCTACTTCATCGAGATGAACACCCGCGTTCAGGTCGAGCACCCGGTCTCCGAAATGGTCACCGGCATCGACATCGTCAAAGAGCAAATCCTGGTCGCCTCCGGCCAGCCGCTGAGCATCACTCAGGACGACGTTGTCATCCGTGGCCACGCCATCGAGTGCCGCATCAACGCCGAAGACCCACGCACCTTCATGCCCAGCCCTGGCACCGTGACCTTCTATCACGCACCCGGCGGCAATGGCGTACGCGTTGATTCGCACCTGTACAGCGGCTACAAGGTCCCGCCGAACTACGACTCGCTGGTCGGCAAACTGATCACCTACGGCGCCAGCCGTGACGAAGCGCTCGCGCGCATGCGCAACGCAATCGACGAACTGGTAGTCGACGGCATCAAGACCAACACCCCGCTGCACCGTGAACTGGTACGCGACCCCGGCTTCTGCAAGGGCGGCGTCAACATTCACTATCTTGAGCACAAGCTGGGGTTGAAGTAAGCCCCAGCTGCAAGCTGCAAGCTGCAAGCTGCAAGCTGCAAGCTCACAGCGTATTATCTGCACCATTCGGGGAGCGAATTATCGCTCCCTTTGTTTTTCCGCTGATCTTGCAGCTTGAAGCTTGTCGCTTGCAGCTGCTCCGAAGGAGCCCCCCTATGTCCTGGCTGCAACTGCGTCTTGCCATTACCCCCGAACAGGCCCCTGCACTGGAGGACCAGTTACTGGCGCTGGGTGCGGTATCGGTCACCTTCATGGACGCCGAAGATCAGCCGATTTTCGAACCTGACCTGGGCACCACGCCGCTCTGGTCCAACACCCACCTGCTGGCGCTGTTCGAGGCCGACACCGACGGTGAGGCCCTGTTACAACACCTGCATCTGCTATGGCAGGCCGAGCTGCCGGCACATGAGCTGGAACAGATCGAGGATCAGGACTGGGAACGCAGCTGGATGGACAACTTCCACCCCATGCGCTTTGGCCAGCGCCTGTGGATTGTTCCCAGCTGGCACGCCGCGCCCGACCCCGATGCAGTCAACCTGCTGCTGGACCCGGGCCTGGCGTTCGGTACCGGCACGCATCCGACGACCTCCCTGTGCCTACAGTGGCTCGACGCCCAACAGCTGCAGGGCAAGACACTGATCGATTTTGGCTGCGGCTCGGGCATCCTGGCCATCGCCGGCCTGCTGCTGGGTGCAAAGCATGCGGTGGGCACCGACATCGACATTCAGGCGCTGGAAGCCTCACGCGACAATGCCCGGCGCAACCAGATTGCCGATGAACACTTCGACCTCTATCTGCCCGAGCACATGCCCGCAGCTCCTGCGGATGTGCTGGTAGCCAATATCCTCGCCGGTCCGCTGGTGAGCCTGGCGCCGCAGCTCGCCAGCCTGGTCAAACCCGGCGGACTGCTGGCGCTGTCCGGCATCCTCGCAGAGCAGACCGAGGAGATCCTGCAGGCCTACCAGGGCGACTTTGAGCTGGACCCCGTCGCAGAACAGGATGGCTGGATCCGGGTGAGCGGCAAGCGGCGATGACAGCGCGTCGCTAATACGGGCAAAATAGCCCTTTCGCCACTTACTCCACGTAACAGGACAGCCGGCCAGACATGAGCGAACTGCAGGTCACCCAGTGCCCCTTCTGCAAGACCCACTTTCGCCTCACTCAGGAGCAGCTGCAGGCTGCTGCCGGTAATGTGCGCTGCGGTGCCTGCCTGAAGGTGTTCAACGCTCTGCCTGCCGGGCAGGCCCGGTCCGCTGCCGAGCCCGCTGCTGCCAGTCAAGCTGTCGACAAACAGCAAACCCTGCTGATCCACGACGATCTGGAACTGGATGAGCTCGACCTGGAAGCCCTCGGCCTGGATGAGTCGATTCTGGACGAGCTGACGCCGCGCGAGGCCCCGCCCAAGCCAGCCACCCCTGAGCCCAAGCCGGCCAGTTTTGAACTGCTTGATGATGAGGAGTCCGAGCTGACCCTGGCCGAGACGGCCCGCCGGGACGACGAGCGCGTCGAACCCGGCTTCAGCAGCCTAGACAGCGATGACGAACTGGAGCTGAACGAGGCTTTTATGGCGACACCGAAGGCCCGCGACTTTGCGCCGGTTTTTGCCTCGCGCCCAGAGCCAGAAGACGAGCCAGAGCCTGAAGCAGAGCCGCCCGCCAAACCCGCGCGCGCCCATCAGGTGCCGCTGCAGGACACGGACAATAGCGCCATTTTCCGCCGTGGCCAGCCCGAAGGCCCGCTCTACGCCGATGACGCCTCGACCGATACCGCCAAGCAGCCGGAGTCGGAGGAAAACACCGACGACGAACGCGGGCGCACCGAACCCCGCCTGGACACCCGCCGTGTTCTGCCTGAGCTGGAAGATGAGCCACTGCAACTGGCCGCCCCGCTGAGCCGCCGCCGAGCCCGCAGCAACCTGCTCTGGGGCGCGCTATGCCTGCTCGCCGTTCTCGGCCTGGCAGCGCAGGCCGTGTACTACAACTTTGACGCCTGGGCACGCGACAACCAGCTGCGCCCAGTCATGCAGGACATCTGCCTGGTTGCCGGCTGCCAGTTGCCGGCTCGCGTTGATATCAGCCAGATCCGCAGCAGCAACCTGCTGGTCAGGCCGCATCCGGAGTTCCCCAACAGTCTGGATATCAACGTGATCATCTATAACCGGGCAGACTACTCGCAACCTTTCCCGGTTATCCGCATGCAGTTCAGCAACAGCCGAGGCGAGACGGTCAGCAGCAAGGACTTCCGCCCAGAAGAGTACCTGGCGGGCGAGCTGGCCGGGCGCAACCTGATGCCGTCACAAACGCCCATCCATATAGCCCTGAACATGGTCGCGCCAGGCAGCGCGGCCGTCAGCTACCAGCTGGACTTTGTGGCGCCCTGATGATTCCGCGGTCAAAGCGTCATCCTTTCGTCGAGTACCCGAGCACATTTGCGCGCAGCTGACCTAAACTGGCTGTACAAAAAACGCCCAGCACAGTCTTTAACCGGCCATACTTTGCGGGTATCATGGCGACCCTTTTCGCACTTCATCACCCTGACCGGGACACCGGACGGGCTGCCGTGCTGTTGTTACAGCACAGACCACCGGGCATTACAGGGATGGACCAGCAGTGATCAGTATCGGACCTTACCAGTTAGCCAATCGTGTCATTCTGGCCCCTATGGCCGGGGTTACCGATCAGCCCTTCCGGCAGCTGTGCCGCCGCCTGGGTGCCGGTCTGGTGGTATCCGAGATGGTGACCAGCGATACCCGTCTGTGGAACAGCCGCAAATCACGCCTGCGCTTGCAGCACGACGGCGAACCCGAACCCCGTTCGGTACAGATTGCCGGCGGCGATCCCGAGATGATGGCCGAGGCCGCGCGCATGAACGCCCAGCTCGGCGCCCAGATCATTGACATCAATATGGGCTGCCCGGCCAAGAAGGTCTGCAACAAGGCGGCCGGCTCCGCGCTGCTGCGTGATGAACCGCTGGTGGCCGCCATCTGTGCGGCAGTGGTGCAGGCGGTGGACATTCCCGTCACCCTGAAAATCCGCACCGGCTGGGACCCCGAGAACCGCAACGCCCTGCGCATCGCGCGTATTGCCGAAGACAGCGGCATTCAGGCGCTGGCCGTGCATGGCCGAACCCGCTCCGAGCTATACACCGGCCATGCCGAGTACGACACCATCGCCGCAGTAAAGCAAAGCATCTCGATTCCGGTGTTTGCCAACGGCGACATCGACAGCCCGCAAAAGGCCGCCGAGGTACTCCAGCATACTGGAGCCGATGCGGTGATGATCGGCCGCGCCGCCCAGGGCCGCCCCTGGATCTTCCGCGAAATCGACCACTACCTGCGCAGCGGAGAGCTGCTGGCCGAGCCGCCGCTAGCCGAGCAGGAGCAAATACTAATGCAGCACCTCAAGGCCCTGCATACTTTCTATGGCGCTGAACACGGCGCCCGTATCGCCCGCAAGCACGTCAGCTGGTACCTGCAGACCCTGCCAGGTGCCGGCGAGTTTCGCCGCGACTTCAACCGCATCACCGACGCTGACCAGCAGGCAAGCGCCATTGCCGGCTACTTCAGCCGCCTGTTGGACGGAGATCTGGCAGCATGAATTTCGACACAACCCTACCTGATGGAAACCCCACTGTGAGCGACAGCAGTCAATCCACCCTTCCCGCCAGCGGGATCAACGACACCCGCGATCAAAGAACGCTGCGCGACAGCGTCGAGGACGCCCTGCACAACTACTTTCAGCACCTTGAGGGGCAGGACGTGACCGACGTCTACAACATGGTGCTGTCCGAAGTCGAAGCGCCGCTGCTCGAAAGCGTGATGAACTACGTCAAGGGCAACCAGACCCGCGCCTCCGAAGTGCTGGGCCTGAACCGCGGCACCCTGCGCAAGAAGCTCAAGCAGTACGGATTGCTCTGAAACAGCTGGCTGAAGGCTAGAAGCTGAAAGCTGGAAGTTAGCAGCAGTCAGAGGTGAGCCGGGCAGCCGGCCTCTTTTGGCACAACGAGCCAGACCTCCCAGCCTAAAGCGTTCAGCCCAACCCGACCATGAATGACTCGACACGACAACCTCCTAGCCTGGATCCAAGATGACCGACCAAACTACCCGCCTGCCGGTACGCCGTGCGCTGATCAGCGTTTCTGACAAAACCGGTATCGTCGATTTTGCCCGCGAGCTGAGCGCCCAAGGCGTTGAAATCCTGTCTACCGGGGGCACCTACAAGCTGCTCTGCGAGCAGGGCATCAAGGCCGTTGAAGTCGCTGACTACACCGGCTTCCCGGAAATGATGGACGGCCGGGTCAAGACCCTGCACCCGAAAATCCATGGCGGCATCCTCGGTCGTCGCGATATCGACGGTGACGTCATGGCCGAGCATGGCATCCAGCCCATCGACATGGTCGTGGTCAACCTCTACCCCTTCGCCGCCACTGTCGCCAAGCCCGGCTGCACCCTGCCCGATGCCATTGAAAACATCGACATTGGCGGCCCGACCATGGTTCGCAGCGCCGCTAAGAACCACAAGGACGTTGCCATCGTCGTCAATGCCGGCGATTACAGCAGCATCGCGCAAGCCCTGAAGAGCGGCGGCCTGACCTACGCCCAGCGCTTTGACCTGGCCCTGAAGGCGTTTGAGCACACCGCTGCCTACGACGGCATGATCGCCAACTACCTCGGCACCATCGAGCAGACCCGCGACACCCTGAGCACCGAGGACCGCGCCGCCTTCCCGCGCACCTTCAACAGCCAGTTCATCAAGGTGCAGGACATGCGCTACGGCGAGAACCCGCACCAGGCCGCCGCCTTCTACAAGGAAGCCGCTCCGAGCGAGGCCAGCATCGCCACCGCGATTCAGCTGCAGGGCAAGGAACTGTCCTACAACAACGTCGCCGATACCGATGCTGCACTGGAGTGCGTCAAGGGCTTCACCAAGCCGGCCTGCGTCATCGTCAAGCACGCCAACCCCTGCGGCGTGGCCGTGGTGCCGGAAGACGAAGGCGGTATCCGCAAGGCCTACGATCTGGCCTGGGCCACCGACAGCGAATCCGCCTTCGGCGGCATCATCGCCTTCAACCGCGAGCTGGACGGCGCCACCGCTGCCGCCATCGTTGAGCGTCAGTTTGTTGAAGTCATCATCGCCCCGCGCATCAGCGCCGAAGCCCGCGCCGCAGTCGCCGCCAAAGCCAACGTACGCCTGCTCGAATGCGGTGAGCTGAGCGGTGAACGCCAGGCCGACTGGGACTTCAAGCGCGTCAACGGCGGTCTGCTGGTGCAGAGCCGCGACATCGGCATGATCACCGCAGACGACCTGAAGATCGTCACCAAGCGCGCACCGACCGAACAGGAAATCCACGACCTGGTGTTCGCCTGGAAAGTCGCCAAGTTCGTCAAATCCAATGCCATCGTCTACGCCAAAGGCCGCCAGACCATCGGTGTCGGCGCCGGCCAGATGAGCCGCGTCAACTCCGCCCGCATCGCCGCCATCAAGGCCGAGCACGCCGGCCTGCAGGTCGCCGGCGCAGTCATGGCATCCGATGCGTTCTTCCCGTTCCGCGACGGCATCGATAATGCCGCCAAGGTCGGCATCAGCGCCGTTATCCAGCCCGGCGGTTCGATGCGCGACCAGGAAGTGATCGACGCCGCCGACGAAGCCGGCATGGCCATGGTCTTCACCGGCATGCGCCATTTCCGCCACTAATCCCTGAGCCGCAAGCCGCAAACCGCAAGCAGAGCGCCCCACAGCGCCGCTTGCAGCTTGAAGCTTGAAGCTCTCTCCACAGGAGAGTTACATGAATGTACTGATTATCGGCAGCGGCGGGCGTGAGCACGCGCTGGCGTGGAAAGTGGCGCAGGATGAGCGCGTCGAGAAGGTCTTTGTCGCCCCGGGCAACGCCGGCACTGCGATCGAGGCCAAGTGCGAAAACGTCGCCATCGACGTGCTGGAGCTGGACAAGCTGGTCGAATTTGCCAAGGACAACGTCAGCCTGACCATCGTCGGTCCCGAGGCACCACTGGTAGCGGGTGTCGTTGATCGCTTCCGCGAGCACGGCCTGCCCTGCTTTGGCCCGACCGCCGGTGCCGCGCAGCTGGAAGGTTCCAAGGCCTTCACCAAGGACTTTTTGGCCCGTCACCAGATTCCGACCGCCGAGTACCAGAACTTTACCGAGATCGAGCCCGCGCTGGCTTACCTGCGCGAGAAAGGCGCACCGATCGTCATCAAGGCCGACGGCCTGGCTGCGGGCAAGGGCGTGATCGTTGCCATGACGTTGCAGGAAGCCGAGGATGCCGTGCGCGACATGCTGGCCGGCAACGCCTTCGGCGAAGCAGGCTCACGCGTAGTCATCGAGGAGTTTCTCGACGGCGAAGAAGCCAGCTTCATCGTCATGGTCGACGGCGAACACGTGCTGCCGATGGCCACCAGCCAGGATCACAAGCGCGTTGGCGACGGCGACACCGGCCCCAATACCGGCGGCATGGGCGCCTACTCTCCCGCTCCAGTGGTCACCGACGAGGTTCATCAGCGCGTCATGGAACAGGTCATCTGGCCAACCGTGCGTGGCATGGCTGCCGAAGGCAACGTCTACACCGGCTTCCTCTACGCCGGTTTGATGATCGATGCCGCAGGCAACCCCAAGGTGATCGAATTCAACTGCCGCTTCGGCGATCCGGAAACCCAGCCGATCATGCTGCGCCTGCAATCCAGCCTGGTTGCGCTGGTCGAAGCAGCAAACGCCGGCACCTTGGATCAAGTTGACGCCAAGTGGGACCCGCGTTGCAGCCTGGGCGTCGTATTGGCTGCCGGCGGCTACCCGGCTGACTACGCCAAAGGTGACGTCATCAACGGCCTGGATGTCGCTGTCAGCGACAGCGGCAAGGTCTTCCACGCCGGCACCGCGCTGAAGGACGGTCAAGTGACCACCAGCGGCGGCCGCGTTCTGTGCGCCACCGCACTAGGCAACAGCGTGCGCGAAGCCCAGCAGGGTGCCTATCGACTGGCCGAACAGATCAGCTGGAACGGCTGTTTCTACCGCAAGGATATCGGCTACCGCGCCATTGCCCGCGAAAGCTAGGCGTCATCGGGCATGCCTGGGGCCCCGCACTAGGGAGCCCAGGCATGGCCACAAGCAAGCACACAGGATGCCCAGGCCGGGATTTTGGCTCGGCGCGCGGGCATTAGCCGCAAAACTTCATCCGCCCGGGCATCAGGGTCCGGACGGACAGAAGACTGTCCGCTTGATCCGTTTCGAGCGAGTCCACACTGGGCTATACTGGCCCACGAATCGTTGAAACCGGATATCCAAACCAAGGACAGGACCCCACGTGAAGCCAGTCAGTTCACTGCTGCTCGCCCTGCTGCTCGGCATCGCCTTCACGTTCACCAGTTGGGTTGATACGGTGGAAAGCAGCACGCCTGCCTACCGTACCTTCGTCGACCCCGGTGGCAATCTGACGCTGCAGGACATTCTCTCCAATCGCTACGCGAACCGCTTTATCCCCGCACCGGAAGGTCCTTTGCGTCTGCCCGGCAACAACGGCACCCTGTGGGTCGAATTCACCCTCGACTCGGTACAGGACAAACTACTGACCATCGACAACCCGGCCATCGGCCTGATCGAAGTCTACCGCCTGACCCAGAACGAGCCGCGCCAGCTCTACCGCACCGGCACCAGCCAACCCTTCAGCAGCCGTCCGCTACCCTTTCACGGCTACGCGTTCCCACTCGACGGCAGCAGCGTTGCAGGCGACACCCTGCTGCTGCGCCTGAAGAACGACTACCCACTGGCTGCCCGCATCGTGTTGCAGGATATTGCGGCGGCCGCTGCAGAGCACTCCATGCAGCAGACCGTACAGGGGATTCTGGTGGGGCTGCTGCTTGCCCTGTTCCTGCATGGCATGCTGCACGGTCTGATTGGTCGCGACCCATTTCATCTGCTGCTGGCGGCCGCTGGCCTGGTGCTTGCCGCCAGCAATGTCACGGCGCTGAACTGGATCGTCAGTCTGCTGCCGCAACTGCATGGCCAACCCGGACAGATACTGCTGCTAAGCGCCTATCCGTTACTGGCCCTGTTGCTGCTCAGCCAGCTCAACGCCCGACAGACCAAGGGGCTGCAACGTGCTGTGTATGGCCTGGCCATCGCCAGCGCTCTGCTGGTTGCCATCGCCGCTGCGTTCCCGCCCCTGTTCCGCTTTATCTCCAACCTGATGCTGATCGGCCTGCCGGCCTGCATGCTGGTCATTCTCGGCCTTCTGCATACCACGCAACAGCAATGGGACCGCCCCTTCAGCCTGGGCGCTGTGCTACTGCTCGGCCAGGGCCTGGTTGCCGAGTACATTGGCAAGCAACTGCCACACGCCTACCTGGCTGATTTGCTGCTCTGGAGCGCGCTGGTCAGCTTCAGCTGGAGCCTGTACCGCCGCCTGCAACTGCAGCTCACACGCCGCATTCGCGAGCGGCAGGATAGCGCCACGGCTCGCGCCGAACAGCGCGCCAAGGCCGAGTTTCTGGCCCGCATAAGCCATGAAATACGCACCCCTATGAACGGCGTGCTGGGCATGAGTGAACTGCTGCTGGACACCGCTCTCTCGGCCAAGCAACGCGACTACGTACAAACCATTCACGGCTCGGGCAATGATCTGCTCAACCTGATCAATGAAATTATCGACATGTCGAGACTGGAGTCAGGTCAACTGACGCTGGAGCGCGTACAGTTTGACCTGCATGCACTGGTCAACGACTGCCTCGACATCTACCGCATACGCGCCGAGGCGCAGGGCGTCGAGCTGATCGGCTTCGTGCATCCGGAGGTTCCGCGCACACTGCAGGGCGATCCTACCCGCCTGCGGCAGGTGCTGATGAACCTGCTGGCCAACGCCTTGCATCAGACCGACTCAGGTGAAGTACTGCTGGTCGTCGGACTGGAGAAACGCGACAACACCCCGCAGCTGCGCTTTGCCGTGCAGGACACCGGCGAGAACATGCCGGAAGAGGCGCGAGACAGCCTGCTCAACAGCGACTTCAAGGTCACCCGCTTCCTCGACCAGTCCGACACCGACGGCAAGCTACCGCTGGTCATCACCCGCCAGTTGATCGGCATGATGCAGGGCCAGATCGGCATCAAGGCCAGCGGTGAGCAGGGCAACACGGTCTGGTTTACCCTGCCGGCAACCCATCTGGACAACCCGGCAGAAGAAGCCTCCGCCGAGGGCCGCAGTCTGGTTGACCGCAGCATTCTGATCGTTGACGACAACGCCACCTGCCGCAAGGTGCTGCAGCAGCAAACCACCGCCTGGGGTATGCGCGCCCAGAGCGCGTCAAGCGGCCGTGAGGCACTGGCGACGCTGCGCAACCAGGCCAACCTGGGGAATCCCTTCGACATCATTCTGCTGGATCAGTCGATGCCAGGTATGAGTGGCGTGGAGCTGGCCAGCCGCATCAAGGATGACCCCGTGCTGGGCAACGACCTGCTGATCATCATGCTGACCGGCATCAATCAGGTGCCCAGCCGCGTGATTGCGCGAAATGCCGGCATCCGCCGCATTCTCAGCAAACCGGTCGCCGGCTACACCCTGCGCACGACCCTGATTGACGAATGGAGTCAGCGCCGCGCCGCCTCCGGCGACACTGCTGATCGCGATCAGCAGGAAACCGAGCAGGACAGCGGCATGGATGGGGAGTACCGGGTTTTGATTGCCGAAGACAACGCCATTTCCACCAAGGTGATCCTCGGCATGCTGGCAAAGCTGGGTGTGTCGGCAACGGCAGTAGACAACGGCGCCCGGGCGGTCGAGGCCGTGCAACAGCAAAGCTTTGATCTGGTGCTGATGGACTGCGAGATGCCCGAGATGGATGGTTTCACTGCAGCGGAACAGATACGTCGCTGGGAGCAACGCAGCGGCGCTCAGCCCATTCCGGTGATTGCGCTGACGGCTCATATCCTGCCGGAGCACCGCGAGCGCGCCCGCAAAGCCGGCATGAACGGACACATGGCCAAGCCGGTCGAGCTCAATCAGCTGCGCGAGCAACTGCAGCATTGGCGCGCATTGAAAAACGACACCCTCAGCCTGCTGTAATGCAGCAGGCTGCACAGACCGACAGGATCGCTACGCGGCGCTTGCGCCAGCGTAGTCTGCCCACCAGTTCAGCCAGGTTTCGTTCCACATAAGCCACCTCCAGACCAGGTCTGCAGCACGGCCCTCTGGCCACGCTTTACAGACACCACTCTAGAAGCATAGGACAACTCGAGCCATTTGAAAGCCGCTATAGGTGCAATAGCGGCGGTCTTCAGCGGCTCTTGCGCCCTGCTCCGCTGCCGGTGCGCGAGCGCTTGCTCTGGCTCTTGCCTGCACCTGTTTCACGCGGAGGCAAGCCGGTGTGCTGAGTCAGCATGCGGCCGGCCTTCTTGCTGCCGGTTGGCGTAGAGTTTTTGCGCCGCGCACTCTGGTAGCTGCCTACCGCCGGCTGGAAGCTGGGAATCAACTGATGCTTGCCATTACCGATCAAGTCGGCGCGTCCCATGCTTTTGAGCGCCTCACGCAGCAATGGCCAGTTGTTCGGGTCGTGGTAACGCAGAAACGCCTTGTGCAAACGACGCTGGCGCTCGCCCTTGACGGTACCGACAGCATCGCTCTTGTAGGTCACCTTACGCAGCGGGTTCTTGCCCGAGTGGTACATGGCCGTCGCAGTCGCCATCGGCGAGGGATAGAATGCCTGCACCTGATCCGCACGGAAGCCGTTACGTTTCAACCAGAGCGCCAGGTTCATCATGTCTTCATCGGTGGTACCCGGGTGGGCGGCGATAAAGTACGGGATGAGGTACTGCTCCTTGCCCGCCTCTTTCGAGAACTTCTCGAACATCTGCTTGAAGCGGTCATAGCTGCCGATGCCGGGCTTCATCATCTTGCTGAGCGGCCCTTCCTCGGTGTGCTCCGGCGCAATCTTCAGATAGCCGCCGACATGGTGGGTCACCAGCTCTTTCACGTATTCCGGCGACTCTACCGCCAGGTCATAGCGCAAACCCGAGGCAATCAGGATTTTCTTCACCCCTGGCAGCGCGCGCGCCTTGCGGTACAGCTCAATCAGCGAGGAGTGGTCGGTATTGAGGTTGTCGCAGATGCCCGGATACACGCAGGACGGCTTGCGACAAGCGGCCTCGATTTCCGGGCTTTTGCAGGCGATACGGTACATGTTGGCGGTGGGACCACCCAGATCAGACACCACTCCGGTAAAGCCCGGTACCTTGTCGCGCATATCCTCGATCTCGCGAATGATCGAATCATGCGAGCGGTTCTGAATGATGCGCCCTTCATGCTCGGTGATCGAACAGAAGGTACAACCACCAAAGCAGCCGCGCATGATATTGACCGAGAAGCGAATCATCTCGTAGGCCGGGATGCGCTCCCCGCCATAGACCGGGTGCGGCACGCGCGCATAGGGCAAGCCGAAGACGTAGTCCATCTCCTCGGTGCTCAGCGGAATCGGCGGCGGGTTGAACCAGACATCGCGGTCACCATGGCGCTGCACCAGCGCACGGGCGTTCCCCGGGTTGGTCTCCAGGTGCAGCACGCGGTTGGCATGGGCATAGAGCACCGGATCACCCTTGACCTTCTCAAAGGCAGGCAGCCGGATCACGGTACGGTCGCGTTCAAGCCGCGGGTGCGGCAACAGCTCGATTACCTGGACCTCGTCGGCCGTCGACTCGGGCTCCGGCCCCTTGGCCTGCTCCACCGCGCAGGCGGCAGTGTCCTGGGTGTTGACGTAGGGGTTGATGATCTTGTCGATCTTGCCGGGGCGGTCGATGCGGGTGGAGTCCAGCTCAAACCAGCCTTCGGGCGTGTCACGACGAATAAAGGCCGTACCACGCACATCGGTAATGTCCTGAACCGACTCACCGCGACTCAGACGATGAGCAACTTCGACGACAGCACGCTCGGCGTTACCGTAGAGCAGGATATCGGCCTTGGCATCGACCAGCAGCGAATGCCGCACCTTGTCCTGCCAGTAGTCGTAATGGGCGATACGGCGCAGCGACGCCTCGATGCCACCGAGCACGATAGGCACATCCTTGAAGGCCTCCCGGCAGCGCTGGCTGTAAACCAGGCTGGCGCGGTCGGGGCGTTTGCCACCCTGCCCGCCGGCGGTGTAGGCGTCATCGGACCGCACCTTGCGGTCGGCCGTATAGCGATTGATCATCGAGTCCATGTTGCCGGCAGCCACCCCAAAGAACAGGTTGGGCTTGCCGAGCTTCATGAAGTCCTGCTTGCTGTGCCAGTCCGGCTGGCTGATGATGCCAACGCGATACCCTTGCGCCTCCAGCAAGCGGCCGATCACCGCCATACCGAACGAGGGATGATCCACGTAGGCGTCACCGGTAACGATGATCACATCGCAGCTGTCCCAGCCCAGTTGATCCATTTCCTCACGACTGACCGGCATAAAGGGCGCCGGACCGAAACACTCGGCCCAGTAACGTGGATAGTCGAACAGCTGATGCTTGGCGACCGGAATAGAGACGGCCATCTTCACTCCTCCCCGTAGCCGGAGTACGAGCCGGGCGCGAGGTTTTCAAAACGGGTGTATTTGCCCAGAAACGCCATCCGTGCCGTGCCGATGGGGCCATTACGCTGCTTGCCGATAATCAGCTCCGCGATCCCCTTGTCCTGGGTATCCGGATGATAGACCTCATCACGATAGACAAACATGATGACGTCGGCGTCCTGCTCGATCGCACCGGACTCACGCAAGTCGGAGTTGATCGGGCGCTTGTTGGGGCGCTGCTCCAGCGAGCGGTTGAGCTGCGATAGCGCGATGACCGGCACGTTGAACTCCTTCGCCAACGCCTTGAGCGAGCGGGAAATCTCGGAGATCTCGTTGGTCCGGTTTTCCGACGCCGCGCCGCCGATACGCATCAACTGCAGGTAGTCGATCATGATCAACCCGAGGTCCCCGTGCTCACGCACGATCCGGCGGGCGCGGGTACGCATCTCCATCGGCGACAGACCTGCGGTGTCGTCGATAAACAGTTTGCGGTCATTGAGCATATTGACCGCCGAGGTCAGGCGCGGCCAATCCTCGTCATCCAGCCGACCTGAGCGCACCTTGGTCTGGTCGATACGCCCGAGGGAAGACAGCATACGCATGATCAGCGATTCACCTGGCATCTCCAGCGAGAACACCAGTACCGCCTTGTCACTGCGCATCACCGCATTTTCTACCAGGTTCATGGCAAAGGTGGTCTTACCCATGGAGGGACGACCCGCGACGATAATCAGGTCAGCTGGCTGCAGGCCGGAAGTCATGTTGTCCAGCTCGGTAAAGCCGGTCGACAGGCCGGTAATCGAGCCCTCACTGTTGAACAGCGTGTCGATACGATCGATCGCCTTGGTCAGCAGGGCATTGACCCCTTCCGGCCCACCGGTCTTTGGGCGGCTTTCGGCAATCGAAAAAATCTTGCGTTCGGCGTCATCGAGCACCTCGGTCGCCTGCATACCCTTGGGGTTGAAGGCGGTATCGGCTATCTCGGTGCTGACGCTGATCAGCTGGCGCAGGGTGGAGCGCTCACGGATGATCTGGGCGTAGGCGCTGATGTTGGCCACCGAGGGGGTGTTCTTCGCCAGCTGCCCGAGGTAGGCCAGGCCACCGACCTGGTCGGTCAGCCCTTCCTTGTCCAGCTCTTCCGCCAGGGTCACCACGTCAAACGGCAGATTGCGCGAGGCCAGACGCACCAGCGCCTGAAAGATCAACCGATGGTCGTGGCGATAAAAATCGCTGTCAGTCAGCTGTTCGGCGACTCGCTCCCAGGCCATGTTGTCCAGCATCACGCCGCCAAGTACTGCCTGCTCGGCCTCAATCGAGTGCGGGGGCACCTTCAAGGCTGCGGTCTGCAGGTCCAGCTCGGGACGGTCGGTATACAGTGATTCGGTCATGGGAGTGCGCTCAAAACAGCCTGATCAGAAATGCAACACGGCGCCTGTCCGCAGACAGGCGCCGTGTTGAAGTCTAACGACAAAGCCCCGGCAAATCATCCGCTCAAGGCGGATAGCGCGAGGCCAATCGTTATTAGCCGGCCACAACAACCAGCTTGACGGTAGCGTCAACGTCGGTGTGCAGCTGCACGTCGATGTCGAACTCGCCAACGGTACGCAGCGCGCCGTCGGGCAGACGGACTTCGCTCTTCTCGATGGCAACGCCAGCTGCAGTCACAGCGTCGGCGATGTCACGAGTACCGATGGAACCGAACAGCTTGCCCTCTTCACCGGCGTTAGCGGCGATGGTGACAGTCAGATCAGCCAGTTTGGCAGCGCGGGCTTCAGCCTCGGCTTTCTTCTCGGCAGCGATCTTTTCCAGTTCGGCGCGGCGTGCTTCAAAAGCAGCTACGTTATCAGCAGTGGCCGGGGTGGCCTTGCCGAAGGGCAGCAGGAAATTGCGAGCGTAACCAGCTTTAACAGCGACTTTGTCGCCCAGGTTACCCAGGTTCGCGATCTTTTCGAGCAGGATAACTTCCATTGCGATGACCTCTTTAATTCAACCTTGACCGTTTGAGTCATCGTTGCCGCCGCCGGAAACCGGCTGAAGGCGGGAACGGAAATCAAACAGACTATCAATAAACGCCAAAATCATGATCAGGGGGTACAGCACTTGCCACACGAACAGTAACGCTACGTACAGCACGACCAGCGGCCCGATACCCAGGCGCTTGATACCGACCACACCGTGCACCAGCGCCAGGCCAGCAAACAGCAGCGGCACGGTGGCCACCGGCGCCAACAGCACCAGGCCATCAACCTGCGGCGCACCAAACACGGCCAGAAGCAATACCAGGCCCATCCAGGGCGCCAACCGCAGGCGGTGAAACTCCTCGCGGAAACCACCCGGGTTGTACAGCCTGGCTTGCCAAGCGCGCGCCAGCATCAAGCTGACCAGCGTCATGGCTGCATGGGTGGCACCCATCAGTCCAGCCAACAGCGGCACCAGCATGGTCTGAAGGCGTGCCAGAGCAGCCTCGTCAACCTCGCCCAGCTCGCTGAGCATCTGCGGCAGAGCCGCCTGGATCTGCTCGGCCAACTGCTGTAAGGGGGCTTGCAGTGTCGCCATCAGCACCAGGGCAAATACCAGCCCCAGCGGTGCGGCCGCCATGGTCACCAGTGACCACTCGCTGTGCTGACGCAACAACAGCGCCAGCGCGGCACTCCCCAGCAGTACCAGCAGCGGGGTCGGATCGCCTATCAGGGCCCAGGCCAGCGCGGGTAGCGCGCCCCAGACCACAACCGACTTGCCTTCCGACCAGCCGCGGCGCAATAACACCAGCGCCAGCACTACTGCACCAAACCAGAACAACAGGGGGACGGCGACTGACAAACCCACCACCAGGGTAGCTTGCCTGCGACCGCGCATTATGAATTCAGCGAGCCCCTGCATGCCGATTCGGCTTCCCGATCAATTACTTTTGGCTACCAATCAACGACCGTGGCCGTCGGTGTAAGGCAGCAGAGCCAGGTAGCGGGCGCGCTTGATAGCAACGGCCAGCTGACGCTGGTACTTGGCCTTGGTACCGGTGATGCGGCTCGGGACAATCTTGCCGGTCTCGGTGACATAGGCCTTCAGAGTGTTGAGATCTTTGTAATCGATCTCTTTTACGCCTTCAGCGGTAAAACGGCAGAACTTTCTGCGACGGAAAAAACGTGCCATGGCAGCGTCTCCTTAATTCTGGAATGGGAACTGAAAAAACTTACTCGTCGTCACCGTTGTCGTCGGCGTCGTTGCTGTTGTCAGCATTGTCGTTGGAATCGTTGTCGTCGTTGCGCTCGCGACGCTCGCGACGCTCACCACGACCACTTTCCTCGGACTTGAGCATGTCAGACTGTTCGGTAACGGCTTCGTCACGGCGGATGACCATGTTACGGATAACGGCATCGTTGTAACGGAAGTTTTCGCTCAGCTCATCCAGTGCCTTGGCGCTGCACTCAACGTTCATCATGATGTAGTGAGCTTTGTGGATCTTGTCGATCGGGTAAGCCAGCTGGCGGCGGCCCCAATCTTCCAGACGGTGTACTTTACCGCCGTCTTCTTCGATCACTTTGCTGTAGCGCTCAACCATCGCGCTAACCTGCTCGCTCTGGTCCGGATGAACCAGGAATACGATTTCGTAATGACGCATATAAGCTCCTTACGGGTTATAGCCAGCTGCCCAAACAGTCTGGCAAGGAGTGGAACATAGGGTTTGGGGCGGCCATTCTAGTGAAGCGCCGCTCGGCTTGCAAGGGAAATGCCAGCAGCAGCCCGTAGGCAGGTAAAGCCTGGAAGCTGGAAGCTGGAAGCTGGAAGCTGGAAGCTGGAAGCTGGAAGCTGGAAGCTGGAAGCTGGAAGCTGGAAGCTGGAAGCTG
>NZ_LMAZ01000001.1:290376-569230 GCF_003444685.1 Pseudomonas abyssi | reverse complement strand
CTGGAAGCTGGAAGCTGGAAGCTGGAAGCTGGAAGCTGGAAGCTGGAAGCTGGAAGCTGGAAGCTGGAAGCTGGAAGCTGGAAGCTGGAAGCCAATAGTGTGGGCGGGAGGCTAGTTAACCTGCAAGGGTTAAGTTACACCGACGGCGCCCTCGGCACCGTCGGCATCCAGGTCAGCTCGATGCCCTGCGCTGACGCACCGCTTCGAACAGGCAAATACCGGTTGCCACCGATACGTTGAGACTGCTGACGCTGCCAGCCATGGGCAGCTTGGCCAGGTAGTCGCAATGCTCGCGAGTCAGGCGCCGCATACCAGCGCCCTCGGCCCCCATGATAATGATCGACGGCACGGTAAAGTCGACGTCGTAGATCAACTGCTCCACCTCCCCCGCCGTGCCGACCACCCAGAGCCCGCGCTGCTTGAGCTGCTTGAGGGTACGACTGAGGTTGGTCACCGCCACCAGCGGCACGGTTTCCGCGGCACCACAGGCCACCTTGCGTACCGTAGGATTCAGACTGGCCGAGCGATCACGCGGCACGATCACCGCGTGCGCTCCAGCGGCATCGGCACTGCGCAGACAGGCGCCCAGGTTGTGCGGATCGGTCACGCCGTCCAGCACCAGCAGCAAAGGCGTACCCTCGAGCCGGTCCAGCAGATGCCCAAGCATCTCCTCTGACCACAACTGACTCGGTGAGACCTCCGCCACCACACCCTGATGCACGCCCTCGGCCTGGGCATCCAGCTCGTCACCAGCCACCCGCTGAACAGCAATACCCTGCTGTTCAGCCGAGGCCAGTACCGCCTGCTGCCGCTCATTCAACCGTCCCGTCTGCAGCAATAGTCGCTTGATGCGCTTGGGATGTCGTTCGACCAAGGCCTGCACCGCGTGCAAACCAAACACCCGCTCCAGATCACTCATGCTCAACGGGCCTTGCGCTTGCGTGGGCTGCGGTTATCACCGGCAGGTTTCTTGCCCGCAGGCTTGGCAGCACCGGCCGGTTTGGCCGACTTGCCCTTACCCTTGCCCGCCGGCGCCTTCCCCGCGCTGGCGCCGGAGCGGACCTTGCCGCGCGGCTCCGCCTCACCCGCAGCGCGGCGGGCATCGGCCAGCAGCTTTTCACGCATGGCCCGGCTGGCCGACACCTGACGCTCTGCGGCCGGCGGCGGCGGTGCATCGGCCGCCATTTCGAAGTCGATCTTGCGGTCATCCAGATCCACCCGAGCCACCTGCACGCGCACCGGATCGCCAAGACGGAAACGCCTGCCTGAGCGTTCACCAACCAGCGCGTGATGCACCGCATCAAACACGTAGTAGTCCGCCGGCAGCGCCGTCACATGCAGCAAGCCCTCAACGTAGATATCCGTCAGCTCGATAAACAGACCAAAGCTGGTAGCGGCCGTGACCAGGCCATCAAAGCTCTCACCCACCTTGTCCTGCATAAACTCGCACTTGAGCCAGCTGACCACATCACGGGTCGCTTCATCTGCGCGGCGCTCATGCTGCGAGCACTGCTCGCCCAGCTCAGCCAGGCGCTGGTGGTCGTAGGGATAAATACGCCCCTTCGGCATCAGGCCGGCACCGGCCCGGCGCACCAGATCCGTTTTGCGACGCGAGCGAATTACACTGCGGATCGCTCGGTGCACCAGCAAATCGGGGTAGCGACGGATCGGCGAGGTAAAGTGCGTGTACGCCTCGTAGTTGAGGCCAAAATGCCCTGCATTGTCCGGGCTGTAGACCGCCTGACTGAGCGAGCGCAGCATGACCGTCTGGATCAGCTGGGCATCAGGCCGCCCCTGAACCTTGGCCAGTACCGCAGCATAGTCTTCCGGCGTCGGCACGCCTTTCTTGCGCGTCAGGCTCAGGCCCTGGGAGTTGAGAAACTCACGCAGCCGCTCAACTTTTTCAGCCTGCGGCCCATCGTGCACGCGATACAGGCCCGGCAGCTCCAACTCCTGCAGGAAGCGTGCGGTCGCAACGTTCGCGCAGAGCATGCATTCTTCAACGATCTTGTGCGCATCGTTACGCGTTGTCGGCTTGATCTCGATGATCTTGCGATCATCACCGAATACCATGCGCGTTTCGGTTGTTTCGAAATCGATGGCGCCCCGGCCCTGACGCGCTTTGGCCAGCGCCTTGTACAACTCATACAAGTGCTCCAGGTGCGGCAGCACTTCGTTGTACTCATCACGCAGGGCTTTACCCTCGCGACTACGCGGGTGCTCCAGCATGCTGGAGACCTTGTTATAGGTCAGGCGCGCATGCGAGTGGATCACACCCTCGTAGAATTCGAAGTCTGTCAGCTCGCCGGTCTTGGAGATGGTCATCTCACAGACCATCGCCAGACGATCAACATGCGGATTCAGCGAGCACAGCCCGTTGGACAGCGCCTCCGGCAGCATGGGAATCACTTCACTGGGGAAGTACACCGAGGTGCCGCGCAACTCGGCCTCTTCGTCCAGTGCCGAGCCAACCGGCACGTAGTGCGACACGTCAGCAATGGCAACGTAGAGCTTCCAGCCACCGGAGAACAGCCGCCAGCCGCTGGCCTTGTGCGGCTCACAGTAGAGCGCGTCGTCAAAATCGCGGGCGTCTTCACCGTCAATGGTGACCAGTGGCAGGTGGCGCAGGTCGACACGCTTGAGCTTGTCCTTCTCGACCACGTGATCCTTCAGGCGACTCGCCTCCTTGACAACCGCCTCGGGCCACTCGCTGGGAATATCATAGCTGCGCAGCGCCACTTCGATTTCCATGCCCGGCGCCATGTAGTCGCCAACCACTTCAATCACCTCGCCCTGGGCTTGACGATTCATGGTCGGCCAATGGGTGATGCGCACTTCAGCGTACTGGCCGTGCTTGACACTGCCTTTGGCATTCGGAGCAATCAGTACATCGTGCTGGATACGGGCGTTGTCAGCGACCACAAAGCCGATGCCATTTTCCTCGTAATAGCGGCCAACCAGGATCTCGTGGGCGCGGGCGATCACCTCAACAATGGCGCCCTCGCTGCGACCGCGGCGATCTACACCGGTAACACGCCCCAGCGCGCGATCACCATCAAATACCAAACGCATCTGCGAGGGACCAAGAAACAGGTCTTCGCCGCCATCATCAGGCACCAGGAAGCCGAAGCCGTCACGGTGCCCCTGCACCCGTCCGGGAATCAGGTCCAGCTTGTCCACTGGCGCATAGGCGCCGCGACGCGTATAGATGACCTGACCATCGCGCTCCATAGCGCGCAGACGGCGGCGCAACGCCTCGATACTCTCTTCGTCCTGCAGGCCGAACTCCTGCTGCAGCTGGGCACGCGTTGCGGGCGCACCACGATTCTCCAGCAACTGCAGAATCAGCTCGCGACTGGGGATGGGATTGTCATACTTCTCTGCTTCGCGCCGAGCTTCGGGGTCCATCTGACTCCAGTCAGACGACACAGCGGAATTGTGGGAAGTGTTGGGGTGGTCCGACCGAGAGGTCGCACCGGGGGATTTGGTCTTTTTCGTCATAGGCCCCTATTGAACCGAAAATCAATGCCACATGCACCTGTTTGCGGGATAATTTTTTTACGTCAGGGGTTTACAAGTACGCCACGACTATCTAAGATTCGCGCCGTCAACAGGAAACGGCTATCGTAGTGGACCCCGGTTCAGCATAGCAGCTTCAGATGACATGCCCAGGTGGTGAAATTGGTAGACACGCTAGCTTCAGGTGCTAGTGGCCTTACGGCCGTGGAAGTTCGAGTCTTCTCCTGGGCACCAATTCAGAAAAAACCGAGCAACGCTCGGTTTTTTCAGCTTCAAGAAATCGCCCAGGTGGTGAAATTGGTAGACACGCTAGCTTCAGGTGCTAGTGACCTTACGGTCGTGGAAGTTCGAGTCTTCTCCTGGGCACCAATTTCGTAAAAGAACCGAGCCAAGCGCTCGGTTTTTTTATGTCTATCGCTTTAACACCTCACCCTTCCTTCCAGCGTCGAGCGACATGCCAGCGAAACTCGCAAATAAAAAAGGCGCCCTTCAGAGCGCCTTCTCGACCAGCCTTCAGGCCTGGAATATCTGACGCAGAATCACTGTTTCATTACGATCCGGGCCAGTGGAGATAATATCAATGGGCGCACCCACCAGCTCCTCGATGCGACGGATGTAAGCCTGAGCATTGGCCGGCAGACCTTCCAGGGTCTTCACGCCCAGCGTGGATTCCTGCCAGCCCGGCACATCCTCGTACACCGGCTCAAGACCAATGTAGCTATCAGCATCGGTCGGCGCCTGAATGACGTCACCCTGGGCGTTGCGGTAACCGACACAGATGCGGATCACATCCAGACCATCCAGCACGTCCAGCTTGGTCAGACACAGACCACTGATGCTGTTGATCTCGATTGCCCGGCGCAGGATGACGGCGTCAAACCAGCCACAGCGACGCGCACGGCCAGTGGTGGAGCCGAACTCGTGGCCACGCTCAGCCAGACGACTACCCACCTCATCGAACAGCTCCGTCGGGAAAGGACCGGAGCCAACACGGGTGGTATAGGCCTTGGTGATACCCAGCACATAGTCCAGATACAGCGGACCAAAGCCAGACCCGGTGGCAGTACCGCCAGCCGTGGTGTTGGAACTGGTTACGAAGGGATAGGTACCGTGGTCGATATCCAGCAGCGAACCCTGAGCCCCCTCAAACATGATATTGGCGCCTTCGCGACGCAACTCATGCAGTCGCGCAGTGACATCCGTCATCAACGGCGCCAGCCACTCGGCATACTCCATCGCCTCATCCAGCGTCTTCTGGAAGTCGATCGGCTCAACCTTGTAGTAATGCTGCAGGGCGAAGTTGTGGTAATCCAGCACCTCGCCCAGCTTGGCGGCAAAGCGCTCGCGATGGAACAGGTCAGCCACGCGCAGACCGCGACGCGACACCTTGTCTTCATAGGCCGGACCGATACCGCGACCGGTGGTGCCGATCTTGGCCTCGCCACGGGCCAGCTCGCGGGCCTGATCCAGCGCAACGTGATAAGGCAGGATCAACGGACAAGCCGGGCTGATACGCAGACGCTCGCGCACCGGAACACCCTTGCTTTCCAGCTCGGTCAGCTCCTTCAGCAGCGCTTCGGGCGACAACACGACACCATTACCGATGAAGCACTGGACGTTGTCACGCAGAATCCCGGACGGGATCAGGTGCAGCACGGTCTTCTCACCATCGATCACCAGCGTGTGGCCGGCGTTGTGGCCGCCCTGATAACGCACTACCGCCGCGACCTGATCGGTCAGCAGGTCAACGATCTTGCCCTTACCCTCATCGCCCCACTGGGTCCCCAGGATGACAACATTCTTACCCATGTTCAGCCCATGCCTCACTAGAATTGAAATGGCCTTACGGCCGTCTAATCACGAATTCAGTTCAACGACCTGCCAACGGCCGTCACGCCAGGTCAACACACGATCGCAACCATGCGTCACCGCTTCACTATCCGCCTGCCCAGGCAAGGCTACAATCACGCGCTGCCCCGCCGCGCGCTGCTCAGCCACGGCCTGCTGCAAACCGGCTTCTGCACTGTAGGGCGCCCAGATAGCCGAGGCCTGATCGGCACCGACGATCTGCCCCCGCTGCACCAGAAAACGCAGATCAGTCGAGAAACCGGTAGCCGGACGAGCGCGGCCGAAGTCGCTGCCGATGTCATCATAACGACCGCCCTGAGCGACACTCTGGCCAAGCCCCGGCACAAAGGCGGCAAAGACCACGCCCGTGTGGTAATGGTAGCCACGCAATTCACCCAGGTCGAAATACAGCGGCACATCAGGGTAGTTGCGCGCCAGCACCTGTGCCACCTCGGCCAGATCGTCCAGCGCCGCCATGACCGATTCAGGCGCACCGTCGAGCAGCGCATGGGCACGATCAAGCACCTCGACACCACCGGACAGCTCGACCAGACTGCACAACATGCCCCCCAGCGAGGCCTGCTCCAGCGAACCCGCCAGCTCAGCCACCTCGTCAGCGGCCTTGCGCTGCAGAGCATCAAACAAGGCACTCTCGGTCGACTCATCCACCCCGGCCGCCTGAATCAGACCGCGATAGATGCCAACGTGCCCGATATCCAGATGCACTCCTTCCACCCGGCACAGCGCCAAGGTTTCGAGCATCAGGGAGATGACTTCAATATCACTGGCACTGGAGGCATCGCCATACAACTCGGCACCCAGCTGGATCAGGCTGCGCGAGGTCGACAACGCCCGTGGACGCGTATGCAGCACGCTACCGCAGTAACACAGACGCGATGGCCCCTCGGCCCCCAGCGTATGCGCATCAATGCGCGCAACCTGCGGCGTGATATCGGCGCGCAGACCGAGCATGCGCCCGGACAGCTGATCGATCATCTTGAAGGTTTGCAGTTCGAGGTCATGGCCAGCGCCAGTGAGCAACGATTCGAGGTATTCGATGTGCGGGGTGATGACCAGGTCATACCCCCAGCGGGAGAACAGATCCAGCAGCTGTCGACGAGCTGTTTCAATACGTACCGCCTCACGGGGCAGCACTTCGTCGATGCCGTCAGGCAACAGCCAGCGATCTACACTAGGCATTTTTTAAACCTTTCATACAGGGTGCCGAGCCTCGGCGTGACGCTCAGACACCTAGCGAACCAGATACAGGCACAAGGTGCCGATCAACATACTGGCAAGACCTGCCAGCCTTATCTGACGCACACCTAGCTCGGCGATACCGCCAAGCATACGCTGCCAGCGCGCCGGCATCAGAAAAGGCAGTATGCCCTCGATCACCAGCACCAGACAGAGTGCCGTCAAGATTTCCTGCAACATGCCCGCCCCCGTCAGCACCACCTCTGCCAGCGCATCAAGCAGCGTGGACCGGTCACAAAAAAGCCGGGATTTCCCCGGCTGCGCAAGTGTACCACGTTTTGCGCAGTCGGCACCTGCGCAAATCCGCAGCCGCCCATCACCAGCCCAGACAGCAAAACGGGCCACCCAAGGGCAGCCCGTCTTTCAGTGCCAAGGCACTCAGCGTTGCAGCGGATCAGCCTGCATGTACTTGAAGAACTCGCTTTCCGGGTCCAGCACCAGCATGTCGGACTTGTTGGCAAAGCTCTCGCGGTAGGCCTGCAGGCTGCGCGAGAAGGAGTAGAACTCCGGGTCCTTGTTGTAGGCCTCAGCGTAGATCGCCGCCGCCTGCGCATCGCCATCACCCCGAATCTTCTCGGACTCACGGAACGCCTCGGCAATGATTACGCGCTGCTGGCGGTCGGCATCGGCGCGAATCCCCTCGGCGAGCTCGGCACCCTTGGCGCGGTGCTCGCGCGCTTCGCGCTCACGCTCGGTACTCATGCGATCAAATACGCTGCGATTTACCTCGGCCGGCAGGTCAATCGCCTTGACCCGAACATCCACTACCTCGATACCCAGCTCGCGACGGGCATTTTCATCCAGCGTGGCCGTGATATCAGCCATCAGCTGATCGCGCTCACCAGACACCACCTCATGCAGGGTACGACGAGCCACCTCGTTGCGCAGACCGGACTCCAGCTGGCGCGACAGACGCTCTTCGGCGATGGCGCGCAGGCCCGAGGTAGCGGTGTAGAAGCGCTGCACATCAGCGATGCGCCACTTGGCGTAGGAATCCACCATCAGCGCCTTCTTCTCCAACGTCAGATAACGCTGGGTCGCGGTATCCAGCGTCAGCAGACGGCCATCAAAGGCTTGCGCTTCCTGCACAAAGGGTAGCTTGAAGTGCAACCCCGGCGGCACATCATTCTCCACCACCTTTCCGAACTGCAGCACAATCGCCCGCTCGGTCTGGGCGACCACGAAGAAGCTGTTCCAGCCAACGATGACCGCGGCCAGCAGCACTATCAATCCAAACAGTGACTTGTTACTCATCAGCGGGACTCCCTGGAGCGCAGATCACGCTGCTGCGAAGCAGGCGTACGGGCGGACGAATCACTCTGCACAACCGGCGGCAGGCCGGCGGAAGAGCCACTGGACGACCCGCCACCACTTTGACTCATCAGTTTGTCGAGCGGCAGATACAACAGGTTATTGCTGCCCTCGCCGCCAGACACCAGCACCTTGCTGGTGCTGCTCAGCACACTCTGCATGGCATCGATGTACATACGCTCGCGCAGCACCTCGGGCGCCAACACATACTGTTCCAGCAGCAGGTCGAAGCGTCTGGCTTCACCCTCGGCGCGCGCCACCACTTCATCCCGATAACCGTTGGCTTCCTCCAACATCCGCTGGGCACGACCGCGCGCCTCAGGAATCACGCCATTGGCGTAGGCTTCGGCCTGGTTACGCGCACGCACTTCGTCTTCCTTGGCACGGATAACGTCGTCAAACGCGTCCTGTACCTCGGCCGGTGCCTGGGCGTTCTCGATATTCACCTGGGTCACCGCGATACCGGTGTTGTAGCTGTCCAGATAGCGCTGCAGACGCTCGGTTACCTCAACCGCCATCTGCTCACGCCCTTCTGTCAGCACCTGGTGCATCGGCGTGGAACCCACGACGTGGCGCACAGCGCTCTCGGTGGCATGACGCAGACTGGTCTCCGGGTCTTCAACCTTGAGCACAAAGTTCTCGAGATTGGAAATGCGGTACTGAATCGCGACCGGCACCTCAACGATGTTCTCGTCTTCTGTCAGCATCTGACCCTGCTGGCGATAAGAGCGCACCTGCGTCACGTTACGCTGGAACTTCTTCTCGACCGGCGGGAAGTACAGATGCAGACCCGGCCCCACAGTGCGGTGGTACTCGCCGAAGCGCAGAATCACTGCCTGCTCCTGCTCATTGACCATATACACGGCCTTGAACACCCAGAAACCGAGGATGACAACCAGGCCCAGCGCCCAGATCCAGCCCGGAATACCGGCACTGCCGCCGTTACCAGCCGACCCGCCGTTGCGGTTGTTACGCTTGCCCGAGCCGAACAGGTTATTCAGGCTGTCCTGCAGCTTGCGCAGCGCCTCATCCAGGTCCGGCGGACCCTGCTTGCCGCCGCGATTGCCACCGCCGCCGCCACTGCCCCAGGGATCCTGGTCGTTAGAATTGTTGCCGCCACCAGGCTCATTCCAGGCCATAGCGTTCTCCGTTGTCTGTAACCAATCAAAGCCCGGGCCGCGACGACCCGAAACAGGGTGCAATCCTACCGTAAACCTGACAGGGGACGCGAACTGGCCTCCCCTGCTTTCATTGCAAAGTATGTTGCTGCAGAAACTGCTCCGGCTGCCAGCCTTCGCGCTTGAGCAGCCGATTGAAATCGCTGCGCTGCAGGCGCACCTCCAGCTGCTGCCGGCCATCGTCGCCAATCTGCTCTCCCACCACCGCACCGGCGGCGTAGAACTGGGCGCGCAAACGCGCCTCAGCATAGTCCAGCTGGATCCGCTCCTGCACGATATCATCGCCCAGTCGCTCGGAAACGGCCTGGGCCAGCAGGTCCAGCCCGCGCCCCTGGCGAGCCGAAATCCAGACGCGCACCGCCACACCCTCTTCGTCACGCTGGATCTGCGGTTCAAAACCGTCAATCAGGTCGATTTTGTTGTACACCTCGAGCATCGGCAACTCGAGCGCGCCGATCTCACCGAGCACGTGATGTACCTGATCGACATTGGATTCACGCTCCTCGTCGGCGGCATCGATCACATGCAGCAGCAGATCAGCCTGACTGGACTCCTCCAGCGTGGCACGGAACGCCTCGACCAGTTTGTGCGGCAAATGGCGAATAAAACCCACCGTGTCGGCGAGGATCACCGGCCCAATATCGGCCAGATCGATGCGCCGCAGCGTCGGATCAAGGGTAGCGAACAACTGATCTGCCGCGTAAACCTCGGAGACCGTCAGCGTGTTGAATAACGTCGACTTGCCCGCGTTGGTATAACCCACCAGCGACACCACCGGGATTTCCGCCCGGCGCCGGGCGCGGCGCGCCTGATCACGCTGACTGCGCACCTTCTCCAGCCGCTTGGTAATCTGCTTGATACGCACGCGCAGCAGGCGACGGTCGGTCTCCAACTGGGTCTCACCCGGGCCGCGCAGACCAATCCCGCCCTTCTGACGCTCAAGGTGGGTCCAGCCACGCACCAGACGCGTGCTGAGATGGTCGAGCTGAGCCAGCTCCACCTGCAGCTTACCCTCGTGGGTACGCGCACGCTGGGCGAAGATATCCAGAATCAGACCGGTACGGTCAATGACCCGGCACTCCAGTTCGCGCTCGAGATTGCGCTCCTGGCTGGGGGTCAGGGTGTGATTGAAGATGACCAGCTCACCTTCGCTGGCCTTGACCAGCGCCCGCAGCTCGTCGACCTTACCGCTACCGATAAGAAAACGCGGGGTGGGCTGATGGCGGGAAATGGTCAGGAAACCTGCATTTTCAGCGCCGGCAGACCGTACCAGTTCGATAAATTCCTGCGGATCTTCCTGGCGCTGCTCGTCCAGACCTTCGAGGTGAACAAGAATCGCACGTTCACCCCCTTCATGGCGCTCAAAAAACAATCAGGCCTCCTGCATCATCAGGGATTGCCGGCCTCGGCCTCGTCAGCACCAGGCTGTGTCGGCAGACGCACGGGGCGACCGGGAACAACAGTGGAAATAGCATGCTTGTAGACCATCTGGCTGACAGTATTCTTCAGCAAAATGACAAACTGGTCGAAAGATTCGATCTGCCCCTGCAGCTTGATGCCGTTGACCAGATAGATGGATACCGGAACGCGTTCCTTACGCAGAACGTTCAGGTAAGGGTCTTGTAGTGAATGCCCTTTTGACATTGCCTCACTCCTTTTATGGAAACCGTATATTTTTGAGCATTATTTGAATGCGAATCGGCCGGCCTGTCCATTATCCAAAAGACGAGCAGGCACCGTTACTGCACAAGCACAGCTTGCAGAAGCGTCGAAGCCTCATAATGAGGCCGTCTGCAGCACTTTCAAGGCCCGCTCGAATCTTTTCGGGTCGAGACTGTCAAGCCACTCAATCGGCTCATTCCAGCCACGCAACCAGGTAAACTGACGCTTGGCTAACTGGCGCGTTGCGATGACACCTCGCTCGTGCATCTGCTCGTAACTCAGCTGCCCTTCGAGATAATCCCAGACTTGTCGATAACCGACCGCCCGGATCGAGGGCATGCTGACGTCCAGATCGCCACGCGCGTGCAGTGCTTCGACCTCGGAAATCAGCCCTTGTTGCAACATCAGCGAAAAACGTTCGGCAATTCGTTCATGCAGTACCGAGCGCTCCTGCGGAGCAACCGCCAGATAACGCACAGTATAAGGTAAAACACCGCCACCGGGCGTCTGATCCGCGGCTTTTTCTGCGTGCTGACGCTCATGCCATTGAGTCAGTGTAATCCCGCTGCCGAGAAATACCTCATAGGCACGGGAAATACGCTGCGGATCATTGCGGTGAATGCGTTCAGCCGAGACCGGATCAACCTGCGCCAACGCCGCGTGCACCGCTGGCCAGCCCTGCTCCTGCGCCATGGCGTCAATGCGCGCACGCACCACCGGGTCGGTCGACGGCATGCTTGCCAGACCTCCCGCCAGCGCCTTGAAATACAGCATGGTGCCCCCCACCAGCAGCGGCACACGGCCACGCGCAGTGATGTCCCGTATCAATGCCAGGGCATCATCGCGAAACCGCGCTGCCGAGTAGGGCTCGGCCGGGTCGAGGATATCGATCAGATGATGCGGATAGCGCTGCAGCGTTTGCACATCAGGCTTGGCCGACCCGATATCCATGCCACGGTACACCAGCACCGAATCGACGCTGACCAGTTCACAGGGAAACTGGTCGTACAGATACATGGCCAAATCCGTTTTGCCCGAGGCGGTCGGCCCCATCAGACAGACCAGCGGCGGCAGCCCTGACGTGCCGGAGACTGAAGCCATCAGCGCCCCCGCAGAAACAGCTTGTCGAGCTCGGTCATGCTCAGCTGGGTCCAGGTCGGACGCCCATGGTTACACTGACCACTGCGCTCGGTGTGCTCCATATCACGCAGCAGCGCGTTCATTTCCGCCAGGGTCAGGCGACGATTGGCTCGCACCGAGCCGTGGCACGCCATGGTTGCCAGCAATTCGTTGAGGTGCGCCTGGATACGGTCACTGCTGCCATATTCCAGCAGATCACTCAGCACATCCCGCACCAGCGGCTCGGCGTCAGCCTGTCGCAACAGCGAGGGCACTTCGCGAATCGCCAGGGTTTCCGGCCCCATGCGCTGCAGCGACATGCCCAGCTTCTGAAACCAGGCGGCATGTTCGTCCGCACAGTCGGCTTCGCGCTGACTCACGGCCATGCTGGCCGGCACCAGCAGCGGCTGACTGCGCAGCCCTTCGTGGTCCATCGCCTGTTTCAAGCGCTCGTAGGTAATCCGCTCATGAGCCGCATGCATGTCGACAATGACCATGCCGGCGGCGTTTTCAGCCAGAATGTAGACCCCATGCAATTGGGCGACGGCATAGCCCAGCGGAGGCACATCCTCCCCTTCAACTGCTGCCGGCAGGCTTGGCGCTGACGCGCCGCCGCTACCATAAAGTCCCGCGTAGGCTGCCGCCGCCCCGGCGGGCGGCGCGGCTGGCGGCACATAGGCACTTGGAGACGGTGCATTCCAGGTTGCTGGCGCCTCGTTCAGCGCCATGCGTTGCTGACCGGAAAAGACGCCGGCATCCAGCCCGGATACGGTCGGCTGGCTGACCGGCTGCGCCCCCGGAGCTGGCGCCTCGTCACCCTCAGCCTGGTCACCGGGCCGCTGGTCAGCCAAGGCGCGATAGAGCGTACTGAACAGAAAGTCGTGCACCATCCGCCCATCACGGAAGCGCACTTCATGCTTGGTCGGATGCACATTCACATCGACCACCGCCGGGTCCAGCTCCATAAACAACACAAAGGTCGGATGGCGGCCGTTGAACAGCACGTCGCGATACGCCTGACGAACGGCGTGCGCGACCAGCTTGTCCTTGATCATGCGTCCATTAACGAAGAAATACTGCAGGTCCGCCTGGCTGCGCGAGAAGGTTGGCAGCCCGACCCAGCCCCACAGGCGCAAGCCGCTGCGTTCGCTGTCAATTTGCCGTGACTGTTCAACAAAGGCAGGGCCACAGACGCTGGCAACCCGGCGGCGCGCCTCCTGCTCGGTCTGCGCCGGAGGCAGCCCCAGCACCGGACGGCCGTTATGCCGCAGGTTGAATGCCACGTCGAAGCGCGAGAGAGCCAGCCGCTTGACCACTTCTTCCAGGTGACTGAATTCGGTTTTCTCGGTGCGCAGGAACTTGCGCCGCGCCGGCGTATTGAAAAACAGGTCCCGCACCTCGACAGTCGTGCCCCGCGGGTGCGCGGCAGGGCGCACGCTGGGCGCCATATCGCGCCCCTCGGTTTCGACCTGCCAGGCCTGGTCCGCCCCCTCGGGGCAGGAAGTCAGGGTCAGCCGCGAAACCGAGCTGACCGATGCCAGCGCTTCGCCACGGAAGCCCAGCGTAGCCACGGCCTCCAGATCATCCAGATCGCGAATCTTGCTGGTGGCATGGCGCGACAGGGCCAGCGGGAGGTCATCCTGTTCGATTCCCGAGCCGTCGTCACGCACGCGCAGCAGCTTGACGCCCGCCTGCTCCACGTCGATATCGATCCGCCTGGCGCCCGCATCGAGGCTGTTTTCCAGCAGTTCCTTGATTACCGAGGCAGGTCGCTCAACGACCTCCCCTGCCGCGATCTGGTTGGCCAGACGCGGACTAAGCAGTTGAATACGAGACATATCAGCGTTCGTTCTGGACCAGCACACTGCCGGCCGGCACCTTGAGCACCTGGCCAACACGAATCCGGTCGGAGGAAAGGTCATTGGCATCGCGCAGGCTGGCCAGCGACACCTGATAGATATTGGCAATAGCAGACAGGCTGTCGCCCCGACGCACCGTATGCTCGCGGGGGCCCTGTGCCAGGCGACCCTCGGCCTTCATGGCTGCCACACGGGTACCAGGCGGCGGGTTGCGATGAAAATACCCTTTTACGCCAGTAAAGATGGCACGCGCCATGGATTGCTGGTGATCCCGGGTAACCAGCTTACGCGCCTCTCCCGGATTGGAGATAAACCCGGTTTCCACCAGGATCGAGGGAATATCCGGTGACTTCAGCACCATAAAACCGGCCTGCTCCACACGGGACTTGTGCAACCGATTAATTTGTCCAACCGACGACAAGACCTGCTGCCCGACGTCCAGACTGGCCGACAAGGTCGCCGTCATCGACAGATCCAGCAACACGCTGGCCAGCACCTGATCCTTGTTGTCCAGGCTGACACCACCAACGCCGCCAATCAGGTCCGAGCGGTTTTCCCGGTCGGCCAGCAAGCGCGCGGTTTCGGAGGTAGCGCCGCGATCGGACAAGGCGAAGACCGATGCGCCGTTGGCGCTGGCACGGGTAAAGGCATCGGCATGGATGGAAACAAACAGGTCCGCATTGTGCTGACGCGCAATCTCGGTGCGCCGACGCAATGGAATGAAGTAATCGCCGGTGCGCACCAGCTCGGCTCGGAAGCCCGGCTCGGCGTCAATCAGGCGCTTCAGGTCGCGCGATATCGCCAGCACAACGTCCTTTTCACGTGCACCGCCATGGCCGATGGCACCAGGATCCTCTCCGCCATGCCCCGCATCGATGGCGATGATGACGTCACGGTCCCCAGCTTCGCTGGCCGAGCGAGTAGGTGTTTGCGGTAACGGGGAGGCAGAGGGCTCACTCGGCGTCGGCAGGCTGCCAGCCCGGCGAGGGCTCTGGTCGAAAAGATCGACGACCAGCCGGTCACCATACTGCTGGTTGGGCGGCAGCACAAAGCTCTTGGGGTTCACCGCCGTGGACAGGTCCAGCACCACACGCAGGTCACCGCCGTCACGCGGCGCCGACCGCAAGCCGGTGAGCGGGGTATTGTCCAGTTCCAAGCCACTGGTGTTTGCGGTCAACCGGGCATTACTGATGTCGATGACAATACGTTCGGGGTTGGACAGGGTAAACAGCGTATGCTCGGCTGGCCCACTCAGATCAAACACCAGCCGCGTGTTGTCCGGCGCACGCCACAGACGCACACTCTTGATATCTGCCGCCTGCGCCCATTGGGCCAGCAGGCCAAAGAGCACCACCGCCCCCAACAGCGGTAGCCGGCGCTTTCCCCCGGTCATGCGATTCACGCTAGCCTTCACTCCGCAATTGTTGTATCCGTTGGCAGGTCGCCTGGCCGTGGGCACTGCCTGCGGTCAGCGTCAGACGCCGCCCGGCTCCCACGGCGTCAATGGTAATCGTCAGATCAGGCCTTGGCAAAGCGCCCGCCCCCTTCTCTGGCCACTCTACCAGGCACAGGTTGTCGCCATCGAAGTAGTCGCGCACACCCAGAAACTCCAATTCTTCGGGACTGGCCAGTCGATACAGATCAAAATGATATACATTGACCGGTCCGAGCTCGTAGGGTTCAACCAGCGTGTAGGTAGGGCTCTTGACCGCCCCTGTGTGCCCGAAAGAGCGAACAATGCCGCGACTGAGCGTGGTCTTGCCCATACCCAGGTTGCCTTCCAGATAGACGACACCCCGCCCCTCTAGCGCCGTTGCAATCTGCGCCCCCAGCTCGACCATGGCGTCTTCGCCATTGGCCAGTAATTCCAGCTTCATACCACTCCCCGTTGATTCAAGACGCCGCGTATCACTGGCGCCATCTCGCTCGCCATCAGCCCGACTTCACCCACTCGGCGCGCCAGATGATCACCGGCCTGCGCATGCACCAGCACAGCATACCGCGCCGCCTTCGCGGCGGGAACGCGCTGCGCCAACAACGCGCCCAGCAAGCCTGATAGCACATCGCCCATCCCCCCCACCGCCATGCCCGGGTTGCCCGCACTGCACAAGGCCGGCAACAGCCCTGCCGACACCGGACTGGCGACCAGCGAGCCCGCCCCCTTGAGCACCGCGTGACAATCGAGCAGCTCCACCAGGCGCAGGGTCGCCTGCAAGCGATCCTGCGAGACATCTGCCGTGGCGCAGCCCAGCACGCGCGCGGCTTCGGTCGGATGCGGCGTCACTATCGAGCGAGCGCCCAGCGCCGGCGGGCGGGGCATACGCGCGAGCAGATTCAGCGCATCGGCATCGAACACGCGCGGCAGATCCGCCGCAATACAGGCTGCCAGACACTGCTGGGCCCAGGCCGAGCGGCCTAGGCCCGGCCCCACCACCAAGGCATCCGCGTGCTGCAGCAAGGCCCCCAGCTCAGCCGCATCGGCCAGACCGTGCACCATGATCTCCGGATGTCGCGCCAGCAGCGGCGCAACATGCTCGGGCGCGGTTGCCACACTGATCTTCCCCGCGCCCGAGTGCAGTGCAGCCTCAGCCGCCAGCATGATCGCGCCCCCCATGCCGGGGCCACCGCCCACCAGCACCAAGTGCCCATAGCGCCCCTTGTGGGCAGACCGGGCACGCGGAGCAAGACAGCTCTGCCAGCGCTCTGGCAGCAAGAGCTCCATGGTCGCCGGGACACTGTCCGGAAGGAACTCGACCAAAGGCGCAAAAAGCAGCTCACCGCAGCAATCGGGCCCCTGCCCGGTCAGCAGGCCCGGTTTGACGCTGATAAAGGTCACCGTCGCCGTGGCCTGCACCACAGCGCCCAACGGCACACCGCAGTCAGCATCGAGGCCACTGGGGACATCCAGCGCCAGCACCGGACAACCGGAGCGGTTCAGCGCCTCGATCGCCGCACCATAGCCAGGCCGCACAGTTCCCTGCAGACCGGTGCCCAGCATGGCGTCGACCAGCACGCCGGTCAGCTCGCTGCCGGCCTGCCAAGGCGCGATATCAACACCCGCGTCCCGGGCCTGTTGCCAGGCCAGTGCCGCATCTCCCTGCAGGCGCTCCGGTGCAGACAGTGTGAGGATCGACACCTGCCAGCCAGCAGCCTGCGCCAGACACGCCAGCAGGTAACCATCGCCCGCGTTATTTCCGGCACCACAGAGTACCGTCATGCCGTCATGCCGCGACCAGCGCTGCTGCACCGCGCTCCAGGCCGCCGAGGCGGCGCGCTGCATCAACTCCAGCCCGGCAAGGCCGCCAGCGATCAGCGTCGCGTCCAGCGCCCGGGTCTGGTCGCGGGAATAAAGCACAGGAGGTAATGATGCGAGCATGGCTAGGCTCCCTTGAGGTCTGGCACAATTATAGGGAAGCCTGTCAACCAACCCCAGCCGCCATGACCTCCCAAACACCAGATTATCAGCAGCTAGCCGAGCAGATTCGCCAACTGGCGCGCGAACTGGGCTTTCAGCAACTGGGTATCGGCGCGACAGAGCTGGGCGAACACGAACAGCACCTGCAACACTGGCTTGATGCTGGCTACCATGGCGAGATGGAGTGGATGGCCAGCCACGGCAGCAAGCGTACCCGCCCGAACGAACTGGTGCCCGGTACGCAGCGAGTGCTCTCGGTGCGGATGGACTACTTGCCGACCGAGACCGAGATGGCCAAGCGTCTGGCCAACCCCGATGCCGCCTATATCTCGCGCTACGCCCTGGGGCGCGACTACCACAAGCTGATCCGGCGCCGCCTGCAACAACTGGCCGAACGTATCGAGCAGTTGATCGGCCCCTTCGGCTACCGCGCCTTTGTCGACAGCGCACCGGTCATGGAGCGCGCACTCGCCACCCGCTCAGGACTCGGCTGGATCGGCAAGAACACCATGCTGATCAACCGCAAGGCTGGCAGCTATTTCTTTCTGGGTGAGCTATACACGGACCTGCCGCTACCGATCGACGCCCCGCAACAAACCGAGCATTGCGGCAAATGCACCGCCTGCCTGACCGCCTGCCCGACCGGCGCCTTTGTCGGCCCGCACCTGCTGGACGCACGCCGCTGCATCTCCTACCTGACCATCGAACTCAAGGGCGCGATACCCGAAGCACTGCGCAAGCCGGTGGGCAACCGGGTATTCGGCTGCGATGACTGCCAGCTGGTCTGTCCCTGGAACCGGTTTGCCAAAGCGACCGAGGAAGCGGACTTCACGCCTCGACACAATCTGGATCAAGCCAGCCTGGTGGAGCTGTTTCGCTGGGATGAAGCCACCTTCCTCAAGCGCACCGAGGGCTCACCTGTCAGGCGGATTGGCCATGAACGCTGGCTGCGCAACCTAGCCATTGGCCTGGGTAACGCAACCAGCAGCATCAACGTGATAGAAGCCCTGAAGCTGCGCCAGGCGCACCCCTCAGCGCTGGTGCGCGAGCATGTGGACTGGGCGCTGGCGCAGCACGGCATCAATACTTAATGAAGTGCTCGCGGTAGTGCTGCAACTCGGCGATCGAGTCACGAATGTCATCCATCGCCAGGTGACTGCTTTGCTTCTTGAAGCCGTTCTTGACCTCAGGCGCCCAGCGTGAGGCCAGCTCTTTCAGAGTCGAGACATCCAGGTTGCGGTAGTGGAAGTACTTTTCCAGCGCCGGCATGCCGCGATAGAGAAAGCGCCGATCCTGACAGATGCTATTACCACACATGGGCGATTTGCCCGCCGGCACCCAATCGGCAAGAAAGGCGATGGTCTGACGCTCGGCCTCTGCCGCACTGATCTGGCTATCGCGCACGCGCTGGGTCAGGCCGGACTGGCCGTGCTGGCGGGTGTTCCACTCATCCATGCCATCGAGCAGCGCATCCGGCTGCTTGACCGCCAGACTTGGGCCTTCAGCCAGCACATTGAGCTCGGCGTCGGTCACAATGGTGGCGATTTCGATGATCACATCGTTGTCCGGATCCAGGCCGGTCATTTCCAGGTCGATCCAGATCAGGTTGTCAGGGTGTTGCATGGGAGCTCCTGCATGAGAGTTGGCAGCGCGAAACGCGCATTGGCTGCAGTATAACTGCTAAACTGCCGCCGATTATTCAGACTCCGAGCCCATGGCCAAACGACACCTCACCCGCCGCCAGAATTGGCGCATTCAGAAGATTCAGGACGAGCGCGCTGCGCGCGCAGAGCGACGCGCCGAAAAAGCCGAAGAGAGCCTGGAAGGCGGCGACCTGGGCCCAGAGCAGCCCGGCCTGGTGATCGCCCACTTTGGCGTACAGGTCGACGTGGAAGCCACCAGCGGCGAACTGGCAGGTCAGATTCGGCGTTGCTATCGCCGTGCCAACCTGCCGGCGCTGGTGACCGGCGATCAGGTCGTCTGGCGCGCCGACAATCAGCAAAGTGGCGTTATCGTTGCTCAACAGCCGCGCCAAACCGAACTGTGCCGTCCAGACCAGCGCGGCCAGTTGAAGCCGGTAGCAGCCAATGTAGACCGGCTGATCATCGTTTTTGCCCCGCTACCCACCCCCTATACCAACCTGATCGACCGCTACTTGGTGGCCGCCGAGCAGGCCGGGCTGGAACCACTGCTGGTAATGAACAAGTCTGACCTGCTGCCAGGCAGCGCAGGTGCAGCAGAGCTGCTGCAATGGCTGGAAGACTACGCTCGCCTCGGGTATCGCACGCTGCTGCTGTCGGCGGGAGAAGGTGACGGACTGGACCAGCTGCGCGGCGAACTGCGAGACCACACCAGCGTCTTTGTCGGCCAGTCCGGGGTTGGCAAGTCGTCGCTGATCAATGCCCTGCTGCCCGGGCAGGATCTGCGCGTCGGCGCCCTGTCGGAGAGCACCGGCAAGGGCACTCACACCACCACCACGGCCAGGCTGTTTCATTTTCCTGACGGCGGCGACCTGATCGACTCGCCCGGCATCCGCGAGTTCGGCCTGACGCATATCAGTCACGACGAGCTGCTTGAAGGCTTTATCGAGTTTCGCCCGCTGCTTGGCCTTTGCCGCTTTCGCGACTGCCAGCATCTGCACGAACCCGGCTGCGCGCTGCTGCAAGCGGTGGAGCGCGGAGACATATCGGCCGTGCGTATGGCCAGCTACCGCCATATCCTCTCGACGCTGGACGACGGCTCAGACAGCTACTGATCCAGTCCGCGTAGCTGCTCGGCGTTGTCAAACAGGTTCAATCGGCGCTGCCCATTGGCAGCCGGTGCGGCCGCCGCGGGGTCCGCAGTCTGAGCTTCTGGCGCCGAAGGCACCGGAGCCGCGTCCGGCTCCGGCAGCTCGATCACCGGCGGCTGAACGTCCAGCGTTTCCGGCGCCACCGCTGGCGCAGCACTGTCAGCGCCCTCGCGAATCTGCTCCTCGGCCTGACGATTGAGCACCACGATATCGATGCGTCGATTGATCGGACTGAGCGGATCCTCCCGATCAAACAACGCCGAATCGGCATAACCCACCACTCGGGCTACCTGTTCCTCCGGATAGCCCGCCGCCAGCAGAGTGCGGCGGGCGGCGTTGGCACGATCACTGGACAGCTCCCAGTTGCCATAACCGCGACGCCCGGCGTAGGGCTGTCCGTCGGTGTGGCCGCTGACACTGATCTTTTTCTTGACCTTGGCAATGGTGTCGCTCAGCGACAACAGGATTTCCTCGAAATACGGCTGCAGCTGGGCGCTGCCGCTGGCGAACATGGGGCGGTTCTCGGCGTCGACAATCTGGATGCGCAGCCCATCCTGGGTGATTTCGATCAGAATCTGATCCTTGAAGCGCTGCAACACCGGCTCACTGTCGATCTGGTTCTGCAACTCCTGCAGCAGCATTTCCATATCGCGGCGCTCGGCCTGATCAGCCAGCTCACGCGCGCTATCCTCGCTGACCTCCTGCTGCCCGGTTTCCTGCGGCGTCTGATTCAAGGTGGTCTGCGGGGCCACTTCAGGGGAGCCGCCCAAATCAATCGCCCAGGGGCTGCCCCCTTCGTTGAAGCCGATGGGGTCGTTGAAGTAGCCGGAAATACTGCGCAGCTGCTCAGGTGTCGCAACCGTGATCAGCCACATGACCAGAAAGAAGGCCATCATCGCCACGGCAAAGTCGGCAAAGGCGATTTTCCAGGAACCACCATGATGCCCGTGGTCCTTGCGGGTCACCCGCTTGACGATAATAGGTTGGTTATTGTCCACCGCTTAGCGTCCCTTGACCGAGTCTTCCAGCTCGTTGAAGCTCGGACGATGCTCCGGCAGCAGGGACTTACGACCAAACTCAACCGCCAGCGCGGGCGGCAGGCCCTGTGCACTGGCGACCAGCGTCATCTTGATCGCCTCGTAGGTATTGGCCTCTTCATGGGCCACATGCCCCATGGCCGTAGCAAAGGGGCCAACAAAGCCGTAAGCGGCGAGAATACCGAGGAAGGTACCGACCAGCGCAGTGGCGACCTTCTCACCAATCTCGGCCTTCTCGGCATCCCCCAAAATCCCCATGGTGATGACAATGCCGAGCACGGCGGCCACGATACCGAAGCCCGGCAGGGCGTCGGCAACCCGCGTCACCGCATGGGACGGCTCCTGCAGCTCTTCGCTCAAGGCCGAGATTTCGACATCAAACAGCGCTTCCAGCTCGTGTGGCGCCATGTTGCCCGAGGACATGATGCGCAGATAGTCGCAGATGAACTCGGTCATGTGGGTGTCTTTGAGAATCGCTGGATACTTGCTGAAGATGGGGCTTTCAGCCGGCGACTCGACGTCAACCTCGATGGCCATCATGCCCTCGCGCCGACTCTTGTTCAGCACCTCGTAGAGCACGCCCAGCACATCCAGATAAAACGCCTTGTTGAAGCGATGACCAAACAGAATGGCCGGCCCGGCAGACATGGCCTTCTTGACCACGGCGCCGCTGTTGGCCACCAGAAAGGCGCCGAAGGCCGCACCACCAATAATCAAGATCTCAAAGGGATGCCACAGCGCAGCGATATTGCCACCAGACAGCAAAAAGCCACCCAGCACAGCGCCGATGACTACAACAAAACCACCAATTTTCAACATAGATCCGTGTCATCCCGAGCGATCAAGCGCACAAAACAGCGCAGGGCAGCAAAATAGCTGCCTTTCAGGTTATAGTCGTGCAAATACCTATTATAAAGCCGCAAAGCGCATGAGCACACACCCCGACATCAACGCTTACACAGAGGTTATCGGCGAGCTGCGCCAGAAGCTGAATGCCTGCGTGCTGCCCATCACCCGCTGCCAACGCGACCACCTGCTGGAACAGCTTGGCAGCGACCTGCTGAGCATTACCGAGCTGACGCACCAGATCATGCGCGTCCCGGTGGCAGCCCTGCACATCTGTCGCCAAGCCGGCGAGGCGGCGCGCAAGCGCGATGTCGACGTACTGACACTGGAGCAAGCCTGCTCATTACTTGGCACCCAACGCCTGATCAACTTGTTGCGAGAGCTGCCAGTGGTTGAGCACGACCAACTGCCGCGCCCGTACCGCCAGCTGCTCAGCATCAGCGAGCATGCCGTCGGCCAAGCGCAAGGGCTGTTTGCCAACCGCATTGCCCGCCTATGGCAAGAGATGTCGCTGGCCACCTTGCTGTTCCTCTCCCCGCTGTGGGCGCTGACCTACCTCAAGCCTCACCTGTTTGAGCAGTGGGACCGCCTCAATCGCGGTGCGCTGCCTGAAGGTGTGACCCGCACCCGGATAGCCGCCACCACCACTGCCGGCTTTCAGTTGGTACAGCTGGTCGCCCAGGACTGGTGGCTACCGCCGTGGATACTGCAAGGTTACCGCTCCCTGAACGACCACCGGCGCACCATGGTCAAGGCGCTGCACGTAGCCCGTGACAGCACCCATCCGCAGGAACAGCTGGCCCGCCTTGACGCCGACCGTGACCTGTATCGCTGGCTGACGCAGCCGGCCAATGGCGTACTGATCGCCAGCGGCCTGGCGCTCGGCGCGCACAGCAACTGGTACACCAGCCATACCCTGCGCTGGCAGCAACTGGCCGCGCTGTACCTGAATTGCGACGTCCCGGAAGCGCAACGCCTGAGCCATGAAAATGCCGTGGAGAATGCTCGAACCCAGTACCAGGCGGTCACCCAGGACCTGCTCCTGCCCGCCGCCACTCTGCCGTGGACTGAGCAACCAGCGGCCATCGAGCAACTGTCGGCCACCCTGCCGCTGCAGGGCAATGTTGTCGAACAGCCAGAACAGACCAGAGCGAGACCCGCCCACTGGCGCGCCCTTTGCCTGCAGCTCAGTGCCACACCGTCACCATTTGAGAACCTCGGAGCCCTGCTCGACTGTGCCCAACAGGCGCTACAGGACGGACTGGGCGCCGAGCGCAGCTGGATCGCTCTGGCCCACGGCGCGAGCGCCCAACTGGTGGTGCGCAGCAACGCCGGCTTCGCACCTGACCTGTTCAGCTCCGGCAGCCGGGTCGGCCCGAGCAAGAACAGCGTCTGGCTCCGCTGGCTAAGCTCAGCAGCCTGCCACAGCGTCAGCGCCAGCCACCTGCAGTTCAATCAACTGCCAACACCGCTGCAGCAGCACCCCTACACCACTGCTTTTCACCTGGCACCGGTAATGCACAACCAGCAGGTGCTGGCACTGATCTTTGTCGCCGGCGAACAGGGCCGCGCGCTGAGCCACCAGCGCCAGCAGGCATTGGTGAAAACCGCCCAGTGTCTGCACAAGGCCTTGGTACAGTTCAAACAGCGCGCCTGACCATCGTCACACACCAGCGCTTGTGGTGACGCCCCCACAAGCTCTAGCATTCATCCTTTTCCGGTCCGGACCTCCAGGAGACCTTTCCCATGGCTCAAGCCACCTTGCCGCTACTGATCGAACCATGCGATCTGACGCTGCCGATTGACGCCCGCACGACTCGCCTGGTTGACCTGTGCAGCAGCGAGCAATACCTGGCCGGCCACATTCCAGGTGCCGTTCACCTGGCCCCTTCGCGCACCGCCTCTCCCGCCCCGCGCCCGGGTCCACTCCCGGGCATGGCCGAGCTGCAGGCGATATTTGCCGAGCTAGGGCATCACGATGATCTGCATTACATTGTCTACGACGACGAGGGCGGCGGTTGGGCCGGGCGCTTTATCTGGATGCTCGACTGCATCGGCCATCACCACTACAGCTACATCAACGGCGGTCTCAAAGCCTGGATCGCTGACGGCCTGACCCTGGAGACAATGCCCAATCAGGCCGAACCCAGCGCGCCGCAACTGGAGATCGAGCGCGGCCACACCATCATGCTGACTGACTTGCTGGCCGATCTGAACAACCCCGACCGGGTCATCTGGGACGCGCGCTCGCCGCAGGAATATCGCGGCGAGAAGGTCGTCGCCAGCAAGGGCGGACACATTCCTGGCGCCATCAACTTCGAGTGGACCGCAGGTATGGACCCGTCACGCGGTCTGCGTCTGCGCAGCGATCTGGCCGAGCAGCTGCAGCAACTGGGCATCGTGCCAGACAAGGAAGTGGTGACCCACTGCCAAACCCATCACCGTTCGGGCTTTACCTACCTGGCGGCCAAAATTCTCGGCTACCCGCGCGTCAAGGCCTACGCCGGCTCGTGGTCCGAGTGGGGCAACCACCCCGACACCCCTGTTGAATCCTGAGGAAAGCGCATGTCAGACCGTCTGTTTATCCTGTTTCAGTATCTGTTGCCGCACCACCTGCTGTCCCGCGCAGCGGGCTGGCTGGCCAACTGTCGCTGGAACTGGGTCAAGAACCCCTTTATCAGCTGGTTCGTCAAACGCTACGACGTGGATATGAGCCAGGCGCTAGAAGAAAACCCCACGGCCTACCCCAGCTTCAACGAGTTTTTCACCCGCGCTCTGAAGCCCGACGCCAGGCCGCTGGACGATAGCCCCGGCGCCATTCTCTGCCCCGCTGACGGCGCCATCAGCCAGCTCGGCAGGATCGAGCACGGCCGCATTTTCCAGGCCAAGGGCCACAGCTTCAGCGTGCAGGAATTGCTGGGCGGCGATGCCCAGCAGGCTCAAGTCTTTCAGGGCGGCGAGTTTGCCACCGTGTACCTGTCGCCACGCGACTATCACCGGGTACATATGCCGCTTGGCGGCACGCTGAAAGACATGATCTACGTGCCGGGCAAGCTGTTCTCGGTCAACCAGCTGACGGCCGAAAACGTGCCCGAGCTGTTCGCGCGCAACGAGCGCGTGGTCTGCCTGTTTGACACCGAAGCCGGCCCCATGGCGCTGGTGCTGGTTGGCGCCATGATCGTCGCTTCAGTCGAGACCGTCTGGGCCGGCCTGGTAGCACCGCCCAGCCGCCAGCTGCGCAGCACCCGTTACGGCGAAGCCGCGCCCCAATTGGACAAGGGCGCAGAAATGGGCCGTTTCAAGCTGGGCTCCACCGCCATCGTACTCTTCGGACCGGACGCAGCGCGCTGGAGCGACGCCCTGAAAGCAGGCGACACGGTCAGCATGGGTCAGAAAATGGGTACGCTCGGCGGCGCCTGATCAGGCCCGCCCGGCATCAAAGGCAATCACCTCAGCAATAGTGCTGGCGCCCAGCGCCAGCATCACCAGACGATCAACCCCCAGCGCCACCCCGGCGCACGACGGCAAACCGGCGTGCAGCGCCGCCACCAGCGGCAAATCGATTGGCAGCGCAGCAACACCCAACGCCTCACGCTGCTGCTGGTCAGCCTCAAATCGGCGCAGCTGCTCATCGGCGTCGGTCAGCTCAAAGTAGCCGTTTGCCAACTCCATACCCTGCACAAACAGCTCGAAGCGCGCCGCCGCCGGCACCCGATCATCACCCTCGACAATCTGCGCCAGCGCCGCCTGCGAGGCCGGAAAGGCGTACACCATCGTGGGGGCCTGCAATGCCGGCTCAACGCACTCGGCAAACAGCAGATTGAGATAACCGTCGCGGCTCAGCTGGCCAGCAAAGCCGCAGCGCGACGCTGCCAGCCGTTGCAGATCCATATCGGAGCAGGCGTGCACATCCAGCCCGGTATGCTCGGCAAAGGCGTCGGCATAGGTGATCCGGCGCGCCGGCGCGCTTTCAAGCACCGCACAGACCAGCGCGTCGACCTCATCCATCAGTTGATGATGGTCAAAGCCGGGGCGATACCATTCCAGCATGCTGAATTCGGGGTTGTGCCTGCGCCCCACCTCGCCATTACGGAACACCTTGCAAAGCTGCCAGATCGGACCACTGCCGGCGGCCAGCAGGCGCTTCATCGGATACTCCGGTGACGTATGCAGATACAGCGTTGCCGCCTGGCCACCGCCCTCGGGCACAAAATCCGTGGCAAACGGGTGCAGGAACGGATCACTGACCGCGGCATGCGACAGGGCTGGGGTATCCACCTCCAGCACGCCGCGCTCGGCAAAGAACTGACGAATCTGGTTAATGATGCCCGCGCGCTGGCGCAAGGCGTCGATGGTTGCGCTGGGTTGCCACGCTCGGCTCATGTTGCTTACCTCGATTTGCAGACACAAAAAACCGGGGCCAGGCCCCGGTTTCTTCAACGACTTGCGTCGTTATGCGCGACCAACGTACTCGCTGGAGCGGGTATCGACCTTCAGCACGTCGCCAGTGTTGATAAACAGCGGCACCTTGACCACGGCGCCGGTAACCAGCTTGGCCGGCTTGTTGCCGCCGCCAGAAGTATCGCCACGCACACCCGGGTCGGTCTCAACCACTTCCAGCTCCACAAAGTTCGGCGGCGTCACGGCGATCGGCGCGCCGTTGAACAGGGTCACGGTGTACACCACCTGCTCTTTCATCCAGTTCATGCAGTCGCCAACGGCCTTTTCGTCCGCGCCGTACTGCTCGAAGGAGCCGTCGGTGGCCATGAAGTGCCAGAACTCACCATCGGTGTACAGGTATTCCATTTCGCGATCCATTACGTCAGCGCCTTCCAGGCTGTCGCCCGACTTGAAGGTGCGCTCGTTGACGCGACCGGTTTTCAGGTTGCGGACCTTGACGCGGTTAAACGCCTGACCCTTGCCGGGCTTGACGTATTCGTTCTCGAGGATCGAGCACGGATCACCGTCCAGCATCACCTTAAGACCCGGTTTGAATTCGTTGGTAGAATAGTTGGCCATACAAGTTCCCACTTTCAATTAAACGGATGATCCGAAGCGCGCCGCACCACACAGCGTGCGGGGCATTCAGTCGGACACCCTGATACCCATGCGCGGAAAAACGCCAATGATACATGCTTCTGCAGTTCGTGTTGAGCCTGCCAGCTGGCAAAATCTGCTCGCCTCCAGCATCACCGACCCGCGCACCCTGCTTCACCGCCTGCAACTGGACCCGCAACTGCTCGAGGGCACGCTGGCTGCCGCGCAGGACTTTGCCCTGCGCGTCCCCGAACCGTACCTCTCGCGCATCCGGCCCGGCGATATCAACGACCCCCTACTGCGTCAGGTGCTGCCGCTCGGCATCGAGCTGGACGAGCAACCAGGCTATGTTGCCGACCCGCTAGGCGAACAGCACAGCAACGCCCGTCCCGGCATCATCCACAAGTACCATGGTCGCCTGCTGCTGGTGGTCAGCGCCGGCTGCGCGGTCAACTGTCGGTACTGCTTTCGTCGTCACTTTCCCTACCAGGACAACAGCCTCAGCACCGCTGAATGGGACGCGGCACTGGACTACATCCGTCAGGACGACAGTATCAGCGAAGTCATATACAGCGGCGGCGACCCCCTGGCCGCCAACGATCGACGCCTGGCCTGGCTGACCCGCGAAATTGCCGCCATACCCCACGTACGCCGGCTACGCATCCACACTCGACTGCCGATCGTGATTCCGCAACGCATCACCCCGGAGCTGATTGATGCGCTGTGCGGCACGCGCCTGCCAGTGACCATGGTCTGGCATTGCAATCATGCCGCAGAACTCGATGAGCTGACGCGCGATGCCGCCAACCGTCTGCGTCAGGCCGGCGTCACCCTGCTCAATCAGGCGGTCCTGTTGCGGGGCGTCAACGACACCCTGTCGGCACAGATAGCCCTGAGCGAAGCACTAGGCGACAGTGGCGTATTGCCCTATTATCTGCATTTGCTCGACCGCGTACGCGGCGCCAGCCACTTTCTGGTGCCCGACAACCAAGCGCAAGAGCTGGTCGGACGCTTGCTTACGCGCTTGCCCGGCTACCTGGTACCCAGGCTGGTACGCGAAACCGCCGGTGAACCCGCCAAGGTCCCGGTCAGCGTCACCCTGGTGCATGACCTATAAATAATCAGAGGATTTGGCAGTAGCGCATGGCAGGTCGCGACTCGGCTTCTGCACTTAGCCAGTTGAGGACTAAGCTGCTACAGTGTTTTCACAGAAGACAGAACCCTTCAAGTGCCACGGATGAGCAGCACACCATTGCTGCCACGGCCCGGCCGGAAACGCATGTACTGGATACGACTGTTATGGATAGCACGACGCAAAAAATGCACTTGCGCATACCTCAGCAAACGCTCAGCAGCCTGAGCTTCGCCGAGGGCACCGAGAAGGGCATCACCCAGTGGCTGGCCAACCTTCCCAAGGCCAACATCGGTGAAACAGCCCGCCAGCTTTATCAAGGATTGATTGAGCTGAACCAGTACGAGGTCGCCCCAGACCGCAGGCTGGCGATGCTCGAGCGTATTCGCCCCGAAGTTCACTACGTCTGTTCGGCGCTGTCCAAGTACTATCTCGGCCAGTCCATCGTGCTGGAAGACAAGCCTCGCAAGGTTGCCAACCTGTCGCAATCCCTGCAAAACCACTTGGCCAATGGCTACAAGATCGTGGTAGCGCAAGAGCGCAGCATCAAATCGCGCGACCACAGCACCCTGATGACACTGGCCCTGCAGCGCTCCATTCGTGGCCTGTGCGGTCCACTGCTGCGCGCTTTCCAGCTCTATTGCCCGGTCGCAGACGGCATCTGGCTCGAGCTGCATCAGCTGTATCAGATGGCTCGCAAGCGCAAGCTGCACCAGACCCCGGTCAATGACACCGAAAGCGCCAACAAGCAACCGCTGAGCATTGAGCAGTGCTACCTGGTGGCGCTGCTGATGGGCTCGGCGCGTCCTAACCAGATGCGCCAGAGCGCTATGGGCCGGCTGTTCGCCACCCTCGAAGACTGGAGCAAACACGCCCGCCTGGTTGAACCGGATGACAGCAAAGCGTTGTTCATCATCAACCCGGACATGGATTGCCCGCCGCGCTACAAATCACTGATTCGCGGCGAAAGCCTGGACAACAGCCTGGGCCTAGATACCCGGGGGCTGGTCAGCAACATCAAGAATTTCATGCTCGAAGGCAACGACTATTCCGGCGACCTGAACATCCCGGGCACCCTGGGCATCGAGCTGCTGCAGCACGTCAGCCAATCCTGGGGCGATCTCGCCGAGCGCACGTTCAACCGTATCCCCAGTCAAGGCCAGCTGCGCGTCAGCATCGGCATGAGCGCCACTCACTTCCGCATTGCCGGCAAGGCCTTTGCGCGCATGATCGACGCCACCGAAGAAGAGCTCAACCCCTTCTCCGAGACCGCCCAACGCGCCAAGCAAGGCGGCTGGACAGGCGCCTTTGACGGCGGCCAATCGGTCGAATGGAGCGGCGGCAACATTGAACAGATCGATTACGGCAGCCAGGCCGACGGTGACGACGACAGCGACGACACCTACCCGATCCACAGCCTGCCGATCGTCAACCATAGCCCCGGCGGTTTCTGCCTGACCTGGCCCAAGGACGTACCCAAGCAGCTGCAGGCTGGCGAATTGCTGGGCGTGCAAGAAGCCAACGAGCAAGACTGGAGCCTCGCGGTGGTACGCTGGATTCGGCAGGTACGCGGCGGCGGCACACAGATGGGCATCGAGCTTATCGCCCCCCACTGCACCCCCTGCGCAGCCAAGCTGATTCGCAAGACCGGCGAACCAAGCCAGTACCTGCGCGCCCTGCTGCTGCCCGAGGTTACCGCCATCGATCGGCCGGCAACCATCATCACTCCGCGCCTGCCCTTCCAGGTCAACAGCAAGATCAGCATCCTGCAAGGCGGCAAGGCAGAACGGGCTCACCTCAACAATCGGGTTACCGCAACCGGCAGTTTCAGCCAGTTCGAATACCACCTGATCGAGCAGCCACGGGAAGAGAAGCCTCAATCTGAGACTGAAGGCGCATCTTTGACAGTCGCTGTCGAGGATGACTTTGACTCACTCTGGAAGTCTCTGTAGATTCAGTGCTCTGATACCGCAACAGGCTGCGCAGCAAGGCAGCCTGCACTCCCCGGAAGACCATGGCCAACGATAAAAAAGCCATCAGGCTGCTGATCCTCGACGACTCGCAAAACAACGCTGAGCGTCTGGTTAGCCTGCTTCGCAATGCAGGGCACGCCACCCGCGCCCATCGCATCACCTCGACCGAAGACCTGCAGGAGTGCCTGCAGCAAAACTGGGATCTGTGCCTGGCCCAGCCGAAAACCAGCTTCATGAGCGCCGAAGACGCCGCTGCACTGATCAAGCGTCAGTCGCGGGATGTGCCGCTGATCCTGCTCAAGCCCGGCATCGATATCGACATGCGCACCAGCGCGCTGCGCTGCGGCATGGCAGACGCCCTGCCGCAAGACGCCGACGCACTGCTGACCCTGATTGTAGACCGCGAACTGGTCAACCTGGAGGCCCGACGGCAGCGGCGCATTGCCGAGCAGAACCTGCGCGAGGCAGAAAAGCGCTGTCAGTTGCTGCTCGACAGCTCGGTCGACGCCATCGCCTATGTACATGACGGCATGCACATTTACGCCAACCGCGCCTACAGCGAACTCTTTGGTTACGAAGATGCCGACGACCTGGCCGCCGAACCCATGGTCGGCCTGATCGATGCCGAAGATCAAGCCGCGTTCAAGGACTTTCTGCGTCACCATGATGATCAGGGTGGCCAAAGCGACCTGCGCTGCAAGGCCGTCGACAGCAGCGGCAAGCGCTTCCCCGTTCGCCTGAGTTTCTCGCCTGCCAGTTACGACGGCGAGCCCTGCACCCAGGTAGTCATTCGCGCCGAGACCGCCAGCGCCGAGTTCGAGGAAAAGCTCAAGGTGATGGCCAGCCGCGACCTGGTGACCGGCATGTTCAACCGCGCCTACTTTCAGGAGCAACTCGACACCGTACTGGATCAGGCCGTACGCCAGGGCGTTGCCAGTACGCTGGTATACCTCAGCATCGATGGATTCAGCAGCCTCCAGGCCGATATCGGCATTGGCGCAGCAGACCTGTTGCTGACTGACCTGGCGCAGCTGCTGCGCAACCATTTCAGCGAAGATACGCTGATGGCGCGCTTCGCCGATGACGCCTGCAGCATGTTGCTCGAGGGTCAGGAGCCCGCAGCGGCCATGGCGCAACTGGAAGCGCTGCGCAGCAAGCTCGAAGGCCACCTGTTCGAGTCGAACGGGCGCACCGTACGCATCACCGTGAGCATGGGCGTGGCTGCCATCAGCGAAACCAGCGCCAATCCGACTGAAGCCATCGACCGCGCGCACCGCATCGCCGACCAGCTGAGCACCGACGGCGGCAACGCAATCAAGGTGTTTGACCCGCTTGAAGAACTGGCCATGCAGGCCAACCGCGGCGACCTGATTGCGCTGATCCGCCACACGCTGGAGACCAATGGCTTCCGTCTGCTGTTTCAGCCGATCATCAGCCTGCGCGGCGACGAAGCCGAGAATTACGAGACCTTCCTGCGGCTACTCAACAGCAAGGGAGAAGAGGTGCCCGCCAGCGAGTTTCTGCCGGCAGCAATGGAAGCCGGACTGGCCCTGGATATCGACCGCTGGCTGATCAGCCGCGCGGTGAAACTGTTGAGCAACCACCGCAGCAAGGGCGCTGAAACGCATCTGCTGCTGAACCTCAGCGCCGCCAGCCTGCAATCACCCGATATGGTTCAGTGGATCGCCGCCATCCTCAAGGAAGCGCGCCTGCCGGCCGACGCCATCATCTTCCAGTTCAACGACGCCGACATCAACACCTACCTGAAGCAGGCCAAGGTGCACACCGATGCGCTGCGCCAGATGCATTGCAGGGTATCGATCAGCCACTTCGGCGGCGCCTTGAACCCCTACGCCTCACTCAAGCATGTACAGGCCGACTACATTCAGATCGACGGCTCCTTTACCCGTGACCTGTCCACTGCCAAGGCGGTAGATACTTTGAAGGAGATGATCAGCGCGCTGCACAACCAGGGCAAACTGACCATCGCGCCCTATGTCGATAGCGCCACCATGATGCCGACCTTGTGGCAGGCCGGCGTCAACTACATTCAGGGCTCTTACCTGCAGGCGCCCAGCGACGCCATGAACTACGACTTCAGCGCTGAGTAACTCGCAAGGAAGCGCTGATACATCCCGCAAGGACACGTGGGATTTATCAGCGCATTCCTATCCAGCTCAGGCGCCATCCCGGTCGCGGAAGCCCAGCAGATACAGAATGCCATCCAGCCCCAGAGTCGAAATGGCCTGCTTGGCAGACTGTTTGACCAGCGGCTTGGCACGAAACGCCACACCCAGCCCGGCAATGGAGAGCATCGGCAGATCGTTGGCGCCGTCGCCCACGGCGATGGTCTGCTCCAGGCTGATCCCTTCCTGCTGGGCTAGTTGACGCAGCAGCTCAGCCTTGCGCTGACCGTCTACAATCGGCTCCTCAACCTCACCGGTCACCAGACCATTCTCGACCGGCAGGGCGTTGGCATAGACGTAGTCGATACCCAGGCGCTGCTGCAGGCGCTCGGCAAAATAGTTGAATCCCCCGGACAGAATCGCCGTCTTGTAGCCCAGACGTCTTAGCTGGGCTATCAGGGTTTCTGCGCCCTCGGTCAGGCGCAGTGATTCGGCAATGCTGTCGAGCGTGGAGACCGGCAAGCCCTTGAGCAACGCCATGCGCTCACGGAAGCTGGCACGAAAATCCAGCTCGCCACGCATCGCCCGCTCAGTGATCTCCGCCACCGCCTCGCCCACGCCCGCGGCCTTCGCCAGCTCATCGATCACCTCGGCATCGATCAGCGTGGAGTCCATATCGAACACCACCAGCCGGCGATTGCGGCGGAACAGGCTGTCTTGCTGAAAGGCGATATCCACACTCAGCTCCTGAGCGATAGCCAGGAACTCGGCGCGCAGGGCTGCCGCATCCGCCGGCTCACCGCGCACCGAGAACTCGATGCAGCCCTTGCCCTGATCTTCCGGCAGACCTTCTGGGATACGCCCGGACAAACGGTCGATATGATCAATATTGAGGCCATAGCGAGCAGTAATTTCACTCACCCGCGCAATGTGCTCGGCGGTAACCCGACGGGCCAGCAGCGTCACGATATGCCGCGCCTTGCCCTGCCCCTCTACCCAGCGGCTGTACTCTTCGGCGCTGACTGGAGTGAAACGTACTTGCTGGTCCAGCTCATAGCCTCGAAACAACACATCCTTGAGCACATCAGAGCTGCCTTGCCCGACCGGCATTTCCACCAGAATCCCGAAGGACAGGGTGTCGTGAATAACAGCCTGGCCGATATCCAGAATATGGACCTGCGCCTTGGCCAGCAGGCCAGTGATGGCAGCAGTCAGGCCCGGACGATCAGGGCCAGTGATGTTGATCAGGACAATTTCCTTCAAGACGCACACTCCGGCAGATGGAACTGGCGGCTATTCTACCCGCATTTGGCAACCAGCTCACAGATCAGCCTTTTTCCGCTTTTCGCGAATAGCTATACTCGCCCAACGCGTCGCTGCCCGGTTACACCAGGGTGCCGCCTCCGCCACCAGTCGAGTCTTGCCTTGAGCCGCCCAACTTCTACCCCGGACAATCTCTTTTTACGCTGCTACGCCAACCTGCGCCGCCGCTCCCTGACACTGGCCGGTGCCCTGCCGCTGATGGTACTGGCCCCCATGCTGCTGATGCTCGTTCTGCTGCTGTGGCTTGGCAAGGTGCAGTTGAATCAGGACATTGCCCAGCAGGCGGACCGCACGGGTAGCGCGCTGGCCAGGCAGATCTCCGCCTCGGCCGCCGAGCCACTGGCCGCCGAGGACCGTCTCAGCCTGAATATGCTGTTGGCGCAGTGGGCCCAGAACCCGATGATCGCCCATGTCAGCCTCTACTCCCCCAACAACCGCCTGCTGGCCGAAGCCGGCAGCGAGCCGCCGCGCCATCTGCGTGCACCAGGCCAGGGACGCTACCCCGCAGCCGTCCACTTGCAGGACCAGCTCGCCGGTCAGGTACAGCTGACTCTCAGCGCGGCGCCCTTCAACCAGCCTGCGCAGCAGCTGCTTGAACGCCTGATCTGGGGGCTGCTGCTTATTGGTGGTGTCGGGGGCCTGTTGGCCTGGCATCGTGCACGAGAACTGTCACGCCAGCTCTCCGCCCTGGCCGAGTGGGACAGCACCCCCAGCTACCCGGCCCCCGGTTATCGCCGCCGTGATGAGCTGGGCGAACTATCGCGCGCCTTGCTTGCTCATCGCGGGCTGCTGCCAGAACCCGCGCCGGAACCGGAGCCTGTAACCGAGCCGGAGCCCGATCACGTCCCGCTGATAACACCCGCCTATATTGAGGCGGCCGATAACCTTGAGGTCGAGAGCGTCGCAACACCCGCTCTGGCGTCAGAGCCGGACGACGACAGCCAGAGCACGCCGACAGACGAGCCGCAGGCACAAGAGAGCAGCGCAGAAACCGACAATGGGGCAGCCACGGACGACGCCCCGACTGACAGCGCAGCAGCAAGTGAACCGGCGCCTGAACCAGCGCGCCAAGCGCTGCTGGCGGTGCGCCTGGGCAATCAGGAGGCGCTGCGCCGCCTGCCGCGCGAGCGGCTGATGACACTGCTTGAACGCTATCGCCAGCAAGTACAACGAGCCTGCCAGCTCTACGGCGGTGAGCAGCACACGCTGTTCGACGGCACCAGCGTACTGCTGTTTCGGGATAATCCGGAGGCGGGCGGTGCGGAGTTGAAACACAGCCTGTGCTGCGGCGAGCTGCTGAGAGTACTCGGTCATGATCTGCAGATCGAGATTGCTGACACCGGTACTGCCCTGCACCTGCAGTTGGCGCTGGGCCATGCCGCCGGGCTGGTCGGGCTGGATGAAAAGGCGCTGGGTGAACACCCCGCCTGTCAGCAGGTACTGGAGCAGCTACAGCACAGCCGCAACCTGCTCCTGGTAGACGCCGAGCTGGCCGCCAGCACACCGCTGCGCCAATGCGCCTCAACCCGCCGGCTGGCCAGCCAGCCGGGCACCTTCTGTATCGAACGCCTACTTGAGCCGTATCAGTCGCTGCTCGAGCGTCAGCTCAGCTCGCTGTACAACCAGCGCCAGGCCTGAGCCGGCGCTGGCTGCCCAAGGCAGCGATCAGACGCCCTCGGCCGACGCACTGGCTGACGGCAACTCTACAGCTACCTCGTCGACTTTCTGGAAGCCCCGCGGCAGCTTGTTGCCGCGGCGGCCCCGCTCACCGCTGTAATGCTCCAGATCCGCCGCCTTGAGCGTCAGGGTGCGCTTGCCAGCCGTCAGCACCAACTGCGCCCCCGGCGGCAACACGGCCAATCCGGCAACAAACTCCTCGCGCGATTTAACCCGAGCAGAGGGCAGCGACAGTATCTTGTTGCCCTTGCCCTTGGAGAGTTGCGGCAGGTCCTTGAGCGGAAATACCAGCAGACGTCCCTCGTTGGAGACCGCCGCCAGATGACTGCTCTGCGGGTATCGCACGCGCTGCGGCGTCAGGATGCGGCCACCCTCCGGCAGATTCAGCAGCGCCTTGCCATTCTTGTTCTTGGCCAGCATGTCCTCGCCCTTGACCAGGAACCCGTAGCCGGCATCCGAAGCCAGCAGATACAGGCTCTCATCCTCGGGCATCAGCACGGCATCAAAGCTGGTGCCGGCTGGCGGGCTGAAACGACCGGTCAATGGCTCACCCTGCCCCCGTGCCGACGGCAACGTGTGGGCTGCCAGCGAATAGCTGCGCCCGCTGCTGTCGATAAACACCGCCTGTTGATTGGACCGTCCGATGGCCTGCCCCAGATAGGCATCGCCCGCCTTGTAGCTGAGCGCTGCGCCGTCGACATCATGCCCCTTGGCACAACGCACCCAGCCCTTTTCCGACAGCACGACGGTCACCGGTTCAGAGGGTACCAGATCGGTTTCGGACAGGGCCTTGGCCTCTTTGCGCTCCACCAGCGGTGAGCGACGCTCATCACCGTAGGTCTCGGCATCGGCAACCAGTTCGTCGCGCACCAGGCTACGCAGCTTGCGCTCGTCACCCAGCACGCTCTGCAGGTGGTCACGTTCATCGCGCAGCGCATCCTGCTCGGCGCGAATCTTCATCTCTTCCAGGCGCGCGAGCTGACGCAGACGCGTGTCAAGAATGTAGTCGGCCTGCAGCTCGCTGAGATCAAACCGGGCGATCAGCTCCGCCTTGGGGTGGTCCTCGGTGCGAATGATGTGAATCACTTCATCCAGATTGAGGAAGGCAACCAGCAACCCATCCAACAGGTGCAGGCGAGCCAGCACCTTGTCCAGCCGGAACTGCAGACGGCGCCGCACGGTCGCCACCCGGAAACCCAGCCACTCGCTGAGCAGGGTCCAGAGATCCTTGACCGCCGGCTTGCCGTCGGTGCCGATCACGTTCATGTTGACCCGGTAGCTGTGCTCCAGGTCGGTGGTGGCAAACAGGTGCTGCATCAGATCGTCCAGATCGACCCGGTTGGAACGCGGCACGATGACAATGCGCGTCGGGTTTTCATGATCTGACTCGTCCCGCAGGTCCGCGACCATCGGCAGCTTCTTGTTCTGCATCTGCGCGGCAATCTGCTCCAGCACCTTGGCCCCGGACACCTGATGCGGCAGCGCAGTGATGACCACCTCGCCATCTTCCTTATCCCACACTGCACGGCAACGCACCGAACCACGCCCACTGGCGTACATCTTCAGCAGCTCGTGACGGGGGGTAATAATCTCCGCTTCGGTGGGGAAATCCGGCCCCTGCACATGCTCGAGAATCTCGTCGAGGCCAGCGCCCGGGTCATCCAGCAGACGCACACAGGCCGCCGCTACCTCCTTGAGGTTATGCGGCGGAATATCGGTGGCCATGCCCACGGCGATGCCAGTCGTACCATTGAGCAGCAGATTGGGTAGACGAGCCGGCAGCACCATGGGCTCGTCCATGGTGCCGTCAAAGTTCGGCTGCCAGTCCACCGTGCCCTGCCCCAGCTCCGCCAGCAACACCTCGCTGTAGCGCGCCAGACGGGCTTCGGTGTAACGCATGGCGGCGAAGGACTTGGGATCGTCCGGCGCGCCCCAGTTGCCCTGTCCGTCTACCAGCGGATAGCGATAAGAGAAGGGCTGCGCCATCAGCACCATGGCTTCGTAACAGGCCGAATCGCCATGCGGATGGTATTTACCCAGCACGTCACCCACGGTGCGGGCCGACTTCTTGTGCTTCGAGCTGGCCGACAGCCCAAGCTCGCTCATGGCATAGACAATGCGCCGCTGTACCGGCTTGAGGCCGTCGCCGATGTGCGGCAACGCACGGTCCATGATCACGTACATGGAATAGTTGAGGTAGGCTTCCTCGGTAAAGGACGCCAGCGAGCGACGCTCTACGCCATCCAGGCTCAGGTCCAGTCCATCACTCATGTTTCATCTCCACAGGTGGGCAGCGCCGGGCTACCCGCTTGAAAACTCATTGATACTGTCGCAGCAGCAGATCACCGCCCTGCGAACGAAAATCCAGCTGGCGCAGGGCACTCATGCCCAGCAGCACTTCGTCGCCGCCCATGCCGGGAACAATGCCGGCCTCGACGTCATGCAAGCGAATATCGCCAATCTGCAGGCTGTTCAGTCTGGTGGCATAGCCTTCTGCTGTGCCATTGGCGGTGTCGACCATAAATTGCCGTCCGCGCTCCAGCCCCAGCTCCTCGGCCAGACCGGCCGGCACCGCAACAAAACTCGCCCCGGTATCCACTAGCAGGGTAACGGCGCTGCTGTTGATGCGCCCGTTGACCAGATAGTGCCCCTGGCGGTTGGCCTCAAGGCGCACCTCGACCGCACTGTCCAGGCGACTGGACTCGGGGTTTTGGTTGGGATTGCGCTGACGCTCCTCCACACCACTGAACCAGAAGGCAGCCAGCAACAGGCCGGCAATCCACGCCAGAATCATCATGCCGGTGCCCAGCTTGCGCTGGGAGGGAGGCGTAGATTCGTTCACGGCGTCACGTCCTCCTGCCAGTCCGCCGGCAGCGCAAAGTGAAACAACCAGGGCCGCGCGTCGCCATCCGGGCGCAGCCGGTTGTTGTTGTCCAGACCGATGACAATTCCCTCGTCGCTGATCAGCAGGGCTTCTGCCAGGCCGAACGGGGCGTCCGGATAGAAATAGGGCTCAACCAGTACCGACTGGGCAAAGGACCAGCAGCGTTCGCGCTTGCCGGAAAGTGCGTTACGCCGGCACACCTGATGCGCATTGCGCTCCAGGGTCCACAGCCATCCCTCCCAGAACACCAGATCGGAAAAGTCGACCGGCATGACTTCACGGTTGAGAATACCGGGACCGAAAGGCTCGGTCGGCAGGAAGCGGCGCTCAGCCAGCAGGACACACCCAGCCAAAGGACAGACCCAGCGGTCGCCCTGACGCTGCAACTTGACCAACCCCCTGCCCTGCCGTTCGGCCGCCAGCCACAACGTGTCGGCCTGGGCATCAATCGCTACCCCTTCGGCCAGTGCGTTGACCTGTTGCCACAAACCACGGGCTTCCCCTTCGGTGTAGACCGCCGGATCCAGACCCAGCCAGCTACCCTGCACCGGCGTCTCAGCGGGCGGCGGCAGACGCAGGACACCCAGCTGACTTTCGCTGACCAGATAACGGTTGCCTTCGCCATCGCAGGCCAGTCCTTCAAAATCCAGCGCCTGGCCGCTCAATCCGCGCAACCAGGCACCGGCTAGCAATTTGACTGGCAACATCGAGGGCGAATCGGCCGGCAGCGTGAAGCTCTCTACGCTCGCCTGATAGGCATGCTCGCCACGCTGCAACACAAACAGGCTGGTGTCCTCACGGTCAGACAGCGTCAGCAACTGCCCATTACAGTGCTGCAAAGCAGACAGGTTGCCACGCGGCATGCCGTCTACCGGCAGGGCGGCTTCCAGCTGCAACTCGGGCGCTCGTTCAAAAGCATTGGCAAGCCCGCTCAGCAGCAGCACACAGGCGCCCAGCAGGCGCAGACCAGCATGACGCATCAGAGCAGCACCTCGGCCAGATCACCCTTGCTTTCCAGCCAGGCCTTGCGGTCAGAGGAACGTTTCTTGGCCAGCAGCATGTCCATTAGCTGCTCGGTATCCTGTGTCTCGTCCACGGTCAGTTGCACCAGTCGCCGCGTATCTGGCGCCATAGTCGTTTCGCGTAACTGCAACGGGTTCATTTCACCCAGACCCTTGAAGCGCGTCACCTGAATCTTGCCACGCTTACCCTCGGCCTCGATGCGATCAAGAATGCCCTGTTTCTCGGCATCGTCCAGGGCGTAATACACGTCCTTGCCGATATCCACCCGGTACAGCGGCGGCATGGCAACAAACACATGCCCGGCCTCAACCAAGGGACGGAAGTGACGGACAAAGAGCGCGCATAGCAAGGTGGCAATGTGCAGGCCGTCGGAGTCGGCATCGGCCAGGATGCAGATTTTGCCGTAACGCAGCTGCTCCAGGCTCGCGGCACCCGGGTCCACCCCGATGGCAACCGCAATATCGTGCACTTCCTGCGATCCCAGCACTTCGCTGGACTCAACCTCCCAGGTATTCAGGATCTTGCCGCGCAGCGGCATGATCGCCTGAAATTCCTTGTCGCGAGCCTGCTTGGCACTACCACCGGCCGAGTCACCCTCGACCAGAAAGAGTTCAGAGCGGGAGCTGTCCTGCCCTACGCAATCGGCCAGCTTGCCCGGCAACGCCGGGCCCTGAGTGATCCGCTTGCGCTCGATCTTCTTGCCGGCCTTGAGACGGCGGCCGGCATGACTGATCGCCATTTCAGCAATCTGCTGACCGATATCGGCGTGCTGGTTCAGCCACAGGCTGAAGGCATCCTTGACCACGCCGGAAACAAAGGCCGCGGACTCGCGGGAGGACAGCCGCTCCTTGGTTTGACCGGAGAACTGGGCCTCCGCCATTTTCAGCGACAGCACATAACTAACGCGCTCCCAGATATCCTCTGGCGCCAGCTTGAGGCCGCGCGGCAACAGATTGCGAAACTCGCAGAATTCGCGAATGGCTTCGAGCAGCCCCGCGCGCAAGCCATTAACGTGGGTACCGCCCTGGGCGGTCGGGATCAGGTTGACGTAGCTTTCCTGCACCAGCTCGCCGCCTTCGGGCAGCCAGAACACCGCCCAGTCGACCGCCTCCTGCTTGGCGGCAAAGGCCCCGGAGAAGGGCTCCTCCGGCAGCTTCGGCCATTCGGCGCAGGCGTCGACCAGGTAATCACGCAGGCCATCTTCATAACACCAGCTGATCTTCTCGCCGGACTGGCGATCATCGAAGTCCACCTTGAGCCCAGGGCAGAGCACCGCCTTGGCTTTGAGCAGATGCTTCAGCCGGGTGATACTGAACTTGGCCGAGTCGAAATACTTGGCGTCTGGCCAGAAGGTAACGGTCGTGCCGGTATTGCGCTTGCCGACCGTGCCAATGACTTCCAGTTCGCGCACCTTGTCGCCGTTGGCAAAAGCCATGGCGTATTCCTGCCCATCGCGCTTGACCCGCACTTCCACCTTGTGGGACAGCGCGTTGACCACCGAAATACCCACCCCGTGCAGACCGCCGGAGAACTGGTAGTTCTTGTTGGAGAACTTGCCGCCGGCATGCAGCCGCGTAAGGATCAGTTCGACCCCGGAAACGCCCTCCTCCGGGTGAATATCCACGGGCATGCCGCGCCCGTCATCACTGACCTCCAGGGCATTGTCCTGGTGCAGGACCACGCTGATGGTGCGCGCGTGACCGGCCAGAGCCTCGTCGACGCTGTTGTCTATGACCTCCTGGGCCAGGTGGTTGGGACGGGTCGTGTCGGTGTACATGCCCGGACGACGGCGCACCGGGTCCAGACCGCTGAGGACTTCCAGCGCATCGGCGTTATAGGTCGATTGAGACATGGTGGAGGCAGGTTTCCTTCTTGAATCTTTTCAACATGCAGGCAGCGGATGCGCAGCAGGCGCGGCAACCGGCAGTAAAGACAGACATGGGGTCACATAGTATCCGGCAGGCCGCTTGCCTGCCACCGTCTGCACGGCGAGAACTCAATAACCAACCGCTTCCGGATCGGGCAGAAACTGGCCGGCAGGCAGGCGAGACACAGCCGTTTCGATACGCCCGTCGTCGTACAGCCGCAGCCAGCGATACCCCGGAGCCTGGGTGTCGGTCGCAAAGTCGTCACTGCTGGGCGCAAACTGCACACAGGTCGAGGGCGTTGCCAGCAGGCGCAGATGTCCAAGCCGTTGGTCGAAATGCTGGTGAATATGCCCCCAGAGCACGGCCTTGACCCGCGAATCCGGCTCGAGACGGGTCAGCAGGTCCGCGGCATTGAGCAGACCGATGGGCTCCATCCAGTCGCTGCCGATACTCACGGGCTGGTGATGCAGACACACCAGTACATGGCGGTCGCCGGCCGTTGCCAAAGCGTCGTCAAGGCTGCTCAGGGTGGTCGCCGACAAATGCCCCGGCACCGCGCCCAAAATGCTTGAGTCGAGCAGCACGATCCGCCAGTTGCCGATATCCACCCAGTCACGGGTCAGGCCCAGCGGTTTGCCCAGCCGGGCCATCAGCTCGGCGTCATCATGATTGCCGGGAATCCAGTAACAGGGTGCCGGCAAACGCAGGCTGGAGGCAATGAAGCGGCGATACGCCGCCTCGCTGCCATCCTGAGTGATATCGCCAGTGGCCAGCACCAGATCCATGCGTGAAATCTGCTCCAGCACCATGTCCACTACGGCATCCAGACTGGCCTGCGTCTGCAAGCCCAGCAGATCACCTTCTGCATCGGCAAACAGATGACTGTCGGTCAACTGCACAACGCAGATGAAGTCCGATCCTAACGACATCCTGCTCCCACTCCTTGTCCGCGCTCTCGGCGATTATCTTGGCCCCTGCCGCGCCGCGATTCCAGCGATTGGGTCACAGACCCTGACCAGCAAAGAACAACGGCTGTGCGCTCTGTCCATGACGCTGGCAGTAACCAAGCCACTCCCCCAGGAACTGGTTGAGCTGATATTTTTCGTCCGGCTGCAGCATCTGCTCGTTAGGGTACGGATAGACGCCGCGAAACCGCCGACTGTTATAGGCGGCCACCACTTCGGCCAGCCCGGCATCGTGATACATGCGCACTTCCATGCTGGGTGGCGTCACCCAGCTCTGGCGCCGCTCATGGGCCAGCTGTAGCGTCGAGGTATAGGGACAACGCTCCAGTACACGAATGACCAGCGCCTGCTCCTCACCGTCACCGGCATCAATCTCGATGCGCCGCTCATCTTCCTCGTGCAGGCGCGGCATCAACTTGAGCAGACGCCAGTAATTACTCTCGCAGACAGCCTGCAGGCCGATCAGGTCGACCCGGTAACGTGGCTTGCGCAAGGCGCTCACGGCGCGTCTCCGGCACCCGCGCGCAGCTGATCAACGTTCAGTTGCAACCACTGCAGGGCAATGATGCTGGCGGCGTTATCAATCCGGCCGCTGTGCAGCGCGTGCAGAGCCTGCTCTCGCGGCCACAGACTTACGCGGATATCCTCGCCTTCCTCGGCCAGACCGTGAATACCGCCGACACCACGGCTGTCGACCAGCGCACAATACAGATGCACAAACTCGTCGCTGCCACCGGGTGACGGGTAGTAGCGGGTAATCGGGTGCAGCGAGCGCAGGGTCAGGCCAGCCTCTTCGTCCGCCTCACGGTGGGCTACTTCCTCCGGGGATTCATCGGTATCGATCAGCCCGGCGACCAGCTCCAGCATCCAGGGGTTGTCGCTTTTCTCCAGAGCACCGATGCGCACCTGCTCGATCAGCACCACCTGATCCAGCCAGGGGTCGTACGGCAGAACACACACCGCGTCGTGACGCACAAACAGCTCGCGGCGCAGCACGGGGCCCCAGCCGCCGTTGAACAGCCGGTGACGCAGATTTAGGACGTCGAGGCGATAGAACCCCTTGAAGCCGGTTTCCCGACTGATGATGTCCACATCGTCGCGCGTAAAGGACAAAAGCACACTCCCCGGATCAGTCAGCTGCAGAGCACAAGGCATCTGGCCCCTGCAGGCTGCAAGCAAAGCATAAATCCGCCATGCCCCATTGGCGTGGGGCACAGCGAATAAGAGTCAGTCGCTTAAGCTCGCATATCTGACCGGCAGACGGCAAGGGTCCGGACGTGCCAGACCCTGGACCGCAAGACGCGCGCGAACGCGATTAGAGCTTGTGGTAGAGCTGAGAGCCGGTGGTACGAAACTCTTCGGACTTAGCCTTCATGCCCTCTTCCACCGCCAGATCGACCGCATCGATGCGCTGCTGGGCAGCGTACTCGCGGACCTCCTGGGTGATTTTCATCGAGCAGAACTTGGGACCGCACATCGAGCAGAAGTGCGCTACCTTGGCCGACTCCTTCGGCAGCGTTTCATCGTGATAGGCGCGCGCTGTGTCCGGATCCAGGCCCAGGTTGAACTGGTCTTCCCAGCGGAATTCGAAACGCGCCTTGCTCAGTGCGTTATCACGGATCTGCGCCCCCGGGTGCCCCTTGGCCAGGTCAGCCGCGTGGGCCGCAATCTTGTAGGTAATGATGCCGGTTTTGACATCATCCCGGTTCGGCAGTCCCAAGTGTTCCTTGGGCGTCACATAGCAGAGCATGGCGCAGCCAAACCAGCCGATCATGGCCGCACCGATACCACTGGTGATGTGGTCATAACCCGGCGCGATATCCGTGGTTAGCGGGCCAAGGGTATAGAAGGGGGCTTCGTCGCAGCACTCCAGCTGCTTGTCCATGTTTTCCTTGATCAGCTGCATGGGCACATGGCCCGGCCCTTCGATCATCACCTGTACGTCGTGTTTCCAGGCCAGCTTGGTCAACTCGCCCAGGGTTTCCAGTTCACCGAACTGGGCTTCGTCGTTGGCGTCGGCAATGGAGCCGGGACGCAGGCCATCACCCAGCGAGAAGCTGACGTCGTAGGCCTTCATGATTTCGCAGATATCCTCGAAATGGGTATACAGGAAGTTCTCCTGGTGGTGTGCCAGACACCACTTGGCCATGATCGAGCCGCCGCGCGATACGATGCCGGTGACCCGCTTGGCAGTCATCGGCACATAGCGCAGCAACACGCCCGCATGGATGGTGAAGTAATCCACACCCTGCTCTGCCTGTTCGATCAGGGTGTCGCGGAAAATCTCCCAGGTCAGATCCTCAGCAACGCCACCCACCTTCTCCAGCGCCTGATAGATCGGCACGGTACCGATCGGCACCGGCGAGTTGCGGATGATCCATTCGCGGGTTTCGTGGATGTTCTTGCCGGTCGACAGGTCCATCACCGTGTCCGAGCCCCAGCGAATCCCCCAGGTCATCTTCTCGACTTCTTCTTCGATGGAAGAACCCAGCGCCGAGTTGCCGATATTGCCGTTGATCTTCACCAGGAAGTTGCGGCCGATAATCATCGGCTCCAGCTCCGGATGGTTGATGTTGGCAGGGATGATCGCCCGGCCGCGGGCGATCTCTTCGCGCACAAACTCGGCGGTGATTTCCTTGGGGATATTCGCGCCAAAGCTGTGGCCGACGTGCTGCTCCTTGAGCAACCCGGCCTCGCGCGCCTCCTGCAGCTTCATGTTCTCGCGAATCGCGACGTACTCCATCTCGGGCGTGATGATGCCGCGACGGGCGTAATGCATCTGCGACACATTGCAGCCGGCCTTGGCACGGCGCGGCGTGCGCACGTGGGCAAAACGCATGTGATCAAGAGAGCTGTCAGCCAGGCGCGAGGCGCCAAACTCGGAGGTCAGCCCCGGCAGCACCTCGGTATCGCCGCGCTCGTCAATCCAGGCGCCGCGTACATCGGCAAGGCCGGCACGCAGATCGATATTGGCCTGCGGATCGGTGTAGGGGCCAGAGGTGTCGTAAACCAGCACCGGCGCGTTGGTTTCGCCGCCAAAGTCGGTCGGCGTATCCGCCAGGCTGATCTCGCGCATGGGCACACGGATGTCCGGGCGCGAGCCGGTCACATAGACCTTGCGAGAATTGGGGAAGGGTTGGGTGGCGGCGCTGTCGGCACCCGAGGTGGCGATGGCGGTATCAGGCAACTTGCTGTTCATTGTTATGCTCCACTGCGTTGAGATGCGCAGGGAACCGAAAAGCCACGGCCACGCCAGCCCTTGCGGACTCGCGCTTGCCGTCTATCTCGATTCCTACGCCGGTGCTAGCCGGTTCAGGTTCAACGGGTATCATCTCAGCCGCTTTGCAAGCAGCACCCCGTCAAGATGTCCGCACAGTCTAGAGCCCTGTCGCCGTAGTCTCAAGCCCGCAGTAGAGGGGCTTTGCCGCAATGGTTTTTCTGGGCGAAAGCTGGCTGACAAAATCCGCGAAAATGTCAGCAAAAGTCGCCACAACAGTTTGTTCCCGATTGTTGATACCAGGCCGCTTGACCCGGCGTTCAGAGCCTTTTAGCCTTGCCTGACTTGCCCCCATGCGAAGGACCTCTGCATGCTCCGCCCTCTTTACGTTGCCCTGCTACTGGCCGGCGCCTCTACCCAGGTTGCAGCCAACACCGATCTGATGACCATTTACCGCCAGGCGGTGCTGAACAGCGCCGATCTGGCCGCCGCCGAGGCAGACGCCCTGGCACGTCAGGAAGCGCTGCCACAGGCACGCTCGCAACTGCTGCCCAACCTGGGCATTGGCGCCGGCGCTGCACGCGAGGATCTCGAGATCGACAACGTGGGCGGTGACGAGTATTCCACACATTATTACCAGGCCAGCCTGACCCAGCCCCTATTCCGCGCCGATCGCTGGTTCACCTACCAGGCCGCCAAGGCGACCACTCAGCAGGCCCAACTGGAATTCTCGGCGACGCAGCAGAACCTGATCCTGGAAGTCTCCCAGGCCTACTTCAACGTGCTGCAGGCGTCCGACAACCTGGCTACCGCCAAGGCCGAGGAAAAGGCCTTTGAGCGCCAGCTGGAGCAAGCCCAGGAACGCTTTGACGTTGGCCTGTCGGCCCGCACCGACGTGCTCGAAGCCCGCGCCGGCTATGACAGCGCCCGCGCCGCCCGCCTGACCGCCGAAACCAACCTGGATGTCAGCTACCAGGCGCTGACCCGGTTGACCAACCAGAGCTACGACAGCCTGTACGGCATCAGCCACGAGCTGCCCGTGCTGCCGCCGACCCCGGCCAGTATGCAGGAGTGGGTCGAAACCGCCGCCGCGCAAAACCTGACCCTGCAAGCCAGTCGCTACGCCATTGAAGGCGCCGAAGACAGCCTGCGCAGCAGCAAGGCCGGCTACGCGCCGGTGGTTGACGCCTTTGTGCGTTACAGCAACAACAACGGCGGGGCCTCGATCCCGACTGCCGGCCAGTCCAGCGCCGACACCGAGCTGACCAGTTTTGGTGTGGAGCTGAGCATGCCGCTGTTCACCGGCGGCCTGACCACCTCCCAGGTGCGCGAGTCCACCTACCGCCTGACCCAGGCAGAACAATCCAGCGAGGCGCAACGCCGCCGCGTGGTGGAAAACACCCGCAACCTCTACCGCACAGTGACCTCCAGCGTTGAAGAAGTGTCAGCTCGCCGCCAGGCTATTGTCTCCGCCAAGGCGGCGCTGGACGCCACCCAAACCGGCTACGAGGTAGGTACCCGCAACGTGGTTGACGTGCTGGACGCCCAGCGCAACCTGTTCCGCACCGTGCGTGACTACAACACCGTGCGCTACAACTACATCATCAACAACCTGAACCTGAAGCTGGCCGCCGGCACCCTTAGCCCACAGGACCTGCAGGACCTCTCCCAGTGGCTCAACCCGAACTATGACCCGGACGAGGACTTCATCCCGCAGGCAACCCAGGAGGAGATGGAGCAGATGTCGATGGGCAACCGCCCCACGCCGCTGCCGCCGAGCGATCCGGACAGCACCACGTTCTAAGCTAGCAACAACGGCGCCCACAGGCGCCGTTGTTGTTGGTGGCAGGGGCAATCAGCCGAGTAGCCGGGCAATGCCGGCGAGCAGGCGCTCCAGCGCGCCCTGATTATCCTGCACCACCGCACGGCCAGCGGCGCCGGCACGCTCCCTGGCCGACGCATCCTCCAGCAACGCCTGCACCGCGCTCGCCAGCGCCTGCTCATCGCTCACCACCTGCAACGCGCCCGCCCCCTCCAGCAGCTCACTGATTTCAGTAAAGTTAAAGCGGTGCGGTCCCGATAGGACCGGCACCCCCAGAGCAGCAGGCTCCAGATAATTGTGACCACCGTTGGGCACCAGCGAGCCACCGACAAACGCCACATCGGCACAGGCATAGAGCATCACCAGTTCGCCCATGGTATCGCCCACCAGCACCTGCTGATCCGCCGCCGGCAGCTGGCCGCTGCTGCGACGCACTGCGGCAAGCCCGGCGTCCTGCACCTGCCGCGCCACCGCATCAAAGCGCTCCGGATGACGGGGCACCAGAATCAGCAGCGCATCCGGCAACGCCTGCAGCACGGTCTGATGAGCCCGCAGTACCTGCTCGTCTTCTCCAGCATGGGTGCTGGCAGCGATCCACACCGGGCGCTCGCCCCAGCGCGCGCGCAGATCAGCCGCCTGCTGCAACAACGTCGGGTCTGCGCGAAAGTCGAACTTGATACTGCCGGTGACCTGCAGTTGCTCCCGCGCCACACCCAGCGTGATAAAGCGCAGCGCCTCGGCCTGACTTTGCACCGCAACCCAGTCCAGCGCCGCAAACATCGGGCGCACCAGTGCAGACACGCGCTGATAGCCGCGCGCCGAACGCTCGGACAAGCGCGCATTGGCCAGTACCAGAGGTACCTTGGCACGCGCGGCCTCGGTCACCAGGTTGGGCCAGAGCTCGGTTTCCATGATGATGCCGACGCGCGGCTTGAGACGGCGCAGCAACCGACGCTGCAGCCAGGGCAAGTCATAGGGCAGATAGGCATGCCCGACCTGACCGCCAAACAGCTTGCGAATCTGCTCCGAGCCGGTCGGCGTCATGCAGGTGATGGTGATCGGCAACTCGGGGTAACGCTTGAGCAGCTCGCGCACCATCGGGGCTGCGGCAATGCTCTCGCCTACCGACACCGCGTGCACCCAGATACCGCCAGCGCGTACATCACCGCCCAGCGCGAAGCGCTCGGACCAACGGCGGGCGTAGGCCGGCGCCTTGATGGCACGGTACAGCAGGCGCAGCAGCACCAGTGGCATGCACAGGCAGAACAGCAAGGTATAAAGGCGGCGCGCCATGTCATCTCCTGAGATCAAAAGCCGGGCGGCAATGGATTGCAACTGTCGCAAGTGTGACCCAGCCCGCCGCCAATGACTATACTAGACGGCCTTTATCAAACGTTCAGCGGGAGCCCATGAGCACAACCCTCGACACCGACATCTGCATCATCGGCGGCGGCATTGCCGGCCTCTGGCTCAATGCACGGCTGCGCCAGGCGGGATACCAGAGCCTGCTGGTGGAGCGCGGCGCCCTTGGCGGCGGCCAAAGCGTCAAGTCCCAGGGGATTATTCACGGCGGTATCAAGTACGCGTTGGGCGGCAAGCTCAATGCCGCTACCGAGGCCATCGCCGGCATGCCCGAGCGCTGGCGCAGCTGCCTGGCGGGCGACGGTGAGCTGGATCTGCGCGGCGTACGCGTGCTCTCCGAGCATCACTATCTGTGGTCACCCGGTAGCCTGATCAGCAACCTCGCCGGTTTCTTTGCCAGCAAGGCCCTGCGCGGGCGCGTCGAGCAAGTGAAGGGCAAAGCGCTGCCCAAGGTCTTCAATGACCCGGCCTTTCGCGGCAAGGTCTATCAGCTCGGCGAACTGGTATTGGACGTACCCTCCGCCATCACTCGCCTCGCCGAGCTGAGCGGTGACGGCCTGATCGCCGACAGCAGCCCGCACGTGCTGCGCGCCGACGATGGCAGCATCAGCGGAGTGCAGCTTCATGGCGCCACCATCCGTGCCCAGCGCTACGTTCTGACCGCCGGTGAAGGCACCGACGCGCTCATGCAGGAATGGGGCGAAAGCGAGCCGGCAATGCAACGCCGTCCGTTGCAGATGGTGCTGGTCAAGGGGCCGGACTTGCCACCACTGTTTGCGCACTGCCTGGGCGCCAGTCCCAAGCCGCGGCTGACCGTCACTACCCACCCTTGTGAAGACGGTCAATGGTGCTGGTATCTCGGCGGCGAGTTGGCCGAACAGGGCGTCAACCAGACGGCCGATGCGCTGATTGACGCAGCCAAGCGCGAACTCACCGAACTCTTGCCCTGGATCAATCTGGATAACTGCCAGTGGACTACTCTGCCGGTGAACCGCGCAGAACCGGCGCAAAGTGGCCTAGTACGCCCCGACAATGCCTACGTGCAGGCCAAGGGCAACGCGCTGATCAGTTGGCCGACCAAGCTGGCCCTGGCCCCCAACCTCAGCGACCTGGTATTCGAGGAGCTGGAACGCCAGCAAATCAGGCCACAGCCGCATGCGCCTCTGCCAAGCGACCTGCCGCGCCCGCGCGTCGCCGAACCAATCTGGGATATGTGTTTTCGATGACTGATCTGCGCCCCTACTACCGCTCGCTGGGCAGCACCGGCCTGAAGCTTTCCCCGCTGGGGCTGGGCACGGTCAAGATCGGCCGCAACCAGGGCGTCAAATACCCCAGTGGTTTCGAGCTGCCGGACGACGACGCCGTGCGCAACCTGCTGGCCCAGGCTCGCGAGCTGGGCATCAATCTGCTCGACACCGCGCCAGCCTACGGCACCAGCGAGCAGCGCCTGGGGCCGCTGCTCAGGGGCCAACGTGATCAGTGGATCATCTGCAGCAAGGTGGGCGAGGAGTTTACCGACGGGCAGTCGCACTTCGACTTTTCAGCCAAACACACACGCCAATCGGTCGAGCGTTCCCTGCAACGCCTGGGCACCGACCGGATCGAGCTGGTGCTGGTGCATTCGGATGGCAACGACCTTGAGGTGCTCGACCAGGAGGTCTACCCGACCCTGGCTCAGCTCAAGCAGGAAGGCCTGATTCTGGCCTACGGATTTTCCGGCAAGACCGTCGACGGCGGTTTGCGCGCCCTGCAGCAGGGCGACTGCGCCATGGTCACCTACAACCTGCGCGAGCAGGCGGAACAACCGGTGCTGGACTTCGCGCTGCAACACAATAAGGGCATTCTGATCAAAAAGGCGTTGGCCAGCGGGCATCTCTGCCTGGATGGCGAAGACCCGGTACGCGCCGGCCTTGCGCTGGTACTCGGCCACCCGGGCGTCACCAGCGCCATCATCGGCACCATCAACCCCGTGCACCTGGCGCAGAACGTCGAGGCTGCTGTATCGGTACTCACGCAGATGGAGTAAGGCATGACCCAGATTGTCGCCCGCAAGAACCCCGTCGCTTTCAAGACTCAGGCCATTTCGGTGGCCGCCAGCCCTGAAGTATTGCGTTACGAGCCGGTCGGCAGTCCACTGAGTTTTGCCCAGATGCAGGCGCGCCGGCAGCCATTGCAGCTGGATGATCCACATTGTTTTGAGGTCACGCTGGCCAATCTGGGGGTCTCCGTCGACCTGCACCTGCACTGGCAAGGTCGCGACTTTCATCTACTGGTACGCCAGGACCGCCCGGACCGCGGCGACCGGGTACTCAAGCTGCTGTCGGGCTACGTGCCAGCCCACGAGCTGCGGGTACCGCTACTCACGGTAATGACGGAAATAGCCGAAGAGCTGCTGATAGAAAGCGAGGCTGGCTGGCTGCAGGGCCGCTATCAGGACACCTGGCTGCCTACCCCCTACGCCGACAGCCTGCCGCTGAACGATGAACATTACTTTGCCCTGGGCGCTCGCAGCGGCGCTGCCCGCCCGGTACTGTGCCGCGAGCTCAACCTGCTGGAGCGCCCGCACGCCTACGTGCACCTGCCCACAAGCTCACTGCAGCTGATCTACAGCATGACGCTGCAACTGCCGGAGAGCCTGCGCAGCCTGTCACTACTGCACGCAGATGAGTATCTCGATGAGGAAAGCGGCGAGCTGATCGCGCGTCTGGATACCCAGCGCCCCGAGCTGTTTCTCGCCGAGTACCGCGACGGCCAGCCAACGGGTGAGCTGTTCTGCCTGCAGCAAGGCGAGCTGATTGCACAGCCGACGGAAGATCAGTTGCTCAGTGAAGCCTTCGCCCCGCGCCAGGGCTGGCTGGTCGCAGCGTGCAACTGCCCGCTGCGCAGCTGAGATCAGTCGTCACCGCGCTCGCGGATTTTTTCGACAATCGCGGTGGTTGAGCAGCTTTCAACAAAGTTGAGCACCTTCACCTCGCCACCGTAAGCCTGCACGATCGGCCCACCCACCACCTGGTCGACGCTGTAGTCGCCGCCCTTGACCAGCACATCCGGTTTGACCTGTTCAAGCAGTCGCTCGGGGGTGTCTTCGCTGAAGCTGATTACCCAGTCCACAGCCCCCAATCCAGCCAGCACCGTCATGCGCCGCTCAACGCTGTTGATTGGTCGGCCCGGGCCTTTCAGGCGGGTGACCGACGCATCATCGTTAATCGCGACGATCAGGCGATCACCCTGAGCACGCGCCTCTTCCAGGTAGCCGACGTGTCCGGCATGGATGATGTCGAAACAGCCGTTAGTGAAGACAATACGCTCGCCATGGGCGCGCGCATCGTCCAGCGCCTGCAGCAACTGCTCAACACCCAGCACACCGCGGCCACTGCCCTGCTCCTGCTGCACCGCCCGGCGCAGCTCCGGCGCGCTGATAGCCGCCGTACCCAGCTTGCCAACCACGATGCTGGCCGCCAGATTGGCCAGAGCCACAGCCTGCGGCAGGGCTTCACCGGCAGCCAGCGCCGCCGCCAGGGTGGAGATAACGGTGTCCCCCGCCCCCGTCACATCAAACACCTCGCGCGCGCGCGCCGGAAGATGCAGCGCGCCCTCGCCCCGGCGCAGCAGCGTCATGCCCTGCTCGCTACGGGTCACCAGCAACGCATCCAGCGACAGTTCATCAATCAGTGCCATGCCCTTGTCGACCAGCGCCTGCTCGGTGTCACAGCGACCAACCACCGCCTCGAACTCGGACAGGTTGGGCGTAATCAGGCTGGCGCCGCGATAAATGGAAAAGTCACTGCCCTTGGGGTCCGCCAGCACCGGCACGCCGTGCTCACGGGCCAAGGCAATCAACGCCTGGTGATTGAGCAGCGCCCCCTTGCCGTAGTCCGACAGGATCATCACCTTGACCTTGTCCAGCAGTCCGCCAACCGAAGCCAGCAACGCCTCGGCATCGGTCTCGAAGCGCTCTTCAAAATCCAGCCGGATCAACTGCTGGTGGCGGCTCATGACCCGCAGCTTGGTGATGGTCGGCTGGCTTTCATGCTGCTGGAAGTCGCAGTACACACCGGCTGCGTTCAAGCGCTGCTGCAGGCTGTGCGCCGCCTCGTCCTTGCCGGTTACCCCGACCAGCCAGGCCGGTGCGCCCAGCGCCGCAATATTCAGCGCCACGTTGCCAGCACCGCCTGGGCGATCCTCGATCTGGTCAACCTTGACGACAGGCACCGGCGCTTCCGGCGAAATACGGTTGGTCGGGCCATGCCAATAGCGGTCCAGCATTACGTCGCCAACCACCAGCACCGGGGCGGAGTCGAATCGGGGCATGCTCAGTTTCATTGTCTTCATCACCTGTAGCGGCGGCCTCCCGGCCACCGCGCATTAAGCCTGTGGAGTCTGCTCTTCCTCAAACTGCATGCTGTGCAGTCTGGCGTAATAGCCGTTCAGCGCCAGCAGCTCCTTGTGGCTGCCACGCTCGACAATCTGGCCCTGGTCCATGACCATGATCACGTCCGCCTTCTCGATGGTGGACAGACGGTGCGCAATCACCAGTGTGGTCCGGCCCTGCATCACTCTATCCAGCGCCGCCTGGATATGCCGCTCGGACTCGGTATCCAGCGCCGAAGTCGCCTCGTCCAGAATCAGCAGCGGTGCATCCTTGAGCAGCGCGCGAGCAATCGCCAGACGCTGACGCTGACCACCGGACAACAACACCCCGTTTTCACCAACCAGCGTGTCAAAACCTTCGGGCAGCAGATCGATAAATTCCTTGGCATAAGCCGCCTCAGCCGCCGCAACGATAGCGTCACGCGGGGCATCGGCCAGATCACCGTAGGCAATGTTGTTGGCCACGGTGTCATTGAACAGGGTGACATTCTGGCTGACCAGGGCAATCTGCTGGCGCAGGCTGCGCAGGGTAAAATTCTGCAGCGGCGTGCCATCGAGCAGAATCTCACCCTGTTCGTGCTGATAGAAACGAGGAATCAGGTTAGCCAGTGTGGACTTGCCACTACCGGAGCGGCCAACCAGCGCAACCATCTGCCCCGGCTCAACGCTGAAGCTGACATCATTAAGCACGCGCTTGCTAGTACCGGGGTAGCAGAAAGTCAGGTGGCTCACCTCAAGGCGCCCGCCAACCCGGTCGCTTTCCAGGGTTCCGGTATCGTTCTCGGGCTCTTCATCCAACTGCTCGAACACACTCTCGGCGGCGGCAATGCCCTTCTGGATATTCGCACTCACCTCAGACAACTGACGGATCGGCTTGGGCAACAGGCCTGCGGCAGTGATGTAGGCGACCAGGTCACCGGCGGTCGCATCGCCGCGCAGAAACAGCACCAGGAACATCACGATCGCCATGGCGCTATAGGTCACCAGCTGCAATGACGGCGTGAATACCGAGCCGGTGCGTACCATCTTCAAGCCGCGCTCGCGGTTTTCGGTACTGGCCTTGAGGAAGCGTTCAGACTCGTAGCGCTCGCCGCCAAAACTGCGCACCACCCGAAAGCCGGAAATGGTCTCGGAGGTGACATGGGTAACATCGCCCATGGCGGTCTGAATCTTCTTGCTTTGCTTGCGAAATTTCTTGCTCGCGCTGGTCACCATCAAACCGATTACCGGCAAAATCGCAATCAGCACCAGTGTCAGCATCCAGTTCATCCACAGCAGGTAGGCAAACAGGAAGATCACGGTCATGCCCTCGCGGAACACGACCTTGATCGCATCAGTCGCCGCGCCGGTGACCATGGTGACGTTGAAGGTAATGCGCGAGACCAAGTGACCCGAGTTGTGCAGATCAAAGTAGCGATTGGGCAGGGTGAGCAGGTTATTGAATAGCGCGGTACGCAGGTCGTGCACGACGCCAAGCGAGACCTTGGCAATAAAGTAGTTACCCAGGTACGAGCCAACACCTTGATAGAAAGCAATGGCAATGATGAAGGCCGGAAAGCCCCAGATCAGCGGAACGCCAAAGAACAGGGCGTTCTCGCCGCTCTGCAATCCATCGACAAAGTACTTCAACATCCACGCCATGGCGGGCTGCGCCGACGCGAAAATGGCAAAGCCGATAATGCTGATGGCAAAGGCTTTCCAATAGGGTTTCACATAGGTCAGCAGACGCAGGTAAATGCGCACGCTGGAGCGGGCAAAGCTCTCTTGGGGCGTATCAGTCATGGGGCCTTCAAAGCTGAGACAGTAGCGCTGAAGTCTAACACAAGCGCTTGGCACAACAGCCCGGCAGCACAAAGTAGGATAAACTGCGCCTTTTGCCCCGGACTGCCTTGATGCAACGCCTCAGCGACACACAATTTCAACAATGGCGCGCAGACGCCAACGTTCTGGAACAGGACCACCACGGAGAGAAGGTGCTGCTGCTGGCCGACGGCACCATGCTGAAACTGTTCCGCCGCAAAAGCTGGTTCTCCAAGACGGTGTTCTTTCCGCCGGCCCAGCGTTTTGCCGACAACGCCTTAGCCTTGAGCAAGCTCGGCATTCCCTGCCCACAGGTCATCGCCACCTACAAACTGCTCAACCCCTACCGCAGCGTTGTGCACTATCACCCGTTGGCAGGCGAAACCTTACGCGGCCTGCTCAACGCGGAGCAGTCGCTGGAGCAACTGGAGCTGTTTGCACAACTGGCCGAATTCATTACCAGCCTGCACGACAAAGGCGTCTACTTTCGCTCACTGCATCTGGGTAATATCGTGCTGACGCCCGATAGCCAGCTGGGGTTGATCGACATCTCCGACCTGCGCTGCCTGGGCCGACCGCTGTCACGCAGCATGCGCAACCGCAATTACCGGCATTTGCTGCGCTACGAACAGGACTGGGCGTTAGTCGACAAGTCCGCCCGGGCGCTGTTTCCGCTGTTTTCCTCAAGGAGCTGAGCGAGTGATGCTGACCACCTTTGCCGAACTGAAAGCTTTCTGGCACTACGAGATTCTGGGTGAGGACAAGCGGTTTTCCTGGCGCAAACTGCGGCGCCGGGTCGCGCGAAACAACTCGTACAACTGTCTGTTCTGGCTACGACTGTCGCAATACCTGCACAGTCGCCCTGGCCGCACTACGCTTTCAATGGCCAAGCGCATCAACAAAGGGCTGGCGCGCAAATATGGCGTCGAAATCATGCTGGGCGCCCAGATAGACAAGGGGCTATGGCTGGGCCACCCCACTGCGATTACAGTCTATTCCGGCGTTCGGATCGGGCGTGACTGCAACTTGCGCCAGTGCACCACCATCGGCTCGGTGGAGGCCAATAACAAACCCATCGAGCTCGGACACAACGTTGATATCGGTGCGCACTGCTGCATCATCGGCAGCGGCATTCGCATCGGCAATAACGTGCGCATCGGCGCCATGAGCTTCATCAACAAGGATGTGCCGGATGATGTCACCTACATCACCCGCAAGGACAATCACATCTACCCCAATCGCACTCAACACGACGCCCGCGTGGACTGAGACCTGCGGTGTCTGCAGGGTTCAGTCCAGCAATTCCTGGCTTAGCGCAGTACCAAAAGCAATATCGCGACTGGCGCGACGACCCATCACCTGATCCAGCATTTTGGGTGGCAGGCCGAACCCCGGGCGCACGCTGCGCACGTTATCGGCACTGAACAGCTCCCCAGCCTTCATATCGCGCGTAACGTATAGCGAACGCCGGAAGCGCGCATTGCCCTGCTCGCTGGACTTTCGACCGTAATCCACCTGCCCCAGGGCTCGCCAGGCGGTCTTGCTGTCTCGGCACAACGCCTGCAGCTCAGCCGGCTCCAGCGAGAAGCTGTCGTCAGGGCCGCCGCCACTGCGGTCCAGGGTGAAGTGCTTTTCAATAATCGATGCACCCAGAACCACGCTGGCAATCGCCGTGGTGTTGTCCAGCGTATGATCTGACAAACCAGTCACCAAGCCAAAGCGCTCACGCATGTCTGCCAATGTGCGCAGATTGTAGTCTTCGGCGGGGGCCGGATAGCCACTGACGCAGTGGAGAATGGCAAGCTCGCGACACCCCCCCTCGCGCGCAGCCTCCACCGCCTCGGCAATCTCATCGCCATCTGCCATGCCGGTGGAAATGATCATCGGCTTGCCCGTTGCCGCAACATAACGGATCAGCGGCAAGTCGATAGCCTCGAATGAGGCGATCTTGTAAGCCGGCGCATTCAGATCCTCCAGCAAGTCCACCGCAGTAAAGTCGAAGGGAGAGCTGAAGATGGTGATGTCGTGCTTGCGTGCGTGTTCGAACAGCGGCTTGTGCCAGTCCCAGGGCATATGCGCCTGCTGGTATAGCTCATACAGGGACTGGCCATCCCACAACCCGCCACGGATCTGGAAATCCTCGGCGTCACAGTTCAGGGTAATGGTGTCAGCGGTATAGGTCTGCAGCTTGATCGCATCGGCACCGGCGTGCTTGGCTTGCTCGATAATCTGCAGAGCAGTCTCCAGACTCCCATTATGATTGGCCGACAGCTCGGCAATGATGTAGGGCTCAGCGTCGAGCGCAATGCGTCGCCCTGCGATGGAGATACTGGGTGTACCAGACATGGAAAGCCTCCTTCAGCCTCGTACCTGCCACTCGGAATCGAGCAGGCCAAAGCAAATGACATCATGAAACTGCTGCCCATCGAAATGCTGATCTCGCAGCACCCCCTCCTGGCAGAAGCCCATCTTGCGATGAAAATCGATTGAACGCTGGTTAAAACCCAGCGTCTGACCACAAATCTTATGTAACTGTAAACGCTGGAAAGCGAACTCCAGCGCACGACGTCCCAACCCCGTGCCGGTGCCGCGCGGCGCCTCCGGAGCGATATAGAATCCCCAGTCAGCCACCCGTCCAGCACCTTGCACAGTGAAATGCACGAAACCTCGAGGCTGATCGTCAACGTCATAAACCAGCAGGTGCCGCAACGGATCAAGCTCGCAACGGGCGAACCAGTCTCGGTGCTCCTTTTCGCCAATTTCGTGCTGGGTATACATGTAACGTCGCACGGATTCATGGTTACGCCAACTGCGCACCAGTGCGAGATCAGGCTCGGCCAGCGGGCGCAGGCAATCCGTCTCGTTGTCCGTCATGCCAATGCCTCCATCGCACCCAGAACGCGCCTCACCCCAGCGCCATCAACCAGCGCCGCAGCACGCTGACTCATCTGCTGAAGCTGCCCTGGGTCGGCAATTAGCGCCCCAAGCAGCCCAGGCAGAGACTTGGCCAGACTGTTCACCGATGGCAATAAGTGCACCGCGCCAGCAGCACGCAGCCCCCCGGCGACCAGTCGCTGGTTATCCGCCAACACAACCATCAAGGTGGGCAGGCCCAGACAGCAGCGCTCCCACGCGGTCGCGCCTGCGGCGCCAATGGCAAGGTCAGCCTGTGCCATCACAGACGCCATGTCACTCACGTCCACGCGCACCGTCACGTCAAGCGTCAAGGCCTGGCTCAACTGCTGCACCTCGGCCAGCCAGGGGGCCTGTCCGCCCATGATAACCGTCACCGCCAAGGCGCCAGCGCCGGGCGTCGCAGCCAAACCACACAGCACCTGGGCAGTGGCATTGTCCGCATCTACCCCTCCCATGGAGACCAAGATGTGCTTGAGCGGATACGGCTGCGCCGCGCGCCTGGTCAATGACGTCTCACGCTGCGCGGCAAAATCCGCACGCAGCAGGGCGTTGGCACTGCCGCAAAGCAGCTGGGCAGCGGCCGGGACCAGCGAACGATAGTCCTCGGGGCGCCTGCTATAGGTCTGATCCAGCAACAGGTCGCAGTCGTGCGCGCGATCAGCTAGGTCATCGATCACTAGGACGTGACGACAGCATGCTCGCATACGCGATTCCCACTGCGTATCCAGCGCGTAATGATCGACCACCAGCCAGTCACAGCCCACCGACTGCAAGACTGCAGCCGTATCAGCCGCATCCTGCTCAGCACTCACACCGAGCCAGTGAGCATGCGAGCCGGACACCGACTCAGGCTGCTGCACAGCTGCAGGCAAGGCGGTGGTTGTATAACCGCGTCCGTGGATGACCTCCAGCAGGTGGCCGCGATGGCTGCGGCAGATGAAATGACAGTCATGCCCGGCGGCGCTGAGCGCATCGGCGAGGGTCAGGCAGCGCATGACGTGTCCCGTACCGATCCACAGGGCGGCATCGGCACGAAAACAGATCTGCAGGCCCATCAGTTCAGCCGCTTGAACCCACCATGGCACACCGGCCCCTTGAGCAACGCGCCGACATCGCGGCCCTGCTCACACTCGCTGATCAGGGCAAAAACCGGATCCAGCGCGTCGAAGTAGCCATCAATCACCTCCTGACTATGCTCCATGCAGACGTAGACAGCATTGCTGGCGAGGTAGCCCTTTGCCAACATTTCCTGACTGACAAGCGTCTTGTACTGCAGCACGTTAGGGCTGCGGAACGAGAAACCGGTCAGCGCCGGGAGGCCCCAGTGATCTATTTCGATTCCATGGCGATCCGCCAGTTTCTGCCAACCATCGCGGATCGACAGGCCGGTCTGGGTGATGTACTCCCAAGAGCGCTCGCGCTCCATCACTTCGAGGGTCTTCAGCGCCGCAGTCGGGCCGACACGCTCAGTCCAGAAGGTGCTGCTGATGAAGGTTGTTTGCGCTGCCTCCATAATCTCGCGCCGTCCAATGGTGGCGGTGATGGCGTAACCGTTACCCAGCGCCTTGCCGAACATGGCCATATCCGGCTCAACGCCGTACATCTTGTGCAGACCGCCAAAGGTCTGCCGGAAGCCGGAGGTACACTCGTCAAAGATCAGCACGATGCCACGATCAGTGGCCAGCTTGCGCACTTTGTGCAGGAAGTCATCCTCAGGCCCCATGTTGCGCACCACTTCCATCTTGATCACACCAATATCGTGGCGATTGACCAAGGCCTCCAGCTCAGCGTAGTTGTTGTAGTTGAAGGGGAACACGGTGCCCCTGAGGTTACCCGGCACACCCTTGGGCTCGAGCCCCGGCAACAGATGACCAGCCAGGTTCTCGTCGTCGCCCAGGTTGGCTGACAGATACCAGTCGTGCCAACCGTGGTAGCCACAGACCGCCACCTTGTCCTTGCCGGTGGCAGCCCGGGCGATGCGAATGGCCAGCGCGTTGGCTTCACCGCCGGAGCGGGCAAAGCGCACCATGTCTGCCCAGGGGTGCAGCTCGATCAGCTTTTCTGCCAGCCAGACTTCCTCGGGGCAGTTGAGCGTCGACATATTGCCGTTGTCGATGGTACCGCGCACCGCATCGTCGACCTCAGGGTGACCGTAGCCAAGAATATTGGTGCCCACGCCCATGATGCACATATCGGTGTAGGCCTTGCCGTCCATATCCCAGACGGTGCACCCCTTGGCCTTGCTGAAATAAGCCGGCCACTGCTCAGGCAGGAACATCTCTGCGCGCTTGGACAGCAGCATATTGCCGCCGGGAATGACCTGTTTGGCCCGTTTCCACAACTTTTGACCGGTGCCCATAGTAGCCCCCTCGTTACGTATCAGCGTTTGGTTGTCTGTGAACAGCGCCGGGCTGTTCTCCTGCAATGCCTTGACCTGCTGCCAGCTGAAGTGAATGTCCGGCGCAAAGTGCGCAAACACGCGGCGAATCACCTCTAGGTCCGCCGGCTCATCCACTGTCCAGCGCCAGCCTGACAGGTCTTGTTCGTTCTGCTCTGCGCCTACGCGGAAGTGACCTGACTCACGCAGGTAAGGTGTGACATGCTCGTGATCGAAGGCCGCGTCCGTTTGCTCGCTGGCCTGCTCCAGCGCACGCAAGCTGAACACTTCGATATCCAGCCCGTCCGGATAGCTCGGCGGAACGACGTTACTGAAATAATCCACACCAGCAGCGCGGTAGCCCCTGATCATTTGATCGACCAATTCGGGATCAACCAGCGGGCAATCACCCGTGATCCGCACGATGACGTCGGCCTGATGTGCTCTGGCAGCCTGCAGATAACGCGCCATGACATCTTGTTCGTCGCCCTGAACACAGGCAAAACCGAGCTGGCGTACACAATCAGCCAGCGGCTCGTTACGCGCATCCACCGAGGTCGCCACCACAATCTGATCGAGCTCGCGGGCACGCGCCAGGCGCGTCAGCAGCACCTCAATCATGGGTACACCGCCGATGGGCTTCATTACCTTGTCAGGCAAGCGGGTCGAGCCCATGCGAGCCTGAACGATTGCAACGGTTTTCATGCTGTTTTCCACAGTGCGGGGTTAAGCAATGCCGGGTCGGTAGTGCCGAGCTCGGCGGGCACCGGCGGGCAGTCGCCTGCAGCCGCCTGAAGTATCTGCTGCCACTGCTGCGCGCTATCCACACCCACCACCACACGCTCGATTAGCGGCTGGTTGAGCGCGTAACGCAGGGTGACTTGCAGCGGCGACAGCTGGTGTTCTTCCAGCCAGCTGTCCCAGCAGTCCCAGAGTGACTGCCAGTGCTCAAAATGGGCAGGACGCTGCTCGCGGCTCATTAACAGCAGCCCCTGCAGAAACACCGACCGCACATGCAGTGCGGTCCCCTGCCGTGACAAACGCTGCAACCAACCGGACTCATCAAGACGGTGATCAATAATGTTGTAGGGGGCCTGCACCAGATCCAGCGCAAAACGCTGGCACAGACGCTCCAGCTCTTCGGCATCATAGACCGACGCCCCGATACGCCCCGCCAGGCCCTGCTCGCGCAGCCCCGCCAGCGCAGCGTACAGAGCATCACCCTGCGGCTCCAGCAGCTGCGCCGGACGGTGCAGCAACACCGCATCAACGCGCTGCAGCCCGAGCCGAGCAAGCGACTCAGCCAATTGGCGCTCCACCCAGCCGGACACGTCGTCGCAGGCATCAGGGATGGCCGACAGCTTGGTCACCACCTTAAAGCCGCTCAGATCAAACTCGCCCAGTACACGTTCGCTCTCACCGTACGCGATTGCGGTATCCAGGGTATCCACCCCAGACTCACGCGCACGGTCGAGAATCCGCCCCACCTCGTCGACACCCACCTGACCCTGCTGGTTGGCGATGCCATAGGGCAGGCCAAACTGAACAGTGCCCAGCGCCAGCTTTCCAGTCACTTCACGCATGCTCATTGTGCAATTTCCCGAGCCAGAAGCAGCCCATACGCCGACCGTTCAAGGTCACATGTTCACGCATGAAACCCTCGACCGTATAGCCAGCCTTGAGAAATATGCGCAGCGACGCCAGGTTATCCTCGTAGCAGCCAGCCTCAAGCCGGTGCAGCCCTAACGACTCGAAACCATAAACCGTAATCAGGCGCACAACCTCGCTGGACAGGCCCTGGCCCCAGAACGCCTTGTCGCCGATAAAGAGGCTAATCTGACCACGCTGATAGTGGTTATTGATGAAACCGAGCTTGACGTTGCCCAGATGCCGATCACCCTGCCGCAGGAAGATACCTAACAAATGGCTTGCAGGGTCGGCGTTGCAGTGTTCGATAAAGGCGCGGCAGCTTTCAACGCTCTGGGGACTGTGGCGGGTCTCAAGGTATTGATTGACCTGCGGGTCATTCATCCAGTCCGCATAGGTCTGGGTAGCATCTTGCGCGCTCAACGGACGCAGGTACAGACGGTCGGTGGCGAGTTCAACCATGGCAGATCTCAGCCAGGGTAGCGACCACCTCGTCCTGCTGCGCCTCACTCAGCGTGTGGTACATCGGCAGGCTGATAGCTTCACGGTAATACGCCATGGATTGCGGAAAATCCTCGGCAGAGAACCCCATGGCCGCATAATACGGTTGAGTGTGTACCGGGATGTAGTGCAGATTCACGCCGATGCCACGCTCTCGCAATTGCTCGAACACCTCACGGTGGCTCAAGGCAATCTTCTCCAACTGCAATCGAACTGGGTAGAGGTGTAGACCGGAGTAACTGTCGGCGTGTTGCCACGGACAGGTGACAGGCAGCTCCGCCAGCAACTGATCATAGCGACGAGCCAGCGCGTGGCGACGAGCAACAAAGTCATCCAGCCGGGCCAGCTGGCTGACACCCAGCGCCGCTTGTAACTCAGTCATACGATAGTTGAAGCCCAGCTCGATCTGCTGGTAATACCAGGGGCCGTCAGACTCACCGACCATCAGCGCCGGATCACGGGTAATACCGTGGCTGCGGTATAGCGCCATGCGCGCCGCCAGCGTCGCATTGTTGGTGACCGCCATGCCGCCTTCGGCGGTGGTAATGATCTTCACCGGATGAAAACTGAAAATAGTGATGTCGCTGAAGCGACCGCTACCTACATAATCACCCTGATAGCGCCCACCGATGGCGTGTGAGGCATCCTCGATCACGGCAAAGCCAAAGCGTTTTGCCAGCGCGCCAATGGCCTGCATGTCACAGGGCTGGCCGCACAGATGCACCGCTACCACCACCTTGGGCAACCGCCCCTGTTGCTCGGCCTCTACCAGCTTGCGCTCAAGCGCGACCGGACAGAGGTTGTAGGTGCGCGGGTCAATATCGACAAAATCGACTTGAGCGCCACAATACAGCGCGCAGTTAGCCGATGCCACGAAGGTTACAGGGCTGGTCCATAGCCAGTCCCCCTGCCCCAGCTCCAACGCCAGACAGGCGATATGCAGCGCCGACGTTGCACTGTTTACCGCGACGGCATGACTTGCTCCTACCTTGCTGGCAAGCGCCTGCTCAAATCGCGGCACCATAGGGCCCTGCGTCAGAAAATCCGAGCGCAGCACGGCAACCACCGCCTCGATATCCTCCTCGCTGATCTCCTGACGTCCGTAGGGGATCATCTATCAGATACTCCCGATCTTTTCGCGGTTTGCGTCGATCCATTCCTGCAGCTGAGCGTCGCTCATCCACTCGCTGTTGTTGTCACTGGCGTAGACAAAGCCCTCGGGAACCTTCTTGCCATCCTTGATCCGCTTGGCACAGGTAGCCCACTCGTGAATGGTCGGCAGAATCTTGAAGTGCTCGGGGTACTCATAGGTGTAATAGGCGTCTTCGGCACTGATCATCTGCTCATGCAGCTTCTCGCCGGGACGAATACCAATAACCTCCTGCCGGGCATCGGGAGCAACTACGCGCGCCAGATCCGTTACTTTCATGGAAGGGATCTTCTTGACGTAAATTTCGCCACCCTCCATATCTGCGAAGGCATGCCACACCAGCTCGACACCCTCTTCCAGGGAGATCATGAAGCGGGTCATGCGCTCATCAGTGATCGGCAATACGCCTTTGTCCTTGATCGACATGAAGAACGGAATAACCGAGCCGCGTGAGCCCATGACATTGCCGTAACGCACCACAGAAAAACGGGTGCCATGTTCACCGGAGTAGGAGTTACCCGCCACGAACATCTTGTCAGAGGCGAGCTTGGTTGCACCGTACAGGTTGATCGGCGAGCTGGCCTTGTCGGTGGACAGGGCAACGACACCCTTGACGCCCTTGTCGATACAGGCGTCGATCAGGTTCATGGCGCCATTGATGTTGGTCTTCACGCACTCGAAGGGGTTGTACTCAGCAGTGGGCACAATCTTGGTTGCGGCAGCGTGGACCACGTAATCGACGCCGTCCAGTGCGCGATATAGACGGTCCTTGTCGCGTACATCGCCGATAAAGAAACGCAGGCGTGGATCGCCTTCGTACTTCTTGGCCATGTCCCACTGTTTCATTTCGTCACGGGAGAAAATGATGATCTTCTTCGGATTGAAGCGCTCCAGCGTCATGGGGACAAAGGTATTGCCGAACGAGCCAGTGCCGCCGGTAATGAGAATGGTCTTGTTGGTCAGCATGGGAATCCCCTTCAGAGCAGATGCGTTTGGATGGCACGAGCGACCCGCTCGTTGGCCATGCGATCACGAGAGCCAAACACCCAGGAGAAATAACGCTCCCGCTGGGCGGCATAGGCAGTCTGATCGGACAGGGCCCTGTCCAGTACAGTTGAAAAATCCGGTGTCTGATCACCGATATACAGACTAGGTCCGCAATCATACAGGGTCAGCAACTGCGACAGGTCGTCGGGATGCATGGCTTCACGCTCGCCAATCTGGCGTATGACGTCTCGCGAGCACTCCGGCGTTTCTATCATCAGTTGCGGAATATCATAGAACAGCGCCTCCTCGCTGGGCGAGTTGGCATCCGAGACCACCAGATCCGAGACTGACAGCACTTCGGATAGCGCACACTCACTCAAATCCAGAAAGGCATTGCCTCGCGCCTGAATCAGCGCGCGCACCCGTTTGAAGCTGTCCCTGTCGACGCGACGAGAGGTCAGCGACTGGCTCGGATGGGGACGCAGGATCAAATTGAAATGCGGCGCAGCAGAGTTTACCAATTGCTCCGCTGCGCGCTGCCAGGAACCGAAACCTCGCCGACTGGACGTGTAGAGCACTGTCTGTCGCTGCGGATCCAGGCCCAGGCGCTGCAATACTGCAGCACGCTGTTGCGCCGACCGCTCTGGATACTCACAGAACGGCAGGAACCCCGTGTCGACAATATTCAGCCGATCGGCCTCGGGGAAGCGCTCGAGCATCCCCTTCATCCGCGGGCCAATGACGCACAGCAGGTCAAAGTGGCTGTTACGCAGCAACGCCTCCTTGCTGAGCATCATGTAGGTCCCGTGGAATACGGTGCCTTTCTTGGCCGCATAAGGCTTCAGGAAGCTGCCATAGGGCGAACCGGTAACAATCGCTCCAGCGTCCTTTAGCAGGCGGTTGCCACGCACCAGAAACCCGAATCGCTTGGAGTACCGTGCTACCTCCAATTCCGGATACAGGCGCTGGAAGGCACGGAGCGTAGAAGTACGACTGGAAACGAAGGTGCCGGGCAGTGCACGCGCTACCTGAGCCAGATGCGGCACCGCCTGAAACATTTTGGAAAAGTAGACAACGCCGTCGGCTGCCATTGATCAGTGCCCGCCGCCCTTAGCCTTCATCACCAAAATATCTTCCATGATCAAGAACTGCAGATCAGAGCCATAAAACATGTTCAGCGCGTCGGTGGGCGAACAGACCATCGGCTCGCCACGACGGTTGAGCGAGGTGTTCAGCACAACACCATTACCCGTCATGGCTTCCAGTTCTTTCATCAGGTCGTAGTAGCGCGGGTTGTAGTCGCGTTTGAGCACCTGGGCGCGGGCGGTGCCGTCTTCATGCACCACCTCTGGCACGCGCTCCGCCCACCCTTCCTTGACGTCAAAGGTAAAGGTCATGAACGGCGACGGATGGTCGACGCTGAGCATCTGCGGCGCCACGGTATCGAGCATGGACGGGCAGAACGGACGCCAGCGCTCGCGGAACTTGATCTGCTCGTTGATACGGTCGGCTACGCCGGCAACGCTCGGGCAGCCGATAATCGAACGGCCACCCAGGGCGCGCGGACCGAACTCCATGCGGCCCTGGAACCAGGCAACCGGGTTACCTTCAACCAGTACCTTGGCGATTTCCTGGGGCACGTCGTCGATCTTCTGCCACTGCGGCTGGTTCGGGTGACGCGCACAGGCGGCAATGATGTCTTCATTGCTGTAGGAGGGGCCGAGATAGACATGCTCCATCTTCTCGACGGGCACACCGTTCTTGACCGAGACGAAAGATGCCGCACCTACCGCCGTGCCGGCATCGCCAGAGGCCGGTTGAACAAACAGCTCCTTCACGTCCGGACGCGCGATGATGCGCTGGTTGAGTTTGACGTTCAGCGCACAGCCACCGGCAAAGGCCAAGCGCCCGGTTTCCTTGAGAATATCGCCGAGATAGTAATCGATCATCTCCAGCGCCAGCTTCTCGAACAGCGACTGCATCGCTGCCGCGTAGTGAATATAGGGGTCGTCGGCGATGTCACCCTCACGCTTGGGCCCCAGCCATTCGATCAGCTTGGGCGAGAAGTAGTAACCCTTGCCCTTCTCCTTGTAGCGACGGAAGCCGATAACGTTGGCGTAATCGGTGTTGATGATCAGCTCACCATTTTCAAACTTGGCCAGCCGGGAGAAGTCGTACTTGGCGGCGTCACCGTAGGGTGCCATACCCATGACCTTGAACTCGCCGTCGAGCATCTCAAAGCCGAGGTATTCGGTGATCGCGCCGTACAGGCCACCCAGCGAATCCGGATCGTAGAATTCCTTGATCTTGTGGATCTTGCCGTTTTCCCCCCAGCCGAAGAAGGTGGTGGCGTATTCGCCTTTGCCGTCGATCCCCAGGATCGCCGTCTTCTCGGTGAAACCCGAGCAGTGGTAGGCGCTCGAAGCGTGCGCCAAGTGGTGCTCAACCGGCTCCAGGCGGACCTTCTTGGCGTCGAAGCCGAGCTGCTCCAGGCACCAGAGAATCTTCTTGCGGTAGCGCTTGAAGCGACGATTACCGGTCAGAATCGCGTCCAGCGAACGATCCGGCGCATACCAGTAACGCTTGGCGTAATGCCAGCGGGCCTTGCTGCTAAACAGGCTGATTGGAGCGAAGGGAATACAGACGATGTCGACATCCGCTGGCTGGATACCGGCCTGCTCCAGGCAAAACTTGGCCGACTCGTAGGGCATGCGATTCTTGGCGTGCTTATCGCGTACAAAACGCTCTTCCTCAACGGCCGCAATCAGCTTGCCGTCAATATAAAGCGCGGCGGAGGGGTCGTGACTCAGGGCGCCAGAAAGGCCCAATACGGTAAGTCCCACGGTAGTCCTCTTCTATTCAATACGAAAAATGAAAATCAACAGTGCGGCAGGCGCTCATCCAGCCAGCAGGCCAAGGGGCTGCCCACTGGCCAGTTGCGAATAAAGCGCTGGCGATCACGCTGCCAGGCCGGCTGCCAGCTGCGCTCATTGCCATGCGCCTGCATGGCGTCCAGATCAATCAGCCAAACCTGCCCCTCAAACCACAGCAGGTTGGTTGCCTTGAAGTCGCCGTGGCTGATGCGGGCCTGCACCAGTTGCTCAAACAACGCCAACAAGGCCTTTTCTATCTCCGGCTCAGGCAGCTGCTGTCCATCCTCACCCAGTTGCTGCAGCAGGTCGACCCCGGCGCAATACTCAGTAATCAACCAGGCCCGGTGCCGCAAAGGACCAAACCGCTGCTCGATCATGGCCAACGGCGCTGGAGTAGCAATACCCAGAAACTGCAGGCGATGCGCCGCCAACCAGGAATGCCACGCACGGGAGGGGCGCCAGAAGCGCTTCAGCCAATGGCCAATGCCTTTGATATTGTAGCGCTTGATAACCAGCTCGCGCCCCTGAACGGCCGTACGCCCAACCGTACTGCTGCCGCCATCCTTGAGCAAAGGCTGCGCCGCCAACGCCGCGTCAGGGTTAGCCAGCAGCGCGCCGATACTCTCCAGCTCCGCGCGCACCACGGCGCAGAAACGACGCCAGCTGCGCCGCACGGCAAAGGCGGTACAGTCTCTAAGCGTCTTGCCGAGATAGGCCTGAAGCCGGCGCTCACGCACCTTTCGCATCTGACGCGCAAGGCGATCAGGGTTAAGCGCTACCGGGTTGTGCTGCAGATACTCCACCAGCAGCAGCTCGGCCAACGCGTCCCACTCGGGGTCCAGCTGCGCCAGCAGGATCGCCAGGTTATCTTCGACCTGCACATCACTCAGCGGCTGGCCCGACGACAACGCCTCTACGGCATCACCATCGATGACGTAAAGCTGCTGCTCATGCAGCAAAAAGTTACCCAGATGAAGATCCGTCTGAACCAGACCTGCCCGATGCATGGACGCGACCAGCGCCAGCGCCTGAGCAAGCAAGCCCATGGCGACGGCATCACCGGGGGCGCGACTGTCGAGGGCGTCCCATCGTTGCTGCAGACTCTGCGCCTCGACCAGAAAGTCGAGCAGGACGTAGCAGCCTCCGCCACCCAACTGACCGTGCCCCAGCAGCGTCGGCGTGGCCACGCTCTGCGCCTGCAGTGCTTGCAAGCCGTCCACCTCGCGCTGGCAATGCCGTTCAGCGCCCGAGGCGATGTACAACTTCAGCAGGCGATGCTGTCCGCCGCACTCGACCTCGGCCACCAACCGTTTGCCAGGTAGCACGCGCAGCCAGCGCAGTACCTGTGCAGGTCCTTGCGGCAGCTCGACCTGACAGGGCAGCGGCGGCTCCCGGCCGGCGTTCTGCAGCTCGGCCAACAGCGTCATGGGCGAGGCCCTTTGCCGGCACTGCGCTGCAGTACGCGGGCAATCAGGTCACGGGCCTGTGCGTCCACTCGCGTCCTGCCCAGGTAAGCCAACACAAAGCGCAATCGCTGGGTGCGGCTAGGCACTTCGCTGCGACGGTGCAGCGTTTCCAGGTCGCGAACCCGGTCACGCTCACCAAAAAGCGCGCGGCGGGTTTTCTCCAGATCAATGAAGCGCGCACCTGCGCCGTCGGTGTGCAACTTCAAAAACACATGCTTGGGATACAGGCAGTTGTGAATGCGATCAGCGTTGTGCAGCGCACGCACCAGCGCGGCGGCTGACAGGATCAGCATACGAATGTCCGCCGCAGCCAACTGCCACCAGCGTTCAAACCACTCATCCAGCGGTGCATAGTCGTCCAGCGCACGCGTCAGCAGCACCGCCTGCGCACGCCCCTCAACGCGCCGCTCGGCGAAAAACGCGGCTTCCAGCGCCGGTATACCCTCTCGGGCATATTGCTGAATGGCACGAAACTCACGCGCAAAGGTCGGCTCTCCAAACGGCTTGTGCAGCGTGCGAGTACAGTGGTTGTCCTGACGTTTCAGGTAGAAAGGCTGCAACGTGCCATTGGCGTCTTCAAGCTCTAGCCGGTGCACGCTGCTCCAGCCTCCCCTGCCAGTGTTCGGCGCATCGACAGCCTCGAGCTGCAGCGCCCACAATGCGTCCATTGAGTCGAGTCCATGGCGCTGCAGTACTTCGTGAGCATTGACAGCAATAAAGGGCTTGCGGGTCATTCTCGTCCCTCGAAAAACGCGAGAATCGCACGCAGTTGCTTGCGGTCCTCGCTGTCCAGGCGAGCTTTGCCCAGATACATCTTGTAGAAAGCCAGCCGTCGAGCACGACTGAGGTGATGCTTGGCCAGCTTGTCCAGGCAGGCCAGGTCCTTGATGATGCGATAACGCAACATGGGGCCCCACCAGAAACTGCCAGCGGGGCAGTCGATCAGGTAGACATTAGCCAGCGCCTGGTCATCCACCAGCAGGTTACGCCATTTGAGGTCGTTATGAGTGAAGCCCTGATCGTGCATCATGCGCGTCGCTCGTGCGACCTGAAGCGAAACGTGCCTTACCCAGTCAAGCTTACGCAAACGCAGATCCGCGTGCGCGGCAAGGTCTGCAAGGTCTCGCGTAGCAGGCAGGTCCTCGGTAACCAGAGCGCCACGAACGAAGCGCCCTGACCGACGCTCCAGACCGAAGGCGACCACCTGGACTGAAGGTATGCCCCAGGCGTGGAAGCGCAACAGGTTCTCCCACTCCGCCTGCACTCGCCAACGGCCCAGATACTGCTTGAGCCCCTTGCCGTTCCCGGTGTAGCGCTTGACGTAGTAATGACGATCACCCGCCCACACCTTATGCACACTGCTGATTGGGCTATAGGTGATCAGCTCGCCCTCCAGCCCAAACACCGTGTCCAGATCGGCAAACAGCCGACCGCTCTCCCCGGTAGCATACTCGGGGTTCAGGGTCCAACGCTTCATTCACCGGCCCCCGGTGCGTACTTACGCTCGAAACGCGCCTGCAGTTTCTGCGCCTTGCGCTCCAGCAACGCCAGCAGTGGCGCTTCCAGGCGCAAGGTGTCGCGCAGCGGGGAGGCAAAATAGGCTTTCAAAAAGCGCAGTTTGTCGCGCCGGGTCAGGCCAATTTCAAGCGCAGAAAAGTACAGACCGGCAAGGTCCTTGTCGCGCCAGCGGCGTGGTACCTGAGCACGCACTTGCGCCCGGTGCAGATCAATGATCGACAGCTTGAAGTCGTGCGCGCTCATCGGCTTGTCGGTGTGCAGCAGAAAGTGGCAGATATAGCAGTCGCGGTGATTGACCCCCGCCCGGTGCATGGCAGCCGTCATCTCGGCGACCCGGCGAATCAGCGCCCATTTGCTGGTCGGCGCCGGCGGTTTATCCAGCCAGTCACGGCTGTAATCCTCCAGGCTGATGGTCGGCGCCAATTCTTCGGTGATGATGAACGAGTGCTGCGCTGCCGGGTTGCTGCCGCGCTCACCAAAGGCGACCGCAGTCATGGTATTGATGCCGGCAGCGGTCAGCGCCTGAATGGCTTGCCACTCCTGGCCTGCGCCCAGCACCGGGCGTTTGAGCGTGGACCAGTTCTTGAAAATCTCGCCCCAGCCGACGCCCCGGTGAATCTTGACGAAATAGCCGTTGCCTGACACTTCCGTGCGCAGTGTGCGACGCGCTTCCAGCTCGCGAAACACCTCACCTTGCAGCGCTTCCACCGCAGCAAATGCATCACGATCAGCCCACAGGCTACGGAAAGGTTCACGCAAAATCAGGGTGTCACTCACGCACTCTCCCCCAGAATCACATCAGCAGCGCGCTCCGGCAGGCTGTAAAGATCGGCCTGATCAGCAAAGCGCAGGGCATTGAGGTGCCACTCCTTGCGCAGCGCACCGTCGTTCAGCATATCCGCCAGCATCTGATCAAGCTGGCTCTGCTTGAACGGCGTGGGAACCACCAGACCGCAGTCCGCCTCGCTGATGTAGTGGGCGTAACCACACACATCCGTCACCAATACCGGTAGTCCGGCCACCAGCGCTTCGAGCAGCACTGTGCCGGTATTTTCGTTATAAGCGGGGTGAATCAGCAGGTCAGCGCCAAGCAGAAACCGGGGCACGTCGCTGCGCCCCTTCATAAAGATCACGCGATCATCCACTGCCAGCGAGCGGGCAATCCGTTGAAAGCTGCCCGGATCGTCCTGACCAATCACCATCAACTTGGTGCGCTGCCGCAGCTCGGCCGGCAAGCCCGCTACCGCACGAATCGAGCGATCAACCCCCTTGGTGATAAAGCCCGAGCCGATCTGCACCAACAGCAACTCATCGTCCGCCAGCCCGAACTCGGCACGAAACTCGGCGCGAATCTCGGCCGCGTTAGCAGGTGCCCGGCGATCCGGTGCAATGCCCGGCGGCAGCAGATGAAAGCGGTCCAGCGGGGTTTTGTAATGCTTGGTGAACAGCGGTTGCTGCACCTCGGAGATCATCAGAATCTGGGTATTCACCGCCGGCGAGAACACCGCCTTCTCATACGCAGCAAAATGACGATAACGGCTGGAAAAGCGGTACAGCGGATTGCGCAGAGTCTGCGCCTTGTCTTCAAAACAGGGGTCGGCGGCGTAGTAGACGTCCAGCCCCGGCATCTTGTTGAAGCCAACCAGCCGATCAACCGGGCGCTTGGCCAGATCCGCCTTGACCCAGGCGGTAAACTTTTCATTACGGCGGTGATTGCTGAGCGCCTTGACCGGCGCTACCAGCACCTCAAACCCCTCGGGAATATCGCCTTCCCAGATCAGCGTGTAGACCCGAATCGCGTGGCCGCGCGCTTGGCAGACCTTGGCGATGCGCATGAAGTCTCGCTGCAACCCGCCAAAGGGAAAATACTTGTAAAGCACAAAAGCCAGCTGCATCAGAGGACTCTCTTGTTGGGCAGCAACGGCTGCAATTGCTGCATGACCCGATCCGGGTTCAGACGGGTAAAGCATAGCGGCTGCTCGCGCGTCAGGTCGAACCGACGCGCATCCTCGGGTGTGGGCTGGTAGCTGCACTGCTTGCGCAAACAGGGTGCACAAGCAAAGTCACTGGCCAGATGCTGCTGCACCGCGCCGTAGGCACCGGTAAAGCCAGGATTGGTCGGACCGAACAACGACAAGGTGGGCACGTCGAGCGCCGCAGCCAGATGCCCGAGCCCCGTGTCTACCGCCACGCAGGCACTGGCACCAGCCAGTTGCCGGGCGACGTCACGCAAAGGCAGGCGCGGCAACACCACAGCGCCCTGCAGACCTTCAGCGATGCGCAAGGCGCGGGCTTGCTCGTCCAGACTGCCCCAGGGCAATCGCACCTCGACACCCGCAGCAACCAGCTGCTCAGCCAACTGACGCCAGTACAGCTCCGGCCAGTGTTTGGTGACCCAGGTGGTGCCGTGCAGCAGCACCACATAGGGTGTGGTTGCGACCTCAGCGCCCAGCGCACCGCGATCCAACCCGTAATCGCCCAATCCCTCGGCCGGCGTATAACCCAGTGCCTGGCCGAACAGCTGACGCGTGCGCTCCACCGCATGCTGGCCCCAGGCAACCGCGAGGCGGCGCTGATAAAAGCGCGCGGCCAGGGGTTCACGCGCCGAGCTTTTGTCCAGTCCGACCACCTCCGCGCGCGCGTACCGCGTCAGCCAGGCACTCTTGAGCAGCCCCTGGGCATCAATCACCAGATCGTATTGGGTCTCGCGCAGGCGGCGCTTGAAGTTGCTCCACTCACCGCTGCGCACCGCCTGCAGCGGCTTCTTGCGCCAGCGCCGGATAGCAACAGGAATAACGGCATCCACCGCAGGGTGCCAGGCCGGGATCTCGGCAAAGCCCTCCTCCACCACCCAGTCAAAACGGATACCGGGGATGGCACGTGCCGCATCGGTCAGCGCCGGAAGAGTATGAATGACGTCCCCCAGCGAGGACGTCTTGATCAACAGAACGCGCATGCGCTTCAGCCGTCCTGAGGATCAGACAACGGGTTGCCGACCAGGCGTTCCAGCGCCGCGTTGACCTGCGCAGGCATCAGATCACGCAGGCAGTTGTAGTGGCCAAAGCGGCAGGTCCGGTCGAAACAGGGACTGCACTCGAGTCCCAGCTGCAGGGTCTCTACCCGATCAGCCAGCGGCGGGGTAAAACCGGGCGAGGTCGAACCATATACGGCGACCAGCGGACGATTGAGCGCAGAGGCCACATGCATCAACCCGGAATCATTGCTGACCACCGCATCGGCGCAGGACAGCAGATCAATGGCCTGGGCCAGGCTGGTGTCCCCGCACAGGTTGGTCGCCTCCTCGCGCAAGCCCGGAATCAGACGACCGCGAATCTGCTCGGCCACCGCGTGATCCTTCTTCGACCCAAACAGCCAGACCTGCCAGCCCTGGCGGATATGCGCATCGGCCACCGCAGCGTAATGCTCGGACGGCCAGCGCTTGGCCTCGCCAAACTCGGCGCCGGGACACAGCGCCAGCACCGGCCGATCCCGTTCCAGACCAAAATGCTGCAAGGCCTGCTCACGCGACGCAGGATCGATCTGCAGCGCGGGGCGCGGATAGGGTTTGGGCAACTCGATATTCGGCTCATAGGCCAGCGCCATAAAGCGCTCGATCATCAGCGGGTAGGCGTCCTTGTCCAGCTTGCGCACATCGTTCAGCAAGCCGTAGCGCATTTCGCCACGCCAGCCGGTGCGCAGCGGAATATCAGCAAAAAAGGGAACCAGTGCAGACTTCAAGGAATTGGGCAGCAGAATCGCCTGGTCATACTGACCACGCAGGCCCTGACCGATACTGCGCCGGGTACGCAGCTCAAGCGCGCCATGTCCCAGGGGGAAGCTAAGCGCCTGACGTACCTCAGGCATGCGTTCCAGAATTGGCCGGCTCCAGTCGGGCGCCAGCACATCGATCATGCAGTCAGCACCGTGTCGCTGCTTCAGGCAGATGAACAGCGTCTGCGCCATCACCATGTCGCCGACCCAGCTGGGACCGATAATCAGGATATTCATAAGCTTCAAGCTTCAAGCTTCAAGCGACAAACCCCGAACGGCGCACAACTGCTTGCCGCGTGAGGCTTGCCGCTTGCGGCTATCAACCCACCAGCGTCCGCCATTCGGCGTGCTCTGCGGTCTGGCCGGTGACCAGATCGAAGTACGCCTTCTGCAGTTTTTCAGTGATCGGACCGCGACGGCCGGCACCGATCTGGCGGCTATCCAGTTCGCGAATCGGCGTGACTTCGGCGGCAGTGCCAGTGAAGAAGGCCTCGTCGGCGATGTAGACTTCATCACGGGTGATGCGCTTCTCGACCACCGGGATGTTGAACTGGGACGCCAGCGCCAGCACGGTCGCGCGGGTGATACCGTTCAGGCAGGCAGTCACTTCCGGGGTATAGATGGTGCCATTTTTGACGATAAAGACGTTCTCGCCAGAACCCTCGGCAACGTAGCCCTCCGGGTCCAGCAACAGCGCTTCGTCAGCACCGGCGGAGACCGCTTCCTGCAGCGCCAGCATGGAGTTCATGTAGGCACCGCTGGCCTTGGCGCGGGTCATGGTGATGTTGACGTGGTGACGGGTGAAGGAGCTGGTGCGGATCTTGATGCCGCGCTCCAGCGCTTCTTCACCCATGTAGGCGCCCCAATGCCAGGCCGCGATGACCACGTGCACTTTCAGATTGTCGGCGCGGATACCCATGCCCTCGGATCCGTAGAACACCAGCGGGCGGATGTAGGCGGTTTCCAGCTTGTTTTCGCGGACCACGGCGCGCTGCGCTTCGTTCAGCTGCTCTTTGGTAAAGGGAATCTTCATCCCCATGATATGGGCAGAGTCGAACAGGCGGTCGGTGTGCGCATCCAGACGGAAGATGGCTGTGCCATCCGGCGTCTTGTAGGCGCGCACGCCTTCGAATACGCCCATACCGTAGTGCAGGGAGTGCGTGAGCACATGAACATTGGCTTCACGCCAGGGAATCATTTCACCATCAAACCAGATTAGACCATCACGATCGGCCATCGACATAGCAGCCAGCTCCATACGTATCTATTCAATCAGTCTTGCGTTCTTGGTTTCTGCCTGAGCGCGCCCGCGCCAACTACACCTGAGATCCGGTGGTTGACTGCTGGGGAGGCAACACTTGCTGCCAGAGCTTGATGACCCCGTGCCGGAAGTCATGAAACTGGTCGCCGCTTACTTTGCCCGGCTGATTCTGTAGAGCCAGGCGATGAGCTGCAGCCCGGTAGGCCTTGTAAGCCTCCTGCAGGCTGATGACATCCTCACCGGCGATCAAACCGGCGTTTTGCAGCTCATCAAGAATCCTGATGTTATCGGTAAAGCGCAGTAATTCGGGGTACCGGCACGACCAGGCCAGAACCGCATATTGCACCATAAATTCGATGTCGACGATACCACCTAGGTCCTGCTTGAGATCAAACAGCTGAGCAGCAGTATAAGCCTGCTCGGTGCTGCCGGCGCGCGTCGCCGCCGTGCCCAGGTTGTCGCGCATCTTCTGGCGCATATCACACACCTCACGGGCCAGCGCCTGTTCATCGCGCTCCCGCCCCAGTACCTGGGCGCGCAACGCATCAAAACGCGCCGCCAGCTGCTCGCACCCCACCAGCGCCCGGGCGCGCACCAGTGCCTGATGCTCCCAGGTCCAGGCCTCTTCACGTTGATAGCGCGAGAAGGACGCCAGCGAACTGACCAGCAAGCCCGAGTCGCCCGAGGGACGCAGCCGCATATCAACCTCGTACAGCGCGCCCGAAACGGTCTGCGTGTTAAGCATGTGAATAATGCGCTGCCCCAGACGCGTGAAGAACTTGCTGCCCTCGATCGGCTTGTCGCCGTCGGTATCACGCTGCGGATCACCGTCGTGAATGAACACCAGATCCAGATCCGAACCGTGGCCCAGCTCGATGCCGCCCACCTTGCCGTAGCCCACCACAATGAAATCCAGCTCGCAGCGCGAGCCGTCAGCCCGGGCCGGTCGACCGTGGCGGGCGACCATTTCGCGCCAGGCCAACAGCAACACTTGCTGCAGAATCGCTTCAGCGACCCAGGTCAGATAATCACTCACCTTCATCAACGGTAGCGTACCCGCAATCTCGGAGGCGGCGATACGCAGCACATGGGCACGTTTGAAGTAACGCAGCGTTTCCATTTGCTGCTCAAGATCATCCTCCGGAATGCGCAGCAGATGCTGACGTAGCTCATCAGCCAGCTCATTGGCCTCCGGCGGGCGGTACAGACGCCCGGCATTGAGCAGTTCATCCAGCACCACCGGGTAGCGAGCGATCTGTTCGGCAATCCAGGGGCTCGCGGCGCAGAGCACCAGCAGCTCGCGCAAAGCACCCGGATTTTCCGTCAGCAGCACCAGATAGGCCGAGCGCCGCGCTACCGCCTCGACCAGAGGCAGCACGCGCTCCAGCGCCAGGTCGGGATTGTCCTGCTCCGCCGCCATCGCCAGCAGGCGCGGCATGAAGATATCCAGTCGTTCGCGACCAGCCCGCTGCATGGCCTTCAGGCGCGGCGACGCGTGCAGCCCCTGCAGCCGCTGCCAGGCCGACGTCGGATCGGCAAAACCGCCGGCAACCAGCTGTTCAAGCGCCTGCGCGGCCTCCAGCGTGCCATCCCACAGCGGCACCCAGTCCGCCTGGGGCGACTGCAGGTCCGCCTCATCTTCATCCGGGTCGGCGATCACGCCGGCAAAGTGGCCAGCTACACAGGTACGCTCGGCATCCAGGCGAGCACGGAACGCATCCCAGTCGGCAAACCCAAGCATCCAGGCAATACGCGCCTGCCCTTGGGCATCAATCGGCAGCATTTGCGTTTGCCGGTCATCCACTGCCTGCAGCGCGTGTTCGGTATCGCGCAAGAAGCAATAGGCCTGTGCCAACTCCTGTACCGCCGCCTCCGGCAAGTACCCGTTCGCACCCAAGGTGTGCAGCACCCCCAGGATGGGGCGCTGCTGCAAGCTACGGTCACGCCCGCCGTGAATCAGCTGGAAGGCCTGGCCGATAAACTCAACCTCGCGAATCCCGCCTGAGCCCAGCTTGACGTTGTCCTGCAGGCCCTTGCGCTGCACCTCACGCTGAATCATCTGCTTGAGATTGCGCAACGCATCAATGGCAGCAAAATCCAGGTAACGGCGATAAACGAAGGGCCGCAGCATCGCCAGCAGCTCGGCCCCCGCCTGCTGATCGCCGGCCACCACGCGCGCCTTGATCATGGCGTAGCGTTCCCAGTCGCGCCCCTGGCTCTGGTAGTACTGCTCCAGCGCATCAAAGCTGAACACCAGTGCACCGCTGTCACCGTAAGGGCGCAGGCGCATGTCAACGCGAAACACAAAGCCATCGACCGTCGGCGCATCCAGCGCCTTGATCAGCTTTTGCCCGAGGCGAATGAAAAATTCCTGATTCGACAGGCTGCGGCGCCCGCCCCCGGTCTCACCGGCCTCTGGATAGGCGAAGATCAGGTCGATGTCCGAGGACAGATTCAACTCCACCGCACCCAGCTTGCCCATACCCAGCACCACCATATGCTGCGGCACGCCGTCCCGACTGCGCGGCTCGCCGAGACTGCTGCAGCACTGGCCATACAGCCACTGATAGGCCTCATCGATGCAGGCGTCTGCCATATCCGACAGGTCACGGGTGGTTTCCTGCAACGGCGCCAGCTTGAGTACGTCGCGCCAAATGATCCGCACCTGCTGCCATTGGCGGAACCGACGCAGCACCTGCGCCAACTGCTCCTCAGTGGCCACGTCACCCAATGCCTGCTGCAGCAGACTGCGCAACTCGCCGTCAGCCAGCGGACGCCAAAGCCGCTCATCGGCGAGCAGCCGCCAAGCCAGCTCCGGGTCACGGCGCAACTGCTCGGCAACGTAGTCGCTGGCAGCCAGCACCAGCGCCAGCTCCTGCTCGAAACGCTCGCCCAATTCGGCGCGCCGCATGGACAAGGCGGCCTGCTCCAGCGCCGCAGTCCACTGCTCAAGATGGTGATCACGGAGCGTTTCGAGTAATGCGGGCAACGGAGGCAGTGTGGAGGGCATGGTCTATCCTGTTCATGAACCGAAACCGCAGCTTGCCATGCTGACCGGAAAGGGAAAAGCAAGAACCCTGACTGATCGGTCTAAATGTAGTGTTGCTACATATTAGACCTTGGACGGACTAGATTAAGATGCCTTTATGTAGTAAAACTACAGAACCAATCTTACCCCGATGTGTCACAACACCCACAGGTGTTTGGCAAGCGCAGGCTGTGGCGCGTTGCAGACCGCACGCACATGGCAGCTTCCAGCATCTGCAAGGCCCACAAGGTCTGGAGACCATAATGAAGCAAGACGATATTGATCCGCTTGAAACGCAGGAATGGCTCGACGCGCTGGAGTCCGTACTCGACAACGAAGGCGAAGACCGCGCGCACTACCTGATGACCCGCCTGAGTGAACTGGCCAGCCGCACCGGCACCCCGCTGCCCTACGCCATCACCACGCCGTATCGCAATACCATCCCCGTCACCCACGAAGCACGCATGCCCGGCGACCTGTTCATGGAACGCCGCATCCGCTCGATGGTGCGCTGGAATGCGCTGGCCATGGTCATGCGTACCAACCAGCAGGACCCGGACCTGGGTGGCCACATTTCGACTTTTGCCTCCAGCGCCACCCTGTACGACATCGGCTTCAACTACTTCTTCAAGGCACCAACCGACGAGCACGGCGGTGACCTGGTGTTCTTCCAGGGGCACGCTTCGCCCGGCATCTACGCCCGCGCCTTCCTCGAAGGTCGCATCAGCGAAGAGCAGATGGAAAACTTCCGCCAGGAGGTCGACGGTAAGGGCCTGTCGTCCTACCCGCACCCCTGGCTGATGCCCGACTTCTGGCAGTTCCCGACCGTCTCCATGGGCCTGGGCCCGATTCAGGCCATCTACCAGGCGCGCTTCATGAAGTACCTGGAGCACCGCGGCTTTATCGAGCCGGGCAAGCAGAAGGTCTGGTGTTTCGTTGGCGACGGTGAAACCGACGAGCCGGAAACCCTGGGCGCCATCTCGCTGGCCGGTCGCGAGAAGCTGGACAACCTGATCTTCGTGATCAACTGCAACCTGCAGCGTCTCGACGGCCCGGTGCGCGGCAACGGCAAGATCATTCAGGAGCTGGAAGGCAGCTTCCGCGGTGCCGACTGGAACGTCATCAAGGTGATCTGGGGCCGCATGTGGGACCCGCTGTTTGCCAAAGACGACAACGGCCTGCTGCAACAGCGCATGGAAGAAGCCGTGGACGGCGACTACCAGAACTACAAGGCCAAAGACGGTGCATTCGTGCGCGAGCACTTCTTCGGCACCCGTCCGGAGCTGCAGGAGATGGTCAAGGATCTCTCCGACGAGGAAATCTGGAAGCTCAACCGAGGCGGCCACGACCCATACAAGGTCTACGCGGCCTATCACGACGCGGTCAATCACCAAGGCCAGCCGTCGGTCATTCTGGCCAAGACCATCAAAGGGTACGGCACCGGCGCCGGCCAAGGCCAAAACACCGCGCACAACACCAAGAAAGTCGATATCGACAGCCTGAAGAAATTCCGCGATCGCTTCGACATTCCGGTCAACGATGACGAGCTGGAGAAACTGCCCTTCTACAAACCCGAAGAAGGCAGCGCCGAGTACAAATATCTGCACGCGCGCCGCGAAGCACTGGGAGGTTACATGCCCCAGCGCCGCGTCGAGAGCGCCCGGGTTCCGGTGCCACCGCTGGACACCCTGAAAGCCATTCTGGACGGTACCGGCGACCGCGAGATCTCCACCACCATGGCCTTCGTGCGCATCCTGTCGCAGATGGTCAAGGACAAGGAACTCGGCCCGCGCATCGTACCGATCGTGCCGGACGAAGCCCGCACCTTTGGTATGGAAGGCATGTTCCGCCAGCTCGGCATCTACTCCTCAGTCGGCCAGCTGTACGAGCCGGTCGACAAGGACCAGGTGATGTTCTACCGCGAGGACAAGAAAGGCCAGATCCTCGAGGAAGGCATCAACGAGGCTGGCGCCATGTCCAGCTGGATTGCGGCCGGCACGGCCTACAGCACGCACAACCAGCCGATGCTGCCGTTCTACATCTTCTATTCGATGTTCGGCTTCCAGCGTATCGGCGATCTGGCCTGGGCCGCCGGCGACAGCCGCGCCAAGGGCTTCTTGATCGGCGGCACCGCCGGCCGCACCACCCTGAACGGTGAAGGCCTGCAGCACGAGGACGGTCACAGCCACCTGCTGGCGTCAACCATTCCGAACTGCCGCAGCTACGACCCGACCTACGGCTACGAGCTGGCGGTGATCATCCGCGAAGGCTCACGCCGCATGATGGAAGAGCAGGAGAACGTCTACTACTACCTGACCGTCATGAACGAAGCCTACGCCCAACCGGCCATGCCTAAAGGTAAGGACGTGGAAGACGGCATCATGCGCGGCATGTATCTGCTGGACTCCACCGGCAAGCCGGGCGAGCTGCACGTGCAACTAATGGGTTCCGGCACCATTTTGCGCGAAGTGCGCGAAGCCGCCGCCATTCTCAAGGAAGACTTTGGCGTCAGCGCCGACATCTGGAGCGTTACCAGCTTCAACGAACTGCGCCGCGACGGTCTGGCAGTCGAGCGCGACAACCGCCTGCACCCGACCCGCAAGCCCAAGGCCAGCTTCGTCGAGCAGTGCCTGGACAAGCGGCAGGGTCCGGTCATCGCCGCGACCGACTACATGAAGCTGTACGCCGACCAGATTCGCCAGTGGGTTCCTGCACCATACAAGGTGCTGGGCACCGACGGCTTCGGTCGCAGCGACAGCCGTCGCAAGCTGCGTCAGTTCTTCGAGGTGGACCGCCATTGGGTTGCCTATACCGCGCTCAGCGCGTTGGTGGAGCAAGGCAAGCTGAAGCCCAAGGTGCTGACCGACGCACTCAAGGCATTCGGTATCGACCCCGCCAAAACCAACCCGCTGGACTGCTGAGGAGAACCCCATGAGTGAACTCATCAAGGTGCCCGACCTCGGCGGTGAAGGCGAGGTCATTGAAATTCTGGTCAAGGAAGGCGATCAGGTCGAAGCTGAACAATCGCTGGCTGTTGTCGAGTCCGACAAGGCCAGCATGGAAATCCCCTCGCCCAAGGCAGGCAAGGTCACGTCGATCAAATTCAAGCTGGGCGACAGCCTGAAAGAGGGCGACCCGCTGATCGAACTGGAAGTCGAGGGCGACGCACAACCCAAGCAGGCAGACAGCAATGAAAAACCTGCCGAAACCGCGCCCAAGGCTGAGCAGAAGCCCGAGCCGAAAGCCGAAGACAGCAAGCCTGCCGCCAGCGCCAGCAGCCGCAGCGAAGCCGTCAAGGTCCCGGATCTGGGTACCGACAGTGCACGCGTGATCGAAATTCTGGTCAGCAAGGGCGATCAGGTCGCAGCCGATCAGTCGCTGCTGGTGCTGGAGTCGGACAAAGCCAGCATGGAGCTGCCCGCACCCTTCTCCGGCGTGATCGAGTCGATCGACATCAAGCTGGAGCAGGACGTCAAGACCGGCGACGTGATCATGCACATGCAGGTCAAGGGCGGCGACAGCTCGGCCAAGCAGGATGCTCAGCCGCAGGCCGCTCCGAGCGCAGAAGCCAAAAGCGAGGCGCCCGCTGCAACCAGCAGCAAGGCCAGCGAAGAGCCGGCCAGCCCGCCGCCCGTCGGTGGCCCCAGCCGCGAAGGCGCCGAGGTACACGCCGGTCCGGCGGTACGGATGCTGGCTCGCGAGTTTGGTATCGACCTGACCGACGTCAAGCCCACCGGCCCGCGTGATCGCATCCTCAAGGAAGACGTGCAGAAACACGTGCAAGCCGTCATGCAGCAACGCAAGGCAGCGCCCGCCGGCGCCACCGGTGGCAGCGGTATCCCGCCGGTGCCGGAGGTCGACTTCTCGCGGTTTGGCGATATCGAAACCGTCGACATGACCCGCCTGCAGCAGGTCGGCGCCAGCAACCTGCACCGCAGCTGGCTCAACGTGCCGCATGTCACCCAGTTCGACCTGGCCGACATCAGCGCGCTGGAAGCCTTCCGCAAGGACCAGAAGGCGGCTGCCGAGAAGGCTGGCGTCAAGCTGACCGTGCTGCCCTTCCTGCTCAAGGCCTGTGCTCATCTGCTGCGTGAGCAGCCGAACTTCAACGTCGCGCTGGCCGGCAACGGCAAGCAACTGATCCAGAAGAAATACGTGCATATCGGCTTTGCCGTCGACACCCCGGACGGCCTGCTGGTGCCGGTGATCCGTGATGTCGACAAGAAGAGCCTGCTGCAGCTGGCAGCGGAAGCGGCCGAACTGGCCGACAAGGCGCGCAACAAGAAGCTCGGAGCCGACGCCATGCAGGGGGCCTGCTTCACCATCTCCAGCCTGGGCCACATCGGCGGCACCTACTTCACGCCGATCGTCAACAGCCCGGAAGTGGCGATTCTTGGGGTCTCCAAGGCGACCATGCAGCCGGTCTGGGATGGTGCGAGCTTCCAGCCACAGCTAATGCTGCCGTTGTCCCTCTCCTACGACCACCGCGCCATCAACGGCGCAGCGGCCGCGCAGTTCACCAGGCGTCTGGGCGAGTTGCTGGGGGATATTCGGACGATGTTGCTGTAACACCCCGGCGGAGAACGCTGCGCGCTTCTCCGCCCTACATCACCTCAACATCAGCGGCACACCGCAGGGCGGAGAATGCCGTAGGCTTGTCCGCGGGGAAGCGAACTGTGGCCGGGCGTGGGACATGCGTTCCGGCCACGACATGTCGTGGCCCTACGGCGAGGGATAACCCTCCCGTCCTCCACCCCAACCTGCCGACATCCGCACACCAACAAAAAACCCCGCACGGTTTCCCGTGCGGGGTTCTCATCGCCGCAATATCAATCAGGCCGTAAACACAAACTCGTCGCTCTCGACCTTCGCGTGAATGGTCACGCCCGGGGCAAAGTCACCAGCCAGAATACGCTGGGCCAGCGGGTTTTCGATCCAGCGCTGCAGTGCCCGCTTGAGCGGCCGTGCACCGTAGACCGGGTCGTAACCGACCGCGACCAGTTTCTCCAGCGCCTCGTCACTGAGCTGCAGATCCAGATCGCGCTCGGCCAGACGCTGACGCAGGCGGCTGAGCTGGATCTCGGCGATACCGGCGATCTGGTCCCTGCCGAGTGGCTCGAACACCACCACCTCATCGACCCGGTTGATAAACTCCGGACGGAAGTGCTGGGTCAGAGCATCCATGACCGCCGCATGCTGCGCTTCGCGATCGCCGACCAGCTCCTGAATCTGCGCTGAGCCCAGGTTGGAGGTCATCACCACCACGGTGTTGCGGAAGTCAACAGTGCGGCCCTGGCTGTCGGTCAGACGGCCGTCTTCCAGCACCTGCAGCAGCACGTTGAACACATCCGGATGCGCCTTTTCGACCTCATCCATCAGGATCACCGAATACGGCTTACGGCGTACCGCCTCGGTCAGATAACCACCCTCCTCGTAGCCAACGTAGCCCGGAGGCGCGCCGATCAGACGAGCGACCGAATGCTTCTCCATGAACTCGGACATGTCGATCCGCACCATGGCCTCTTCGGTATCGAACAGGAACTCGGCCAGCGCCTTGCACAATTCGGTTTTACCGACACCGGTCGGACCAAGAAACATGAACGAGCCACTGGGGCGGTTCGGGTCCGCCAGTCCCGCACGGGAGCGACGCACCGCGTTGGAGACCGCTACCACGGCCTCATGCTGGCCGATCACGCGCTTGTGCAGCGCGTCTTCCATACGCAGCAGCTTGTCGCGCTCACCTTCGAGCATCTTGGACACAGGAATCCCGGTCCACTTGGAGACCACCTCGGCGATTTCCTCGTCGGTCACCTTGTTGCGCAACAACTGGTTCTCCGGCTTGGTGTGCTGCTCGGCCATCTGCTGACTGCGCTCCAGGTCCGGAATAACGCCATACTGCAACTCGGCCATGCGGTTCAGGTCACCCTTGCGGCGGGCTTGCTCCAGCTCCGCCTTGGCCTGCTCGATCTTCTCCTGAATCTGCGCCGAGCCCTGCACGTCGGCCTTTTCCGCCTTCCAGATTTCCTCCAGATCGGCGTATTCGCGCTCAACCCGGGCAATTTCTTCCTTCAATTTCTCCAGCCGCTTGAGCGCCGCGTCGTCGTCTTCTTTTTTCAGTGCTTCACGCTCCACCTTGAGCTGAATCAGGCGACGCTCCAGGCGATCCAGCGCCTCAGGCTTGGAATCGATCTCCATGCGGATACGGCTGGCCGCCTCGTCGATCAGGTCAATCGCCTTATCCGGCAACTGACGGTCGGTGATGTAGCGATGCGACAGCTTGGCGGCAGCAATAATCGCGCCGTCGGTAATGGTGATCTTGTGGTGCACCTCGTAGCGCTCTTTCAGCCCACGCAGAATGGCGATGGTATCTTCTTCAGAGGGCTCGTCGACCAGCACCTTCTGGAAGCGGCGCTCCAGCGCGGCATCCTTTTCAATGTACTGACGGTATTCGTCCAGCGTGGTTGCGCCGACGCAGTGCAGCTCACCGCGCGCCAACGCCGGCTTGAGCATGTTACCCGCATCCATGGAGCCTTCGGCCTTGCCGGCGCCAACCATGGTATGCAGCTCGTCGATAAACAGAATGACGCGGCCTTCCTGCTTGGACAGTTCGTTCAGCACCGCCTTCAGGCGCTCTTCAAACTCGCCACGGAACTTGGCACCGGCAATCAGCGACCCCATATCCAGTGACAGCAGGCGCTTGTCTTTCAGGCCATCCGGCACTTCACCGTTGACGATGCGCTGGGCCAGACCTTCAACGATGGCGGTCTTGCCGACGCCGGGCTCACCGATCAACACCGGGTTGTTCTTGGTACGACGCTGCAGCACCTGTACGGTGCGGCGAATTTCATCGTCACGGCCGATCACCGGATCCAGCTTGCCCTCTTCGGCGCGCTTGGTCAGATCCACGGTGTACTTGTCCAGCGCCTGACGGGATTCCTCGGCGTTCGGGTCGTTGACCGACTCACCGCCGCGCAGGTTGTTGATGGCGTTTTCCAGCGCTTTTTTGGACACGCCCTGCCCCAGCAGCAGCTTGCCGGCGGTGGTGTTGTCATCCATCGCCGCGAGCAGCACCAGCTCACTGGAAATAAACTGGTCGCCCTGCTTCTGTGCCAGGCGGTCGGCCTGATTCAGCAGGCGCGCCAGCTCCTGCGACAGGCTGACGTCGCCGGTCGGGTTGCTGACAGTGGGCAAGCGCTCCAGCGCCTCGCCCAAGGAGGCGCGCAGGGCGGCAATGTCAAAGCCCACCTGCATCAGCAGCGGCTTGACCGAGCCGTGCTGCTGCTCAATCAGCGCCAGCAACAGGTGCAGTGGGTCAATCTGAGCGTGATCGCGGCCGACCGCCATAGACTGGGCGTCGGACAGGGCGACTTGGAGCTTGCTGGTCATACGGTCAATGCGCATGAGTAAAAGTCCTCTAATCTGAAGCCCGACCGAACAGTTCGAAGCGGGCGTATTCATCTACGATGACACAGTTATGAGGTCGATTATTGCGCTTTCAAGTGACCCCATGATGATTAGGGTCAATTTTTTGTCGCCTTTTAGCCGGCGACTGGCGACTCCAGCCAGATAAGGGAGGCGAAGCGTCCGGTCTGGCCATCGCGGCGGTAGGAAAAGAACCGCGCCGCATCGGACCAGGTGCACTCTTCACCGCCATATACCTGGCGGACACCGACATCAGCCAGACGCTGACGGGCAAGTTGATACAGATCGGCAAACCAGTGCCCTTCGCGCTCGGCCGGAGCAAAGGCGCTCGCGGCCCGGGCATCGGCCTTGATGAAGGCGTCACGCACCTCTGGCCCTACCTCAAAGGCAGCAGGACCGATGGCGGGCCCAAGCCATACCAGCAGCTCACTGGCCGAGCCACCGAGCCGGCGCACGGTCTGCTCCAGCACACCGTCGAGCAGTCCGCGCCAGCCCGCATGAGCAGCCGCGACGCGACTGCCCTCGCGATCAGTGAACAGCACCGGCAAACAATCGGCGGTCATGATGGTGCAAGCGATACCCGGCTGGTCGGTCCAACTGGCGTCTGCCTCAAGCACCTGCGTCGGGTCGGCCTTGCATACCTCAGTGCCATGCACCTGGGTCAACCAGGCGGGCTGACACCCCAGCACCCGCTCCAGCTCGGCGCGGTTGGCAGCAACATGGGCGGGGACATCGCCCACATGGTCACCCAGGTTGAATCCTTTCCACACGCCCTGGCTGCAGCCGCCACGGCGCGTGGTGATACAGGTGCGCACGTGCGCTGGCGCAGGCCACTCGGCGCTCATCCACAGCATGCTCATTCGCCGATCTCACCATCCTCGCGCAGCAGCGCCAGCAGATACTGCATGTCCGCAGGTAGCGGCACCTGCCAGCTCATGTGACGGCCATCGTCGGGATGCTCCAGCTCAAGACGGCGAGCGTGCAGCGCCTGACGCGGAAACTCGCGCAGCTCCTTGATCAGTTCAGGGCTGGCACCCGGCGGGATGCGCAGACGCCCGCCGTACACCGGATCGCCGACCAGCGGAAAGTGGATATAGCTCATATGCACGCGAATCTGGTGCGTGCGCCCGGTTTCCAGCTTGACCTTGACGTGGGTATGGGCGCGGAAGCGGTTGATCACGCGGTAGTGACTGATCGCCTGCTTGCCGCCGGCGACCACCGCCATCTTCTGGCGCTGGGTGCCGTGCCGAGCAATCGGCTGATCCACCTTGCCCCCAGCCGTCATCACACCGGTCACCACGCACTCATACTCGCGACTGACCGTGCGCGCCTGCAGCTGGGCCACCAGATCGGTCTGCGACTCGATGGTCTTGGCGACCACCATCAGGCCGGTAGTGTCTTTATCCAGGCGGTGCACGATGCCCGCACGCGGGACCTTGGCCAGCTCCGGGCAATGGTGCAGCAGTGCATTAAGCAGCGTACCGTCCTGGTGTCCCGCCGCCGGGTGCACCACCAGACCCGCCGGCTTGTTGATCACCAGCAGGGCGCTGTCTTCATACAAAATGTCCAGCTCGATCGCCTCGGGCTGCCACTCGCCCTGCACTTCCCGCTCGGCATCCAGGGTCAGCTCCTCGCCACCGTAAACGCTATCGCGAGTACGCTTGCGTTCACCATCAACCAGCAGGCTGCCGTCCTTGATCCAGCCCTGCAGGCGTGAGCGCGAAAAGTCCGGGAACAATTGCGCCGCGACCTGGTCAAGGCGTTGACCACCCGACTCCGGGCTGACCTGTGCGGACAAACGAATACGATCTGACATGAGGGAACTCGCTGGGGACAGAAGGCGCTGGCAATGGCCGCAATCGCTTTTTGGATTCAACCGGGCGCTGTGGTTAAATACGGCCTGTCCGGAGAGTCCGGACGAGGCTGTAGAAGCCCCAAACTATAACAGGACGGCCGCACTGGAAACAGCGCGACCCGCCCATTCGGATGTCATGATATGTCGCTGAAACATCTGCTGCTGGTCGGCGCACTGGCACTGCTGGCCGCGTGCTCCTCTAACGCCCCAGTCATTGACGAGTCGCTCAGCGAGTCTGAGCTGTACCGCAAGGCACAGGTAGACCTGGACGCCAAAAACTACGGCGCCGCCATCGAGACCCTGCGCGCGCTGGAAGCTCGCTATCCCTTCGGCCGCTACGCCGACCAGGCTCAGCTCGAACTGATTTACGCCTACTATCAGAACGTCGAGGCCGAAGCCGCCACCGCATCGGCTGACCGCTTCATCCGTCTGCATCCGACTCACCCGAACGTCGACTACGCCTACTACATCCGCGGCCTGGCGTCATTCAACCGTGACCGCGGGATTATCGAACGCTTCCTGCCGCTGGACATGACCCGTCGCGACCCGGGTGCTGCGCGCGACTCGTTCAACGACTTCGCTCAGCTGATCAATCGCTACCCCAACAGCCAATACGCCCCGGACGCCCGTGCGCGCATGGTCTATCTGCGCAACCTGCTGGCGGCCTATGACGTCAACGTTGGCCACTACTACCTCAAGCGTGGCGCCTATCTGGCCGCCGCCAACCGCGGTCGCTACATTGTCGAGAATTTCCAGCAGACACCGGCCGTGGGCGATGGCCTGGCGCTGATGGTGGCAGGCTACGACCGCCTGGCCATGTATGACCTGGCCGACAGCGCATTGCAGACCCTGCAGCTCAATTACCCCGAGCATCCCGCCCTGGTCGACGGCAAGTTCAAGCACCACGTCGAGCCGGCCGAAGCCGATCTGGACTGGCTGGAGGCGACCTCGGTTGGGGTGATCGACGCCGTGACTGCTCCGCCGCCCCGCATGGCCAAAACCCAGATGGAGCGCGAGATGGAACGCCAATACCAAGACGCCGTTGACGCCCTGCCCCGCGAAATTCGCGTCGGTGGCCAGGAAGCCGGCCGCACCTTCTGGAACAAGATCACCTTCGGCCTGATCGACTAAGCTACACCCCACAAAAAAGCCCGCCACGGCGTTTGCCTTGGCGGGCTTTTTTTGTGGGGCAGCTGCAAGCCTCAAGCGGCAAGTAAAAGCAGTGCGGTGTAGCTCTTGGTTTTTAGCTTGCGGCTTGTGGCTTGTGGCTTGTAGCTGCCGGCCAACGGCCGGCTGGCCGGCTAATCCTCCATCCCCCACCCCGAAGTGATCGGATAGCGACGATCGCGACCGAAGCCGCGCTGGGTTATGCGCGCGCCCACGGCGGCCTGCCTGCGCTTGTATTCGTTCAGATCGACCAGCCGCACTACGCGTTTGACCACATCTTCATCAAAACCGGCAGCGACAATGGCGCTGGCGGACAGGTCATGCTCGATATACAGACGCAGAATCTCGTCCAGCACCGGATAAGGCGGCAGCGAGTCTTCGTCTTTCTGGTCGGGCGCCAGCTCGGCGGATGGCGGGCGATCAATGACGCGCTGCGGGATCGCCGGGCCCAACGTATTGCGGTACTCGGCCAGCCGGAATACCAGCGTTTTGGGCACATCCTTGAGCACATCAAAGCCGCCAGCCATGTCGCCGTAGAGTGTGGCGTAACCCACGGCCATCTCACTCTTGTTACCGGTGGTCAACACCAGCGCGCCGGTCTTGTTGGACAGCGCCATCAACAAAGTGCCTCGGCAGCGTGCCTGCAGGTTTTCCTCGGTGGTATCGCGCGGCAGCCCTTCAAACACCGGCTCCAGCGTTTGCATAAATGCTTCAACCATGGGGGCAATGGGCAGCACCCGGTAGTGTACGTGCATGGTGCGCGCCTGGGCTTCGGCGTCCTCCAGGCTCATGCCCGAGGTGTAGTGGTAGGGCATCATCACCGCCTCTACCCGCTCCGCGCCCAGCGCATCCACAGCAACTGCCAGAGTCAAGGCCGAGTCGATGCCGCCAGACAGCCCCAGCACCACGCCCTTGAAGCCGTTCTTGTTGACGTAGTCGCGGACACCGGTCACCAGCGCCTGATAAACACTGGCCTCCACCTCCGGCATGGCGGCCACGGCGCCTTGGCGCAGCCTTACCTGGTTCTGGTCAAAGTGCACATCCACCGGATACAGCCCCTCGGTAAACGCTTCGACCCGACAGGCGATCTGTCCGTCGGCGGTGACCGCTACCGAGCCGCCATCAAACACCAACTCATCCTGGGCACCCACCTGGTTCACGTAGACGATGGGCATACCGCCCTCCGCAGCGCGGCCGGCGAGCATGACCTCGCGCTCACGCTGCTTGTCCATATGGAACGGCGAGGCATTGAGGTTGAGCATCAGCCGGGCACCGGCGTCCCTGGCCTGAGCCATTGGCTGCGGATGCCAGATATCCTCGCAGACCGTGACAGCCACGGGCAGGCCATCGATCTCCAGCAAACAGCATTCCTCACCCTCGGTGAAGTAACGCTTTTCATCAAACACGCGGTAGTTGGGTAGTTGCTGCTTGGCGTAGGACGCCAGCATGCGCCCATCGGCAATCACTGCGGCCTTGTTGTAGCAGACATCACCCTCCTGCCAGGGGTAGCCAACCACCATGTAAATGCCCGAAACCTCTTCGCACAGGCTATCCAACGCACGACTGATGCGCGCCTGCATGCTGGAGCGCAGCAGCAGATCTTCCGGTGGATAACCACACAGCGACAGCTCGGGAAACACGATGACCCGGGCACCCAGCTCGTCGCGGGCGTGCCGGGCAGCCTCGATAATGCGCGCCAGATTCCCCGGAATATCACCCACCCGCATGTTCAGCTGGGCCATCACGATGCGCAATGTCGCCGTCATGTTGCTTCTCCTGACTCAAGATGCGGCCTATTGTCCGGCAAGCGCTGCGCACCCGCAATCGCAAGATGGCTTTGGCGAGGGCGGGCCATGGGATACACTGGAGCCCGCTGCTCAATTGCACACGCGTTGCCGCATGCAAAGGTAACGCCCGACTCCACTCTCGACACAAGCCTGTTTCATGGGACTAATCAAACTCATCTTTCTTGCCCTGCTGGTGTGGTTCGCCCTGCGCCTGTGGCGCGGCCTGCAGCGACAGCAGGCAACTCAACGCCAACAGCAGAGCGCGCGAGCGCAGCAGGAGCCGCCGCTGATGGTGCGCTGTGCGCAGTGCCATGTACACCTGCCACAGGACAGCGCCCTGCGCGCCAACGACCACTGGTACTGCTGCGCGGAACACCGGGATGAGCACAGCCAGCACTGAACGCATAGATTCCCAGCGCCCACGCATACTGCGTCTGTACAACCTGTATCGGGTTATTCTGGGCTTCGGCCTGACGCTGCTGACCAGCTCGGCGCTGCGCGAAGGGGTACTGTCGGTGAGCGACGCCGACGTCTACGCCAAGGCCAGCTGGATCTATCTGTTTATCAACGTACTGATCGCACTGTCGCTGCATCGCGGTCGACGCGATCTGCACCTGTTCATCCTCGCGGTACTGGATATCGGCCTGCTGGGCGTGATCTTTTACGCGGCCGGCGGCATCGGCAGCGGCTTCGGCAACCTGCTGATCATTCCGGTCGCCATCGGCAACGTCCTGCTGCACGGGCGAATTGGCCTGTTGCTGCCGGCTCTGGCCAGTCTGGTGCTGATCTACCTGACCTTCTTCCTCAGCCTGACCCATCCGTACATCGGCCAAAGCTACCTGCAGGCCGGCGTGCTCGGCGCCATCTACTTCGCCGTTGCCATGTTCGTACAGCGAGTCAGCCGCCGCCTGCACCTGTCCGAGATACTCGCGCGCGAACAGGCCGCCAGCCTGGCCAGCATGGAGCAGCTCAACCAACTGATCATCCAGCGCATGCGCACCGGCATTCTGGTGGTCTCGGACGACCAGCGCGTGGTTACCAGCAACGAGGCCTGTGCCCAGATGCTCGGTCGCGAGTTGCCCACCGGCGCCAAACTCGAACGCATTGCACCAGAGCTGGAGCAGCGGCTGCGTCAATGGCAGCGCAACCCCTCGGTGCGCGGCACCTCCTTCCACAGCCACAGCGGCGGGGCCGAGCTGATGGCCAACTTCAAGCCGCTCGGCGACAGCAGCAAGGGCAGTATTCTGGTCTTTCTGGACGACAACACCCAGGTGGCGCAGCAAGCTCAGCAGCTGAAACTGGCATCCCTTGGCCGCCTCACCGCCAGCATCGCCCATGAAATCCGCAATCCGCTGGGTGCCATCAGCCACGCAGCCCAGTTGCTCAACGAGTCCGACCTGTTGTCGCGTCAGGACCTGCGCCTGACCGAGATCATCCAGCAGCACTCTCAGCGCATGAACCGGGTCATCGAGACCGTGCTAGAGCTGTCCCGACGCCGCCCCAGCGAGCCGCAACTGCTGGACCTGGCGCTCTGGACCTCCGCCTTTCTGCAGGACTTTCGCGCCGCACACCCGGCCACGGACAGCATCGATTGCGAGATCGAAAAAGAAGGCATTCTGACCCGTATCGACCCCAATCAGCTGACCCAAGTGGTCAACAACCTGTGCCATAACGCCCTGCGCTACAGCGGCGAACCCGGCACGCCCCGGACCATTTACCTGCGCCTGTACCTGCACGCTGACACGCAGCTGCCCACACTGGAGGTCATCGATCACGGCCCCGGCGTTGCCAGTGAGCATGTCGGACACATCTTCGAGCCCTTCTACACAACCGAGAACAGCGGTACCGGCCTTGGCCTGTATATCTCCCGAGAACTGTGCGAAAGCAACCAGGCTCGCCTGGAGTGCGACAGTGTGGAACCACATGGCTGCTGCATGCGCATCACCTTCGCGCACCCCAAACGACTGGTATGATGGGCGTCCACGGACAGACAGGAGACAGGCGCAGCCCATGACTCGACCCACGGTGCTGATCATTGACGATGAACCGGACATTCTCGAACTGCTGGAGATGACGCTGGGGCGCATGGACCTGTTGACCCGCCGCGCCAGCACGCTGGAACAGGCGCTCGCACTGCTCGAGGGCGAGACGTTTGCCCTGTGCCTGACCGACATGCGCCTGCCTGACGGCGACGGCATGGCCATCGTGCGGCATATTCAGCAGCACTGCCCAGCCACCCCCGTGGCCATGATTACCGCCTTCGGCAGCCTGGACACCGCCATCAATGCCCTCAAGGCCGGCGCCTTCGATTTTCTAACCAAGCCGGTCGACCTGACCAGACTGCGCGAGCTGGTCGCCACTGCGCTCAGGCTCAACCAGCCAAAGCCGGACAACGGCCCCGCCAGCGATGACGACCCGCTGCTGGGTATCTCCCCGCCTATCGAGCGCCTGCGCAGGCAGATCGGCAAGCTGGCGCGCAGCCAGGCGCCGCTGTATATCAGCGGTGAGTCAGGGAGCGGCAAGGAACTGGTCGCGCGGCGCATCCATGCACTGAGTCCGCGCGCAGACCAGCCCTTTGTGCCGGTCAACTGCGGTGCCATCCCATCCGAGCTGATGGAAAGCGAGTTTTTCGGCCACCGCAAGGGCAGCTTCACCGGCGCGGTCGCCGACAAGCCCGGCCTGTTTCAGGCCGCCAATCACGGCACCCTGTTTCTGGATGAGGTGGCGGACCTGCCGATGGCCATGCAGGTCAAGCTGCTGCGCGCCATCCAGGAAAAAGCGGTGCGGCCACTGGGCAGCCAACGCGAGGAACCGATCGATGTCCGCCTGCTGTGCGCCACGCACAAGGATCTGGCCGCCGAAGTGGCGCAGGGGCATTTTCGCCAGGATCTGTTTTATCGTATCAACGTGATCGAGCTGCAGGTGCCACCGCTACGCGAGCGGCGCGAAGACCTGCCACTGCTGATCCGGCATATTCTTGCGCGTCTTGCCCAGCGCAACGGTACGCCCGCACCACGCCTGACCGACAGCGCCATGGAGCGCCTGCAGAGCTATCGCTTCCCGGGTAACGTGCGCGAACTGGAGAACGCGCTGGAACGTGCCTTTACCCTGTGCGACGAGCAGCAGATTGATGCCGGTGATCTTTACCTTAGCCCCTGCACTGCGAGCCAGGGCGACGATAGCCCGGACCTCAGCCAGATTGATCACCTGGAAGACTATCTGGATAACATCGAACGCCAGGCGATCACCCAGGCACTGGAAGAAACCCGCTGGAACAAGACCGCCGCAGCGAAGCGGCTGGGCCTGACCTTCCGCTCGCTGCGTTATCGCCTGAAAAAGCTCGGGCTCGACGACTGAATCAACCGTGGCAAAGTCGCGCATCCGGCAGATAGGGCGCCGGATCGATGGCCGGCGCACGCTCCAGCAGCAGATCAGCCAGCAGGCGGCACGACGCCGGCGCCAGCACCAGACCATTACGATAGTGTCCCAGGTTCAGCCATAGCCCCGGCCGCGCAGCGAGCGGCCCGATATAGGGTACGCCGTCGGGCGAGCCCGGTCGCAGGCCCGCCCACTGGGCGACAGGCGTTTGCTGCGCCAGCGCAGGCAACAGCGCTTCGGCGCTCTGGCGCAGGGAGGTCAGCGCCTGTTCGGTGGTGGTTTTATCGTAGCCCGCATGCTCCAGCGTACTGCCGATCAGAATGTGTCCATCACGCCGGGGAATGGCATAGCGCCCCTCGGCCATCACCATCGACGGCAACCAGCCGGGCTCCATGCGGTACAGCAGCATCTGCCCCTTCACCGGCTCAACCGGCAGCGTCAGCCCCTCAGCGGCCAGCCAGTCCCCGCCCCAGGCGCCAGCACAGAGCACCACGGCATCGCCGCTCACCACACCGCCGGCGATCTGCACACCGGTAATCCGCCCGGCATCACGCTGCAGCCCTAGTGCGGCGCAGTGCTCACGCAGCACAAAACCGTCAAACTGCAGCAGCCGCGCGCGCAGGGCTTTCATCAGCCGAGGATTACGCACGTTCGCCAGATCAGCCTGCCATAGCGCACCGGCCAACCCCGTCGCCAGCGGCGGCACCTGGCGATAGATGAACTGCTCATCGACATGCTGCAACGGCCGGTCCTGCTGCGCTGCCCACTGCACGGCCTGATCCTGTTCATCCAGGTCCAGCCACAGCAACCCGCAGGGCTGCACCTCAGGATCAATGCCGGTGTCCGCCAGCAGGTGCCGCGCCAGGGCGCCGTAATAGTCCTGCGACCAGCGCGCCAGTGCACTGATGGGTGCGCTGTAGCGCCAGGGGTAGAGCGGCGACACGATACCGCCGCCGGCCCAGGACGCCTCACGTCCCAGCTCGCCGCGCTCCAGCAGGGTTACGCGACACCCCGCCTGCAACAACTCCAGCGCCGTCAGACAGCCCATCACACCACCACCAACGATCACCACATCTCGCATCCACATCCCCTTTTTTCAAGGTAAAACTGGCGCCAATTGCAGCGCGCAAAAAAACACAAAGTCTGTCCTGTTACCGGCATTTGCGACCAAAGTCGGTCATTGCGCCTGCCGCTTTGGCCCAATGCAGGGCTGCAGCGCCTGTCACCCGAACAGAGAAACCGGTATGATACGCCTTCTCTGAACTACTCCAATGGCAGATCACCGTCCGTCCATTGAGCCCTGGCCGGCAATTCCACACGAAGTGCCAACCGCAACATCATCAGCCAACACTGATAACACATGCCCGGGCGTTCGGAGCTGACAGCACACATTGCTTGACGTGCTCTCGGCGCAGCCAAAAGCGTCAGCCGAGGACAAGCCCGTTTGCTAGCCGCCCCGACATTGGCCAGTATGATCACTGGAGAGCTCAGGCTCCTTGATTTTTAGCAAAGAGGCGACAGGTAAATGACGGCAACGAACGTGGATGTATTGCTGGTCGGTGGTGGTGTCATGAGCGCCACCCTGGGAATGTTGCTCAAACAGCTGGATCCCGCCATGACCATTACCCTGGTCGAACGTCTGGATCACGTGGCCCATGAAAGCACCGACGGCTGGAACAACGCAGGCACCGGGCACGCCGGCTACTGCGAGCTGAACTACACTCCCGAAGACCAGAATGGCAATGTCACCATTGAGCGCGCGCTGGCAATCAACGCGTCCTTTGAAGTAACCCTGCAGTTCTGGAGCTACCTGGTAGAACAGGGCATCATCCAGAACCCCTCGGACTTCATCAATGCCACCGCGCACCAGAGCTTCGTCTGGGGTGAAAAGGACGTTGCCTTCCTGCGCAAGCGTCACGAACTACTGAGCAATCACCACCTGTTTGCCGAAATGAAGTTCAGCCAGTCCCCCGAACAGCTGCGCGAGTGGATGCCGCTGATCATGTCCAGTCGCGACACCAATGTGCCCTTCGCCGCCACCCGCGTCGAACATGGCTCCGACGTCGACTTTGGTTCACTCACCCGCCGCATGATCGCCCACCTGGAGCAGCAGGACGGCTTCGACCTGCGCCTCAGTCACTCGGTCAAGTCACTACGCAAAAGCAAGCGCGGCCATTGGCGCGTGGTGGTCGAGGACGAGAAAACCGGCAAGGATCTGGAGATCAACGCCAAGTTCGTCTTCCTCGGCGCCGGCGGCGGCTCCCTGCCGCTGCTGCAAAAATCCAACATCGACGAAAGCCAGGGCTACGGCGGCTTTCCGGTCAGCGGCCAATGGCTGGTCTGCCAGGACCAGGACGTGGTCAAACGCCACAGCTCCAAGGTTTACGGCAAGGCACCGGTCGGCGCTCCGCCGATGTCGGTTCCACACCTGGATACGCGCATCATCAATGGCAAACCGGCACTGCTGTTCGGGCCATTTGCCGGCTTTACCACCAAGTTCCTGAAGAAAGGGTCGGTGTTTGACCTGTTTTCCTCGGTCAAGCCCTACAACGTGGCACCAATGATGGCGGTTGGTCGCGACAACATGGATCTGACCAAGTATCTGATTGCCGAGTCGTTCCAGTCGCACAAGGATCGCGTTGCCTCGCTGCGCAACTTCTTCCCGGATGCTCAGGAGAAGAACTGGAAGCTGCAGAACGCCGGCATGCGCGTACAGATCATCAAGAAGGACGCCAAGGGCCACGGCAAACTGGAATTTGGTACCGAGATTGTCGCCGCCAAAGACGGCACCCTGGCTGCGCTGCTGGGCGCCTCCCCTGGCGCCTCGACTGCAGTGCAGGCCATGATCGATGTGCTCGAACGTTGCTTCAAGGATCGTATTGCCAGCCCCGAGTGGCAAGCGCGCATGCGCGAGCTGGTGCCCTCCTACGGCCAGTCGCTGGTCAACGATGGCGCACTGCTGAAGCAGGTACGTGAGCGCACGCTGAGCACCCTCAAACTGCGCTGAGGCGCGCCGTGCAGGGTCTGCCGATACAACGTCAGCAGACCCTACTGGGCCGCCTGAAAGCGCTCAATCCGCTCAGGCGTCGGCGGGTGGGTCGACAGGAAGCGAGCCACTGAATCCTCGTCATCGCCCTCACCCGGCGGATCCAGCCGCTGCATGATATCGACAAAGCGCGTCGGCGGAATCTGCCGGGCACGCAACATATCCAGCGCAAAGTCGTCTGCTTCCTCTTCCATACCGCGCCGATAGGCCAGGGTTGCCATCAAGGCCGGCACACCCGCCACCAGATCAGAAGCAGCCGAGATATCACCGGTCATCGAGGCCATGACAAACACCAGCAATGAGCCCTGCACCAGATTGCGCATGCCATGGCGGTGGACCGCGTGGCCCGCTTCGTGCGCCAGCACTGCTACCAGCTCATCATCGTGCTGCGCCAGCTCCACCATCTCGTCGGTGAAGACCAGATGACCGCCCGGCAAGGCAAAGGCATTGGCGCCCAACGCCGGTGCCGAACGAAAATGCACCTTCAGGGTACGCTCAGGATACTGCTCGGTAAGCCATTGCAGGCTCGGTTGCATATGGGCTAGCAGCGCCTGCTGCCTAGCCTCGGTCAGCTCGCTTGGATCAGCCCAGGTACGGTCAATGGCATCCAGCGCTTCACTGCCGGCCAGCTCCTCCAGCGACTCAGGCAGCATGTGGGCGATTCGATCCGATGCCCAAGGCACACCCCAGACCACACCGCCCACCATCAACGCCACCGTCACCAGCAAGGACAGCACAATCAGCCGAGGGCTGATCTCCAGCCGATGCAACCACAGCGTACCAGAGGTTGAAGAGCGCAGCGCCCGGACCAGTGCCTGCACGCCCGCCACATCGGTCGACTCCAGCACAGCGCCATCAGCCAGATGCAGATAGCAGCCAGCGCTGCCAACCTGCATACCAAGACGCACCTGATCAGCTGCAAACTGCAGACGCTCGCCGCTTTCCAGACGCAATTCCAGCTGACCCGCATCGACACGGGCCTCGGCAGCACGCGCCTGACTGGACTGGCCGTCGAAGTAGCGGCCAGTCACAAGCCCATCAGCCAAAGCCGAAGCCGACATCAAAGGCGTCCCCCAGCTCCATGCCGACGGCACCGGCGTGCTGCGCCTCACCGGCGATAAAGCCATCCAGATCGCCAGCCACTTCCATCTCGGAACAGGACGCGCGATAACGCGCCATGCGCACCTTCGCCCAGGGAGTGAAGAAGCCCATGGTCAGCAGAATCAGCAGGGAGTTGGTGAAGAAAATCCAGACTATCCGACGCTTGCCCAGACTGGAGGCAAAGCCGTGGTCCTCCAGCTTGATGCTGTCGATCACCAGGTTGGTCAGCCCCGCCATAAAGTAGCCAAACAAGGCCAGATAGGCAGCCATCGCAAAGACCGCCATGAGCGGCTGATACACCAGCGACAGCACACCACCGATAAGCAGCAGGCCGGCAAACACGCCCAGCACCTTGAGAAAGAACAGATACACCTGCCCCACGCTCAGGTTCAGCGCAAAGGCGCTGCGACCATAACGAGCGCTATCGGTGAGAAACTGGTGCCAGCGCTGCACGGCCAGCGGCAATAGCAGGCCCAGCGTAAGGAGACCCGCCAGCGGCCACAGATAAACCACCTTGACCGCCTGCCAGTAGGTGCCGACAAAGTCGAAGCGAATATTGCGGTAGGCGCTGTTGATCGCATGAAATTTGAGCGAACGAGTAATGATCCAGGGCACCAGCGGGATAAAGATCACCAGCAGCGCCATGGCCGCAATCGGGAAGAAGTTGGAGGCAATTGACCAGACAATAAACGCTGCCACCGCCACCAGCCGCCCGCGAAAGATCACCCAGGGGTCGGCCAGATACTGAAAGCTCTGCTTCTCTAGCACGGTGTGGCCATAGAAATACTGCAGGTTACGCACCTTGGCCCAGGGGGCGTAAAAGCCCAGCGTCACCACCATCAGCAAGATGTTGACGATCCAGATACCAAAGTACTCGCTGCCATTGCCGGTAAACTGGAATGGCGCCATACGCCGCTGCGGCATGCCGGACGCTGGCTGCTGAATTGGCGACGTCGGCGGCGCCGGTGGTACCGGCGGCGCTGATGACGTAGCACCGACAGGCAACACTTCGGTAATCAGACCGGCGTCTGCCAGGCGTTGCTGGTAGCGCTCGGCCATGGCCTGCGACAGGCCGGATTTGATCGTGACTGGCGTGCCGTTAAGCAGCCGGTCGAGTTGCTTGCTGCCAAACCCCAGGCGCAGCAGATTGTCGCGAAGCTGCTGTTCGTCAATAGCGGAGTCCCGCTCGCCCTTGCAACGTACCTTGAAAGTGTCTTGCATCGCAGACCGTCCCTTGCCGTTAATCATCCTGTCCGGGTAACACCAATCGATGGCCGGACGGGGCGGCCATTCAACCAAGCCGCGCGATCAGGCGCAAGCTTACCGAGGCCTATATGTCGACTATTGCCGCGTCACATCCATATCAACCCCCTCATCGACCAGCGCGTCGAAGGCTTGATCCAGCCGATTCAGCAGTACCCGGGCATCGGCTCGCTGGCGCGACACAAACAAACGCATAGCCGGCTGATCAACCGCGACATGCGGCAGCGCCTGCATACCCAGCGTGTTCAGTGCGGCGGCCACCTGACCGCGGTAATCCAGCAAATAATCTCCGCGCCCACGCAGCAACATGCGAATGGCGCCGGTATGCGAGCTGCTGGAACGCGTCTGCAGCGCCAGCCGAGGGTCCTGTAAGGTGCGCGAAACAGGCAGACTATAGCTGTAGTTGGTGATCAGGATCAGCGTGCGTCCACGCAAGCTCTCCGGCCAGTTGGGCGTCGCCTCATCAGGGCGGTAGTAAAGATTGATCGGCAAGGCGCCAAAGCTGGAGTGACTCTGCAGCGTATAAGCCTCCAGGTCCACCTGGTTGTTCAGCCCCAGCCACAGATCCAGCTCGCCGGACATCAGTCCGAGGCGAACCCGGGCCACAGGCAGCAGCCGAATCTCGCTGGCATAGCCGGCACGCTCCAGCAAACGCCGAATCACGCGCACCGCGTGGCCGTCGGCACGCTGGTCAGCATCGTATTCGGCATAGTCGGGGTACGGCAGCATAGCCACACGCAGGGGCGCGTGCGGTTCTGCCCAAGCGTGCGGCAGCCAGCACAGCGCAAGCAAAAACATCATTGCCAGACACTTCATGGCCAGTCTCTTGTTGTTACACCGGCATCCATCAGCGCACGGCGGTTTTGCCAGCATATAACCAAATGCCCCATTTTGAGACATAAAAAAACCCACGATCTTGATCGTGGGTTTTTACTAGAGCCTGTGTAGGTTCAGGCGCCGTAAACCGGCAGGCGAGCACAGATGGCCTTGACCTGCTCACGTACGCGATCAACCACGGACTCGTCGCCCATGTTGTCGAGAATATCGCAGATCCAGCCCGCCAGCGCTTCGCAGTCGGCCTCAACAAAGCCGCGCGTGGTTACCGCAGGGGTGCCGATACGCAGACCGGACGTCACGAACGGAGAGCGCGGGTCATTCGGCACGCTGTTCTTGTTGACGGTGATGTAGGCGCGACCCAGAGCAGCGTCGGCGTCCTTACCGGTGATGTCCTGCTTGATCAGCGACAGCAGGAACAGGTGGTTCTGAGTGCCGCCGGACACCACGTCAAAGCCGCGTTCGACAAATACCTTGGCCATGGTCTGTGCGTTCTTGACCACCTGCTGCTGGTAGGTCTTGAACTCGGGCTGCAGTGCTTCCTTGAAGCAGATCGCCTTGGCCGCAATCACGTGCTCCAGCGGGCCACCCTGGGCGCCCGGGAACACAGCGGAGTTCAGTTTCTTTTCGATCTCTTCATTGGCGCGCGCCAGGATCAGGCCACCACGCGGGCCACGCAGGGTCTTGTGGGTGGTGGTGGTGACGACGTCCGCAAAGGGCACCGGGTTCGGGTAGACACCGGCGGCAACCAGACCAGCAACGTGGGCCATGTCAACGAACAGGTAAGCACCTACCTTGTCAGCAATGGCGCGGAAACGGGCAAAATCCAGCACCTGAGAATAGGCACTGAAACCGGCAACGATCATCTTCGGCTTGTGTTCGACCGCCAGACGCTCGACTTCGTCGTAGTCGATCAGGCCCTGGTCGTTGATGCCGTACTGCACAGCGTTATAAAGCTTGCCCGAGGACGACACGGAAGCACCGTGGGTCAGGTGGCCACCGTGCGCCAGGCTCATGCCCAGAATGGTGTCACCCGCCTGCAGCAGCGCCAGGTAAACGGCCGCATTGGCTTGCGAACCGGCATGCGGCTGCACGTTGGCGTAGTCGGCGCCGAACAGCTCCTTGGCACGGTCAATGGCCAGCTGTTCCACAACATCAACATGCTCGCAGCCACCGTAGTAGCGCTTGCCCGGGTAGCCCTCGGCGTACTTGTTGGTCAGTACCGAGCCCTGAGCCTGCATGACTGCCGGGCTGGTGTAGTTCTCCGAGGCAATCAGTTCAATGTGCTCTTCCTGACGCACGGCTTCCTGCTCCATGGCAGCCCAGAGATCAGCATCGAATGTGGCAATATCGTTGGAACGGCTAAACATGTAACGGCCCCCTGCTAGGTCGTTCGGATGAAAAAGAGGCGGCATTTTAACGCAAGCCCCGCCTGCTGGCACTTGAAAAGCGCTCAGCTGCCAACAAATTACGCTCAACCGGCGGCGTAGACAGTCAGCGGGCCTGCTGCAACCAGCGCTGGCGAAACTCGTCTGGGCTTACCGGCCGCCCCAGATGGTAGCCCTGTACCTCATCACAGCCAAACTGGCCGATCAACGCGAATTGTTCAGCGGTTTCTACCCCCTCTGCCAACACCCGCAAATCCAGGCTGCGGCCCATGGCAACAATCGCTTCGGCCAGCCGCGCATCCCGGCTGCCCGGATGCATGCTGTGGATAAAGCCGCGGTCAATCTTCAAGGTGTCGATCGGGAAGTCGCGCAGATAGTTGAGCGCCGAGTAGCCGGTACCAAAGTCGTCGATCGCGATGTGCATACCCTTGCGCTTGAGCGCCTCCAGCGTCTGCATGGTGGCGTCGATGTTACGCAGCAGGATACTTTCGGTCAGTTCCAGTTCCAGTAACGACGGTGCCAGCCCGTGACGCTCGAGAATGGTGACGATCTGACTGGCCAGCTCACCATCATCGAACTGCATCGACGACAGGTTGACCGCCAGACGCGGCAGGTGCAGCCCTTCAGCCTGCCAGGCAGCCGTCTGCCGGGCCGCTTCCTCCAACACCCACTCGCCCAGCGTACCAATCAGCCCCAGTTCCTCAGCGATGGGTACAAACTCCGCCGGCGACACCCGGCCTCGCTGGGGATGCTGCCAGCGCAGCAACGCCTCGGCGCCGGTCAGCCGGCCATCGGCACAACTGAACTGGGGTTGATACGCCAGCTCGAATGCCTGCTCCTGGACGGCACGGCGCAGGTCGTTTTCCAGCGCCAGCCGCTCCAGCGCGCGGGCGTTCATGTCGCTCTGGTAGAATTGGAAGGTGTCCTTGCCGGACGCCTTGGCATGGTACATCGCGGTGTCTGCATTCTTCAGCAGGATGCTGCTCTGCTCACCGTCTTGCGGATAGAAGGCAATGCCGATACTGGCACTGACAAAGAAGTCCCGTCCCTGCAGGACAAAGGCCGGCGCCAATGCTCGCAGGACCTTTTCGCCCACATGCATGGCAGCCGAGAGCGCCACTTCGCGGTCCGCCAGACCGGTCAGCAGCAGCGTGAATTCATCGCCCCCCATGCGAGCGACGGTGTCGCTTTCACGCACACAGCCACGCAGGCGATGAGCTACGTCGATCAGCACCTGGTCACCGGCAGCATGGCCGAGACTGTCGTTGATCGGTTTGAACCTGTCCAGATCCAGAAACAGCACTGCCACCCACTCGTCACGTCGCGCGGCCAGCTGCAAGGCGGCCTGCAGCCGGTCCTGAAACAGGGTGCGGTTGGCCAGCCCGGTCAGCACGTCGTAGTAAGCCAGGCTTTCAATACGCGCCTCGGTTGCCTTGCGCTCGCTGATGTCGACAAAAAAGCAGACATAGCTGACCAGGTCACCGTCGTTGTCATGTACCGCGGAGATACCCGCCCAGGTCGGAAAGCCCTCACCGTTGCTGCGTTGCTGCCAGAGCTCCCCTTCCCAGCGACCCTCGCTGTACAAGGTACGGAGAATCTCGGCGTAAAACGCCGACTCATGCTGCTGACCGACCAGCATCGCAGGCAACTGATCAATAACCTGTTCCGCCGAGTACCCGGTGATTCGGCTAAAGTTTTCATTGACCTGCGCAATGTACCCCGCCGGGTCCGTCACAACGATAGCGCCGGTGGTGTTCTCGAATACCGTTGCCGCCATGCGCAGGCGGTTCTCGGTACGCCGCTGCTCGCTGATGTCCCGCGCCAGGCCAAGCAAGCCCAAAAAGCGGCCCTGCGCGCTCCACATCAGCGACACACGCACCTCCAGCGGGCACTTCAGGCCGTCCGCCTTGATGCAATCAAAGGTGATCTGGCGGTGATAGCCCTGACGCCGCAGGACCTGGATACGCTCCGGCGCGTGTACCTGCTCGCGCAGCTCGGCCCGAATGGACGCCATGAAGTTGTCAAAGCGCTCATCGGCCAGCACCTCGCGGGACGCCGGACTGAGCATAAAGGCAGGGCTGTAGCCCAGCAGGCGCTTCACTGACGGACTGATATAGTCTGGCTTGAAGTCGCTGTCGGTGGACCAGACGATATCGGCAATATTTTCCGTCAGCAGGCGGTAACGGGCTTCGGAGCGCTGAATGACCTCACTGGCCAACGTCTGCTGATGAATATCCCGGACAAAACCGATGACCTGCTGCACGCGGCCGTCAGGCGCGCGCTTGAACACCTTGGAGCTGATACTGAACCAACGCCAGCCAAGATCCCGGTGGCGCCAGCGCACCTTCCACTCCAGCATCTGGCTATCACCCATCACCTGCTGCAGGCGACGATTGAAAGCCATGTATTCCCGGTCATCCGGATGCAGCAGCAGATTGCGGTAGTCAGCCCCCATTTTTGCTTCTTCTTCGCTGCTGTAGCCCAGCATGCTGGCCAGCGTACGGTTGCTGAAGACAAAGTCGCCGGTGCCCATCCATTTGGTGTCACGAATATAGATAAGGTCTGGCAAGGCACGCACCACCCCCGCCCAGAACTCGCGGCTTTGGCGCAGCACCAGCTCGGCCGAGCGCCGCTGGCTGAGGTCGGTAATGCTGAGGGTAACGGCGTGCAGGCAATCGACATCAGCTGGCAGCCGCATGACCATCCAGACATAGGCAGTACTGCCGTCGGGGGCGCGCAACGGGGTTTCCACGTCGAAGCGTTCATCGCCGTTGACCAACGCCAGCACCAGTTGATAGCGCGCTCCACCGGGCCGCAACCGACTCTGGCCGCGCAGCAGCGTCTGCAACGCATCAATGCTCGGCAAGTGCAGCAGATCCAAAGCGACCTGGTTGGCTTCCACCACCCGGACCTCGTCCAACAGCTGCCCATGGCGTTGCGGGTTGGCTTCCAACCAGGCATCCAGTTGTTCGACATTGAATATGCCCTCGCGCAGCAGCATCTGTTTGAGCGCGACCAGGTCGATCACGCACAGGGCCATATCCACATTCTGAAAGACATCCTGATAACGCCGCTCGGTATCGAGCATGCTGCGCAGCGATTGATCCTGGCGCTCCTGCAGCTGACGGGTGGTACGCGACTGCCGCCCCAACAACCACAAGGCACTCATCAGCACCAGCAGGCAAATCGACAGCAGCCCGACCTTGCCCAGCAACACGGGCGCCATCAGGTGGGCGTAATAATCCGGCTCGACCAGACCGCGCACCTGCCACAAGGTGCCACTGACCGGCGCGCTGAAGGCCACCTGCGAGCGCTCCTGAGCGGTCACGGCCGTGTTACCCAGATAGGACGCGCGTTCCTGTTGCTGGCGCACCAGCACCCGGGCTCGTCCGGTGTCTTCGAGCAGCCAGATGTACCCCTGACCGGTACGCGAGGCCACCAGTGAGGAGAGCACACGCTCGTCCATGCTCAAGATCCAGAAGCGCCCCGGCTCCTGACTGGCCAGCGTCCAGAACAGACGATTACGCTCGGCGCTGGAGTCAAGTCCAAAGGTCTCGCCACCCAACTGCAAGCGGCGGGCGGTTTGCACCCACGGCTCGCGAACATCGCGAGGCAGCCGGTCCGGATGCACCAGATGAACACCGTGTACGCCAGGCAGCAGTTGCTGCACCGCCTGCAGGCGCGTATCGGCCGAGCGCGAATCAAGGGCATCAAGGAGAAAGATCAGGGCATTGGAGCTGGTCGCCAGGTTCAGCGCCAGTTGATCGGCAATCAGCCAGACCGACTCCTCGACCAGCACCTGGTGCTGACGCTGCAGCCCCTGGTAGTCCGTGCGCGTCTGCCAGGCCAGCAGCGCCATCAGCAGCAGCGCCGCCACCGCAAACATCACCACGCCGAGGTGGGTAGGCATGACAGCGTCAGAGCCCTTTACCCGTGCAGGCGGCAACCTGTTTTTTTTGTTGTTATCCAAGGTAGTCACTTTTCCGGTCGCAATCGATCAGCCTGCTGCACGTTGCAGACAGGCTCTGAGCGGGGTTCAGGGTTTGCCCTGAAACGCCAGTTAGGCTAGCCTTGCCACCACATTTCGCCAGCCCCGGCGAAGCCTTTCGCACATTCCCATTCAACAGGTTCTGCCACCATGGCTCAATACGTTTATAGCATGCACCGGGTCGGGAAAGTCGTCCCCCCGAAGCGTCAGATTCTCAAGGACATTTCATTGTCCTTCTTCCCGGGCGCCAAGATCGGCGTACTAGGCCTCAACGGCGCAGGTAAATCCACCCTGCTGCGCATCATGGCCGGTGTCGACACCGAAATCGAGGGCGAAGCTCGCCCCATGCCCGGCATCAAGGTCGGTTACCTGCCGCAGGAGCCGCAGCTGGACGACAGCAAGACCGTGCGCGACATTGTTGAAGAAGCCGTCAGCGAGATCAAGAACGCCCAGGCCCGCTTGGACGAAGTCTATGCCGCCTATGCCGAGCCCGATGCTGATTTCGATGCACTGGCCGCCGAGCAGGGCAAGCTGGAAGCCATTTTGCAAGCCGCCGACGGTCACAACCTGGAGCGCCAGCTGGAAGTGGCCGCCGACGCCCTGCGCCTGCCGGCCTGGGATGCCAAGATCGAACATCTGTCCGGTGGTGAAAAGCGCCGTGTAGCCCTGTGCCGCCTGCTGCTGTCGGCCCCCGACATGCTGCTGCTGGACGAACCGACCAACCACCTGGACGCCGACTCCGTCGCCTGGCTGGAGCAGTTCCTGCACGACTTCCCCGGCACCGTGGTGGCCATTACCCACGACCGTTACTTCCTCGACAACGTCGCCGGCTGGATTCTCGAGCTGGATCGCGGCCAGGGCATCCCGTTCGAAGGCAACTACTCCCAGTGGCTGGAATCCAAGGCCGCTCGTCTGGCCTCCGAAGCCAAGCAGGAAGCCTCCCACGCCAAGGCCATGAAGGCCGAGCTGGAGTGGGTACGCCAGGGTGCCAAGGGCCGTCAGGCCAAGTCCAAGGCCCGTCTGCAACGCTTTGAAGAACTGCAATCGCAGGAATTCCAGAAGCGCAGCGAGACCAACGAAATCTACATTCCCGCCGGCCCGCGTCTGGGTGACAAGGTCATCGAGTTCAATGGCGTGACCAAGGGCTTTGGCGATCGCGTACTGATCGACAACCTGTCATTCGCCGTACCCAAGGGTGCGATTGTCGGCGTGATCGGTGGTAACGGCGCCGGTAAATCGACCCTGTTCCGCATGATCACCGGCAAAGAGCAACCCGACAGCGGCACCATCGACATTGGTGAAACCGTGCAGATCGCCAGCGTCGACCAGAGCCGCGACAACCTGGACGGCAACAAGACCGTGTGGGAGCAGGTATCCGACGGCTTCGACCAGATCAAGGTCGGCAACTACGAGATGCCATCACGTGGCTACGTGGGCCGCTTCAACTTCAAGGGCTCCGACCAGCAGAAGTTCGTCAAGGACCTGTCCGGTGGTGAGCGCGGCCGTCTGCACCTGGCCCTGACCCTCAAGCAAGGCGCTAACGTACTGCTGCTCGACGAACCGTCCAACGACTTGGACGTTGAAACCCTGCGCGCACTGGAAGAAGCCCTGCTGGACTTCCCGGGCGCAGCCATCGTGATCTCGCACGATCGCTGGTTCCTCGACCGTATCGCCACCCACATCCTCGCGTACGAGGACGACTCGCAGGTAACCTTCTTCGAAGGCAACTACACCGAGTACGAGGCGGACCGCAAGAAGCGCCTGGGTGATGCAGCCGCGCAGCCGCACCGCGTGCGTTACAAAAAGCTGGCCTGAGACTGCTGAGTGTCAGCGGCTCGCCTGAGCCGCTGACATGGCGCACCAAAAACAAACACAATTACACAACATAATTTTCCGCGCGCACCATTCCTGTGCACGCAGTGCTCTGGTAGGTTTACACTTTTCCGCCCTGAACGTATAAAAAAGTGACCCCAGACATGACTCCGACCCTGGCTGCCTGCCTGACCGAACTGAAGCTCCGCGATCCCTACCAGCCAGAATTCCATCAAGCGGCCGAAGAGGTGCTGAGCACCCTGTGGCCCTTCCTGGAAGCCAACCCCAAGTACCTGCGTGCCGGTATCATCGAGCGCCTGATCGAGCCTGAGCGGGTGATCCAGTTTCGCGTCTGCTGGGTCGATGACCAGGGCGTGGTCCGGGTCAACCGCGGCTATCGCGTACAGATGAACAGCGCTATCGGCCCGTACAAGGGCGGCCTGCGCTTCCACCCGTCGGTCAACCTTGGGGTCCTCAAGTTCCTCGCCTTTGAACAGGTATTCAAGAATGCGCTGACCAGCCTGCCGCTGGGCGGTGGCAAGGGCGGCTCGGACTTTGACCCCAAGGGCAAAAGCGACGGCGAGATCATGCGTTTTTGCCAGGCCTTCATGACCGAATTGTCGCGCCATATTGGTGCAGACCTGGATATCCCCGCCGGCGATATCGGTGTTGGCGCCCGTGAAATTGGCTACCTGTATGGCCAATACAAGCGCCTGCGCAACGAATTTACCTCTGTGCTGACCGGCAAAGGCATTGCCTACGGCGGTAGCCTGATCCGCCCGGAAGCCACCGGCTATGGCTGCGTCTATTTTGCCGAGCAAATGCTCAAGCAACGCGACCAGCAGATAGAAGGCAAGCGTGTGGCGATTTCCGGCTCGGGCAATGTCGCCCAGTACGCAGCGCAGAAAGTGCTGGAACTCGGCGGCAGGGTCATCTCCGTGTCCGACTCCGGCGGCACCCTGTACTACCCGGACGGCATGACGCTGGAGCAATGGGATGCGCTGATGACTCTGAAGAACGAGCAGCGTGGCCGCCTCGACGCCCTGCACGGTGACCGCTGCGAGTTTATCGCTGGCCAGCGCCCCTGGCACCTGCCCTGCGACATCGCGCTACCCTGCGCCACCCAGAACGAGCTGGACGCCGACGACGCGCGCAGCCTGATCGACAACGGCTGCATTGCCGTGGCCGAAGGGGCCAACATGCCCAGCACACTGGAAGCCGTTGACCTGCTGCAGGAACACCGCGTGCTGTTTGCGCCGGGCAAGGCAGCCAATGCGGGCGGTGTCGCGGTCAGCGGCCTGGAGATGAGCCAGAACGCCATGCGCCTGCATTGGAGTGCGGGCGAGGTAGACGAGAAGCTGCACGGCATCATGCAGTCGATCCATGCCGCGTGCGAGCACTACGGCAAGGACGAGGACGGCCATATCGATTACGTTCGCGGCGCCAATATTGCCGGTTTCGTCAAAGTGGCCGACGCCATGCTGGCACAGGGTGTGGTCTGAAAAAGCAGCTATAGTAAGGAAAGCACAAATCAATTCCGCACGCCCTCCGGACGAGCTCAAGCAGGCCAACACAACACGTCCGCGGCCTGCCTGGCCGCCAGGTCGCATGTGGACTTGATCCGCGCTTTCGAATAGCCGTCCCAGTGACAGGAGCCGACCATGCACGATGATCGCCGCCGCTTCAGCCGCGTCCCCTTCGACGGGCATACCTTGCTGCAGCAGGATGACTGGTGCATTACCGTGCAACTGGTGGATGTTTCTCTGCGGGGCCTATTGCTGCTGGAACCCGATGAGTGGGATGCGCAGCGCTCGCGCGCGCCCTTTATCGCCCTCATCGAGCTGGCCGGCGCCAACCAGATTCGCATGGAGGTCACCCTCGCCCACGCCGAGGAAGGCCTATTGGGGTTCGAATGCCAACACATCGATCTCGACTCCATCAGCCACCTGCGCCGCCTCATCGCCCTCAACCTGGGTGATGAGGCACTGCTGGAGCGTGAGTTGGGGGCGTTGCTGTAGGCGGCGGCGAGCGCCGCAGCTGCAAGCCTCAAGCCTCAAGCCTCAACAAGCTGAGAGAGCCTCTGCCCCAGCGACTAGCCCCGGGGGCTTTTCCTCCAGCTTTTCGCTTTTCGCTTTTCGCTTGTAGCTTGTAGCTTGCAGCTTGCAGCTTGCAGCTTGCAGCTGTAGCAGCGGCTAGGCCGCTGCTACTCGAATATCGCCGCCAACGCCTGATCCAATCGGGTCACCGCGATGACCTGCATCCCCTTGGGTGACTCCTTAGGCGCATTGGCCTTGGGCACGATGGCGCGGGTGAAGCCGTGCTTGGCGGCTTCCTTGAGGCGCTCCTGGCCGCTGGGTACTGGGCGAATTTCGCCCGAGAGGCCCAACTCGCCGAACACCATCAAATCCATCGGCAGAGGCCGGTTGCGCAGGCTGGACATCACCGCCGCCAGCAACGCCAAGTCAACGGCAGTCTCCAGCACCTTCACTCCGCCCACCACGTTGACGAACACATCCTGGTCGTAGGTCGCCACGCCACCGTGGCGGTGCAACACCGCCAGCAGCATGGCCAGTCGGTTCTGATCCAGGCCAAGGGTCACCCGCCGCGGATTGCCCAAATGGCTGGTATCGACCAGCGCCTGCACTTCCACCAGCATGGGGCGTGAGCCCTCCCAGGTGGCCATCACCACGCTACCCGGAATCGGCGCGTCATAGCGTGACAGGAAAATCGCCGAGGGGTTGGCGACCTCCTTCAGACCCTTGTCGGTCATGGCAAACACGCCCAGCTCGTTGACCGCACCAAAGCGGTTCTTCACGGCGCGCAGCATGCGGTAGCGACCATCAGCCTCGCCTTCGAAATACAGCACGGTATCGACCATGTGCTCCAGTACCCGCGGGCCCGCCAGCGAACCCTCCTTGGTCACATGCCCGACCAGAAAGATCGCCGTACCGCTTTGCTTGGCATAGCGCACCAACAGCGCGGCACTTTCACGCACCTGAGCCACGCCGCCTGGTGCAGACTGCAGCTGCTCGGTAAAAATGGTTTGAATCGAGTCCACCACCATGACTTTGGGCTGCTCATGCCGCGCAGTCGCGACAATGCTTTCAATGCAGGTCTCGGTCATCACCTTCAGCTTGTCCTCCGGCAACCCGAGCCTGCGGGCACGCATGGCGACTTGCTGCTGCGACTCTTCACCGGTGACATACAGTGCCGGCATGCTCTGGGCCAGACGGCACAGGGTCTGCAGCAAGATGGTGGACTTGCCGATCCCGGGATCACCGCCAATCAGCACCACAGAACCGCCTACCAAACCACCGCCCAGCACCCGGTCCAGCTCCGAGGAGCCGCTGGCCTGACGCGGCGTTTCTTCGGTGGTTACTTCGGCCAGGGTCTTGATCTGCGCCTGCTGGCCGGTCCAGTTGCTTGAACGTGACGAACTACCGCCCGTTGGCGTGGTGTCCACCACGGTCTCAACCATCGAGTTCCAGGCCTGGCACTCTGGACATTGCCCTGCCCACTTGGAAAACGTCGCACCGCACTCGGTGCAACCGTATACGCGTTTTTGTTTGGCCATATCGGTCTCAACATGCTTTGCTTGCATCGTGCCATACTGGCAACCTAAGGTCTGTCGCCAATTCGGGCGGCAACGTAACACTGTGCACTGTCGCCCATAAAGACTGACAAGAGGCAGCGAGTCAGTCGTAAGGATCCGATACCATGACGAGCGAATCCCCATCCCCGCCACCCTGCCGTGCGTGCACAGAGCGCCCCGCTCTGCCCTTTGAATTCAGCATGGCCTTTCAGCCGATTGTCGATGTGCGCAACCGCAGCCTGTTTGCCTGCGAGGCGCTGGTACGCGGCACCGACGGCAGCGGCGCCGCCGCCATTCTGGCACAGGTGACCGACGACAACCGGTATCAATTTGACCAGGCCTGCCGAGTTAAGGCCGTCGAGCTGGCCGCTCGCCTGCAGTTATCCTGCTACGTCAGCATTAATTTTCTGCCCAACGCCGTCTACGAGCCGGCGACCTGTATCCGCGCCACAATGGAAGCTGCCAAGCGCTACAATTTCCCGCCGGAGCGCCTGCTGTTCGAGGTAACGGAGGGAGAGCAGGTCACCGATCACGATCATCTCAAGAGCATTCTCGGCGAATACACCCGCCGGGGCTTCAAGACCGCCATCGACGACTTTGGTGCTGGGTACTCGGGTCTGAACCTGCTGGCCGAATTTCAGCCCGACATCATCAAGCTGGATATGGCGCTGCTGCGCAACATTGACCGCGATCCGGTTCGTCAGGCCATCGTGCGCGGCATTCTCGGCGTCTGTCAGGCGCTCAGTATCGAGGTCATTGCCGAGGGCGTTGAGACCGTCGCCGAGCTGACCTTCCTGCGCGACATAGGCGTCTACCTTTTCCAAGGTTACCTGCTGGCCCGCCCGGCCTACGAGCAAATCCCTGAGGTTGACTGGTCAAAGGTGCCGGCATGAGCGACAAGGACCACCACCGCAAACGCAAGGCAGAACGCGAGGCCCTGCGCGAAGAGCTGCTCGAGGCCCAGTTCGAGCTGCGCACCCTGCAGCATGGCTCGGTACTGCTGCTGATCAGCGGTAACGACTTTGCCGGCAAGGCCGAGATTATTCACAGCTTTTACGAATGGCTCGACAACCGCTATCTCAACACCCGTGCCTTTGCCCTGCCCAAAGGGGTGGAGCGCCGCATGCCGAGGCTCTGGCGCTACTGGCGCACCCTGCCGCCAACGGGCGAGCTGGGTTTCTACCTCGGCTCCTGGTACCACCAGCCACTGATGCGCCTGAGCCGCGGCCAGATGAGCATTCCTCGCTTTACCGCCCAGATGCAGCAAGTTCTGCGCTTTGAGCGCCTGCTCAACGACGAAGGCATCATTCTGGTCAAGATCTGGCTGCATCTGACCGATGACCAGCAGGGCAAGCACCAGCGCATCGACCCGGCCCTGCTGAAGCAGACCGTCGCCATGCGCGAGTGGGGCGATTTCAGCGCGGCCGATTACGAGAAGGTACGCGAAGGTGCCCGGCTGATGACCGAGCTGACCTCCACCCAGGGCGCGCCCTGGATTCGCGTGCCCGCAGCGGACCCACACGAACGCGACCAGCGCATTGGCCAGATCGTGCTCGAGGCCATGCGCCAGCGCCTGGCCTGCGAGCCGGCACCACGACCAGTCTATGGCTGGCAGCCAGCCCAGCGCGACTATCTGGGCCAGCTGGACTACAGCCTGGCGCTGGACAAAGATGACTACCAAGCGCAGCTGGAAACCTGGCAGACGCGACTGCGCGAGCTGATCCAGCACCCACGCTTTGCCCGCCGCTCGCTACTACTGGTATTCGAGGGCAGCGACGCGGCCGGCAAGGGCGGCACTATCCGGCGCATCACCCAGTGCCTGGACCCGCGTATTCTGCGCGTACACGGCACCAGCGCACCCACCGACGAAGAGCGCCGCATGCCCTATCTCTGGCGCTTCTGGCGACGCATTCCGGCACCGGGCAACGTGGTGGTCTTCGACCGCAGCTACTACGGCAGGGTACTGGTCGAGCGGGTCGAGGGCTTCTGCGAAGCCCCCGATTGGCAACGAGCCTATGGCGAAATCAATGATTTCGAGCAGCAACTGAGCGATAGAGGCACCCTGGTGATCAAGTTCTGGCTGGCGATTACCGAAGAGGAGCAACTCAAGCGCTTCAAGGCCCGCGAGGAGTCCCCGGTCAAGCGCTACAAGTTGACCGAGGAAGACTGGCGCAATCGCGAGCGCTGGCCTGACTACGCGCAGGCGATGAACGACATGGTCGAACACTGCTCCACGCGCCAAGCCCCCTGGCACCTGATTCCAGCAGAGAACAAACGCTACGCGCGCATCCAGGCGCTGCGCATCGTCTGCGAGACCCTGACTGATGCACTGAAAGAGCACTGAGCACGCGACATATAACGCTTGGTATGAACGCCGGCAGCTGGCTATGATCAAGGCACGCCAACGGGGCGTCAGACAAGGATTACAAGCATGAAGCTGCTGAGCGAATTCAAGACCTTTGCAATGCGCGGCAATGTCGTCGACATGGCCGTGGGTATCATTATCGGCGCCGCCTTTGGCAAGGTCGTCTCCTCTTTCGTCAACAACATCGTGATGCCGCCACTGGGCGTGCTGATCGGTGGCGTCAACTTCAACGAGCTGTCGATCGTGCTCAAGGAAGCCGAAGGAGAAGCCGCTGAAGTCGCCATTGGCTACGGCCTGTTCATTCAAAGCGTGGTGGACTTCATCATCATCGCTGCCGCCATCTTTGTTGCCGTACGTGTGATGAACAGCCTGAAGAAAAAGGAAGAGGCAGCGCCCGCCGCCCCGCCAGCGCCGTCGAAGGAAGAAGTACTGCTGAGCGAGATTCGCGACCTGCTGAAAGACCAGAAACAGGCCTGAGGGCCGCCACCCGGAGCGGGGCACCGCCCCCGCTCGATGCTATACTGCCGCCCCCGTTCAACGCACTGGCCCGCCATGCTCTCCTGCACCACGCCCTATGGCACGCTGCAATTGCAGCGCTACCCCGCCACCCGCGATACCGCACTTCAGGCCTTTGATACTGCCGACCTGTATCTGCTGCAACGCGTGCAGCAAGAGCCAGAGAGCGACCAGCCACTGCTGGTGATCAACGACAGCTTTGGCGCCCTGGCCTGCGCACTGGCTGCAGCAGGCAAGACAGTGCACAGCTGGGGTGACTCCTGGATGAGCTGGCGGGCGCTGCAGAGCAACCTCGCAGCCAACGGGCTGGGCAGCGACGCCGTGCAGTTTTTCAACAGTACCGAGACACCCACAGCTCGCTATCAGCAGGTATTGCTGCGTATCCCCAAGAGCCTGAGTCTGCTGCAGGACCAGCTGCAACGACTGCGTCCGCTGCTGGCTGATCAGGCACTGCTGCTGGCTGGCAGCATGATCAAGCACCTGCCGCCCAGCGCCGGAGACCTGCTGGCTGCGCACATCGGCCCTTACCAGGCTTCGCTCGGCTGGAAAAAGGCTCGCCTGTTGCAGTGTCAATACGACCCATCCCTGCAGCCTGCCATCCGCGACCTGACCAGCCATTACCCGCTGGAGGGCACAGACCTGCAGCTGCGCAACCGCCCCGGCGTGTTCTCCCGCGAGAAGCTGGATATCGGCACCCGCGTGCTGCTGCCCTGTATTCCTGCCGACCTGGGCGAAGCCCGGGTGGTTGATCTGGGTTGCGGCAATGGCGCGCTCGGCTTGCTGGCTGCCCAGCGCAATCCGCACATACAACTCACCTTTATCGACGAGTCCTGGGCGGCGGTGGCCTCGGCGCGCGACAACTTTGCCGCAGCCTTTCCCGGGCGCAACGCTCACTTTGTCGTCAGCGATGGCCTGAGCGAGGCCACAACGAACAGCGCAGACCTTATCCTCTGCAACCCGCCCTTCCACCAGCAACAGGTGGTCGGCGACCAGATCGCCCGACGGCTGTTTCGCCAGAGCCACCACGCGCTCGCCCCGAGCGGCCGACTGCTGGTGGTAGGCAACCGCCATCTGGGCTATCACCAGACACTCAAGCGCTACTTTGGCACCGTCGAGCAAGTGGCAGCGGCGCCCAAATTCATCGTGCTGGCCGCCAGCTGAGCATCAATTGCGGCGCGTTCGTCGGCAGCGTTCCGAGCAGTATCGCACCTCATCCCAGCACAAAGCCCACTTGCGCCGCCAGTTGAAGGGGCGGCCACAGACCGCGCAGACCTTCTGCGGCAAGTCGCCCTTGCGCCTCATAAAGCCTCGCCCGCGTCCAGCCGCGCCAGCAGGTGCTCACCCCAGTCCCACAACGCCTGCTGCTTCGCCTCTGGCATGCGCTGCAGATTGCGGTACACCAGCCCCATGCGCGGGTTACCGCGCAGGTGCTCACGGTGGCGCATGATGAAATGCCAGTACAACGCATTGAACGGGCACGCCTTGGCCCCGGTCTGCTCGCTGGCCTTGTAGCGACAGCCCGTGCAATAGTCGGACATGCGCTTGATATATTGGCCGCTGGCACAATAGGGCTTGGAGCCAAGAAACCCGCCGTCAGCGTGCATCACCATGCCCAGCGTATTGGGCAGCTCTACCCAGTCAAAGGCGTCCATATAAACCGCCAGATACCAATCACAGATCTGCGTGGGTTCAACCCCCGCCAGCAGGGCAAAATTGCCCGTCACCATCAGCCGCTGAATATGGTGAGCGTAGGCATGTTCGAGGGTCTGACCGATGGCCTGCTGCATGCAGCGCATGCGGGTCTGGCCGGTCCAGTAGAACTCGGGCAAGGCGCGCTGGTTGCCAAAGGCGTTACGCTCGGCATACTCCGGCATCATCAGCCAGTAGATGCCCCGCACATACTCTCGCCACCCCAGAATCTGGCGAATGAAGCCTTCCGCCGCGTTCAGCGGAATGGCCCCGGCCTGCCAATCCGCCTGGACGTCCAGACAGACGCGCCTTGGGTCCAGCAACCCAATGTTCATGGCCGCGGCAATGCGGGCGTGGAACAACCAGTGCTCATCAGTCGCCATGGCGTCCTGATAATCACCGAAGCAGGCTAGTGCGTGCTGACGAAAATGCTGCCACAGGGCATCCGCGTCTGCATGCGTCACCGGGTAGTCGAAACCGTCCAGCCCGCCGTAGTGGCCGCCAAAGTGTTCACGCACCAGCCCCTCGACGTCACGGGTTATGCGGTCTGCGGGAAAATGCGCCTGCGCCGGCGCTCTGGTACCACGCGGCAGCGCTTTGCGGTTATCCGCATCAAAATTCCAGGCACCACCCTCCGGCTCGCCATCAGGCGTCATCAACAGGCCGCTTTCTCGGCGCATCTCGCGGTAGAAATACTCCATGCGTAGTTGCTTGCGCCCATCAGCCCAGCGAGCAAAGCGCTCCTTGCTGCAGAAGAAGCGCGTATCAGCACGCAATTCAAGCTCGGGCCAGTCGGACTGACGCTGACAAAAGCGCTCCAGCAACCGCCACTCCCCCGGCTCGGTCAACAGGATGCTATCTGGCTTGTATCGCTCACGGGCACGCGCCAGCTCACCGTGCAGGCTACCGGTGTTAGCGGGGTCATCCAGGGTGATGTAATCAACGGTAAAACCCTGCTCGCGCAGATACCCGGCGAAGTGGCGCATGGCCGAGAGGATAAACAGGATTTTCTGCGGATGATGGGGGACGTAGCGCCCTTCTTCGGCCGCTTCGACCAACAGAATGCAATCGCGCTGCGGATCGGCGTCACGCAGGCTGCTGATCTCCGGGTCCAGTTGATCACCCAGCAGCAGCACCAGGCGGCGCACACTCACGGCCGGAGTGGCAAACGCAGCCGCATCGCCCCCTGAGCTGCCGCCGGGCTCAAGGGATCGCCGGCGCACGCCTCATCGGCAACATTCAGGTGTACCAGATCAATGCTCGGCCAGGCCAATTCCTTGAGCGCCCGTCGCGCATCGTCCAGCGAGCGGAAGTGCCGCGGCTTTGCCACACCCTCGTCGCACAGCAGCGCGGTATGACCGTCGATGCGGGCCTCAACCAAATACAGGCTGCCTTCCTGAGACAGCAGCGATAAACGCTGCAGCTGGCCCTCACGCGCGGCGCTATGCAGTTCTTCCAGGGTCATGGCTATGCCTCCAAAAACCTATACAGAGACTATACACCACGATCAAAAAAGCAACAAAATTATACAGACAATCAGTCGTAGCTCTTGTCTTTGGCTAGCTTGTCCAGCAGGCCCATGGCAAAAGCCGACACAACAAAGGTCAGGTGAATCACGACGTACCACATCAGCTTGTCGTTATCGATGTTGGTCGCGTTCATGAATACCTTCAGCAGGTGGATCGAAGAGATGGCAACGATGGACGCTGCCACCTTCATTTTCAGCGAACCGGAGTCCATCTTGCCCAGCCAGCTGAGTTTCTCCTTACCTTCGTCGATATCTAGCTGGGACACAAAGTTCTCGTAGCCGGAGATCATGACCATGACCAGCAAGCCACCGACCAATGCCATGTCCACCAGCGAGAGCACAACCAGAATCAGGTCAGCCTCGGCGGTTTCAAGCAGGTGCGGAGCCAGGTGAATGAGCTCCTGGAAGAACTTGACCGCCAGGGCCAGCAACGCGAATGACAGGCCAAAGTAGATGGGCGCCAGAATCCAGCGCGCCGAATACATCATGTTTTCCAGTAAACGTTCCATAAACAATAGTGCCTCGTGTAGATAACTCATGGTCAGAGCAGTTGTGCACAGTATCTGTGGATAAGTCTGTGTGCAGTGGTCTGATAAACCGCCCTGTGCCTTATAAACTCGGCGACTTCGGCAAACAGTGCGTTTTTTGCACAACGGTTACAGCAGCCGCGTCTTTTACTCTTCGCAGGCTTGCAGCCCAGCCCATATGCCGCCTCTGGCTTGACCGCAAGCCAATCAAAACTCAGATGAACAAGCCCGCGTCAAGCTACAAATGCGCCCACGCGACGCCCCGTCGCAGCAGCGCGGCGCAGCCAAAGCTGTGGATAACCCTGTAGACAGAACCCCGTGAACCGCACCAGAGCAGGTGCGGCGCGAGACATAGTGGCCTTTTGTCACTTACCCTCGGCGTCGGCCTGTTCCCCGTCTTCATCCTCTTCGCGATCCCGCTCGGCGATTTCGGCCAACCGCGCGACCACCAGGGCGTTGATGCTGCCCTCGGTAAAGTCACCCTCGGCGTTCAACTCACCGGCCGGCGCACCCGCCAGCAATGCCAGCGCCTGATCAACGCAGGACACGGCATACACGGCGAACTCACCAGCACGCACCGCCTGCAATACCTCTTCATCCAGCATCAGGTTAGGCACGTTGGAGCGCGGAATGATAACCCCTTGCTCCCCGGTCAGGCCACGGGCCTGGCACAAGCGGAAGAAGCCCTCGATCTTCTCGTTAACGCCTCCCACCGCCTGCACCTCGCCGAACTGATTGATCGAGCCGGTAATGGCAAAGCACTGTTTGAGTGGCGTGCGAGAGAGCGCAGAGATCAGGGTGCAGACTTCACCCAGCGAGGCGCTGTCGCCATCGACATAGCCGTAGGACTGCTCCAGCGCAATGCTGGCGGAGATCTCCAGCGGGTATTTCTGCGCATAGCGGCTACCCAGAAAACCGGTGAGAATCATCACCCCCTTGGAGTGAATCGGCTGGCCGAGGTTGACCTCGCGTTCAATGTCCACAATACCGCTGCCGCCCGGATACACGGTGGCGCTGATTCGCGCTGGCAAGCCAAACACCGAGTCGCCAACTTCCAGTACCGTCAGGCCGTTGCATTTGCCAACGGCTGCACCGTCGGTGTCGATCAGGATCACGCCGGACACCATGTCCTCACGAATACGCGCACTGACCCGGCCGGTACGCGTTTCCTTGGCCCGCAGGGCGCGCTCGATGTGCGCGGTATCGGTCAAAGGGTCACCGGCCAGCTGACGCAGAAAATCAGCCTCAGCCACCAGCTGGAAAATGTCACTGATACGCGCCGACAGCCGCGCCTGGTGCTCGGCCAGCCGGGTACTGTAAGTCAGCACTCGCGCCACAGCCGCGGCGCTGAGCGGTGCCAGCCCCTCCTCCGAGGTACGCGTCTTGAGCAACTGCGCCATGCCCTCGACACTGTCGGGTGTGCGCGGCAGGTCCTCGTCGAAGTCGACCAGCACGCGAAACATCTCCTGAAAATCCGGATCCAGGTCCTGCAGGGCGTAATAGACCTGCCGTGAGCCGATGATCACGACCTTGAGGTTCAGCGGCAGCACCTGTGGCGTCAGAGTGACCGTCGCCAGACGCCCCATGTCCGCCCAGGGGGACTCCATCTTCAGCTGCCGTGAGTGCAGCGCACGCTTGAGCGCATCCCAGACAAAGGGCTCACTCAGCAGCTTCTCCGCTTCAAGCAGCAGATAGCCGCCGTTGGCCCGGTGCAGAGCACCGGAGCGGATGTGGCGATAGCTGGTGACCAGCGCGCCCTGCTCCGGTGAGTATTCGATCCGGCCAAACAGGTTGTCGTAGGACGGATGCGGCTCGTGCACCACGGGCGCACCGCCATTAGTCGCATGGCCAACGATCAGACTGGGGCAGTACTGCTCGGTCAGCAGCTGCTTCTTGTAGGCGTCCGGCCGGCTCTCCAGCGCGCGCTCCTCAACCAGCTGATCAATCACCGTCTTGAGCAGGTTCTGACGCATTGCCTGCAGGTAGTCGCACACCGCCTGGTTGCCACTATAGGCTTCCAGCAGCGGCTCCAGCAGTGGCTGCAGCGCGTCGGTGATGGTTTCCTCGTTCAGCTCACGCAGCTGGTTGCTGGATTCGCGCTTCCACTGCGGCAGGCTGGAGAGCTCCTCGTTGAGGTTTTCTTCCAGGGCAGAGATGTCTGCATGAAAGCGGTCGCGCTCCTCTTCGGGCAACTGGGCAAACTCGGCTTCATCCAGCGCCTTGCCTTCTTTCATCGGCGTAAAGGCGATGTTTTGCGCGTCGCGGTAGAGCGCGATGCTCTTTTCCAGCGCCAACCGCTCGACCGCATCCAACGCCCGGTCATAGCGCTGATTGAAGGCGCGGTCGATGGCATTTTTCTTCTGCTGATAAGCCGGGTGCTCAAAGGCCGCAGGAAAAGTCGCCAGCAGGTTGTCGATCAGCGTTTCGATGGTTTCGATCAACTGCCCGGCGGAGCCTGGCGTCAAGCTGATCACCCAGGGCTCGCGCGGCTCGTCGAAGTTGTTGACGTAGACGCAGTCTTGCGGGGTTATCTGGCGCTTGGCCTCGGCCTGCAGGTAGCGTTTGACGTAGGAGAAGCGGCCGGTGCCCGGCTCGCCCATTACAAAGACGTTATAACCGGGCCGGCTCATTGCAACGCCAAACTGCAGCGCCTCAACGGCCCGCTCCTGGCCAAGAATGCCGCGGAAGGGTTCCAGGTCGTCGGTGGTGGCAAAGCCAAGGTTATCGAGATCGATGGGGGCGGTGAGCTGTTCGGGAGTCAGGCGCAGTGCGGCGGGTTCGGTGGTCATCCAGCGTCCTTGGTGCTATGGCGTGAGCAAAACCGCATTGTTGCCCCAGCATTTGCGCGTGACAAGAGGCGATAGATACAGAGTCGAAAAGCGCGGCGCGAACCACAGAGCAACTGATCTTCTTTCATTACGCCTACATCAAGTCAGCTTTTCGCCTTCACGGCGAGCCAAGGGGGGCTGCTTGCCCAGCCCCCTTGGCGATCCCCCGGGGCACCCGACTACGCAGCCCTTCGGGTTCGCTGCGTTGCTCGGTCTGACGGGGAGCGGCAGAACTCGTCGCTCCGCTCCTCAGACATGCTGCCGCTCTTTTTCCCGCCAGCCCTGCGCTACTCGCCCGCGTAAACGGGACAAAACCCGGTGCACGCTCCAGCATCCGCGCACTCGGCAGACCACACTGTGCAGTACCTTTACGCGCTATCACAACATTCCACAAAAACCCGCCTTTAACCCAGATCAGCGCGTGCCCAGCACCTTCACCAGCTCGCGCACCAGCGGCTTCATAAAGAAACTGCTTTCGGGCATCAGATCTACCTGCACGCCACAGGCAGTCAGCTCGTCGGCCACCACCGGTCCGACGGCAGCCACCTTGATGCGGCCCAGCGCAGACAACAGTGCCGCCTCGCCCTGCTCACGCCGCTTGGCAATCTGCAGCAGGCGGCGCACCTGGGTGGCGCTGGTGAAGGCGATGGCATCTACCTCGGTCGCCAGCAGCGCATCAATCAGCGCGTCGACCTGTGCATCCTCCACATCATCAGCATAAATGTAGGGTGCTACAGTGCTGACCTCGGCACCGGCGCCGACAAGAAACTCCACCAGCCGACGGTTTGGATCAGTGCCGTAGAGTTGCACGCCGATACGCTGACCGCGCAGATTCTCGTCCTTGAGGGTCTCGATCACGCCTTCGGTGGTCGGCGACACCGCAACCTGGTCTGCCTTGAGCCCCACCTTGCGCAGCGCCGCTCCCGGCTTGGGGCCACGGGTCAGCTTGGGAATCCGCTCCAGCGCGGCAATAAAGTCTGCCTGCAGGCTGCCGCCCTGCCGCTCGGCCAGCGCCAGCATGCGCCGCAAACCCTCGCCCGTCAGCAGAATCAAACGGTCAAACGGATGGCTGATCAGCGTGTGCATCCAGGTCAGCACTGGCGCCGGGTCAGGCGCGTCATGGATCGCCACCAGCGGACAGCGCAGCACATCCGCACCACGCTTGATCAGCATGTCGGCAAACAGGTCGAGTTCACGACTCTCGGGCAGCGCAATACGGCGGCCGGCAAGCGGCAGGTCTTCAGAGGTCATGGCAGCATCTTCACGTTCAAAGTTCATCGCGGCATTGTGCGCAGAGCCGCGATGAATGAAAAGCATGATGTACATCCACCATCGTCGGCAAGCGATGGGCCATGCCTGCGCGAACGCCGGCGTAGCACCCGACGGCCACAGCATGCTGTGGCCCTACGCTACATCTGCCAACCCTACGGGGCGGAAAAACATACAACCACAATGTACCGGCGCTACTTCTCCCAGCCCCGGGTGTGCAGGATGCTGTCCAGGGTACGGCTGACGGCGGTGCAGTTTCGCACCATCTCGACCTTCTCCCAGGCTGAGCGCTCGCCCTCGTGAATCAGGCGGTGCATGGCTTCGCGCGTGGGCGGCGCCAGCAGCCGCAGCGGATGATCCCAGCGGTTGCGCAGGAAGATGTTGATGTCGGCGGTGTACTCCTGCGCGAGTACGCCATAGGTCAGGTGCTGCATCAGGTTGATGACCGGGCTCTTGATACGCACGTTGTCACGCGTAAAGCGCATGGCCTCGGCAGCCCCCAGTTTCAGAAAACGCGCCTGAAAATGCGCCAGGTTGCGCAGTCGACTGCGCGGCGCATCCGGATCCGGGGTGATCGCCAGCGCCGCCGGGTTGGTCATACTGGAAATAAAGTGATTTACGCCATACAAGCGCGCCAGGCGCTTGGCGGGCAGGTCATCGGCAAAGGAGCCGTCGATCCACTTCATGCCCGGCAGATACGGCACTGTCTCACCTGAGGCGTTGCGGCACATCAGGGTCACCGGCGGATAAATGCCATAGATGGCGCACGAGGCCATCACCGCCGAGCGGATCAGCACGTTAGGCGAGGTAATGGCGTTTAGCAGACGCGGCGCCTGCTGAGTCGACAGGCCGGTGACCGTAATGTTGAGCTTGCGACCGGTCAGCTCGAAGGCCTCCTGAAAGGTCATGTCAGGAATGATCTTCGCCAGGTAATCGCGCAGGTTGTCCACGTCCATCGCGCGACTGCCGCCAAACAACGTCAGCGAGGGGCGAATGGCGCTCGTCTCTTCTACTTCGTGATGCAGGTTATCCAGGCTCAGTCGCTCGCGCAGTTCCTCATCGGGGTGGGTGCAGGCGGTTGCCGCCAGAATGGACCCGGCGCTGCTGCCGGAAATGATCTCCGGCAGCAGGCCCTGATCAAACAACGCCTTGAGCACGCCGGTGTGAAAAAAGCCCAGCACCGCCCCACCGCTGAGCATGAGCGCCGTACGACCATTGCAGTGGCTGGCGCGCAGGAAGAAGTCTTGCTTCTCGGCCAGCGGGATAATCTCGTCGTCGACCTCGTTCAGGTCGTTCAAGGCACCACACAGCTCGTCAATGTAGCGGGTGATCAAGTTCTTGGTGCCCAAACGCGCCTTGTTATAGAGCGACGGCTTGCCGATACCACCCAGGTTGCCGTGCACCCCCTCATTAAGCACAAACAGCAGCTGGTGCCAGTCCTTGCGAAAGCGCAGGTCCCGCAATATGTCCAGGCGCTGGCGTATCGAGCGGTAGTCGTAGCTTTCGCAGGCGTCATCCTGCTTCCACTCGTCCAGCCCTTGCTCGTGATCCCAGGCCGCAGCCAATTCGCTCCACTGCGCGTAATCCTCGGCCTTCTCCATGGATTGCAGCAGCGCCTTGCTCTTGCCTCGCTGAAATAAACTAACCGCCATACGATACTCCCCCGGCACCCTGAGTGCCGCCACAGTGCGATTGATCAGGTTCAGGCTGCGCCGGCCGGCTTGGCACTGGCGGCGGCAGATCCGTCGCCGGAGCGACTGGACGCCTTGCGTCGGCGCCCGGCTTGCCGGGCTGTCTCAGGCTGTGCGGCCGGCGATTCGGCGGCCGGCGTCCCGGCGGTCGGCGCGTCTGCTCCTGGCTTACGCGTTTCCAGCAACACCGGCTCTGCGGCTGCGGCCTTTTCCAGCTCAGCCAGCAAAGCGCGGTACTCATCGGTAGACGCTGCCATGCAGGCGATGTACTGATCCATATCAGGCATCATCTTGCGGTCAGCCAGCACACCGAGATTCAGATCGTCATAAATACCGGTCAGGCAGTGACTGACACCCATGCCATCGCATACGGGCGCAATGGGAAACACATTGACGATCTTGGCGCCGGCAAAATAGCGGGGCTGCAGACCGGGAATGCCGGGCACGTTGGTGATCAGCGTGTTGATCAGCGGCATGACGCCCGCCAGACGCGCTTTGTTCTGAACCCAGGCGCCGAGCGCGCGCATGTAGGGCGGAATCATGTCGCCCACCGCATTATTCAGGTCACAGAGCACGTCTTTGGCCAAAGGCACGCCACGTGCTGTGCGCCGGCGGACGGCAGCCAGGCGATCTGTCGCATCGGCCATATCGGTGCCGATACCGATAAACATTGCCGAGATCAGGTTGCCGCAATCCTTCATGGCTTCGGTTGGCCGCACCGACACCGGACACATAGACACCAGCGACTCATTGGCCGGCAGCTGGTTGTGGTGCATCAGGTAGCGCCGCATGCCGCCGCCAATAATGGCGATAACCACATCATTCAGCGTGGCACCCGGGCACAGCTGCCGCATGCGCTTGAGCTCGGGGATATTCCAGGTCAGAGCACCGTAGGCGCGATGGGGCGACACTTGCGCGTTGAACAGGGTGCGCGGCACCCTGCGCTGCTCGGGCTGGGCCTCGTCGCGCAAACGACGGACCAGGTCGAAGCTCTTGCGCCCGACCACCCAGCCGGCCCGCAAACTGCGGAACGTCTGCCCCATCATGCGCGGCGTAGTGCGCGCCCACATCTCCAGCCGGGTTGGCGCGCGCTCAGCGACCTCTACCCGATCACGCCGACCGTATTCGTGCTCAGCCGTCTCCTCCATCATGGCGGTGGTCAGCTCCAGGCTGGCCTTGCCGTCCACATAGGCATGGTGAAAGCGAATCAGCACCGCGAAGCTGTTCGGCGGGATGCCGGGCACATTATTGACGCCCTCAATGATGTAGATCTCCCAGGGCGCGCGCTCCATATCGACGCTGCGCGACATGGTGCGAGCAGTAAAGATGCACAACTGACGCCAGTCACCCGGCTGCGGCAACCCCACGTGCCGAACGTGGTACTCCAGATCAAAGTTTTCGTCATCCAGCCAGTACGGATCATCCAGCTGGAAAGGAGCCTGCTCGAGACGGCGACGAAAGTAAGACGTCGTGTTCAGGCGATCGGATATGTACTGCAGGATTTCCTTGTGCCGCACCAGCCCGCCTGGCGCACTACTCTGATCACACAACCAGAGACTGCCGATCATCATCGGCTGGTTTGGCGCCTCAAAGTAGAAGAAATGGGAATCCATTGGGGTCAGTTGTTTCATGGTCGACGTCCTCAATACCAGTTGGGTGTACGCGCGACGGTTCAGGCGACCGCAACGCACAACGGAATCGAGCACCAGACGAAACTGCGCATCCGATGCAGGCAGGGAAAGAGACTCTTATTGTAGAAAAAAAGAGAACAGCCCTGAGTTGATCCAAAACAAGATAATGCAATTCTGTGACCATTGAGTCACAGCCATAAAAACAGATCAACACACAATATTCACGAGGGTCTGAAAGCACCTTTCCAGACAGCTGCAAGCCATCGAAAGATGAGTCAAAAAACAAAAAAGATTCAGCTTCCGCGCGGCAACCGCACCAGAAAAAGCCCCGCGGCGCCCCAGAAAAGACCATCACCACTCTTCTCTTGCAGGCTCATGCACGAAGGTCAGACCAACCGTCTCGGCCATCATCCTGACACCCAACAACTATCCGCACCTGAACACAAACTCACCCGGCGCCGGGTAGAATACCTGCAGCCACCCGCCTACCCCGGAGCCACCATGTGCGAACTGCTTGGCATGAGCGCCAACGTCCCAACCGACATCTGCTTCAGCTTCGCCGGCCTGATGCGCCGTGGCGGCGGCAGCGGCCCGCACCGCGATGGCTGGGGAGTCGCATTTTACGAAGGCCGAGGGCTGCGCTGCTTCCATGACCCCAACCCTTGCCACAGCTCAGCGATTGCCAAGCTGATCGAGCAGTACCCGATCAAGTCGGAAAACGTCATCTGCCATATCCGCCAGGCCAATGTCGGCGGCGTCAGCCTGGCCAACACCCACCCGTTCACCCGCGAACTCTGGGGCCAGTACTGGGCCTTCGCCCACAATGGTCAACTGGCCGGTTTCAACCCTGATCAAGGCCCCTACACCCCGGTCGGCGACACCGACAGCGAAGCGATCTTCTGCCACCTGCTGAACAACCTCGCCCGCCGCTACAGCGAGCTGCCAAGCCTTGCCGAGATTGCCGACACCCTCAGCCAATGCTGCGCCCCGCTGCGCGCGTTGGGGGTATGCAACCTGATGCTCAGCAACGGCGACTGGCTGTTCACCCTGTGTACCAGCAAACTCCACTGGATCACCCGCCGCGCACCCTTCGGCCCCGCCGTGCTCAGTGACACTGATCTGGAAATCGACTTTCAGCAGCACACCACCCGCACCGACGTGGTGACCGTGATCGCGACAGAGCCGCTGACCAGCAATGAGCAGTGGCGGGCGTATGAGACTGGGGAGTGGCGGTTGTGGGAGAAGGGTGAAACAAAGATAAAAGGCCATTGCTACTAAGATCTTGAGCGTAGCTAGACCAAGCATGCAGGAAGTGCCGTCAATCAGGATAGCGTCCAGACTCAGACGGCGCCCATAAAAAACCCCCGGACAAACCGGGGGTTTTTATCGCAAAGAGTCAACAAGCAGCGCGTAAAACTACTGCTAAAACTCTCTCCACCTATCCGTTAGCGGCAGCCGGACGGAATGTGGGCTGGATCAAGAGTACCGGCACAAGTCCAACCGGCGATCTGGCCAGTCGCAGTTACATTCGGGGTCATGGTCAGGGTATCACCTGCCAGGGCACCCGAAGAGAAAGAAACGGTGATAACACCCGCGTTGCTCACAGTCACTTCGCCCGGATCAAAATATTGACCATCAAGCAGTAGCGCCGAAGCGATGGTGGTAGCGCCAGCAGCGGCCGCCGCGGCCTCTGCAGAATCCACAGCGATATCAGCCTGCAGACCAGCGGTCGCTTTCAAGCCTTCAGTAGCCTGGGCGCGAGCGGTGTAGTCCTGGTAGGCCGGCAGTGCGATGGCAGCCAGGATACCGATGATCGCAACTACGATCATCAGCTCGATCAAGGTAAAACCCTTTTGAGCCTTCATAGTAAACTCCTTTTGTGAGATAGCCGGTTGGCTACCTGACGTAAAAGCAAATGCTGTGCCATCCGCTGCAAACCCCTATCGCTAAAGCTTTCCTGGCCAAATTGAGCAGTAGACACGACGCGAAAGCTCACACAAATAGGCCGAAAGTGACTTTTTTTGTCACACATCAAAGACCCCATACGCCTTAACCCGCACAACAGTGCAATTAGTAAGGCACGTGTACTATAGTGAAGAGTAAAGCGTAACGATTGATTGGAACCTAAGGCCTCATGGAAACTCCCGTTTTATCAGGGCTCGCACGCCGCATCGTGCAAGAAGGGATCCTAAGCTCGGAAGCCGCGAGCAAAGCATCTCAACAGGCAGCGCAAGATAAGATCCCGTTCATTACCCACCTCGTCCAACGAAAGCTTGCCGACGCAAAGTCGCTAGCCATGGTGTGCGCAGACGAGTTCGGCTACCCCTACTTTGATCTGGCAGCACTGGAAAAAGAGGCGCAGCCCAGCGAGCTGGTCAGTGAAAAACTGATACGCCAACACAACGTTATGCCCCTGTTCAAGAGAGGCTCCAGACTTTACCTGGCCCTGTCAGACCCAACCAACCAACAAGCGCTTAGCGACATTCAGTTCAACACCGGCTTGATGACCGATGCAGTAATCGTGGAAGACGACAAGCTGCACAGTGCAATAGAAAAATACTTGGATAACCCGACCGGTGGCTTGGGAGACATCACAGATACCGACCTGGATGAACTTGACGTCCAGGCCGTAAAAGATGACGAAAAACAGGAGGGCGGGTCCGATGCAGATGACGCCCCAATCGTTCGATTCGTGAACAAAATGCTGCTAGACGCCGTGCGTATGGGGTCTTCTGATTTACACTTTGAGCCTTACGAAAAGGTGTATCGCGTACGTTTTCGCACCGACGGCGTCCTCCACGAGGTGGCAAAACCCCCGCAGCAGCTCGGTGTTCGCATTGCTGCTCGCCTGAAGGTTATGTCTTCGATGGATCTCGCCGAGCGTCGGAAACCGCAGGACGGCCGCATCAAGCTGAAGATATCCAAAAACAAGGCCATCGACTTCCGGGTTAATACCCTACCTACATTGTGGGGCGAAAAAGTAGTACTCCGTATCCTCGACTCTGAAAGCGCAAAAATGGGTATTGATGCCCTGGGCTACGAAGATGACCAGAAGCAGATGTATCTGGCGGCGCTTTCACGCCCGCAAGGCATGATCTTGGTCACAGGGCCCACCGGCTCAGGCAAGACAGTTTCCCTTTATACGGGCCTGAACATCCTGAACACCAGTGAGCGGAACATATCAACCGCTGAAGACCCGGTTGAGATCAACCTAGAGGGCATCAACCAGGTCAACGTCAACCCCAAGCAGGGGATGGATTTTGCAAAAGCCCTGCGCGCGTTCCTCCGCCAAGACCCAGACATCATCATGGTGGGTGAGATCCGCGACCTTGAAACCGCTGAAATTGCCATCAAGGCCGCACAAACGGGCCACATGGTGATGTCGACGCTGCACACCAACAGCGCAGCTGAAACACTGACGCGGATGCGCAACATGGGTGTCCCATCTTTCAACATCGCCACATCGGTAAACCTCATCATCGCGCAACGCCTTGCCAGACGCCTATGTAAAAGCTGCAAGAAGCCGATGGAGGTTCCAAGAGAAACACTGATCGAAGAAGGGTTCTCCACCGAAAAAATTGATGCCGGGCTGACAATTTATGGCCCTGTGGGTTGCGAAAATTGCAAAGACGGTTATAAAGGACGTGTTGGTATCTATGAGGTCGTCAGGATCACCCCGGCCATGCAACGCATCATCATGGAAGACGGCAACTCGATTCAGATCTCAGACGTCGCCCAGAGCGAGGGCTTCAGAAACTTACGTCAGTCAGCCCTGATGAAGGTCGAAGAGGGCGTGACCAGTCTGGCGGAAGTAAACCGAGTGACCAAGGACTAAGTCATGGCGCAACAAGCAGCACTTAAAAAGAACCCTGCCGCCGCCAAAAAGGCCAAGGAAGAAAAGCTTTTCCCTTTCAAATGGGAGGGAAAAGATCGTAAAGGCACCAAAATCACTGGTGAGATTCAGGGCGCTAATGCAGCCCTAATCAAACACCAGCTGCGAAAACAGGGGATCCTGGTCACCAAGATCAACCGCAAGTCCACCCTGTTCAGTAAGCGGGCGAAACCGATCAAGCCGCTAGACATTGCCTTTTTTACACGGCAACTGGCAACAATGATGGAGTCTGGCGTGCCCATCATTCAGGCGTTTGAAATCATCGCTGAAGGAGCTGAAAACCCCAACCTCGCGAAGCTCGTCAACGAGATAAAAACCAATGTGGCTGCTGGTAACACGCTGGCAGATTCCCTGCGCCAGCATCCTCAGCACTTTGACGACCTCTTTTGCAACCTTGTCGAGTCGGGGGAGCAGTCCGGTCGTCTCGAGTCGCTACTTGACCGCATCGCAACTTACAAAGAGAAAACCGAGGCCCTCAAAGCCAAAATCAAGAAGGCGATGACCTACCCGATTGCAGTTATTGTGGTAGCGATTATCGTGACCGCCATTCTGCTGCTGAAAGTGGTTCCAAGCTTCCAAGAGGTCTTCTCTAGCTTTGGCGCCGAGCTACCCGCGTTCACGACCTTCGTCATCGCGTTATCCGAATGGCTCCAATCTTGGTGGTTCATCCTGCTGGTTATGATAATCATCGCGGGTTATGCCTATGGGCAAGCGCACCGCCGATCCAAAGCTTTTCGAGACTTCCAGGACAGAACCTTACTCAAAGCTCCCATTGTCGGCGAAATCATTTATCAGGCTGCCGTAGCGCGTTATGCGCGTACGCTGTCGACAACCTTTGCGGCCGGCGTACCTCTTGTAGATGCCCTTGATTCTGTGGCCGGAGCATCAGGTAATGTCGTGTTTTACAACGCGGTGATGAAAATCAAAGAGAACGTCTCTGCCGGTTCTCAACTTCACTTCTCAATGCGCACCACCAATGTGTTCCCTTCGCTCGCTGTGCAAATGGCCGGCATCGGCGAGGAGTCAGGTAACCTGGACGGAATGCTGGAAAAAGTAGCGGACTACTACGAGGCGGAAGTTGACAACAAAGTTGACAACCTGACGACACTACTTGAGCCGATGATCATGTGTGTGCTGGGTGTCTTGGTAGGTGGCCTCATCATCGCCATGTACCTCCCAATCTTCCAGCTCGGTAACGTCGTCTAAACACATGCAATTCAGCTCTTATCTGGCCAGCACCCCGCTGGCCTTTATTTTGCTCGCCGGCCTCCTGGGCCTGATCATTGGCAGCTTTCTCAACGTGGTTATTCTGCGCGTGCCGCGCATGCTGGAGATTGAGTGGCAGCAGCAGGCGCGGGAGATTCTTGAGCCGGACAGCGAGCATGAACCACCTGCCACGTACAACCTGATTCTGCCGCACTCGCATTGCCCCAAGTGCAAGACCGAGATAAAACCCTGGCAGAACATACCGGTCATCAGCTACCTCTTGCTCCGTGGCCGTTGCGGCAACTGCAAGGAGCCGATCAGCCTGCGCTACCCGACAATCGAGCTACTCACTGCCGGCCTGTCCATGCTGGTTGCCTGGCAAATGGGCTTTGGCCTGGCAACCGCGGGTATGCTGGTGCTCACTTGGGCGTTAATCTGCCTGAGTATGATTGACGCCGATACCCAATTGCTGCCGGACATCATCGTCCTGCCATTGCTGTGGCTAGGCCTGATCCTCAACAGCTTTGGCGTGTACACCGACCTCAACACCGCGCTCTGGGGCGCCGTTGCAGGCTACCTGAGCCTGTGGTCGGTTTACTGGCTGTTCAAGCTGGTTACCGGCAAGGAGGGCATGGGTTACGGCGACTTCAAGCTGTTGGCCATGCTGGGCGCCTGGGGTGGCTGGCAGGTATTGCCACTGACCATCCTGCTGTCGTCATTGGTCGGTGCGATTTTGGGCATCATAATTCTCAAGGCACGTGGTGCCAACAACAGCACTCCCCTGCCCTTTGGCCCCTACCTGGCCATCGCCGGCTGGATCGCACTGATCTGGGGTGAGACAATCACCGGCCACTATTTGCGTTTCGCCGGTTTCTGAGCTGCCCTCCCAGGGCGACCAGATCGCTGGCTGCCTGACCGAAGGAACCCCGGATGATCATAGGCCTGACCGGCGGGATCGGCAGCGGGAAAACCGCTGCCGCCAACCGCTTTGCTGCCGCTCACGGCATTCATGTTGTGGATGCCGACCAGAAGTCCCGCGTTGTTGTCGAGCCCGGCCGCCCAGCACTCACCCATATCGTTGATCGCTTTGGCGAAGCCATCCTGCTGAAGGACGGTAGCCTGAATCGCAGCGCCCTGCGCGAAAAGGTCTTCGCAGCCCCGCAGGAGCGGCAATGGCTGGAGGAGCTGCTGCACCCACTGATCCGCGACGAGATCATCTCCGACCTGCAGTCGGCAAACTCCCCTTACGCCCTGCTGGTTTCTCCCCTGCTAGTGGAGTCCGGACAGAATAACCTGACCTCTCGCGTCATCGTCGTCGACGTTCCAGAGGCGATGCAGCTAGCCCGCACCGTCGAGCGTGACGCCGTTCCCGAGGCCCAAGTGCGCGCGATCATGCAGGCGCAAGCCCAGCGTGAAGAGCGCATGCGTCACGCTCATGACGTGCTGACCAACGACGGTGACCTGGCCGCCTTGCACGCGCAGGTAGACGCACTGCACAAACGCTATCTGGAACTGCTGGAGCGCCCCCAATGACGCTGACCGTCAACTGCCCCACCTGCCAGGCCCCGGTGTCTTGGACTGATCAATTTCCACAACGCCCCTTCTGCAGCGAGCGCTGCCGGCTGATCGATCTGGGCGCCTGGGCCGCCGAAGAACATGTCATCCCCGGCGGCGAGAATGAAGAGCAGGATCTGTTCTCTGACGACCTGCCGGAGCAATGACAGTGCGCCGCATTCATGTCATGGCCGCGGTGATTCGCGACGCCGAACGTCGTATTCTGATTGCCAAAAGACCCAACGACGCCCACCAGGGCGGGCTATGGGAGTTTCCGGGGGGCAAGCTCGAGCCGGGCGAGAGCCGCCTGGAGGCGCTGCAACGTGAGCTGCGTGAGGAGCTGGGTATAACCGTGCAGCAAGCTCGCCCACTGATTGACCTGCAGCACAATTACCCGGACAAGCACATCAGACTGGATGTCTGGGAAGTATCCGAGTTCACGGGCACGGCGCACGGCGCAGAAGGCCAACCGGTCCAATGGGTAACCGAACAGCAGCTGCCAAGCTATGACTTTCCGGCGGCCAACCAGCCTATCGTGGCAGCAGCCCGACTCCCCCAGCGCTATCTGATTACGCCCGATTGCACAGCGGTAGAGTTGCTACAGGGCATTGAGCACGCCATCGACGCTGGCATTCGCCTGATTCAACTGCGCCAAACCCAGCTTGATACCCAAGGCTATCGAGCTCTATGCAAGGACGTGCTACAGCGCTACGGCGCACGGGCCACCTTTATGCTCAAGGGCGATCAGCCAACTCCAGAGCCCAGTGCCGGGTGGCACCTGACATCACGGCAGCTACGTGCACTGTGCAGCCAGCCGGAACCAGCACGCCCTCTACCCGCTGAGCGCTGGCTCAGCGCATCCTGTCATGATGTCGAGGAGCTGCAGATGGCTGGGATGCTTGGGGTGGATTTTGCGGTGCTATCGCCCCTGCTGCCTACAGCATCACATCCGCACGCCAGCCCATTGGGCTGGGAGCGGGCCCACGCTATGCTCGGCAACTGTCGCCTGCCGGTTTACCTGCTTGGAGGACTGACAGCTGAGGACTTGGCAGCAGCGCATGACGCCGGCGCCCAGGGCATCGCCGCCATACGCGGGCTGTGGAAACAGCCGTAGGGCCACGGCATGCCGCGGCCGATTGGCATTGGCGCCGGCGGGACGGCACGGACGCGACATGTCGCGTCCCTACGGGAGGGCGATGAGTCAGTGCTTCCCTAGCGCATCAATGCCTCAGCTCAGATCAACAATCCGCAGCTCTTTCGGCACGCTGAAAACGATATTTTCTTCCTTGCCCGCCAGTTCTTCAGCACCGGTAGCTCCCTGGGCGTGCAGGTGCTCAATCACCTGACGCACCAGCACATCCGGTGCAGACGCCCCAGCGGTAACGCCGATCTTGCTGACACCCTCCAACCAGGCCGCCTGGATCTCGCTGGCGCCATCAATCAGAAAGGCCGGCGTGCCCATGCGCTCAGACAGCTCACGCAGGCGATTGGAGTTGGAGCTGTTAGGGCTGCCCACCACCAGCACAGCATCGCACTCAGCAGCGAGCTGCTTGACCGCGTCCTGACGGTTCTGGGTGGCATAGCAGATATCGTCCTTGCGCGGCCCGTCGATCGCCGGAAAACGTGTCCGCAAAGCATCGATCACCTTGGCAGTGTCGTCCATTGACAAGGTTGTTTGCGTCACAAACGCCAGACGCTGAGGATCCTTCACTGCCAGACGCGCAACGTCGTCCTCGTCCTCAACCAAGTAGATCGCCCCACCACTGCTGGGGTCGTACTGGCCCATGGTGCCTTCAACTTCCGGGTGACCAGCATGACCGATCAGGATGCATTCACGGCCATCGCGGCTGTAGCGGGTTACTTCCATGTGCACCTTGGTGACCAGCGGACAGGTCGCATCAAACACCTTGAGTCCACGGTCTTCCGCCTGCTGCCGCACTGCCTGGGAAACGCCGTGGGCGCTGAAGATGACGATCACATCGTCGGGGACCTGATCAATCTCCTCGACAAACACCGCGCCACGGTTGCGCAGGTCTTCCACCACGAACTTGTTATGCACCACCTCGTGACGCACATAGATCGGCGGCCCGAACACTTCGAGCGCGCGGTTGACGATTTCAATGGCGCGGTCAACACCGGCACAAAAGCCGCGTGGGTTGGCCAGTTTAATCTGCATGAGTTGCCTCTTGGTGCTCGCTAGCGTACGTCGACGATCTCGACATCAAAGGTAATGACCTTGCCGGCCAGCGGATGATTGAAGTCCACCTCGACCACCTGATCATGCACCTGCTTGACCACGCCCGGCAACTCACCACCGGCGGCATCGGTAAAGATCACCAGCAAACCCGGCTCCAGCTCCATTTCGTTGAACTGATCGCGGGGCACAGTCTGAATGTTCTGTTCATTGCCTGGGCCAAAGCCGCGCTCAGGGTCAATCTCAAAGCTACGAGCATCGCCTGCCTTGAGTCCGAACAGCACCTGCTCAAATCCGGGCAGCAGGCTGCCATCCCCTACCTTGAAGGTCGCCGGTTGCTTGTCCAGCGTCGTATCGACCACGTCACCGTTGGGCAGCTTGAGGGTAAAGTGCAGGGTCACCTCGGAGTCGTGACCGATTCGGCTTTCTGTCATGGTATCAATCTCATCAGGACGGCGGCGCCCGCCTCACTAAGGGCGGGCGCGCATTATTACTCAGGCTTGCGGCCAAAGAACATGTCGAGCAGCAGCAGCACGGCACCGACGGTAATCGCGCTGTCGGCGATGTTGAACGCCGGGAAGAACCAGCTTTGCTGCCAGTGCACCAAAATAAAGTCGGTCACCTTGCCGTGAACAACCCGGTCATAGAGGTTACCCAAGGCGCCACCAAGAATCAGCGCCAGTGCAATCGCTTCCATCTTGCGCGCGCGATCCAGCCGCGCCAGCCAGACGCACAGCACCACGCTCACGACGACAGCAATGCCGGCAAACAGCCAGCGCTGCCAGCCGCTGGCGTCAGCCAGAAAGCTGAATGCGGCACCAGTGTTATAGGCCAGCGTAAAACTGAACAGGCCATCAATGATCGGCACCTGCTGATACAGCTGCAGGGCGTCCACAGCGATCCACTTGGTCACCTGATCCAGCGCGATGACGGCAACCGACAACCAGAGCCAGATCAGACTGCCACGACGCAGATCAGGCATGCTTGCGCACCTCGCCTGCACCTTCGATGTTTTCTACGCAGCGACCGCAGATCTCCGGATGCGCCGGGTTGCTGCCAACATCATCACGCAGATGCCAGCAGCGTGCACACTTGGTCGCAGCCGATTTGACGATCCGCAGCTTCAAGCCGTCAACCTCGGTCACCACGGCCTGCTCATCGGCCTGCGCCAGCGGCGCCAGCGCAGCCTGGGAGGTGATCAGCACAAAGCGCAACTCATCGCCAAGCTGAGCCAGGCGTTCCTGCAGCGGCTGGTCAACGTACAGAGTAACTTCCGCCTCCAGGTTACCGCGCAGGGTCTTGGCGTTGCGCAGGTTCTCGATCTCTTTATTGACCGCTTCCTTCACGCGCATCACATCGGCCCAGAACTCGCGGCCCAAGGCTTGCCCCTCCGGCAACTCGGCCAACTCCTCGTACCAGGTATTGAGCATCACCGACTCATTGCGCTCGCCCGGCAGGTACTGCCACAGCTCCTCGGCGGTAAAGCTCAGAATCGGCGCAATCCAGCGCACCAGCGCTTCGGCAATGTGGTACAGCGCCGTCTGGCAGGAGCGGCGCGCCACGCTGTTGGTCTGCGTGGTGTACTGACGGTCCTTGATGATATCCAGGTAAAAACCGCCCAGCTCCTGCACACAGAAGTTGTGGATCTTCTGATAGACGTTCCAGAACCGGTAGGTGTCGTAAGCCTCGACGATTTCCTGCTGCAGCAGGCGCGCGCGATCCACCGCCCAGCGGTCCAGATCAAGCATCTGCTCGGCCGGCAGCGCATCGGTCGCCGGGTCAAAGCCGTTCAGGTTGGACAGCAGGAAGCGTGCGGTATTGCGGATACGACGATAGGCATCGGCACTGCGCTGCAGAATCTGGTCAGACACGGCCATTTCGGCCGAGTAGTCGGTCGACGATACCCACAGACGCAGAATGTCGGCGCCCAGCGTGTCATTGACCTTCTGCGGGGCAATGGTGTTGCCCAGCGACTTGGACATCTTGCGGCCTTTCTCATCCACGGTAAAGCCGTGGGTCAGCAGACCGCGATAGGGAGCGTGTCCATCAATCGCAGCGCCGGTCAGCAGCGACGAGTGGAACCAGCCACGGTGCTGATCAGAGCCTTCCAGATACAGATCGGCGCGCGGACCTTCGTCATGGCCCATGGGATGCGAGCCACGCATGACGTGCCAGTGAGTCGTCCCGGAGTCAAACCACACATCCAGCGTATCGCTGGTCTTCTCGTAAAGCGGCGCCTCGTCACCCAGCAGCTCGGCGGCATCCAGATTGAACCAGGCATCGATGCCCTGCTGCTCGACCCGCTGCGCAACCTGCTCGATCAGCTCAACGGTACGCGGATGCAGCTCGCCCGTCTCGCGATGCAGGAAGAACGGGATCGGCACCCCCCAGTTACGCTGGCGGGAGATACACCAGTCCGGACGACCGGCAATCATGTTGTGCAGACGCTGCTTGCCCCACGCCGGGACAAACTCGGTTTCTTCAATGGCCTTGACGGCGCGCTCACGCAGCGTCGCGCCGCCATCAACCGCTACGTCCATGCCGACAAACCACTGTGCAGTGGCGCGGTAGATCAGCGGCGTCTTGTGGCGCCAGCAGTGCATGTAGCTGTGCTGAATGCGGTTGTGTTTGAGCAGCGCGCCGACTTCTTCCAGCTTGGCCACAATGGCCGGATTGGCCTTCCAGATGAACTGGCCACCAAAGAACGGCAGGTCAGACACGTACACGCCATTGCTTTGTACCGGGCTGAGAATATCGTCATTGCTCATGCCGTACTGCTTGCAGGTGCGGAAGTCGTCTTCGCCATAGGCCGGCGCCGAGTGAACCACGCCCGTACCGGCGTCCAGCTCAACGTACTCGGCCAGATAGACCGGCGAGAAGCGCTCGTACAGCGGATGACGGAAACGGATCAGTTCAAGCGCAGCACCTTCAGCGGTTGCCAGCACCTGCCCCTCAAGGCCGTAGCGCTCCAGGCAGCTCTCAACCAGCTCTTCGGCCAGCACCAGCAGGCGCTCGCCGGTATCGACCAGCGCATAGTTGAACTCAGGATGGACATTCAGCGCCTGGTTGGCCGGGATGGTCCAGGGAGTGGTGGTCCAGATGACGATGGCAGCGGGCTTGCTCAACGCTGGCAGGCCGAAGGCGGCAGCGAGCTTGTCGGTATCTTCCGCCACAAAGGCAACATCGATGGCTTCAGAGGTCTTGTCCTGATATTCGACTTCCGCCTCGGCCAGCGCCGAGCCACAATCAAAACACCAGTTGACCGGCTTCAGGCCCTTGAACACCACACCTTGCTCAACCAGGCGGCCCAAGGCGCGGATCTCACCGGCCTCGTTGGCGAAGTTCATGGTCAGGTAGGGATTATCCCAGTCACCCAGCACACCCAGGCGAATAAAGTCCGCCTTCTGCAGCGCAACCTGCTCGCCCGCGTATTCGCGGCACAGCGCACGCACCTGCTCGGCAGGCAGATGCTTGCCGTGGGTGGTTTCAACCTTATGCTCGATCGGCAGGCCATGACAGTCCCAGCCCGGCACATAAGGCGCATCAAAACCCGATAGTGTCTTGGAGCGGGTGATCATGTCCTTGATGATTTTATTGAGTGCATGACCGATGTGAATCACGCCGTTGGCGTAGGGCGGGCCGTCGTGCAGGATGAACTGCGGGCGCCCCTTGCTGACCTCACGAATCCGCTGATACAACCCGTCCAGGCGCTTGAGCGTCTCGGGTTCACGGTTCGGCAGGCCAGCCTTCATCGGAAAATCCGTGGCGGGCAGATTCAATGTTGCTTTGTAATCGGTCATGTTCTATCAGGCTCTCGAAAAATTCACAGGCCCCATTGGGCTCTGGCGGCAGCAAAGTCAGCCTTGATTGCCGCCTGCAATGCGTCCAGCGAGTCGAAACGCTGCTCGTCCCGCAGTTTCTGGTGAAATACCACAGTCAGACGACGGCCGTAGAGGTCGCCGGAAAAGTCAAACAGATGCACTTCCAGGTGCGCCTTGCCGTCACCACTGACCGACGGACGCTTGCCAATGTTGGCTACGCCCTTGCGCACCACGCCATCGACCTCGGCACTGACACGATACACTCCGTGCAGCGGGGGGTTGACGCGTTTGAGCTGCACATTGGCGGTCGGCGCACCCAGGGTACGCCCCAACTGCTGGCCATAGACCACCCGTCCGGTAATGCTGAACGGCCGGCCCAGCAACAACGAGGCGAGAATAAAATCGCCCTCGGCCAGCACCTGGCGCAAACGCGTGCTGCTGATGCGCTCGCCATTCTCCGCCACGGTATTGGCCGCCTCGACGGTAAAGCCGTGTTTGGCGCCGCTATCCTGCAGGAAGGCAAAGTCGCCGGAACGATCACAGCCAAAGCGGAAATCGTCACCCACTTCCAGATGGCGCACGCCCAAGCCCTCGATCAGCACCTGCTGAACAAACTGCTCGGCGCTCAGCTCGCGCAACCGGCGGTTAAATGCCAGGCAGAGCACCCGATCAACGCCGTGCTGCTGCAGCAGCGCAAGCTTCTCGCGCAAGCGTGTCAGGCGCGGTGGCGCCGCATCGGGCGCAAAGAATTCCCGTGGCTGAGGCTCGAAAATCACCACGCAGCCGGGCAGCCCCAAGCGCTCGGAGTGCGCACGCAGACGCGCCAGAATGGCCTGATGTCCGACATGCACGCCGTCGAAATTGCCGATGGTGGCGACGCAGCCCCGGTGCCGGGGCCGCAGGTTATGTAAACCGCGGACCAGTTCCATATTGCTCGTCAAAGGTGGATCAATCGAAACGCAGCAGTATACAGACTTGCAGGGCCGCCCGTCATGCCGTTCAGCCCTGCCCTGCCCTCAGCTCACGCAGACGCAGACCAAGGGCAAACAGCACCACCAGATAGATCAGCATGCCGCCAGTGACCAGCAGCGTCATCTCCCAGGCCTTGCGCTGCCAGCCCCAGACCAGCCAGTCCGCCGTTGGCGGGACCAGCCAGACCAGTAGCGCCGCCATAGCCAACGTCGCGACCAGCAACCGCAGCGCAAAGCGCAACCAGCCTGGCTGCGCGTGGTAAACACCATCACGGCGCAGCCCCCACCAGAGCAGACCTGCATTAAGCAGCGCCGACAGCGAGGTCGCCAGCGCCAGCCCCACGTGCTGCAGCGGCCAGATCAGCAGCAGGTTCAGCCCCATGTTGGCGACCATACAGATAATCGCGATGCGCACCGGCGTTTTGGTGTCCTGGCGTGCAAAGTAACCGGGCGCCAGCACCTTGATCAGCATGAAGGTCATAACCCCCACAGCGTAGGCCCGAAGCGCTGCTGCGGCCTGCCCCACGTCCGCATCGGTCATGGCGCCGTAGTGAAACAAGGTAGCAATCAACGGCTCTGCCAGCAGCAACAACGCCAGCGCAGCCGGCACCCCAACCAGCAGTACCATGCGCACCGCCCAGTCCAGCGTGCGCCCGAAGGCCTTCAGATCTTCACCGGCATGCTGGCGAGACAAGGCAGGCAGGATGACCGTGCCAATGGCGATACCAAAGGCGCCCAAAGGCAGTTCGGACAGGCGATCAGCGTAATACAGCCAGGAGATGCTGCCCGTTTGCAGAAAGGAGGCCAGCACTGTGTCCAGCAACAGATTGATCTGACTGACCGACACACCAAAGAGCGCCGGAATCATCAGCGTCATGATGCGCTTGACGCCCGGGTCCTTGCGGTTGGGCCTTGGCACCGGCAGCAACTTGATCTGCGCAAGAAACGGCAGCTGGAACAGCAGCTGCGCCACCCCGGCAATAAACACCCCCCAAGCCAGCGCCATGATCGGCTGGTCGAAATAAGGCGTCAGACACAGGGTCGCACCGATCATGCAGACATTCAGCAGCACCGGAGTAAAAGCCGGCACGGCAAAGCGGCCGTAACTGTTCAAAATCGACCCGCAGAGCGCGGTCAGCGAAATCAGGAACAGGTAGGGGAAGGTAATGCGCAGCATATCCGTCGCCAACGCCAGCTTGGCCGCATCATCATAAAAGCCGGGCGCAAACAGCGTAATCAGCACCGGCGCCCCAGCCACACCAAGCGCGGTGATCCCGGCCAGCGTCAAACCCAGGGTGCCGGTCACCCTGTCCACCAACTGGCGCACTTCTGCCAGCGTGAACTTGGTACGGTACTCCGACAGCACCGGCACAAACGCCTGCGCAAAAGCCCCCTCAGCAAACAGGCGACGCAGAAAGTTCGGAATCTTGAAGGCAATAAAAAACGCGTCGGCCTCGGATTGCGAGCCAAAATAGGCCGCCACGACAATGTCCCGGACCATGCCCAGTACCCGCGACAACAGGGTCATGACACTTACCACCATGCCGGATCTGAGCAGGCTGGGCGCCTTGGGAGTAGCAGGTTCAGGTGCAGCAGATTGGGACATGAAGTATCACACCGAAATAAAAGCGCCATAATAGCGGCGCACCGCTGCCATTGTCAGGCAGCTTGGGTGTAAAATGCCGCCACCTCGGCCACTGTGACCACTGGTCAACTGAGCCGTTCAAGCCCGCGTTGACAGGCTTGACATTCGATAAGACCGGCGGCATAGTACGCGGCCTTATTTGTACCTAATTCATCCAGATTTTCTGAGGAGCAAGACGGTGGCCAACTCACCTCAAGCCAAGAAACGCGCCAAGCAGGCCGAGAAGCGCCGCAACCACAATGCAAGCCTGCGCTCCATGGTCCGCACCTACATCAAAAACGTCGTCAAGGCGATTGATACCAAGGACCTCGACAAAGCCAAAGCAGCCTACACCGCTGCTGTTCCGGTCATCGACCGCATGGCTGACAAGGGCATCATCAACAAGAACAAGGCTGCTCGCCACAAGAGCCGCCTGAACGCGCACATCAAGGCCATGGCTGAAGCCGCCTGATTCGCAGTTCTTGCTGAACAAAAAAAACCGGCCAAGGCCGGTTTTTTTGCGCCCGCAAACCGGGCCAGTCAGAACAACCAGGCCGGGCTCGCCGCGGCACGCCCGACCAAACTACTTACACCAGGACCAGATTGTCCTTGTGCACCATCTCCGGGTCGTCGATATAACCCAGAATACCGGCAATCTCATCGGTCGACTTGCCAGCAATACGCGCCGCATCCTGCGCAGCGTAATTGGCCAGCCCTCGGGCAACCTCGCGCCCGTCCGGCCCGACACAGACAACCATCTCGCCGCGCCGAAAACCACCCTCAACCCCCACAACACCTACGGGCAGCAAACTGCTCTTGCCCGACCGCAGCGCCCTGACAGCGCCCGCATCCAGCAATAGGCGACCACGGGTCTGCAGATGCCCCGCCAGCCACTGCTTGCGCGCCACCAGCATGCCCTTTTCGGACAGCAATAGCGTACCCAGCGACTCGCCCGCGTGCAGCCGATCAATCACTCGCTCCAGCCGACCACCCACAATCACCGTGGCTGCGCCGGAACGCGCCGCCAGCCGCGCAGCACGGAGCTTGGTAGCCATCCCCCCGCGCCCCAGCGCACCCGCACTGCCACCAGCCATCGCGTCCAGCTCAGGGTCGTCTGCCATGGCAGAGGACACCAGCTCGGCATTTGGGTTGCTGCGCGGATCGGCGGTGAACAAGCCATCGCGATCAGTCAGGATGACCAGCAGATCAGCCTCAACCAGATTGGTCACCAGGGCACCCAGGGTATCGTTATCACCAAAACGAATCTCGTCAGTGATGACAGTATCGTTTTCGTTGATAACCGGGATAACCCCCAGATCCAGCAGGGCGCGCAGCGTGCTGCGGGCATTCAGGTAGCGCTTGCGATCAGACAGGTCATCATGGGTCAGCAACACCTGCGCAGTCGACAACCCATGACGCTGGAAGCTGGACTCCCAAGCCTGCACCAACCCCATCTGACCGATAGCAGCCGCCGCCTGCAAGTCATGGGTCGTCTTAGGCCGCTCACTCCAGCCCAGGCGACTCATCCCAGCCGCGACCGCCCCTGAGGACACCAGCACCACCTGAGCACCGGAGGCACGCAAGGCCGCCAACTGCTCAACCCATACCGCCATGGCCGCCTGATCGAGGCCACGACCGTCACCAGTGAGCAGCGCACTACCAATCTTCACCACCCAGCGACGGGCCCCGGTTACCTTTTCACGCATGCTGATTCCATCAACAGATTGTCAAAGCCCACCCGTGGCGACTGCGGCGGCCGCCACGGCGCTCACTCAACGGACGTAGATAATCTCAGGCCCGTCTTCATCATCCTCATCGTCGTCATCATCCAGATCATCAGCACCGATACCCTGCTTACGCAGAGCACGCCGATCATCCAGCTCCTGGATATGCGCCCGAGCCTCATCTTCAATGCGCTGATCAAGCTCCGCCATCGCCTCGGCGTACTCTTCATCCTCGATCAGTCGATGCTCACGCTCATCCAGCCAATTCATTACGTCCTTGGCCAGCTCAGCGGTACCCTGGCGCTCAGATGCAGAGATGACATATACCGGACCTTCCCACTCCAGACGCTCGACAACATCATCCAGAATCGCCTGCTGCTCGTCTTCGAGCAGCTGGTCGCACTTGTTCAGCACCAGCCAGCGCTCACGCAGGGTCAGCGAGGGGCTGAACTTGCCCAGCTCGTGCAGGATGGTTTCAACCGCCTCAACAGGATCAGACTGATCCAGCGGCGCCATATCGACCAGGTGCAACAGCAAACGCGTGCGTGACAAGTGCTTGAGAAAGCGCGTCCCCAGACCCGCACCATCGGCAGCGCCGGCGATAACACCCGGAATGTCAGCAATCACGAAGCTGCGCAGCTGACCCACATCCACCACACCCAGATTGGGAACCATGGTCGTGAAGGGATAATCAGCCACCTTGGGCTTGGCCGCGGAAACAGAACGAATAAAGGTACTCTTGCCGGCATTGGGCAGCCCCAGCAAGCCGACATCAGCCAACACCTTCAGCTCCAGCTTGAGATCACGCAGATCCCCCAGCGAACCCTGGGTAGTCTGGCGCGGCGCGCGGTTCACGCTGGACTTGAAGCGCGTGTTGCCCAAACCATGAAAACCGCCCTGCGCAACCAGCAAGCGCTGACCCGGCTCAGTTAGATCACCAATGATCTCCTGGGTGCCCGCATCGATCACCGTCGTACCCACCGGCACCGTCAGGACCATGTCTTCGCCCTTGGCGCCAGTACAATCACTACCACGGCCATTTTCGCCGCGCTTGGCGTTAAAGCGACGCGTGTAGCGATAATCAACCAACGTATTCAGATTGACGTCGGCCTCCAGAAAGATGGACCCACCATCACCACCATCACCGCCGTCAGGGCCGCCTTTGGGGATGAACTTCTCACGCCGGAAGCTCATGCAGCCGTTACCACCATCGCCAGCCTTGACCGTGATGGCTACCTCATCAACAAATTTCATTCTGCTCCCCTTCCCGAAAGGGACGGGCTAATGGAAAGAATACGCTACAAACAAAAAAGCCCCGTCGCAAGACAGGGCTTTTTGCAATCTCAGGCCAATCAGGCAGTTACGACACTGACGTAACGGCGATTGAATTTACCTTTGACTTCAAACTTGACCACACCTTCCGCCTTGGCGAACAGAGTGTGATCCTTGCCCATACCGACGTTCTTGCCGGCGTGGAATTCGGTGCCACGCTGACGGACAATGATGTTGCCCGGAATAATGGCTTGGCCGCCGTAGATTTTCACACCAAGTCGTTTGGATTCTGAATCGCGACCGTTACGTGTGGAACCGCCTGCTTTTTTGTGTGCCATGAGTCTTTACTCTCCTGAATCAGCTTAGGCAGAGATGCCGGTGATCTTGATTTCGGTGTACCACTGACGGTGGCCCTGACGCTTCATGTGGTGCTTGCGACGACGGAACTTGATGATGCGAACTTTATCGCCACGACCGTGCGCACTGACTTCGGCAGTCACTTTGGCACCTTCAACAACCGGCGCACCGATCTTGATGTCGTCACCGTTGCCTACCAGCAACACCTTGTCGAACTCGATGCTGGCGCCAGTCTCAACGTCCAGTTTCTCTACTTTCAGGAACTCGCCTTCAGCGACCTTGTATTGCTTGCCGCCGGTAACAATGACTGCGTACATGTTGCTTTCTCCGTAATCCTGCTCACCCAGCGCTTTATCTAATGGTTATTGGCTGGCATGGCTGCAAGTGAGCTCGCCTATCGAGTTCAACCTTGCCATTGTCAAAACAGGGATGCTTTTTATCTCAGGGCGCGGATTTTACTCAACCGCCTGCCATTAAGCAAGCCTTGAAACACTGCGACAACCGGCCTTTCTTGACAGCCCGCAGCCCGCAACCTAGCATGCCGCGGAACCTTTTCTGGAATTCTGCATTCAATGAGCACGCTGCCTTTCTATGAGCCGGTCGCCGGAGACTTCGCTGCGGTCAACCAGCTGATCCTGGATCAATTGCATTCCCGGGTCCCGCTTGTGGAGAAGATCGGCCATTACATCATCAGCGCGGGCGGCAAACGCCTGCGCCCACTGGTGGTGCTGCTCAGCGCACGCGCCTGCGGTGCAGACAGCAGCGAGCAACACACACTCGCAGCCATCATCGAATTCCTGCACACAGCGACTCTGCTGCACGACGACGTGGTCGACACCTCCGACCTGCGCCGTGGCCGCTCCACCGCCAACGCACTCTGGGGTAATGCGCCCAGCGTGCTGGTGGGCGACTTTCTCTATTCCCGCGCCTTCGAGATGATGGTTGCATTGGGCAATATGGAAGTCATGCAAATTCTGGCGAACGCGACCAACGTCATCGCCGAAGGTGAAGTCCTGCAACTGTCCAAGGTGCGCGACGCCAACACCGACGAAGCCACCTACATGGAAGTCATCCGCAGCAAAACGGCCATGCTGTTTGAAGCGGCAAGCCACAGCGCCGCCGTGCTGGCCGGAGCCAAGGCCGATCAAATTGAGGCGCTGCGCGAGTTTGGCGACGCGCTCGGCATTGCCTTCCAGCTGATGGACGACCTGCTTGATTACAGCGGTGACGCGGCCGAGATGGGCAAGAACGTTGGCGATGACCTGGCCGAAGGCAAACCTACGCTACCGCTGATCTACACCATGCGCCACGGCACTGAGGCGCAGGCAGCGCTGGTTCGCCAGGCGATCCAGAAAGGCGGCACCGATGACATGACCCCCATCCGCGAAGCCGTAACCGCCTCTGGCGCGCTGGACTACACCGCCCGCCTTGCCCAGCAGCATGCTGATCGCGCCATCGCTCTGCTGGACACTCTGCCGGCGTCTGAATACCGCGACGCGCTGGAGCAACTGGCACGCTTTGCGGTCAAGCGTAGCTTCTGAAACTGGAGCAGCGGCGCAATCGCACCCGCAGCCAGCACGCTGGCCAACAACAGACCGGGAGCCAACGCTTCTTGAGACAAAAAAGGCACGCAATGCGTGCCTTTTTTGGTCCTGCCATTCAGCATCAGAGCACTTTCAGCAGCTCGATATCGAACACCAGTGCACTGTGCGGCGGAATGCTGTTGCCCGCTCCGCGAGCGCCGTAGGCCAGCTCCGAGGGGATAAACAGGCGCCATTTGGCACCTTCTTGCATCAATTGCAGCGCCTCGGTCCAACCTGCGATCACGCCACCAACCGGAAACTCTGCCGGCTGACCACGCTTGTAGGAGCTGTCGAACACCTCACCGGAAATCAGCGTGCCCTCGTAATGAGTCTGTACCGTGGAACTGGCTTCAGGGGTAGCGCCGGTACCCGCGGTAACCACTTCGTACTGCAAACCAGAAGGCAGAGTCACAACGCCATCGCGCTTGGCGTTCTCAGCCAGGAAATCGACACCAGCCTGCGCCGCCTCTTTTGCAGCAGCCTCGGCCGCAGCCTGCATTTTCCCCTGCAGCACCTGGAAGGCAGCCTGCAGGTCAGCTTCCGGCACCTGGCTCGCCTGCTGACCAAACGCGTCCTTAAGGCCGGCGGCAACCAGTTCCAGATCCAGATCAGGAATATTGCTGGCCAGCAGCTGATCGCCCATCTGGCGGCCAATGCCGTAGCTGACGCGCTTCTCGTCGGTATCAATTGTATTGCTCATGGTGGCGGCACTCCGCTAGAAAAATGGCCGACAAGACTGACACATTGTCGGCAAAAATTCACCCGCAGCGGCGAATCCGCTACACTTGGCGGCTTTTCGCCCTCAGCCTGGAACGCCACACCCATGTTGGAAAAACTGTTCAAACTGCACGAACACGGCAGCAACGTACGCACAGAGGTGCTCGCTGGCGTTACCACCTTCCTGACCATGGCCTACATCATCTTCGTCAACCCGATGATGATGGCAGACGCAGGGATCGATCCGGGCGCTGCCTTTGTCGCCACCTGCCTGGCAGCAGCAATCGGCTCACTGGTCATGGGCCTGTGGGCCAACTACCCCATCGCACTGGCGCCCGGCATGGGGCTGAACGCGTTCTTCAGCTACACCGTGGTCGGTTCCATGGGCTACAGCTGGCAAGTTGCCCTAGGCGCCGTATTCCTGTCCGGCTTTTTATTCTTTCTGCTTAGTCTGTTCCGCATTCGCGAGTGGATTATCGACAGCATCCCGCTGCCGCTGCGCTCCGCCATCGCGGCAGGTATCGGGCTATTCCTCGCACTGATCGCACTCAAGAGCGCAGGACTGGTGGTTGATCACCCGGTCACACTGGTCACCATGGGCGACCTTGGGCAGCCAGAGCCGTTGCTGGCGGCAGCCGGCTTCGCCGTCATCGTGGCTCTGTCCTACCGCAAGGTGACCGGCGCCGTGATGATCGGCATTCTGCTGGTCACCGCCGCCAGCTTCCTGCTTGGCCTGAGCCACCTTGACGGCCTGGTGTCGACGCCCCCCAGTCTCAAGCCCACCTTTCTGGAACTGGATATCAAGGGAGCGCTGGAAGTCGGCCTGCTAAGCGTCGTATTTGCATTCCTGTTCGTCGACCTGTTCGACACTTCCGGCACCCTGATCGGCGTGGCACAGAAGGCCAACCTGGTCGAAGCCGACGGCAAGATGCCGCGTCTGGGCCGGGCCCTGATGGCCGACAGCACCGCCACCATGGCCGGCGCCGCCCTAGGCACCTCAACCACCACCAGCTATATCGAGTCCACCGCCGGCATCAGCGCCGGCGGCCGTACCGGCTTGACCGCTTGCGTGGTCGCTTTGCTCTTTCTGCTCAGCATGTTCTTCTCGCCACTGGCCACGGCCGTACCCGGCTATGCGACGGCACCCGCACTGTTGTTCGTTGCAGTACTGATGACCCACGGCCTGGTACAGATCAACTGGGACGACCTGACAGAAGCGGCTCCCGTCGTCGTGACCGCTTTGGCAATGCCGCTGACCTTCTCGATCGCCAATGGTATCGCGCTTGGCTTTATCAGCTGGACGGTGATCAAGCTGCTGGCGGGCCGCTGGCGTGAACTCAACCCCAGCCTGTACATCCTGGCTGCCCTGTTCGTCATCAAACTGGCGCTGTTCAGCTAATGAGTACCGCATTCCAACCCGAGCAGTACGACACCCAACTGGCCGCCAAGCGCGAACGTCTTGAGCAGTTGCTTGCCCCCTTTGACGCTCCTGCCCCCGAGGTATTCGAGTCCGCGCGCGAACACTTTCGCCTGCGCGCCGAGTTTCGTCTTTGGTACGAGAATGGCGAGCCGCACTACGCAATGTTTGAGCAGGGCGACAAACGCAAGCCGATCCTGATCACCCAACTGCCCATCGCCAGCCGCCAGATCAATGCACTGATGATGCCCCTGCTGGACGCCTGCAAGGCCGATCCCATTCTGGGCCGCAAGCTGTTCCAGGTCGAGTTTCTGACAACACTATCCGGCCAAGCACTGATCACCCTGTGCTACCACCGCCCACTGGACGACGCCTGGGATGGCCCCGCCCGCACGCTTGCAGCCCAACTCGGGGTACAACTGATCGGCCGCAGCCGCGGTCAGAAGCGTGTTCTGCAGACAGATCACGTAGTGGAAGTGCTGGATGTGGCTGGCCGCCAATGGCACTACCAGCAGATTGAAGGCGGGTTTACCCAACCCAACGGCGGCGTTAACCAGCATATGCTGAGCTGGGCGCTGGATGCCACCGGCAGCAACAGCGACGACCTGCTGGAGCTGTACTGCGGCAACGGCAACTTCACGCTACCGCTATCTACCGCTTTCCGCCGGGTTATGGCTACCGAGCTGGCCAAGAGCTCAGTACGCGCCGCACAGGAAAACCTGCGCCTGAACAACGTCGACAATGTCACCCTGGTACGCCTGGCCAGCGAAGAAGTTACCCAGGCACTGACCGGTGTGCGCCCCTTCCGCCGCTTACAGGGCATCGATCTGAGCGGCTTTGAGTTCGGCACCGTATTCGTCGATCCGCCGCGCGCCGGCCTCGATCCCGCCACGCTGGACCTGGTCAAAGACTACCGGCGCATTCTCTACATCTCCTGCAACCCGGAGACCCTGGCAGACAACCTGCAGACCCTAACAAAAACGCACCGCGTAGTGCGGTGCGCCTTGTTCGATCAATTCCCCTATACCCACCATATGGAGTCCGGGGTGTTGCTGGAGCAAAAATAAGAGCCCCTCAGTCAGCCCACTGCGGCCCACCATTTACGGTCTCAAACTCAAGCGTCTGCTCACCCGTCATAATACCTTTAGGAGCCGCGGTGATCGTAAAGGCATGAGGACTATCACGACTGTACACAGGCGTATAAAAATCACCGCCATATAGACCGTCAGGAGCGAACCTCCTAGCCGCAGCATCGTCAGCAGGGTATTCAAAGTTTTTAGCCCTGAATGCCTCCAACTCGCTGGCGTACTCCATTATCAAACCCTTAGCCTCCGCCTCTCGCGTGTTGCGGATGTGCTCTTGATAAGAGGGATAAGCGATTGCGGCGAGAATCCCCACAATCGCTACTACAATCATCACCTCGACTATCGTAAAACCGGCACTACGCGGGACTCTTATCGCTTTACTCGTAACCATTTAATCCCCTTCTCGCCTTAGCCTCAAGGCTGTTTGATAGCCCCAGCACCATCTGGCGTCAACTGCATCCAGCGCCCTTGGCGCAACGAACGCACGTTCGGCTCGTCATCGTCATCGTCATCGTCATCGGGCGAGTCAGCTGAGACAGTCTCGGTCCCAACGACAATCGCGGTTTCGTTATTCTCGCCAAACAGAACAGTAACACCCGGCGGGAGACCAGGCTGCAGCAGAGTAGAACGCTCACCCTCCCCAGTCAGCAGGTCAACGCGATGCAGATAAGACTGACCATAGCTGACCGAGCATGGATCACTCTCATCATCCGCGGCACTACGAGGAGAGTAAGTAGTGAACAATACCTCGTAGTTAAAGACTGCGGGCGATGACAGCGACTTCTCACCTTCAGCCTTGTTAAGCGGCATGTACCAACCACGCTTGGTTGTATCCGGCTCAGCTCCGGTCGACACGTTGGTAAAGTCTGTCAGTGTTGCAACCGTTTGCTCCGCACCACCAAACGGCACCTGGTCACGCAGCACAAAGAGCGCATCTTGCGTATCAACATCCAAGGGGTGACTACGATACCCCGACGCCAGTGATACGTAGTAGATAGACTTATTGCCCTCACGCACGTAGGAGACCGTCGGCTGCTCGTAGAAGCGACGATGATTCTCACCGGTGCCACCCAGTTGCGCCAATAGCTCAACCTTGTGGTTGGCCGACGCCGAGCCATCAATGTCAGCACGGAACAGCTGACCGCCAAGGTCGGCAAAATACAAATGATCCACTACACCGTCAGCATCAACATCAACCACCGCGATACTTCCCGGTATTGAGTGCGTCATTTCAGGCACTGTTTCTTGAACATTCGCATTCCGACTGCCCGCAGACCAGACCAGCTCGCCCGTCAGAGCATTAACCACATAAATCGCATTACCCTTTTCATCCTGAGAGCGACGTTCTTTATGGTCGTCATGATCTGCTGGGCTATAGCCGCCCCCAAAGATTACCACCGGCACGCGACCGGGAAAGAGAGCAACCTTAGGCGTAGACCAAGTCTGCCCCATGTCAACAAAGTCACCAGTGCTGCCGCTAATTTGCCAGGCCAGTTCCGGGCTAGTGACATTGGTGACATCCAACGCAAAATAGCTATTCCCGCCGCGGCGCATCCCGCCGTAGATCATGACCTTCTCTGGGGCATCCTGAATCGTTGCGCCAGGCACCCGAAGTACAGACCAGCTGCCATCTAGGCCGTAGGTTTGGCGTTTGTTTCCTCCAGCTAATGGTAAGCGGTTAACTGTGTAACTGGACGCCTTCGATATAAACTCGTACGGCATGAAGGCAAATTTCTCGTCACCATTGCTCGTATCGATTGCGTGCAACATACCGGCGTTGGTAGAGACGAAGACGATATTGTCTTCAACAAAGTTTTCACCACTTCCGGTGCCACCATAATTTACCATCAGCGGCCGACTGTGCAGCGGATCTCCCCACATGTTAAGCAGCTCATTGGCCACGTTGGTGCGCACGGCATCGGTCGCTTCTGGAGGTAGCAATAGCTGCGCATTCGTAAAGTCATTCAGATCAAACTGACGCAGGCTACCGCCAGGAGCGGCTGTGTAGTAAAGCCGGCGCGAGGACGTCTGCAGCCGATCACGAGCACCGCCCAGCATGATGTCCGCCCCGTCGACCGAACGACTCCACCAACTACGAGCCGAAGCAGAAAAATCACTGCCGCTCATCGCGTTGCTGCCAGCGGCGTCATAAAAGGTCGCCTCCCCGCCTTGTATTCCGACCCGATAACGCTTGAGGTTACCGTTCCAAAAACTATTCTGCAGGGGCTTGAACAACGAAAAGTACATTTCGTCAAGATGCTGAAAACGCTGACTTTGATTCACCGCCACACCCGGCGAAACCATCGTACTGGCTTCGTCGGCAATCAAATCAAGGGTTGACTGAAAAGCTAACAGCAGGCTATCGGCATTGTCGGAGTTGTAAGTGCTTCCGCCACCTGCTGACGATACACTCCGCATATTTGCAAGAGTGTTCTCCCCCATGTACAAGCCGATGTTATGCGTTTTAATCTCACGCCCAGCCGCGTTATTGTCCCTATTCAGGTGGCGGGCAATGCGAACCTGACAATCGTAAGAACCGTTCGAGCAGGAAACCAGCTCCACATTGTTGGGACTATCGCCAGAGGGAGCACCATCAGTAAACAGGATAATGTGATTTGACTCACACTGGTTAGCCTGCACAATTGGGGAGTCATAACTAGAGCCCGAGGTAATTTGCACAGACTCCTCGCAGTCGCCGGTCGGCACCATTTCACAATAGGTGACCTCATTTATAACCGACCCTTGCATGTAGCTTCCTGTCCGCTCTTGAAACTGGGACAAATTGTGTCGCCACCCGCTAAACAACCCCCACCGCTGTTCGCAGCGCACAGCGCCTGAGGGGCATCGTCCGCTGGACCACCCAAGCTCGATGACCCGGCAAACGTCAGCATTAGACTCGTTACAACTGGCCGATACAGGCAAAGCTGTCCAGTCTCCATAGGTGACAGTGCAGGATGGATGGCTTACATCACAATAGCTGACAGGAACCCCTCCTGAGTACTCGTACTCCGTCGTACACTGCTCCTCGTACTCATCCTTAATACAAAACTGGTTATTTGAAGAAGAGTACGAATTACTACTGGCACGACCAAGCATATAGTCCGCCATCTCCTCATAACCACGGGAAGTTGGCGTACCGGTATTTGGCATCCGATCTGCAGCGCTCCCAGAAGGGGACTGAATATTTCGATTAGGGTTGATCGAGTTAAGCGCAGCATCAAAATAGGGGCGCGTTTTCTCAGTCACCGGCATTACCGGCACCATGACATAGCCGCCATTACTGGAGTTATTGAACCGCCCCAAGCCTATTCTTACGTTCTCATCTACTTCATCCAGAATGGTCTCCATCGCATCATGCAATAGATTGATCCTGCGCTCACGCCAGTCGCTCCCTGTACACCAGTTAGCCCCGGTACCTTGCTCACAGTTACGCATCGAGCCAGAGTTATCCAGCATAATCATGACGTTAGCGATATTTTTATTAACCGAGTCGTCTGACAATACTTCAGAGTAATAAACTTCAACATCTTCAGCCCAGAGCTGCCCCGATGCAAAAACCGCTGTAGCAGCAAAAAAAGCAACAGGAGTGTAACGAGTAAAAATATTCATTTTCGCCTCCTCCAGACTCAAAGCTGGATACAGTCGAGACCAACTTTCAAGGCCTCTTGCAAGTGATTATTTTCTATCTGGTAAGAATCCATCTTGCTCTGAGCCAATATATCGATCACATAGTCTCGATATAACTCAACATCACTCCCAGACACCATGCGGCAATTATTCTTGACATGCACAATATAACTTTCTGCCTGGAGAAGCCCGCGCGAGTCCATTCGATCACTATCACCGCACCCACCCACACCCAATTCACCATTCGATTTGAGACAAGATGTAAGTGATTCGCCGTTGAGCACGCCTAGCGATAGCTCTTGCTCAGTAAGCTCCCCTAAATGTGTAAAACTTTTAGACACAGCCGACTCTGCCGCGTCAAAGGTCATCGTATCCGCCTGCACGCCGGTCGCTACCTTGGCGGAATAGATACTCGTGCGCATCGCCGAGATCCCCAGAACCGACACCATGAGCAGGATAAACAGCGCGACAACTAGCGCAGAACCTCGCTGCCCGATGCCATTATTAAGCAAAGACCTCATATCAAATACCATCCCAGAAAATGTTACGAACTTGCGCGGTGGTAGAGAAAACACGGCGAATTGCGCGATCTTCCGGTGTCACAACCTGCTGATCAAGCACTGAGAGCGTCTGACCACCAGCAGGAACCGGTAGCGTTGTGTCGCTACTCCGGAGGAGCAAGCCAACTCGTATAGCTACAACAGAGTCAGCAGCAGCCAAACCGGCAGCTGACACAAACCCAGTCGCACCAATCTTGCCATTGCGAAGGCCATCTACACCGTACAAAACCTGAAAGCTCTCAACTCCGGAAATCAGCTCCACCGCATTAGGGGCCAACGCGTCATAGCCCCCGTCTGCTCTCTCACTCAAACTTGCACACCATAGACTTTCATCGACGACAAAGTAGCGGTTGACGACGATCTCCCCTTCTGGGTTGGCGCCCCCCGCAGTTAGGTCGGCGCCCTGGCAGGCTCTTTGAGCCAGGTAACGGACCACCAACACATCGTTACCGCCAGCACCACCATCCGACGATTGAAATGCGACCGGCGTGCCGCCACCATCGTCCACCGCCAGGTTGAGTACAACGGGCTGGACATACCCTTCAACTGAACTACCCCGCCCTGCGTTTCGAATATCGGCAGCGATATATCGCAACACGGTTTGCCCGTCTTCATTAATGGCCGTCACAGCATCCTGCAATGAGAAAGTCCGCTGATTACTAACCAACAGCTGTATAGCCGCAAAGCTCAGCAACAAGCCAAGTAACAATGCGATCATGAGTTCTACCAAGGTTAACCCTTGCTGAGCGTGCTTCATCGAACAAACTCCATTACTAGGCAATTCGCATCCTCGGACAGGTTCACGCCAGCACCACTGGTGCACGCATCAATACTGTTCGCTCCGCCGTCTCGCTCCCCCCAGTTGAGCACCACACAAGTCAGACCATTGAAATCGCAGCTATCAATCTTGACTTGGCCATTTGGCAGAGTTTGGCTGGCAGCCCATGCCAACTGGGCTAAATCCAGGTCAGCCACGTTACAATTAGCACCGCAAGTCTGCGCAGGCACACTGGCAGGCGTAGCAACAGCAGCGCCGTTCAGGTAGTCAGCAATATTGGCTGCGTTTGCTTGTATGCGCTCTGCGGCGTCCTGCGCAATTAACATGGCCGCACTGCGATAGTTGGCATCCTCGGACTTTTGCATCGCGACTACTTGCACGCCGGCAAACCCTAGCGCGCCAACCGCCAAAACAAGCACCGCAATAAGCACTTCTACCATGCTCACGCCTGCTTGAGCGTTCTTCATCGAAAGCATCTTCACGCTCCACACCCCCCTGCGATCACCTCAACCGTCACACGCCCGAGAAAAGAAAGTGTTATACGCCTGCCATCAATGGTGGCATCGTCGTGACAGATGGTGATGTTGTTTCCCGCAGCGGAGAGACCACCCTCTGGACTGAAGACGACGGAAGCGATATCACTGCTAACTCTGATTTTGTCGGCAAGCTGGTAAGCGTCGTCACTGTTTACAGAAGCCTGATGAACGATGGCCCACCCGTTGCCCCAGTCCCCGCCCTGGGGTAGCACCGTAACCGTCGCCCGGGAACTCATAGATTCCGCCCTGGCAGCCTTAAGCGCGGAGACCAGATCACTGGTAGTTGATCTGACGGCATTATTTGCAACAGTTCTCTGGAAGGACGGCACGGCAAGACTCAACACAATGGCAGCGACCACTAGCGTCACCATCAGCTCGAGCACAGTAAACCCTCTTTCCCGCTGCATTCTCAGAACCTCCACTTTTTGATTGGTAGATCATAAATCTCGCCTACATCAATAGCTCGGCACTGCAGATAGGCGGTCATAATCACCGGACAAGCTGACAACCGATCCGAAGGTGTGGGCCAAGTGCAGATGAAAAGTAACGGATTTACCCTGACCGAACTGCTGGTAGCAGTGGCCTTACTCGGCATTCTGATCAGTATTGGCGTGCCGTCACTGCAGCGACTGATCGACCAGCAGCGCCTGGACAGCGCGCAGGACGCCTTAGAGCGCAGCATTCGGTTTACTCGGAACGAGGCCATCGAGCGCAATGAGCCGGTAGTAATGATGCCAATGACAGGGGATTGGAACAGAGGCTGGCAGGTGTTTGTCGACCGGGATAACAACCTTGCACTTGGCGCCGGTGACGTTCTGTTGCTGGAAGATCAGGCGGCATTGCTGTCCAGCGTCGCCGCGAGTGGTCAACTGCGAAGCTACTTGCGCTACAACGCGCTGGGCGAGTCAGAGCAGGTATACGGCGGCTTTCTGGCCGGCAGCTTTAGGCTGTGCCCGCCAGATCTGAAGCAGCGCGGCCGACAGCTGATCATCAATCGTGTCGGGCGCCTGCGCACAGAGTCTCGTCAGTTTGACGCACGGCAGTGCGCCGCCACGCCATAAGCGAAGCGCACACCCGTGACAAGGTGTGCGCCTAGGGTCTGTTGACGTTTCGTTCACCCACCTGTTGCTGCCTGTAGGGCCGCCAATCAAGAGGCAAAGAGCGCAGTTTGTTCAGCACATCCCTGTACCTCACCCCTTTGGGGCTGGCGCACAAAAACGCTCCCTGCGTTTTTGTGGTCATTCCAAATCAGCGACGAGCGACGCCGAGTGGCGGCTTTACAGGCGCAACCTCGACGGCCCCACCCGCAGGGCCGGGGCCATTTTTCGGCCATGCTACGTTGTCGGTCGCTTATGTAGATCAACGACACTACGCTTCCTCCGCCTTGCCTGACCGAAAAAATGGCCTCCGGCAGGCGGGCGAGCGAAACGTCAACAGCCCCTAGGTACCTCAGGTACGGTACTCGGCGTTAATCCGGACATATTCGTGCGAGAGGTCGGTCGTCCACAAGGTTTCACTCACCTCGCCGCGACCCAGCTCGATGCGAATGGTGATCTCTGACTGCGCCATGACGCGCGCACCCTGGGACTCCTCGTACTCGGCGGCACGACCACCCTGACGGGTAATGCAGACATCGTCCAGATAAACGTCGATTTTTTCGACATCCAGATCAGGCACACCGGCATAGCCAACGGCAGCCAGGATGCGCCCCCAGTTGGGATCGGAAGCAAACAGCGCGGTCTTGATCAGAGGAGAGTGGGCCACAGCGTATGCGACATCCAGGCACTCGTCGACGTTGACCCCACCATTGACACGAATGGTCACGAACTTGGTCGCCCCTTCCCCATCACGCACAATGGCCTGCGCCAGTGTCAGCATCACATCCTTGATGGCGGCTGCGAGCTCCTCATAGCCCTGCGCATCAGCGCTGTCGATCAACGGAATATCCGCCTTACCGGTCGCAATCAGCATGCAGGAATCATTGGTGCTGGTGTCGCCATCAATGGTGATGCGATTGAACGACAGGTCGGCCGCCTCACGCAGCAGCGATTGCAGCAGCGGCTGAGCAACCGGCGCATCGGTCGCGACATAGCCCAGCATGGTCGCCATATTCGGGCGAATCATGCCGGCGCCCTTGGAGATACCGGTGATGGTGATGACTTGGCCGGCAATCTCGATACGCCGACTGCAGCCTTTGGGCTGGGTATCGGTAGTCATGATGCCTTCCGCCGCGTTCGCCCAGTTATCTTCGGCCAGATCAGCCAAGGCAGCCGGCAGCGCTGCGATCACTTTGTCGGCAGGCAACAATTCGCCAATCACACCAGTGCTGAACGGTAGCACCTGCGCCGCCTCGCAACCTACCTTCTCGGCCAGCGCCTCACAGGTGCGCTCGGCAGCCTGCATGCCAGACTTGCCGGTACCGGCGTTGGCATTACCGGTGTTGACCAGCAGGTACTGCGGCGACCCTGCCAGCCGTTGGCGGCACAGGGTTACGGGTGCAGCGCAAAAAGCATTACGGGTAAACACGCCAGCCATGCTGGAGCCCTGAGCGGCCTCCATTACCACCACATCCTTACGGCCAGCACGCTTGATACCCGCCGAGGCGATGCCAAGACGAAAACCGGAAACCGGGTGCAATGCGGGCAGAGGACCAAGACCAACAGGCATGTATAACGCTCCAAAGAAAGAGGGAGAGAGAAGCTGCATGCTTCAAGCTTCAAGCTTCAAGCTTCAAAAGCATACAGATTCCCCCGACTATAAAGCCGAGGGTTAACGGGTTTAACTTGTAGCTTGCCGCTGAAGCTTACAGCTGCTTTTCAGGCTCAGCTTATCTGCCCGTGGCAGTGCTTGTACTTCTTGCCGGAGCCACATGGGCAGGGATCATTTCTGCCAACCTTGGGCCCTTCACGGGTCTGCGGCGCCGCGGCTTGCTGGGGCTCTTCGGCGGGCTCTGCCTCGTCTGCGACGGCATTGACCTCTTCATGCTTGAACTGCATGCGCCGCTGCATTTCCTCGGCCTGGCGGCGCAGACGCGCCTCCTCCTCGGCCGGATCCTCGCGACGCACCTGCACGTGGCTCAGCACGCGAATGGTGTCGCGCTTGAGCGTATCCAGCAGTTCCTGGAACAGGTTGAAGGCTTCGCGCTTATATTCCTGCTTCGGGTTCTTCTGCGCATAACCACGCAGATGGATGCCCTGGCGCAGGTGATCCATCGTCGCCAGGTGCTCTTTCCACAGGTCATCGAGCACGCGCAACAGCATCTGCTTCTCAAAGGTACGCAGGGCTTCCGCGCCTGCCAGCTCTTCCTTCTCGCGATAGGCCGCAACCAGCGCGTCCAGAATGCGCTCGGCTACGCCTTGCTCCTGCAACCGTTCATCTTCATCCAGCCACTGCTGGATTGGCAGATGCAGGCCCAGCTCGCCGGCAAGCGCCTTCTCCAGCCCATCAACGTCCCATTGCTCAGGCAGACTACCTGCCGGCATGTGCATGGCCACCATGTCGTTGACGACGTCTTGACGGATCGCCGCGATGGTTTCTTCAACCGATTCGCTGGCAAGAATGGAATTACGCTGGCCGTAAATCACCTTACGCTGTTCGTTGGCAACATCGTCGTATTCCAGCAACTGCTTGCGAATATCGAAGTTACGGCCTTCGACCTTGCGCTGGGCTTTCTCGATGGCGTTGGTGACCATGCGATGTTCGATGGCCTCACCCTTCTCCATCCCCAGGGCTTTCATGAAGTTCTTCACCCGGTCAGAGGCGAAGATGCGCATGAGGTTGTCTTCCAGCGACAGGTAGAAGCGGCTGGAACCCGGATCACCCTGACGACCAGCACGACCGCGCAGCTGGTTGTCGATACGGCGGGATTCGTGACGCTCGCAGGCGATGATATGCAGGCCGCCCGCTTCCAGCACCTGCTGGTGCCGCAGCTGCCATTCGTCCTTGATCTGCGCGACTTGCTGTTCTGTCGGGTTCTCCAGAGCGGCGACCTCGGCTTCCCAGTTGCCGCCGAGAATGATGTCAGTACCCCGGCCGGCCATGTTGGTGGCGATGGTGACGGCACCCGGACGACCCGCCTGGGCTACGATCTCGGCTTCCTTCTCGTGGAATTTCGCGTTGAGGACCTTGTGCGGGACCTTTTCACGATTGAGCAACTGGGCAACAACTTCGGACGACTCAATGGAGGCGGTACCTACCAGCACCGGACGGCCCTGCTCCATGCAGTGCTTAATATCGGCAACGATGGCGGCAAACTTCTCTTCAATGCTGAGATAGACCAGGTCGTTGTAATCCTTGCGCACCATCGGCTTGTTAGTCGGAATGACCAGCACGTCGAGGCCGTAAATCTGACGAAACTCAAAGGCTTCGGTATCCGCCGTACCCGTCATGCCCGCCAGCTTCTGGTACAGACGGAAATAGTTCTGGAAGGTGGTGGAGGCCAGGGTCTGGCTCTCAGCCTGAATCTGCAGGCCTTCTTTCGCCTCGATGGCCTGGTGCAGCCCCTCGGACAGGCGACGGCCCGGCATGGTGCGCCCGGTATGCTCATCGACCAGTAGCACCTGGTTGTTCTGTACGATGTACTCGACGTTGCGATGGAACAGGGTGTGAGCGCGTAACGCGGAGTTCACGTGATGCAGCAGGCCGAGGTTCTGCGCCGCATAAAGGCTGTCGCCCTCATTGAGCAGCTTCTCGCGTACCAGCAGGTCTTCGATAAACTGGTGGCCGCTTTCGGTCAGCTCAACCTGGCGCGCCTTCTCGTCGATCAGGTAATGACCATCGACCGCCTCGACACCCTCTTCGGCAGCCTGGCCGCGCTTGAGCTGAGGAATCAGTTTGTTGATCGCCGCATACATCTGGGAGCTGTCTTCGGCCGGGCCGGAGATGATCAACGGCGTGCGGGCTTCGTCGATCAGAATGGAGTCAACTTCATCGACCACCGCAAAATAAGGTTCGCGCTGGAACTTGTCTTCCAGACGGAAAGCCATGTTATCGCGCAGGTAGTCAAAGCCCAGTTCGTTGTTGGTACCGTAGGTGATGTCACACTGATAGGCCGCGCGTTTTTGCTGCGGGTCCTGGAATGGCACCACCACGCCAACCGTCATACCGAGAAACTCGTATAGCGGACGCATGGTGTTGGCGTCACGGCTGGCCAGATAGTCGTTGACCGTCACCACGTGAACGCCCTTGCCAGCCAGCGCATTCAGGTAGACCGGCAGGGTTGCTACCAGCGTCTTACCCTCACCGGTTTTCATCTCGGCGATCTTGCCTTCGTGCAGGGTCATGCCGCCGATCAGCTGGACATCAAAGTGACGCATGCCCATCACCCGCTTACCGGCCTCGCGCACAACAGCAAAGGCCTCCGGCAGCAGCTGATCCAGGGTGGCGCCATCAGCCAGGCGTTGCTTGAACTCGCCGGTCTTCGCCTTCAGCTGTTCATCGCTCAGCGCATTCAACCCCTCCTCCTGAGCGTTGATGGCGACAACCACCTTGCCCATGCGCTTCAACTCACGATCGTTCTTGCTTCCCAACAGCTTTCTGACTAACGGCGCAAACATAATCGAATTAGGTATCCATGTGAGAGGTGACGAGCTCAGTCCCGTGCAGCCCGGACCAGCACTGAAAAAGGCATTCTACTCTGATTCTTGCCGCACATTAAACCGCGCGGCCGGCGCGACCTTTGCCACAACAATTCAGGCAAAGGCCGGTATGAAAGGATATGAGTGGGGGCGACGCGAGACTAATTCAATGCCAGGAAACGGCGTGGGTTAACGGCCATACCATTCTTGTACACTTCGAGGTGCAGGTGAGCGCCAGTGGAGCGCCCGGTACTGCCAACAGTGGCGATTTCCTGCCCCTTCTGCACCAGATCACCTTTGCTCACCTTCAGCTCCGAGGCGTGAGCGTAGCGGGTTTTGAGACCGTTACCGTGGTTAATTTCCACCATATTGCCGTACGCCCCATTGCGGGCAGCGAAGGTGACCACGCCCGCCCCCACCGCGTGGATTGGCGTGCCGCGCGGCGCGGCGAAATCCAGGCCGTTATGCATCGAAAAACGCCCGGTAATAGGGTCCGTACGACGCCCAAAACCGGAAGACAGGCGCCCGTCGGGCACCGGAATGAAATCCAAAATTGCGTCAACATCGGTCTGCCGGCTGACCATCAGGTCTTCCAGCAATTGCAGTTGCCGAGTGCGATTATCGACTCGCGCCGACAGCTGCTCGATCAGGCCCTGCAGATCAGGTGCGTTGTAGCTGAGGTCATCATCGCGCAGCTCGGGGCCGCCCATGCCGGGCTCAAGCTCCGAACCCAGACCAAAATCGACCTCGGCGCCAAAATCAAACTCGCCATCACTGAATTCACCCAGCTCGGTCAACCGCTCACCGAGGGCATCCAGCCGGGTAAGACGCATCTGCAACCGCGCCAGCTGCTGGCTCATACGCTCTATCTGCGCCTGCGTGCCGTCGTCTTCCTGCAGCGGCTCTACTTCATACTCCTGCAAGGCTTGCTGCCAGGCCGGCACAGCCCGGTCGTCAGCAACAGCGCTTCCGGAACCGGAGAGCAATTGCCAGGTCACAAGAGAAGCCACCAACGGCAAGGCAAGCAACAGGCTCACCCCCGCGGCAACCCAGTGCGCTCCCAGCGTCACGGTCCGCGACGCGCCGTGGCGTCCGGTTAAAATGATGATATTCAAATAACGACCCCAAACAATCGTGGCGGCGCTTCTGTTAGCATGGCCGCTCCTCTACTTCTCTGGCTGGCAGCAACCCCCATGGCATTCCGTCCACTGGATGCACGTCGACCAACCGACCTGTTACGCACCAACAGCACGCTCAAGGCGCTGCTGGAAAAATCCCGTCAAATTGAGCGATTGCAGGCGCTGCTGGAATCCCGTCTGGAACCGGCGGCCCGCGCGCACTGTCATGTTGCAGCGTTGGATAGCGGCACATTACGCCTGGTGGTCAGCAGCAGCCATTGGGCAACCAGGCTGCGCTATCAGCAAAAACGGCTGATTCGCGACCTGCAGGCGTTCAACGAATTCGCCACCTTAACGAAAATTCATTGCAGGGTACAACCACCACTGGTCAAAAAAGCACCACCGGTTCGCACTATGCCGCGTTCACAAGTGGCCAGTGCCAGCCTGCGCGAAACCGCCGACTACGTGGAAGACCCGGGCTTGAAAGCCGCCCTGCAACGCCTGGCTCGTCACCACGACGATGGCCAGGGACAATCTTGAGGCACACAGGGACACCCAAGCGGTCGCCAAGTTCCCCGTCCCGCCAAAAAGAAAACGGCCACCCGAGGGTGGCCGAAACAAAGTACAACGAAACGAGAAAGGGGTGGGCTCAGGCCCTCATACAGCGGTGGCCGGACGCATGAAAGAAATGGGTGCGGTACCAGCATCATCGAAGGTCACCAGCTCCCAGGCATCCTGATTGGCCAGCAGCGCGCGCAGCAGCTTGTTGTTCAGCGCATGCCCGGACTTGTAACCACGGAACTCGCCAACCAGACTTTTGCCCAGCAGGTACAGGTCACCAATGGCATCCAGGATCTTGTGCTTCACAAACTCGTCTTCGTAGCGCAGACCGTCTTCGTTCAACACCCGGTATTCATCGACGACGATGGCGTTGTCAACGCTGCCGCCGAGCGCCAGGTTCTGTGAACGCAGGTACTCGATGTCGCGCATGAAACCGAAGGTCCGTGCCCGGCTGACTTCCTTGACAAAGGAGGTACTGGAGAAGTCGACGCTGGCGTACTGGCTGCGACCACGGAATACCGGGTGGTCGAAATCAATCCCGAAGCTGACCTTGAAGCCCTCGAAAGGTACGAAGGTCGCGGTTTTACCGTCCTCCTCGACAGTCACTTCCCGCTTGATGCGGATGAACTGCTTGGCTGCATCCTGCTCGGCAATACCCGCCGACTGAATCAGGAATACGAAGGGACCGGCGCTACCATCCATGATCGGGACTTCCGGTGCGCTCAACTCGACATAGGCGTTATCGATCCCCAGACCGGCCATGGCAGACAGCAAATGCTCGACGGTATCGACCTTGGCACCATCCTTGATCAGGGTGGTAGACATGGTCGTCTCGCCCACGCACTCGGCTCGGGCAGGGACCTCGACCACAGGGTCGAGATCCACGCGACGGAACACGATACCCGTGTCAATCGGTGCCGGCTTCAGGGTGAGATATACCTTCTCACCCGAATGCAGACCTACACCGGTTGCCCGGATGACGTTCTTCAGTGTGCGTTGTCTGATCATGTTTGCTTCCGCTCTGGTTGCGAAAAACCCTCAATAAATTGGCGTGCATCATAGCAAAGACCGCTTTTGATGAATACCAATTAGCCCTATGCCTCCGATTAACCGGATTAATCGGCCTGACGACGCAGGAAGGCCGGGATATCCAGGTAGTCCAGATCTTCTGCCGGTTTGCTCAGGTGCGCAGCAGCGCTGGTTGCAGGCTGGTTACGCATTACAGTCGGGCGATCCAGGTCGCGGTAGTTAGGCGCACCGGCATCAGACTGACGGGCAACCGGTGCAGCGGCGGCGGTGTTATCGACCACTTTGACTGGCTTTTCACGCGCACCCAGGCCGGTGGCAACCACGGTAACTCGCAGTTCGTCACGCAGTTCAGGATCGATAACGGTACCGACTACAACGGTGGCGGACTCGGAGGCAAACTCCTCAACGGTGCTACCTACTTCGGAGAATTCGCCCAGCGACAGGTCCGGACCGGCGGTGATGTTGACCAAGATACCGCGGGCGCCCATCAGGTTGACGTCTTCGAGCAGCGGGCTGCGGATGGCCGCTTCGGCCGCTTCACGGGCGCGGTTCGGGCCGCTGGCGTGGCCGGTACCCATCATTGCCATGCCCATTTCGCTCATCACGGTTTTCACGTCGGCAAAGTCAACGTTGATCATACCCGGGCGCATGATCAGGTCAGCAATACCCTGTACCGCGCCCAGCAGCACGTCGTTGGCTTTGCTGAAGGCAGCCAGCAGGCTGGCATCTTTGCCCAGTACGGTGAGCAGTTTTTCGTTCGGGATGGTGATCAGCGAGTCAACGTGCTGGCTCAGCTCGCGGATACCTTCTTCGGCAACCTGCAGACGCTTGCGACCTTCAAACGGGAACGGTTTGGTCACCACGGCAACGGTCAGGATGCCCATTTCGCGCGCGACTTCAGCAACGATCGGTGCAGCACCGGTGCCGGTACCACCGCCCATGCCTGCGGTAATGAACACCATGTCGGAGCCCTGCAGGACTTCAGCAATGCGCTCGCGGTCTTCGATCGCCGCTTCACGGCCGATCAGCGGATTCGCGCCGGCACCCAGGCCCTTGGTCACGCCGGAGCCGAGTTGCAGGACAGTGCGGGCACTGACGTTCTTCAGTGCCTGGGCATCAGTGTTGGCACAAATGAAGTCAACGCCTTCCACGTTGTTGACCACCATGTGCTGGAGGGCGTTTCCGCCACCGCCGCCAACGCCGACGACTTTGATTACTGCGTTCTGGGGAACATTGTCGATAAGTTCGAACATGGCCTTTCTCCTTGAATCACTCTTTGTTTCGTTGTCGTTTCGTTTACTGCATGTGCCCGCTCTGGCGGGTCTGTTAACTGCGGGCGACTAGAAGTTGCCCTGGAACCACTTCTTCATACGCTCAACCACCGACGCCTTATTGCTGTCAGTTGGCTGAGCGCTCTGCTCACCGTGGTGCTTGATGCCGTAATGCAACAGGCCCACACCGGTGGCGTAAATCGGGTTGCGGACCACATCGGTCAGCCCCTTGAACTCCTGCGGCATACCAAGGCGAACCGGCATGTGAAAAATCTCCTCGGCCAGCTCAATGGCCCCTTCCATCTTCGCGGTGCCGCCGGTCAGCACGATGCCGGCCGGGATCATGTCTTCAAAGCCGGAGCGACGCAGTTCCGCCTGAATCAGCGTGAACAGCTCGTCATAACGCGGCTCGACCACTTCAGCCAGCGCCTGACGTGACAGGTCGCGCGGCGGGCGCTCACCCACGCTCGGTACCTTGATGGTCTCCTCCGGGCCAGCCAGCTTGGCCAGCGCGCAGGCATAGCGAATCTTGATTTCTTCGGCGTACTGGGTCGGCGTACGCAGCGCCATGGCGATGTCGTTGGTCACCTGATCACCGGCAATCGGAATCACCGCGGTGTGGCGAATCGCCCCTTCGGTAAAGATCGCGATATCGGTCGTGCCACCACCCACATCCACCAGGCACACGCCCAGCTCTTTCTCGTCCTCGGTCAGCACCGCGTAGCTGGACGCCAGCTGCTCCAGAATCACGTCTTCGACTTCCAGGCCGCAGCGACGGATGCACTTTTCGATGTTCTGCACCGCATTCAGTGCGCAGGTCACCAGATGCACCTTGGCTTCCAGACGCACACCCGACATGCCCAGCGGCTCACGCACGCCTTCCTGGTTATCGATGACGTATTCCTGCGGCAGGATGTGCAGCACCTTCTGATCCGCAGGAATGGCGACCGCCTGACCGGCATCCAGCACGCGTTCGATATCGGCCTGCACCACTTCACGGTCGCGAATCGCAACGATGCCGTTGGAGTTCAGGCTGCGGATGTGATTACCGGCAATACCGGCGTAGACCGAGTGAATCTGGCAGCCCGCCATCAGCTCGGCTTCCTCGATAGCGCGCTGGATCGACTGCACGGTCGACTCGATATTGACCACCACGCCTTTCTTGAGTCCGCGCGAGGGATGCGAGCCGATACCGACGATCTCCAACTCGCCGTCCGAGCCGATCTCACCGACCAGCGCGACCACCTTGGAGGTGCCGATGTCCAGGCCCACAATCATTCTGCTGCCCTGCTTGCTTGCCATAATCTCCCGTTACTCCCCCGCTGTTTCCGCCGTGGCGGCATCTCGCCAGGCCACGGCCATACCATTGCTGTAGCGCAGGTCGACCCGCGCGATCAGTTCACGGCGGTCAGACAGCATCAGCTGTTCGACGGTCATGAACCGCTGCATTTTTTCCACCAGATTGTCGCGCCCGAGCAACAGCTGCATGCCGTCCTCGGTGGTCAGAAACCAGCTGCCGCGATCACGCAACTCAAGACTGCTGACCACCATGCCCTGCGGCCGCAACAGGCCGCTAAATTGCTGGTACTGACGCATGACCTTGCGCTTGGCTCGCTCCGGCCCGCTCAGGCGCGGCAGCTCGCTGAAGCTGCCAATGTTCTGCGGCTTGAACGCCTTGCCTTCGTTGTTCAGCAGCGCACTGTCGCCCCAGCGGGCAACCGGCAGCTGCTCATCGAGCTGAATCACCAACCGGTCCGGCCAGACTCGCCGTACCGAGGCCTGGGCCACCCAGGGCATGTCCTGCAGATCTGCGTGCAGGCCATCCAGATCGATTCCCAGAAAACTGTCGTTCAGGTAGGGCTCGATCACCGCCTGCACGGCATCACCGTCGATGTACTGCAGATCGCCCTCGACGCTGATCAGCGCGATAGGACGGTCAGCCAACGGCATCAGGCGGCTGCCCAGCTCGTACAGGCCCATACCAAGGGCCACCAGCAGCAGCGGCCATAGCAGTTGCTGCAGGCGCCGCCCGATACCCTGCAGGTCCGCGCTGGGCAGGCGCAGGCGCGGCATTTGCCGAGGCTGCGCCGGCTGCACGCGCACCGCGCCGCGGCTGCCGGCCTTGCGGCGGGCCGGCGGCGGTGCACTGCGTGTATCGCGAATAGCCTGCATTCAGTTATCCATCAGTTCAGGGTGCCGGCCAGAATGGCCAGTACCAGATCGCCAAAACTCAACCCCGTGGCCTTGGCCGCCATGGGTACCAGACTGTGGTCCGTCATACCCGGCACGGTGTTGACTTCCAGCAGGTAAAAGTTGCCCTGCTCGTCCTGCATCACATCGACCCGGCCCCAGCCCTTGCAGCCAACGGCCTCGAAGGCGCGCAGACTGAGTGCCTTGAGCTGCTCTTCCTGTTCGGTTGGCAGGCCACAGGGGCACAGGTATTGGGTATCGTTGGCCTGATACTTGGCCTCGTAGTCGTAAAAGATGTGCGGCGTGCGCAGGCGGATCGGTGGCAACGCCTGACCGTCGAGTACCGCCACGGTAAATTCGGCGCCCTGAATCCACTGCTCGACCAGCGCCTCGCTGTCGTAAGACTGGGCGCCCTGCCACGCGTCCTGCAGCTGCTGCAGGCTGTCAGCCTTGGCCATGCCGATGCTGGAGCCTTCGTGCAGCGGCTTGATGATCAGCGGCGTACCCAGACGCTCGACAATCTCGGCGCACTGACCGCCATCGCGCAGCATGGCGTAAGCCGGTGTCGGCAGGCCCAGGCTTTGCCATATCTGCTTGGTGCGCAGCTTGTCCATACCGATCGCCGAGGCCATCACGCCACTGCCGGTATAGGGAATCTGCAAGCTTTCCAGCAGCCCCTGCAGGCTGCCATCCTCACCGCCACGCCCGTGCAGCGCGATAAACACCCGGTCCGGGCGCTCGTTCAACAGCTGCTCCGCCAATTGCGGACCCGCGTCGATGCCGTAGGCATCTACACCCGCGGCCTGCAGCGCGGCCAGCACGGCAGCACCGGATTTGAGGGACACCGCACGCTCGGCCGAGCTACCGCCAAACAGCACCGCTACGCGCCCGAATACAGATACGTCGATCATCAGGCTTTACCCTCCCGGAAGTGGGTTGCCAGGGCATCGGCCAGCTGCACCGACAACCCGCCAATATCACCGGCACCCTGGGTCAGCAGGATGTCGCCCGGTTGCAGCACCGCTTCGAGCAGCGGCATAACGTCGGCATCACGCTCGACGTAAATCGGATCCAGCTGGCCGCGCTGACGGATGCTGCGGCACAGATGCTTGCTGTCTGCGCCGGTCACCGGCTCTTCGCCGGCCGGATAGACTTCCATCAGCAGCAAGGCGTTTGCCTCACCCAGCACCTGCACAAAATCTTCGTAGAGATCACGGGTACGGCTGTAGCGGTGTGGCTGATAGAGCATCACCAGGCGGCGCTCCGGCCAACCGGCACGCACAGCCTTGATCACGGCAGCCACTTCGCGCGGGTGGTGACCGTAGTCGTCCACCAGCATGATTTCGCCTGTACCCCAGCGGAAATTGCCCTGCACCTGAAAGCGCCGACCAACGCCCTGAAAACCGGCAAGCCCGTCAACGATGGCGCGATCAGACACGCCCTCATCGGTGGCCACGGCGATGGTTGCCAGCGAGTTCAGGACGTTGTGCACGCCCGGCATGTTGACCGATACATCCAGCGGCTCGCGTCCTTCGCGCAGCACGGTGAAGAAGGTCTGCATGCCGCGCTGGTGGATGTTCACAGCACGAATATCGGCGTCCTCGGACTGACCGTAGGTCACCACCTGACGGTTGATCTGCGGCAGAATCTCGCGCACGACCGGGTCATCGATGCACAGCACTGCCAGGCCGTAGAACGGCAGGTTGTGCAAGAACTCGACGAAGGTGCGCTTGAGCTTGTTGAAGTCGCCCTCGTAGGTCTCCATGTGATCGGCATCGATGTTGGTAACGATCGCCACCATCGGCTGCAGATGCAGGAAAGACGCGTCGCTTTCATCGGCCTCGGCCACCAGATAGCGGCTTTCGCCCAGCTGGGCGTTGGTGCCGGCAGCGGTCAGCTTGCCGCCAATGACGAAGGTCGGGCTCATGCCGTCGGCGGCCAGCACCGAGGCAATCAGACTGGTGGTGGTGGTCTTGCCGTGGGTGCCGGCCACGGCGATGCCGTGACGGTAGCGCATCAGCTCAGCCAGCATCTCGGCGCGCGGCACTACAGGAATGCGACGCTCGATGGCGGCGGCGACTTCGGGGTTCTGCGGGTTGATCGCGCTGGATACCACCAGCACGTCCGCTTCGAGCAAATTTTCGGCACGATGCCCAATATCGATGCGAGCGCCAAAGGACTCCAGCCGCTCGGTCACGGCCGAGCGCTTGAGGTCGGAACCCGACACCTCGTAGCCCAGGTTCAGCAGTACCTCGGCAATACCGCACATGCCCACACCGCCAATACCCACAAAGTGGATATGGCGGATACGCCGCATGCCCGGCAGCGTGAAAGTAGCCTGAGTAGCTGTATTAGTGCTCACGGGCAACCTCCAGGCAGGCACGCACGACATCGGCGGTGGCATTGGGGGTGGCTTGTTCACGGGCTCGTTGGGCCATCTGTTGCAGCTGCTCCGGGTTGTTCATGTAAGTCGTCAGGGTATTGGCCAATAGCTCGGCATCGAGCTCTTTCTGGGGCATCAGCACAGCGGCGCCGCGATCCGCCAGGTAACGGGCGTTGGCGGTCTGGTGGTCGTCGATGGCGTGCGGCAGCGGCACCAGCAGCGAAGGCCGGCCAGCCGCCGCCAGCTCGCACACCGTCAGCGCACCGGCCCGGCAGATCACCAGATCAGCCCAGGCGTAGGCACCGGCCATATCGGCGATAAAGGCTTCAACCTCTGCGCGCACACCAGCCTGCTCATAGGCTTCGCGCGCCAGTAGCAGATGTTGCTTGCCGCACTGGTGCACCACTTGCGGCCGCCCGGCGGGGTCAATCTTGGCCAGCGCCGCCGGCAGCAGTTTATTCAGCGGCATAGCGCCCAGGCTGCCTCCCAGCACCAGCAGGTGCATCGGACGGCTGCCGTCCCAGCTAAGGACCGGCGTGGCAAAGATATCTTCGCGCACCGGGTTGCCGGTGCTGCGGCGGTCACTACCCTCGGCAAAGCTGCCGGTAAAGCCTTCACAGCGACGCTTGGCGATACGCGCCAGCAACCGGTTGGCGGTACCAACAACCGCGTTCTGTTCATGGATGATCACCGGAATACCACGCATCCAGGCCGCCAACCCGCCTGGACCGGTAACATAGCCACCCGCACCCAGCACACAGACCGGTTTCAGCTGCTTGAGCAGCCGCAGGGACTGTCCCAGCGCACGCAGGATACGGAACGGCGCCTTCAGCAAATCCAGCTTGCCCTTGCCGCGCAGCCCCTGAATGTCGATGTAATGAATCGGGAAGCCGGCCTGGGGTACCAGGTCCACTTCGATACCGCGCCGGGTGCCAAGCCAATGCACCTCGTACCCCTGCTCTTTCAGCAGGCGGGCGCAGGCCAGTGCCGGGAACACGTGTCCGCCGGTGCCACCAGCCATGACCAGTACCTTATTGCTCATTGCTGGCCTCCTGACGCGGTTGACGGCGCTCCCAGTCGATGCGCAGCAACAGACCGAGACAGATACAGCAGACCACCAGCGAGCTACCGCCGTAACTGAGGAACGGCAATGTCAGCCCCTTGGTTGGCAGCAGGCCGATATTGACCCCCACGTTAATCAGAATCTGCCCACACCACATGATCGCCAGGCCGTAGGCCAGATAGGCGTGGAACAGCATGCCCTCGCGCTCGGCAGCCAGCCCCACGTACAGGCCACGTACGGCAACAAAGATCAGCAAGGCAAAGGCGGCGAGCGCGCCGATCATGCCCAGCTCCTCCGCCAGCACGGCGAACACAAAGTCGGTGTGCGCCTCGGGCAGATAGAATTGCTTTTGAATGCTGTTGCCCAGACCAACGCCAAACCACTCGCCGCGCCCAAAGGCGATCAGCGCCTGGGTCAGCTGGTAGCCGGTGCCATAGGGGTCCTGCCAAGGGTCGAGGAAACCGGTCAGGCGCTGCAAACGGTAGGGTTCGGCCCAGACCGCCAGCGCTGCCAGCGCACCGAGCGAGCCGAACAGCAGCAGGAAGCGGAACAGCCCCACGCCGCCGAGGAACAGCATGCCGGTTGCGGCACCCAGCAGCACCACGGTGGCGCCAAAGTCAGGCTCGACAATCAGCAGGCAAGCCATCGGCCCCAGTACCATGAAGGGTTTGATAAAGCCGAACCAGGCCTCTTTTACCTCATCCTGACGATGCACCAGATAGCCCGCCAGAAACACCACAGCAAACAGTTTGGCCAGCTCGGACGGCTGGATGTTGATCGGGCCCACACCAATCCAGCGCCAGCTGCCGTTGACCTCACGCCCGATGCCGGGAATCAATACCGCTACCAGCAGGGCAAAGCCGAGGAACAGCAGCAAAAAGCGAAAACGCTCCCACACCGCCACCGGGACCGATAGCGTGACCGCCAACGCGCCCAGGCCGATCAGCAGGTAAACGATCTGACGGTTCATATAATACAGCGGGCTACCAAGGCGGCCGGCCGCCACTTCCATCGACGCCGAGGTCACCATCACCAGCCCGAGTGCCAGCAAGCCAAAGGCGCCTACCAGCAACGGCAGATCCATATCAAAGCGGCGCGCACCGAACAGCGGTGCGGCAACCTCACGCAGGTTCAGAGACAGGTTCATGCGCCCAGCCTCCCGACCGCGTCGGCAAACAGCCGGCCACGTTCTTCAAAGTTGCGGAACATATCCAGGCTGGCACAGGCCGGCGACAGCAGCACCAGATCGCCGGCTCGCGCCAGCTCAGAGGCGACAGTGACGGCTTCTTCGATAGACGTCACGCGGCGCTGCACCACCGCATCGCCCAGCGCGGCGCTCAACCGATCAGCGTCACGGCCCAGCAGCACCACCGCGCGGCAGTGCGCGCTCACCGGCGCCTGCAGCGGCGCAAAGTCGGCGCCCTTGCCATCGCCGCCGGCGATCAGCACCAGCTTGCCGTCCATGTCCGCAGCAAAGCCGTTGATCGCCGCCAGTGCAGCGCCCACGTTAGTCGCCTTGGAATCATCAAAGTAGGCCACATCGTTGTGGCTACCGACCCACTGGCAGCGGTGCGGCAGGCCGGTGAAGCGGCGCAGCGTATCAAGCATCGCAGCCATCGGCAGGCCAGCTGCCTGACCCAGCGCCAGCGCCGCCAGCGCGTTGGATTGATTGTGAGCGCCACGCATCTTCAACTCGCGGGTCGGCATCAGGGCCTTGAATTCATAGGCCAGCCAGCTCTCGCCATCCTGCTCGATCAGACCAAAGCCCTTGAAGTCGGGACGCGACAGACCAAAGGTCAGTCGTGGCAAGTCATCGGCCACCAGCGGACGCGACAGCGCGTCATCGCGGTTGACCACCACCTGCTGCGCGCCGCGGAAAATGCGGTGCTTGGCCAGGTGGTAGGTCGCCAGGCTGGCGTAGCGGTCCATGTGGTCTTCACTGATGTTCAGCACAGTAGCGACCATCGCGTTGAGGTTCGCGGTGGTCTCCAACTGAAAGCTCGACAGCTCCAGCACATACAGCTCGGGCTGCTCATCCAGCAGGTCCAGTGCGGGCGTGCCCAGGTTGCCGCCAACCGCCACCTTGACGCCAGCCGCAGCAGCCATTTCGCCGACCAGCGTAGTGACCGTGCTTTTGGCATTCGAGCCGGTGATCGCCACGATCGGCGCCTTGGCCACGCGGGCAAAGAGTTCGATATCACCCACGATGCTGACACCCGCCTTGGCGGCGGCCTGCAGCGCAGGCACTGCCAAGGCGACGCCTGGGCTGACGATCAGCTCGTCAGCGGCGCACAGCAGCGCCTCATCCAGCTCACCGAGGTACAGATCAGCCATGGGCGCAAAACGCTTCAGCTTTTCCAAGCCGGGCGGATTTTCACGGGTGTCGGCCACGGCAAAGGACAGGCCCTGGCCCGCCAGATAACGGGCGACCGAGAGCCCGCTGCTGCCGAGCCCGACGATGATCCGTTGCTTGTCCGTGGTAATCAGTGACACGCCCTGCTCCTCAACGCAGCTTCAATGTGGCCAGGCCGATCAGCACCAGTACGACGGTGATGATCCAGAAGCGCACGATCACGCGCGGCTCCGGCCAGCCTTTGAGTTCAAAATGGTGATGGATCGGCGCCATACGGAACACCCGACGCCCGGTCAGCTTGAACGACGCCACCTGCACGATGACCGACAGCGTTTCCACCACGAAAATGCCGCCCATGATGAACAGCACAATTTCCTGTCGCACGATCACCGCGATCACGCCCAGCGCGGCGCCCAGCGCCAGCGCGCCCACGTCGCCCATGAAAACTTGGGCGGGATAGGTGTTGAACCAGAGAAAGCCAAGACCGGCGCCCAGCAGCGCACCGCAAAAAATGATCAGTTCGCCGGCGCCCGGGACGTAGGGGATCAGCAGGTATTCCGCAAACCTGGCATTACCGGACAGGTAGGCAAAGATGCCCAACGCGCCACCAACCATGACCGTTGGCATGATGGCCAGACCATCCAGTCCATCGGTCAGGTTGACCGCATTGCTGGAACCGACGATGACGAAATAGGTCAGCACGACAAACAGAATGCCGAGCTGAAACTCGACCTGCTTGAAGAACGGCACGATCAGTGTGGTTTCTACCGGCGTCTTCGCCGCCATATACAGCACAATGGCGGCCGCGAGGCCGAACACCGACTGCCAGAAGTACTTCCAGCGCGACGGCAGACCGCGGGAGTTTTTCTCGATGACCTTGCGGTAGTCATCGACCCAGCCCACCGCGCCAAAGCTGATGGTCACGCCCAGCACTACCCAGACGTAGAGGTTGCGCAGGTCAGCCCACAGCAGGGTGGCGATGCCGATCGCGACCAGAATCAGCGCGCCGCCCATGGTGGGGGTACCCTTTTTGGACAGGTGCGACTGCGGGCCGTCGGTACGCACCGACTGGCCAATCTGACGCACCTGCAGGGTGCGGATCATCCAGGGCCCCAGAAACAGCGCGATGGCCAGCGCGGTCAGCACGCCCAGAATGCCGCGCAGGGTCAGGTACTGGAACACCGAAAAGCCGGAGTAGTACTGCTGGAGAAACTCGGCAAGGAAAAGCAACATGTCAGCTGGCCCCGTTGTCGTTGTTGAGCGCGTCAGCCGGGGCCAGAAGGCCGGCGACGACAGTATCCATGCCCGCACTGCGCGAGCCTTTCACCAGCACTCGGGTGTTGGCGTCCAAAGTGGGGGCCAGCGCGGCAACCAGCGCCTCGCGGCTATCGAACAGGCAGCCCTGCTCACCAAAGGCATCCACCGCCAGCGCGGACAGCCGACCGGTGGCGTAAAGGGCGTCCAGACCGGCCTCGCGGGCGTGCTCACCAACCTCACGGTGGCTTTGCTCAGCCCACTCGCCCAGCTCGCCCATGTCACCCAGCGCCAGCACGCGGCGCCCGTCCAGGCTGGCCAGCAGGTCGATGGCAGCGATAACCGAGGCGGGGTTGGCGTTGTAGGCATCGTCGATGATCTGCGCGCCGCCCATACCGACAGCCCAGTTACCACGACCATCAACGGGTGCCAGCGCAGCAAGGCCAGTGGCAATGGCGCTCAGATCGGCGCCGGCCTGCAGCGCGGCGCCGGCAGCGGCCAGCGCGTTGGCTACGTTGTGCATGCCGCGCAGCTGCAGTTGCACGGACACGCCACCTGCCGGCGTGATCAGGTTGAAGCGCGGACGCCCCTGCTCATCCAGCTCAAGCGCTTCGGCACGCAACTGCGCGGTCGGGTTCTTGAGACTGAAGGAGCTGGCGGTGCGCCGACTGCCGAGCAACTGATACCACTGCTCGAACCAGGGACTATCCAGGTTCAGCACCGCATGACCACCGGCGGGCAACGCAGAAACAATTTCGCCTTTGGCCTTGGCGATACTCTCCGGACTGCCAAAGCGGCCGACGTGCGCCATCTCGGCATTGGTCAGCACGCTGATCTGCGGCTTGACCAGGCCCATGCTGTAATGGATGTCGCCCACCTGAGCGGCGCCCATCTCGATGACCGCAAAGCGGTGTTCGCTGGTCAGTTGCAGCAACGTCAGCGGCACACCCAATTCGTTGTTCAGGTTGCCGCGGGTGGCCAGCACCGGTCCGCATTCGCGCAGGATGGCGGCCAGCATTTCCTTGACGGTGGTTTTGCCGCTGGAGCCGGTAATGCCGATGACCGTGCCGCTGAACTGCTTGCGTACCAGAGCGGCCAGGTTGCCCAGCGCAAGCTGGCAGTCATGCACCAGCAGCTGCGGCAGCGGGTCATCCACCAGATACTCGACCATGGCCGCCGCCGCGCCGTTCTCACGGGCCTGGGCGACAAAGTCATGGCCGTTGCTGCGGCTGCCAGCCAAGGCAACAAACAGGCCGCCACGCTCGACGGTACGCGCATCAATGCTGACGCTGTCAAAATGAGTATCGACCCCATTGAGGGTCGCCATCAGAGGTTTCAGCAGGTCGCTCAGGCGCAGCGCTTCAAGCATGGCTGACCTCCCACTGCTGCAGAGCCAGTCCGGCTTGTTCAATATCGCTGAAGGGGTGACGCACGCCGTCGATCTCCTGGTAATTCTCGTGACCCTTGCCGGCAAGCAGAATGACATCGCCGGCCTGTGCCGCTGCAATCGTCTGGGCGATTGCCTGTGCACGGTTGGGTATGACGGTCAACGCCTGCGGGTGTTCCGCGCCCTGACAAACTTGTTCAATGATCTGTGCCGACGCCTCGGTACGAGGGTTGTCGTCGGTCACTACCACTTTCGCTGCATGCTGCTCGGCAATGCGCGCCATCAGCGGCCGCTTGCCGTTGTCGCGGTCGCCTCCGCAACCGAAGACGCAAACCACTCGACCGGCAGCGTGTTCACTCAAGGCGACTAGCGCCTTTTCCAGCGCGTCCGGGGTGTGAGCGTAATCCACCACCACCAACGGCAGCGTGCCGCCACCCAGGCGCTGCATGCGCCCTGCCGGTGGCAGCAGTGACGCCACCTGCGCCAGCGCGGCGTCTGCATCGATGCCAAGCGCCAAGAGGCTGCCGAGCACCGCGAGCAGGTTGCTGAGGTTGAAGCGGCCAAGCAGCGGGCTGCGCAGGTTGAATTCTTTACCCTGAATGAACAGGCGGGCACCCAGCCCCAGGCTGTCGGACTGCACGTCGGCACAATACAGCGCAGCGCTGCTGTCCTGCAGGCTGAAGCCAATGACCGGACAGGCGCAGCCGGCGGCCAACTCCCGGCCAAAGCGGTCATCCAGGTTGATCACCGCGGCACTGAGCGGGCGCTTGAACAGCTCGGCCTTGGCCTCACCGTAGGCCTGCATGCTGCCGTGATAATCCAGATGATCTCTGCTCAGATTGGTAAACACGCCGACCGCAAAGCGCACGGCCGCGACCCGCTGCTGATCCAGCGCGTGGGACGACACCTCCATGGCCACCTGACGGGCGCCCTCTGCCAGCAGGCCGGCCAACTGGCGCTGCACGGCAAGGGCATCAGGGGTGGTCATGCCATGATCGACCAGCGCCTCAGGGAAACCACTGCCCAGGGTACCAATCACGCCGCAGCGCGAACCCAGCTGATTCAGCGCCTGGGCGAGCATCTGGCTGACACTGGTTTTGCCGTTGGTACCGGTAATGCCAACCACCTGCAGCGCAGCGCTGGGCTGGCCGTAAAAACGGTCGGCCAGCGCCGACAGCTGCTGGTGCAGGCCACTGACCGCCAGCATGGGCACAGCCAGCGCCGAGGCACTGAAGCCGTCCGGCTCATAGGCAACCGCGACCGCACCCGCAGCAACAGCCTGCTCGATGTAACGGCGGCCGTCGTGCTGGCGACCGGCACAGGCAAGAAACAGGTCACCCGCCTTCACTTGACGGCTGTCCAGGGTCAGGCCCTGAATCTCGATATCGGCCTGGGTCAGATCAGGGAGCAATTGAGACAGCTTCATCCGCGCCCCCCTTCCGCAGGCGGTGCGGGCAGCTCTACCTGCTGCAACCCGGCCAGGTTGTCCGGCGCAATGTTCATCAAACGCAGCACGTTGGACATCAACCCGCCAAACACCGGTGCCGCGACCAGGCCGCCGTAATAACCGCCTTCGCTCGGCTCATCGATCACCACGGCAATCGCGATGCGCGGATCGGTGCTAGGCCCAAAGCCGGCAAACAGGGAACGATAGGAATCCTCGCGATAGCCTTTTTCCGAGGTGCTGGCCTTGCGCGCAGTGCCGCTTTTGCCGGACACGTGGTAACCGGGCACACGTGCCCGGTAGGTGCCGCCATCGGCCTCAATCACATTTTGCAGCATGGTTTGCACCATGCGTGTCGCCTCTTCGGGCAACACCTGTTCTCCTGCGGGTCGCTCCGCTACCTGCAACAGCGACATCGGCACCTTGCGACCGTCGTTGGCCAGAACCGCGTAGGCCTGCGCCAGCTGCACAGCGGTGACAGACAGGCCGTAGCCGTAGGACAGTGCAGCGGTCTCCGCCGAACGCCAGGTACGGTAGGTTGGCAGTTTGCCGACACCCTCACCCGGGAAGCCAACACCGGTGTACTCGCCCAGGCCGACCGCCTGCATGGCGTCGTGCACGGCTTCGCCACCGATATCCAGCGCCACCTTGCTCATGCCCACGTTACTGGACTTGAGCAGAATGCCACCCAGATCCAGTACCCCGCCCGGAGCGCGCGATACGTCACGAATGGTGTAGCGACCGATGCGCAGGGTGCCGGGGTACACATTCACCTGATCGCTAGGCTTCCAGCGCCCGGTCGCCAACGCTGCCGTCATGGAGAATGGCTTCATCGTCGAGCCTGGCTCGAACACGTCGATCATGGCGCGGTTGCGCATCATGCTTGGCTGCAGATTGGAGCGGTTGTTCGGGTTGTAGGAGGGGTGGTTGACCATGGCCAGCACTTCGCCGGTCTTCACATCAAGGATCACCACCGAGCCGGCCTTGGCGCCAAACTCCTGCATGCCCTCGCGCAGCTCACGATGCGCCAGATATTGCAGACGCAGATCGATGGACAGGCGCAGATCGTTGCCGGGCCGAGCGTTGGCGACCACCTGCACATCCTTGATCAGCCGGCCGCGCCGGTCCTGCAGCACCTGCCGCCGCCCCGGGACACCCTGAAGCCACTGGTCATACGCCAGCTCCAGCCCTTCCTGCCCCTGCTCGTCTACGTTGGTAAAGCCGACCAGATGCGCCGCCACTTCGCCCGCGGGGTAGAAACGGCGGTACTCTTCAATGCTGTATACGCCGTGTACATCCAGCGCCATCACCGCCTCACCGTCTGCGGGCGTCATGCGGCGACGCAGGTAAATGAACTCCTTGTCGGCGTTGGCTTTCAGGCGTTCACTGAAGGTAACCAGGTCAGTGCCCAGCGCAGCGGCCAGCGCCGGCCAGTGCGACTGCTGATCGATCAGTTGCGAAGGGTTGGCCCAGATGGTGAGAACCGGGGTGCTGACCGCCAGCGGCTCGCCGTTACGGTCGGTAATTTGCCCGCGATGAGCCGGGATCGGCACATGACGCACACTGCGCTTGTCACCCTGGCTTTTCAGGAAACCTTCATCCAGCACGTGCAGCTCGGCAATGCGCCAGCCCACGGCCACACAGCACAAGCCCAGCACGCCCACTACCAGGCGGAACCGCCAGGGGTAGAGGCTGCCATTGGACTTGAGTGCGAACTTTTTCATGGCTGCACCAGAATCACGTCGCTAGGCTCCGGCACTTTCATGCCGAGCTGCTCGGTGGCAATGCGCTCGATGCGGCTGTAGGCCGTCCAGGTGCTCTGCTCCAGCACCAGACGCCCCCATTCGGCCTGCGCTTTTTCACGCACGTCCATTTCACCAGCCAGCTCATTCAGCAACTGGCGGCTCCAGTGCGCGCTGAAGGAAACCGCCAGCGCACTGACAATCACCAGCACGGCGACCAGCAGCAGCCAGCCGCTGCCGGCGGGCAGGCCTGCGCGGCGGGATTGAGGCGCAGGGGCGCTCATCAACGTTTCTCCGCTACGCGCAGTACGGCGCTACGAGCACGGGGATTGGCATCCACTTCGGCTGCGCTCGGTTTGATCGCCTTACCCACCAGGTTGATGGACACCGGAATATCGATATCGCGAATGGGCAGGTCACGCGGAATGGGCGCGCCCTTGGCCTCACGGCGCATGTACTGCTTGACCATGCGGTCTTCCAGCGAGTGAAAGCTGATCACCGCCATACGTCCGCCGGGGGCCAGCACTGCCAGTGCCGCACGCAGGCCGTCGGCAAGATCGTCCAGCTCACGATTGATAAAGATGCGAATACCCTGAAAAGCGCGGGTCGCCGGGTGCTTGCCCTTTTCCCAGGCGGGGTTGGCTTCCTTAATCACGGCAGCCAGGTCGGCAGTGCGGGTGAACGGCTGCTCGGCACGACGGGCCACCACGGCGCGGGCCATGCGTTTGGCAAAGCGCTCTTCACCGTACTCCTTGAGTACCGTCGCAATATCCGCCTCGCTGGCGCTGTTGATCCAGTCGGCAGCGCTCTGGCCTGCGGACGGATTCATGCGCATGTCCAGCGGACCGTCGTTGAGAAAACTGAAACCGCGGGTCGGGTCGTCCAGCTGCGGCGAAGACACGCCCAGATCCAGTAAAACGCCCTGTACCTGCCCGGCCAGACCGCGCGCGCGCAATTCGTCAGCCATCTCGGCAAAGGAGCGCTGTACAACGACAAAGCGGCCGTCTTCGGCCGCTAGCTGGTCGCCAACCCGGATGGCCTCCGGATCTTTATCGAAGGCGATCAGCCTGCCCTCCGGCCCAAGCTGCGCGAGGAGCGCGCGGCTATGTCCGCCGCGCCCAAAGGTACCGTCGATATAAAGGCCGTCAGCCTGAATAGCCAGACCGTCAAGCGCCTCGTTCAGCAGCACGCTGATATGTGAATAGCCGGTTGCGGCGCTCATAGACTCAGCGAATGCAGTTGTTCCGGCAGTTCGCCGGCTTCCTGCGATTCGTCCAGATAGGCACTGGTGGTAGCCGTCCAGGCTTCTTCACTCCAGAGCTCGAATTTATTGATTTGCCCGACCAGCATGACTTTCTTGTCCAGCCCGGCGTGTTCACGCAGCAGCGGCGGAATAACAAAGCGACCGTTGCTGTCCAGCTCCAGATCGTTGGCATTACCAATCAGCAGGCGCTGCAGGCGCTTGACTGCCGGGTTCATGTTCGGCGCCTTGCGCAGTTGCTCTTCGACCACTTCCCACTCATGCAGCGGGTAGATCCAGAGACAGCGCTCTTCCAGCGCGATGGTCGCGACCAACTGCCCGCCACACGACTCCAACAGACGGTCGCGGTAGCGCGCTGGCACCGCGAGTCGCCCTTTGGCGTCGAGATTGATGGCATTGGCTCCGCGAAACACGCTGCAGTCCTTTTTCCTTGGTTGGCGGCCGAAAGCGCCAAAATTTCCCACTTCGACCCACTTAACACCACTTTGCGACACTATAGAAATGCGCCCAAACAGCGTCAATAGCCGCGCAGAGGAAAAAAACCTTGCGTAGCAGTGGTTTAGCGCTATTTACCGGGAATCGGGATGCAAAGTAGGTATATGGAAGAGGACAAAAAACAGCCAAAGCAAAAAGATCGCCCCACAACTTAAAGTGAATTGTGAGGAATAAGATTTTTTTGCTCTAAAAGCGAAGGATGTCACACAGGAAAGAAATTAAGAGTTGGCCTGTAAGCCGGGTTCTGTCGAGGACAGTCATTCCTCTGGGATCGCCATCACTGACGACCTCTAGCAACCTACCCGAATCCAGTGCGGGTCACACCAACGGATTCCTATTTGGTCTTGCTCCGAGTGGGGTTTACCACGCCACAGACTGTTGCCAGCTGCGCGGTGCGCTCTTACCGCACCTTTTCACCCTTACCGGCGCTTGCGCGCTTAGGCGGTTTGCTTTCTGCTGCACTTTCCGTAGGCTCACGCCTCCCAGGCGTTACCTGGCACTCTACCCTTTGGAGCCCGGACTTTCCTCCATGACAGTGCTTGCGCACCACCACAGCGACTGCCCGGCCAACTCTCGGCGGCAAGAGTAGCGGCAGGCGCCGCGCCCGTCAACGCGCCGTGCCATCACCACGCTCAAGCGCCACCTGATACAACAGGTTCTTGCGCACCCCAGTGATGTCTGCAGCCAGCCTGGCGGCACGCTTGACTGGCAGCTCGGCCAGCAGGAGATCCAGCACACGCAGGGCCTGGGCACTCACCTCGTCAGCCTCCGGCTCCGGCGCACCCTCCACCACCAGCACGCACTCGCCGCGCTGCTGGTCTGCATCCGCCGCCACCCAAGCGACCAGCTCGTCCAGCGGCGCCGCGTGCAGGGTTTCAAAGGTCTTGGTCAGCTCGCGGGCCAGCAGCACCCGCCGCTGCGACCCCAGCACCTGCTGCATGTCTCTAAGGCACTCAAGCAGCCTATGCGGCGCCTCATACACCAGCCAGGTACGCGGCTCTGCCAGCAAAGCCTGCAGGCGCTGCTGGCGACCATGCGCCTTGGCCGGCAGAAAGCCCTCAAAGGCAAAGCGGTCAGACGGCATGCCGGCAGCACTCAGCGCGGCGATCAGGGCACAGGCGCCCGGCACCGGCGCCACCTTCACTCCCGCCTCGCGCGCCTGACGCACCAGATGAAACCCCGGATCGGAAATCAACGGCGTGCCGGCATCGGATATCAGGGCGATGTCATCTCCCGCCAGCAGCCGCTCGACCAGCCGCAACCCCTTTTCACGTTCATTGTGGTCATGACAGGCCGTCATGGGGGTAGCAATACCAAAGTGCTGCATGAGGCGCGCACTGTGGCGGGTATCCTCCGCAGCGATCAGGCTGACATCCCGCAGCACCTGCAGCGCGCGGGGTGTCAGGTCTTGCAGATTACCGATGGGCGTGGCAACCACAAACAAGGTGCCGGCAGCGATGGTCATGGCGATTCCTGAGGCTGATTTGTGACGCATTGTACAGCAGGGGCCAGACAGTCGCCGCCCGCCTTGGAGATTGGCCAACCCGACGGCTACAATAGCGCCAACCAACCGTCTGCTTTGCCCGCACGTAAGGATACCCTCCGCATGCCTCGCACGCTTCGCCTGTCTGCCCTCGCCCTGACCCTGTCTGCGCTCCTGGCCGGCTGCGCCTCTACCCCGCAGAGTCTCGACGAGCTGCCACGCACGCCACAGGCTTCGGTCGATGACATCCTCAAGAACGCTGACCGCCGCGAAGGTGCCGAGGCCAACCTGCTGCGCCTGCACGCAGCCCAGACAGCGCTCAATGCCGGCAACCCCGAGCGAACCCAGCAAATCCTGCAGCGCGTCCCGCAGAGCGATCTGCCGACTGACCAGCAGATTCGCTTCAGCGAACTGCAAGCAACCAGCGCCCTGGCACTGGGCGACAACCCGCGCGCACTGCGCGCCATTCAGCACAATTCCCTGCAGCAGCTGGATTTGCGCCCCGTTGAGGAGCAGCTACGCATTCAACAACTGCGCGCCGACATTCTGGAAGCCAACAACCAGCCGGTCGAGGCAGCCCAAGAGCGCGTATACATCGACGGCCTGCTGCCGGCCGGACGCCAGGCCAGCAACCGGCAAGCCATCTGGGAAAGTCTGAGCGCTGCGGACACAGCCGCGCTGCAACAAGCCAGCAAGAACGCCAGCGGTGACTATGCAGGCTGGCTTGAACTGGCACTAATCACCCGTACCGAGCGCAACCTCGACCTACAGATGCGCGCACTGCAAACCTGGAAGGACGAGCACCCCAATCACCCCGCAGCGGGCCAACTGCCGCAGCCAGTGCAACAGATCGAGGCCCTCCATGCGAGCCGGCCAACCCATATCGGCCTGCTGCTGCCGTTCAACGGCCCCCTGGCCGGCGCCGCTCAGGCACTGCGCGACGGTTTTCTGGCCGCGCAGTACCAGGCTCAGAGCGAAGGCCTGGAGCAACCGCAGGTCACCCTGTACGACAGCACCCAGTACACCCAGGTCGTCGATGCACTCAATCAGGCGCAGCGCGAAGGCGTTCAGTGGATGATCGGGCCGCTGGAGAAAGACAAGGTAGCCCAGCTGGCAAGCGCTTCAGAACTGCCTCTACCCACGCTGGCACTGAATTACGCCGAGCAACCGGCCGCCGGTAGCACTTTCTATCAATTCGGCCTGGCCCCGGAAGATGAAGCCCGTTCTGCCGCCCAGCGCGCCTGGGCCGACGGCCACCGTCGCGTCGCCACCCTGAGCACCCATGACGATTGGAGCCGGCGCGCCAACCGCGCCTTCATTGCCGAATGGGAAGGCATGGGTGGCAGTATCATTGGTCAGGAGCTGGTCGATCAGCCCGCCGCCGTCGCCAACCAGATGGGCGAACTGCTGAAGATCCAGCAAAGCGAGCGGCGTGCCAACCGCGTCAAGGGCATTCTCGGCAGCGTCATGACCCAGCCGACCCCGCGCCAGGATCTGGATGCGCTGTTCCTGGCCGCGACACCGCTGCAGGCACGCCAGATCAAGCCGACACTGGCGTTCCAGTACGCTGCCGACCTGCCGGTATATGCGACCTCCCACTCTTACCAAATTGACCCCAGCGGACTACAGAACGCCGACCTGGAAGGCCTGCTGATTGCCGAAATCCCGTGGCTACTCGATCACAGCGATCCACTCTACGGAGCTGTCACAGGCAACTGGCCGCAGGCTGGTGGCGCGCTCGGACGACTGTATGCGATGGGCGTGGACACCCAGCGCGTCTTTGCCCGACTGCCACAGATGCGCCAGTACCCTGACACCCGCATAGAAGGCGCCACCGGCACCCTTTCCCTCGACCAGGATGGGCGCATCCAACGGCAGCTGTCCTGGGGTGAAATCCACAATGGCGTACTGCAGCCAGCCCCGGACAGCAGCGCCAACGCCCTCTGATGCTGCGCCTGACCAGCAGGCAGAAAACCGGTAATCAGGCCGAGCGCATGGCTGAACAAATCATGCGCCAGGCCGGTCTAAGCTGTCTGGCGCGCAATCACCGCTGTCGTCAGGGCGAGCTTGATCTGGTCATGCGTGACGGCGATACAGTAGTATTTGTCGAAGTGCGCTACCGGCAGCAAAGCCGCTGGGGCAGTGCAGCAGAGAGCGTCGGGCGCAGCAAGCAGCAGCGCGTTATCCGCGCCGCCGAACACTTTCTGCTGAGCCACCCCCGCCTGGCCAACCGCCCGTGTCGCTTTGACGTCATTGCCGCCGAAGGCAACCCCGCGGATCCCTCTTCCTACACCTGGATCCGAGAAGCTTTCACTTGCTAGCGAGTTTCCCTATGGATATGCAACACCGCATCAGACAGCTGTTCACCGACAGCATCGAAACCAAAACCCGCGCAATGGAGGTGCTCTGCCCCAGCATCGAGCAGGCCAGCCAACTTATGGTCAACGCCCTGCTCAGCGAGGGCAAGATTCTTAGTTGCGGCAACGGCGGCTCTGCTGGCGACGCCCAGCACTTCTCCTCCGAACTGCTCAATCGCTTTGAACGGGAGCGCCCCAGCCTGCCGGCTATCGCCCTGACTACCGACAGCTCCACCATCACCTCGATTGCCAACGACTACAGCTACCAGGAAGTGTTCTCCAAGCAGATCCGCGCCCTGGGACAGCCGGGCGACGTCTTGCTGGCCATTTCGACCAGCGGCAACTCCGGCAACGTGATGCAGGCCATACAGGCCGCGCACGACCGCGAGATGCAGGTGGTCGCCCTGACCGGGCGTGACGGCGGCGCCATGGCGTCGCTGCTGCTGCCTGAAGATGTCGAAATCCGCGTACCGGCGCGATCTACCGCACGCATCCAAGAAGTCCACCTGCTGGCTATCCACTGCCTGTGCGACCTGATCGACCGGCAACTGTTCGGGAGCGAAGAATGATCAGAGCGTCTGTTATCGCCCTGTCGCTACTGCTCGCCAGTTGCAGCAGCGTGCTCACTGCCACACGTGACACGCCTATCGAAGACAACCACGGCACTCGCACCTTTGGCAGCACCATCGACGATCAGCTGATCGAAACCAAAGTAGCGGTCAACGTCAACAAGGCCGATACCGCCATTGAGTCCGACGGGCGCATCGTCGCGACCAGCTACAACGGCGTCGTCCTGCTTGCCGGCCAGGTGCCCCGTGGCGACCTGATCGCCCGCGCAGGCGAAGCGGCCAAACAGGTCCAGCGCGTCAAGGTGGTACATAACGAGCTGACCGCCGGCCCGCGCCTGTCACTGCTGGCGCGCAACCAGGACGGCCTGATTACCGCCAACCTGAAAACCCGCCTGCTCACCGATGGCACCATTCCGGGCAGCCGTATCAAGGTCGTTACCGAAGCCGGCGTCGTCTACCTGATGGGCCTGGTCACCCATCAAGAGGCTGATCTTGCCGTACAGCAAGCCCAGCAGATCGGCGGCGTACAACGTATCGTCAAGCTATTCGAATACCTCGACTGATAGCATGCACCCCGCCATAACAAGAAGCCCCGCATATGCGGGGCTTCTTGTGTTATTACCGTTGGCAAAGCAGGCCTCACTTCACCACTTTCAATGCAGGACGCCCTGACTCCGGACGGGGCGGCGCAGCATCGTCATCACCAGGACCATCGTCTGGCGGCGGCGCACTGGGCTCCAATTCAAAGACCATACCCTGTCCATTCTCTCGCGCATAAATGGCCATTACCGCACCGACTGGAATCCAGACCTGCTGAGCAACGCCGCCAAAGCGACCATCAAAGCAGATTCGATCGTTGTCCATGTCCAGTTGACGCACCGCGCTGGGCGACAGATTAAGCACGATCTGCCCATCTTCGACAAACCCCGTTGGCACCGCGGTATCGGGATATTCGGCGTTGACCAGCAGGTAGGGCGTGCACTGGTTATCCAGAATCCACTCGTACAGCGCGCGCACCAGATAGGGCCGGCTAGAGTTCATCTCGGTCATGCCTGTCTCTCCTCAAAGGTTCAGATTGACTATTGCATGTCCCGCTCAGCCGGCGACAGGCTGGCAATAAAGCCCTCGCGCTGGAAAATCCGCTCCATATAGTCCTGCAGAGGCTTGGCCTGCTTGGGCAGCTCGACACCGAGCTTCGGCAAACGCCACAAGATGGGTGCGATACAGCAGTCCACCAGACTGAACTCATCACTCATGAAAAACGGCATTTCAGCGAACACCGGCGCAACACCGGTCAGACTTTCGCGCAGCTCCTTGCGAGCACGCGTCACCTCGGCGCTAGCGCTCTTGGGATCGACAATAATATCGACCAGACGGCACCAGTCGCGCTGTACGCGATACATCAGCAATCGGCTGTTGGCCCGCGCTACCGGGTAGACCGGCAGCAACGGCGGATGCGGGAAACGCTCATCCAGGTATTCCATCATGATGTTGGGCTCGTAGAGCACCAGATCACGATCAAGCAGTGTCGGCACACTGTTGTAAGGATTATTCTCGGCCAGTTCCTGAGGGTAATCACCAGACTCTACGTCGACCACGTCGACAGTGACCCCCTTCTCCGCCAGTACGATGCGGACCCGATGGCAGTAGTGATCAAGCGGGTCAGAGAAAAACGCCATGGAGGAACGCTTGTTGGCGGTAACGCCCATATTTCAACCCTCATCCTTTAAAGGACTGCGGCAGGCGCCCTGCATGGCACCCTAAATAAACAAGCGCGGGCTAGCCCGCGCACACGAACGGCCATTATACCCCAGAAACGACTGCGCGCCCGCAAGGGGCGCGCAGCGATCACTCAGGCATGCCGGCGATCAATGCACATCACGCCAGTATTCGCGCTTGAGCAAGTACGCGAACACGAACAGGAAGGCCAGGTACAGCAGCACGTAGACACCGATACGATGACGCTCCAGCTTGATCGGGTCAGCCGAGTAGGCCAGGAAGGTCACCAGATTACGCACGGTGGTATCAAACTCTTCCTCGGTCTGAGTGCCGGTATCTGGCACCACGGTCAGCACATCGCACTGCTCGTCCTTGACCACTTCACCGCTCAGCGTGTCGCGCATGATGTTGCCGCTTTCATCCTTCACCGGCATGGCCTTGCAGCCAATCACCTGGCGGCCCTGCAGCTCAGCCAACACGTTAGGCATACCCACGTTGGGGAATACCTTGTTGTTGGCACCCAACGGGCGAGACGGATCCTCATAGAAGGTACGCAGATAGGTGTACAGCCAGTCAGTACCACGTACACGTGCTACCAGCGTCAGATCCGGTGGCGCCGCGCCAAACCAGGTTTTGGCATCCTCGGCACGCATACCGTTCTTCATGTGGTCACCGATCAGGGTGCCCTCGGTGAAGACCAGGTTGTCGAGCATCAGTTGCTCCGGGATACCCAGATCAGTCGCCACGCGCTCATAGCGCTGGTACTGAGCAGAGTGACAACCCATGCAGTAGTTGACGAAGGTGCGCGCACCATCCTGTAGGGCTGCCTTGTCGGTCAGATCGATGTTGGCTTCATCCAGGTGGTAGCCGCTGCCACCGGCAGCCGAGGCCAAGGCCGGTACCAGCGCAAACATCAGGGCAATCAGTTGTTTTTTCATTAGCCAGTAACCCTCTCCGGAACCGGTTTGGTCTTCTCCATCCGGGTGTAGAACGGCATCAGGATGAAGAAGGCGAAATACAGAACGGTGCAAATCTGCGATACCAGTGTGCGAACCGGTGTGGACGGGATAGCACCCAGCACACCCAGAATCACGAAGCTAACGCAGAAGATCACCAGCCACAGTTTGCTCATCCAGCCTTTGTAGCGGATGGAACGAACCGGGCTACGGTCCAGCCAGGGCAACACAAACAGAATCGCGATCGCCGCACCCATCGCCAGCACGCCCGGGAAAGCAGAGCCTGCAATGGACGGAACCGCACGCAGAATCGCGTAGAACGGCGTGAAGTACCAGACCGGGGCAATGTGGTCAGGCGTTTTCAACTGGTTGGCGATTTCAAAGTTCGGCTTCTCGAGGAAATAACCACCCATCTCCGGGAAGAAGAACACGATCGAGCAGAACACGAACAGGAAGACCACAACGCCGACGATATCCTTGACGGTGTAGTAAGGGTGGAAGGCGATACCATCCAGCGGCTTGCCATTCTCGTCCTTGTACTTCTTGATATCGATGCCATCCGGGTTGTTGGAGCCGACTTCGTGCAGCGCAATGATGTGCAGCACAACCAGGCCCAGCAGCACGATCGGCAGTGCAATCACGTGCAGAGCAAAGAAGCGGTTCAGCGTGATACCGGAGATCAGGAAGTCACCACGCACCCACTGGGCCAGATCCGGACCAATGAACGGAATCGCACCGAACAGCGAGATGATCACCTGGGCACCCCAGTAGGACATCTGACCCCAGGGCAGCAGGTAGCCCATGAAGGCCTCACCCATCAGCACCAGGTAGATCAGCATACCGAACAGCCAGATCAGCTCACGCGGCTTCTGGTAAGAGCCGTACATCAGGCCACGCAGCATGTGCAGGTAGATGACGACGAAGAACGCCGAGGCACCGGTGGAGTGCAGATAACGCAGCAGCCAGCCGTACTCGACATCACGCATGATGTACTCGACAGAGGCAAACGCGCCATCGGCAGACGGCTCGTAGCTCATGGTCAGCCAGATACCGGTTACCAGCTGGTTAACCAGCACCAGCATGGCCAGCGAGCCGAAGAAGTAGAAGAAGTTGAAGTTCTTGGGGGCGTAGTATTTGGTCAGGTGATCTTCCATCACCTGAGTGACGGACATCCGCTCATTCACCCACTGCATCAGTTTGTTCATCAGGCGCTCTCCTGATCCACGCCGATCACGATCACGTCATCAGTCTCGTAAGAATAAGGCGGTACCGGCAGGTTCAGAGGCGCAGGCTGCCCCTTGTGGACGCGACCGGACATGTCGTAGTGGGAGCCGTGGCAAGGGCAGAAGTAGCCACCTTTCCAGTCAGCGCCCATGTCGGCAGCAGCCACTTCCGGCTTGAACAGCGGAGAGCAGCCCAGGTGGGTGCACACGCCCATGACAACCAGAAACTCCGGCTTGATGGCGCGGGTTTTGCCGTCCACGTACTCCGGCTGGTTGGAAGCAGCAGATTGCGGGTCCGCCACGATAGAGTCGGTCTCATCCAGCAGAGCGATAGCTTCGGGCGAGCGGTGGGAGACGAACACGGGCTGTCCGCGCCATTCCACTACGATCTGCTGCCCCAGCTCGATCTTGCTGATATTTACCTTCACCGGCGCACCAGCCGCCTTGGCTCGGGCGCTGGGGAACCAAGCCCCCACAAAGGGGGTTGCTGCCCCCACTGCTCCGGCGGCACCGACCACACTCGTGGCTGCCACCAGGAAGCGACGCCGGCCATTATTCACGCCGTCATTACTCATCCAGTCGTCTCCCATCAGCTAATTTCTGACCTTTTTACAAGGCCTTTTCAAAGTTGAACAGCCTGCACAAAATGAATCAGATGGTAATGAAAAACCCCTTTTTTGACAAGGTGATATCCCATTCCCAAGAAGGCCGACACTATACCGAATTCCCCGCCACTCAGGGACTTGCAAACAAGAATAGTCGACGCGACATCTTGCCGCAGACACGAAAACGCCCGGCACTCCTTCCGGAGCCCGGGCGTTTTGCAGCGCAATCTAAGATTAACGCTTGGAGTATTGCGGACGCTTACGCGCTTTACGCAGACCCACTTTCTTACGCTCGACTTCACGAGCGTCACGGGTAACATAGCCCGCTTTACGCAGTTCGCTGCGCAGAGTCTCGTCGTACTCCATCAGGGCACGGGTGATACCGTGACGGATGGCGCCGGCCTGACCGGAGATACCACCACCGCTGACAGTGACGTACACGTCAAACTTCTCGGTGCTCTCGGTCAGCTCAAGCGGCTGACGGACAACCATGCGAGCTGTCTCGCGACCGAAGAAGTTCTCCAGGCTGCGATTGTTGATGGAGATGTTGCCAGAACCCGGACGCAGGAATACGCGAGCGGTGGCAGTTTTACGACGGCCAGTGCCGTAGTTTTGTGTCGCCGACATGGTGAACTCCTTAGATCTTCAGTTCTTGGGGCTGTTGCGCAGCATGCGGATGAGCGGTGCCTTTATACACCTTCATCTTGCGATACATTGCACGACCCAGGGGGTTCTTCGGCAACATGCCTTTGACGGCAGATTCGATCACACGCTCAGGAGCGCGCTGGATCAGCTTTTCAAAGTTGATCGACTTGATGCCGCCCGGGAAACCGGAGTGGCTGTAGTAGATCTTGTCCTGAACCTTGTTACCGGTTACATGAACTTTCTCGGCATTGATAATGACGATGTAGTCACCGGTGTCAACGTGCGGGGTGTATTCGGGCTTGTGCTTACCGCGCAGACGCGAGGCAACTTCGGTAGCCAGGCGACCCAGGGTCAGGCCTTCGGCATCCACGACGTACCAGTCGCGTTTTACGGTTTCAGGTTTTGCGCTGAAAGTTTTCATCAATCCTAGCCTCAGAGGCCGCCTTTTATAGAAGACGGCGAATCTTACAGAACGAAATGTGTTTTTACAAGACAACAAAGCCTAGAACAGACACTCAGTGGGGGCTGCGTGGGTCTGGGTGGCATCTGTGCTGTAACAACAACGACAGGCTAGGCATCCTGTCGAGAGTGCGCGGCATTATGCCAATCGGCTGAAAAAATTCAACCTTTATTTCACCTTGCGCCGCGATCCTGCCTGCCCAGCCAGACACTATTCCAATACGCCAGCGCAGGGCGCAAAATCGGTTGCATGTCGGCGTTCCACCTCCAACAACAGAACAATCGCGCAAAACACCAGTCCAGATAAGCAAGCATCCCAAGGCAACCCAAGGAGCACCCAATGCAATACCGCCCTCTCGGCCGCAGCAACCTCAAGGTCAGCGCCCTCTGCCTCGGCACCATGACCTGGGGTGAACAGAACACGCAGCAGGAAGCCTTCGCCCAGATTGACCGCGCCCGCGATGCCGGGGTCAACTTCATCGACACGGCCGAAATGTATCCGGTGCCGCCCAAGGGCGACACCTACGGGGCCACCGAAACCATCATCGGCAACTTCTTTGCTCAGCGCGGCGAGCGCGACAAGTGGATCCTGGCCAGCAAGATAGCGGGCCCGGGTAACGGCTTGAGCTATCTGCGCGGCGGTCGTACCCGCTTCACCAAGACGCACATCAACGACGCCATCGAGGGCAGCCTCAAACGCCTGCAAACCGACTACATCGACTTGTATCAGTTGCACTGGCCTGACCGTGAGACCAACTTCTTCGGGCAACTGGGCTACCGCCACAACCCGGACGATGAACTGACCTCTTTCGAAGATACCCTGGAGGCGCTGGACGGACTGGTCAAGGCGGGCAAGGTGCGGCACATCGGGCTATCCAACGAGACGCCGTGGGGAGTCAGCCGCTTTCTGCACCTGGCCGACAGCCGCGGCTGGCCGCGCATGGCGTCGATTCAGAACCCCTACAACCTGCTCAACCGCACCTACGAGGTAGGCCTGGCAGAGATGTCGATGCGCGAGAACATTGGCCTACTGGCCTATTCGCCCCTGGCGTTTGGCGCCCTGACCGGCAAGTACCTTAACGGCCTGCGCCCGGAAAAGGCGCGCCTGACGCTGTTCGAGCGCTTCGTTCGCTACAGCAACCCGCAGGCCCAGAAGGCCTGCGCGCGCTACGTGCAACTGGCCCGCGATCACGGCATGGACCCGGCACAGATGGCGCTGGCCTTTGTCACCCGCCAGCCCTTTGTCACCAGCAATATCATCGGTGCGACCAACATGGATCAGCTCAATCGCAACCTGAGCAGCATCAACATGGGCCTGACCGACAGCGTGCTCAAGACCATCGCCGAAATCCACCAGAGCCAGCCCAACCCTGCCCCCTGAGTCATCCCTCCGGGCGCCCCTCACGGGCGCCCTGCGCCACAACACTTGACCCGCCGTGGCGAGCGATAGACACTGCAACACGCCATTTCGGCCAGTTTTGTCCGTTCTACCCCATAAAGATAACAACATGTCCAACAGCTCCCTGCGCCAGGTCGCAATTCTCGCCACCGACCACACCATCTCCTCCACCCTGACCCAGGCCAAGGACTTCTTTTATATGGCCAGCCTGAATACCGGGCGGCAGCAGGGGCTGGGGCTGGCACCCGGTTTCGACACCTTGATCGTTTCAACCGACGGCAAGCCGGTAACCAGTTTCAGTGGTGACCCGATCATCGCTCAGGCCAGCATCGATGAGGTTGAGCCACAGCTGATTATCCTGCCGTCGTTCTGGGCGGACTTTGACAGCCTGCAGCAAAGCTACCCGCACCTGATTCCGTGGCTCCAGCAGCAATATCAGCGCGGCGTGCTGATCGGCGCCGTGGCAACCGGCGCGTTCTGGCTGGCTGCCGCCGGCCTGCTGGACGGCAAGGAGGCCACAACCTACTGGCGCTTCCACGACGAGTTTGCCCGGCGCTTTCCCGCCGTGGACCTGCGCCGCGACAAGCACCTGACCGATGCCGGCCAGTCACTCTGCGCCGCCGGCATCAGCTCGGGACGAGATCTGTTCGTGCATCTGGCAGAGCGTCTGTGCAGTCCGGAGGTGTCACGCACCCTGGCACGGGACGTGTTCTACGAGGTACAGCGCAGCTATACCCCCGGCGTCATCGGATTTGGCGGCCAGAAGATGCATCAGGACATGGCGATACTGCAGATCCAGCAGTGGCTGGAGCAGCATTTTGCGGAGAAGTTTCGCTTTGAGGATGTGGCCAGCCGTCACGGCATGAGTATTCGTAACTTCATGCGCCGCTTCCATCAGGCCACCGGAGACAAGCCCCTGCACTACCTGCAGCGACTGCGGATCGAGATGGCCAAGACCCTGCTGGTGACCGGCAACCAGAGCATCAAGACCATCAGCTACGACATCGGCTATGACGATGCCAGCTTCTTCGCGCGCCTGTTTCGCCAGCACACCGGGCTGTCGCCCAACGCCTTTCGCCGCTCGCATCTGCAAAGCGGCCGCGCATCGGCAGACTGAGCGCCCCGCTCAGGGTTTGTGCGGCCGCGCCAGAAACTCGTGGGACTGCATTTCCAGCAGACGGCTCAGGGTGCGCTGGAATTCAAACTCCAGTCGCCCGCCGGCGTAGAGATCCTTGAGCGGCACCTCCGCCGAGATGATCAACTTGACGTTGCGGTCGTAAAATTCGTCCACCAGGTTGATAAAGCGCCGCGCCATATCATCCTTGGCTACGTTCATCTGCTCGACATTGGCGATCAGCACCGCATGGAACACGCGCCCCAGCTCGATATAGTCGTTCTGGCTACGCGGACCATCGCACAGGGCCCGAAACTCGAACCAGGCCACATCCTCACAGACGCGCAGCGACTGGATGGGACGGTTCTCGACAATCAAGGCTTCGTTTTCACTGACGCTGGCCAGGTCAGGCACCAGACTTTCAAAGCTGCGCCGCAGGCTGGCATCTGCTTCACAGTCGAGCGGGTAGTGGTACAGCTCGGCCTGCTCCAGGGCGCGCAGGCGGTAATCCACGCCATTATCCACATTGACCACTTCGGTACAGCTGTTCAGCAGCGCAATCGCCGGCAGGAAACGCGCGCGTTGCAGGCCGTCCTTGTAGAGCCCGTCGGGCACGATGTTGGAGGTCGCCACCAGGGTCACGCCCTGGGCAAACAGCTCTTCCATCAGGCTGCCCAGAATCATCGCATCGGTAATATCAGAAACGAAAAATTCGTCGAAACAGATCACCCGCGCCTCGCCGGCAAAGCGCTCGGCAATCAGCTTGAGTGGGTTCTTCTGCCCCTTGAGCCCTTTCAGCTCGTGGTGCACGCGCTGCATGAAGCGGTGGAAGTGCGTACGCATCTTGCGGTCAAACGGCAAGGCGTCATAGAAAGTGTCGACCAGGTAGGTCTTGCCGCGGCCCACGCCACCCCAGAAATACAGCCCCTTGATCGGCTCCGGCTTGCGCTTGCGCAGACGATCAAGCAGGCCTGGCCGGGTCTGGTCGCTGGCAATCAGCTCGTCGTACAGACGCTGCAGGTGCCTGACCGCCCGTTCCTGGGCAGGATCATGAAAGAAATCGGGACGCTGGAGGTCCGCCTTGTATCGTTCCAGGGGAGACATGCGCGAGACACCAATAGGGGCAAACGGGGGGCGATACTCTAACGCCAGCACCGCCCCTTGGCAATCAAGCCTCTGCAGCCAGAACCCGCTCCACCTCGGCCTTCAGCGGCACCAGCTTGCCGTGGAAGAAGTGGCCGGTGTCGGCAAAGCGAACCACCTCGGCGCCCTGTTCGTCGGCAAAGGCCGCGTAAACGGCCTGCGGCGCAACCACATCGTCGGCCTCGCCCATCATCACGCTGACCGGGCCGGCCAGCGGTTTGAGTAAATGAAAAGCCTGCTTTTCCACCGAAGGCGCCACCAGCACCAGACGCTGCGGCCACTGATCCAGGCGCGAGGCTGCAGCGGCTGCAACGTAGCCGCCAAAAGAGAAACCCAGCAGCCAGAGCTCGCGGACGGCGAGGGTGTTCTGCGTCCAATCAAGTACCGCCAGGCAGTCATCTACTTCACCATTGCCGTAATCATGCTCCCCGGCGCTGGCCCCGACTCCACGGAAGTTGAAACGCAAGGTACTGGCGCCCAGGTCGCGAGCCGCGCGCATCAGCGTGTGCACCACCTTGTTCTGCATGGTGCCACCCTGGATCGGATTGGGGTGACAGATGACCGCCAGTACGCCTTCACGCTCACCCTCGGTCAGCACAGCCTCCAACGGCCCCGCCGGGCCATCGATCATCAGGTTTTGCTCGCCAGCTCGACTCATTCGGGATACTCCGTGACTACAGTGCGTGACCGGGCGTCGCACCAGCGGAACCTGCCGAAGGCGCAACACTCCAAACCCGTATTCTGGCCTTTGCGTCTTTGCCCTGACAAGCTGGCAGTGATACCGCTGTTCAGGCTGAGCGAGGCGGCACGCCTGCCGGGCCAAACCAGCGTTACCGACCGGTTTTGCAACGCACCAACCCAGGCAGAATTTCAACGGCCTGCTGGCCTTGCCAGCTAAAACTGTTTACCGTAAGCCAAGGCAAGGTGCACTGACCTGAACGCACCAACCGATAGATGAGGGACCCAAGGTGGAAGCAAGCGAAAACCTGTGGATTGCAACAGCCGTCGCGCTGGCAGTCGGAATTGTTATCGGCATCGTACTGGCCCAGGTGTCACGTCGCGTCAGCGGCGGCACCAGCGGCAGCACCCAGGCCCAGCTCGAGAGCCTGCAGCTGCGCTTTGAAGAGTATCAACAGGAAGTGGCCACGCACTTCAAGACGACTGCCACCCTAGCCAGTCGCCTGAACCGCAGCTACCAGGATATTCAGGAGCACCTGACCCACGGTGCAATGGAGCTGGCCCCGGACGATATGACCCGGCAACGCCTGCTGGCCGCCCTGGATCAGGAAGCCGGCACCGTCAGCGAGAATCGCAACCGCAAGGACCCTGCGTTCGACTCGCTGGAGCCGCCGCGCGACTACGCCCCCAAAGAAGCCAACGGCCCGGGCACCTTGTCCGAGGACTTCGGCATCAAGCGCAAATCCTGATGCAACGGCCCGTGTCCTGATCCGACGCGGGCCAACACCATGCCCCACTCCGATACCTCCTCTTTTATCCAGACAACCGACAACGGCAACGCTCTACGCCTTGCCGGCGATTGGACGTTGGCCAACTACAGCGCCCTGCGTGCGCAACTGACAGAGCTGCCCCACGCCCCTGAGCGCACCGCCAGTGTCGACATCAGCGCGATAAGCAGCATGGACACGGCCGGAGGTCAGCTACTGGCAGACCTGCTCGGACACAGCCGCCTGCAACAACTGGTCGAGCAGGACCAATCGCTCTCCAGCGAGCGCCGCGCCCTGCTGCAGCGCCTGGCGGACATTCAGCCCGAGCCCGACCCGGCAGCTAGCCCCGAGCTTAACCCGGTGCTGATTCTGCTCGAGCGTATCGGCGCCAAAATGCAAGTACTGGCCGCTGACCTGCGCGAGCTATTCGGCTTTATCGGCCTGACCCTCAGCGGCCTGCTCGGCAACCTGCTGCGCCCGTCGCGCTGGCGTGTGACCGCGGTCGCCGCGCAGATAGAACAGACCGGGATCGATGCTATCCCCATCGTGGCCCTGCTGACCTTCATGGTCGGCGCCGTGATCGCCTTTCTTGGCGCCACCGTGCTGCAGACCTTTGGCGCGGCGATTTTCACCGTCGACCTGGTCGCCTTTTCGTTTTTGCGCGAGTTCGGCGTACTGCTGACCGCGATCCTGATGGCCGGCCGCACCGCCAGCGCCTTTACCGCACAGATCGGCTCCATGAAAGCCAACGAAGAGATCGACGCCATCCGCGCGCTGGGTCTTAGCCCGCTGGAGCTGCTGGTATTGCCGCGCGTCATCGCGCTGCTGATCACCCTGCCCGCCCTGACGTTTATCGCCATGCTTTCCGGCTTGCTGGGCGGCGCCATGGTCTGCGCTTTCAGCCTGCATATTTCACCGACCATGTTCATCAGCATGCTGCAGGAAAACGTGGAGGTGCAGCACTTCCTGCTGGGTCTGGCCAAGGCGCCGGTGTTCGCCTTTCTGATCGCGGTGATCGGCTGCATGGAAGGCTTCAAGGTATCCGGCAGCGCCGAATCGGTCGGTGAACACACCACCTCCAGCGTGGTGCAGTGCATTTTTGTGGTCATTCTGGTCGATGCCCTGGCCGCCCTGTTCTATATGGAGATGGGCTGGTGAGCAAAGACACGGGCCTAGCCCCGGTGGTTGAGGTGCGCGGGCTGGTCAACCGCTTTGGCAGCCAGACCGTACACGACAACCTGGATCTGGATATTCTGCCGCGCGAGGTACTGGGCGTGGTTGGCGGCTCGGGTACCGGCAAGTCGGTATTGCTGCGCTCGATCGTCGGCCTGCGTCGACCCAACGCAGGGTCGGTCAAGGTGTTCGGCAAAGACCTGCAGACGCTGCCGCCCCAGGCGCGCTCGGAACAGGAGCGCCGCTTCGGCGTGCTGTTCCAGTCCGGCGCGCTGTTCTCCTCACTGACGGTGGTCGAGAACATCGCCCTGCCGCTGATCGAGCATGCCGGCCTCAGCCGCGAAGACGCCGAACACCTGGCGCGCATGAAAATCGCGCTGACCGGGCTGCCCCCGGGCGCCGGGGACAAATACCCGGCGATGCTCTCCGGCGGCATGGTCAAGCGCGCCGCCCTGGCCCGCGCCCTGGCGTTGGACCCGGACATTCTGTTTCTTGATGAGCCGACCGCCGGCCTCGATCCGATTGGCGCCGCCGCCTTTGACCAGTTGATCCGCACCCTCTGCGATGCACTGGGCTTAAGCGTCTTTCTGGTGACCCACGATCTCGATACCCTGTATGCGATCTGCGACCGCGTAGCGGTGCTGTCACAAAAGCGTGTGCTGATCGCCGATACCCTGGAGCGCGTCGCCGAGACTGATGACGCCTGGATTCAGGACTATTTTCACGGGCCGCGCGGTCGCGCCGCCGCCTATCAGCAACCCACCCCGGCCAAGGAGTAAGCCTGCCCATGGAAACCCGAGCCAATCATGTGCTGATCGGCCTGTTCACCGTCCTCGCGGCGCTGGCCTCTATCGTCTTCGCCATCTGGCTCAGCAGCGCCAGCACCAGCAGCGAGCAGAACTACTACACCGTGGTATTCAAACAGGCGGTTACCGGGCTGTCGCGCGGCAGCGCAGTGCAGTTCAGCGGCATCCGCATTGGCGAGATCACCGAACTGAGCCTGGACCACGATGATCCGCGCATCGTTCGCGCGCGCATCCTGATCGACGCCGATGTACCGATCAAGCAGGACACCAAGGCGCGCCTGTCCTTCACCGGCATCACCGGCAACTCGGTGATCGAGCTGACTCACAACGACCCGAACAGCCCACCGCTCACCGCCAAGCGCGGCGAGGACCCGGTCATCTACGCCACGCCCTCGCCGCTGGCCAGCCTGCTGAGCAACGGCGAAGACCTGATGACCAACATCAACAAACTGGTGGTCAATGCCGGCGACGTGCTGTCGGAGAACAACGTCAGACACCTCAGCGAAACCCTCGAAGGTCTGAACCAGGCCACCCAGAGCATCGCTGACCCCAACGGCAACCTGCAGCAGCTGATCGCCGAGCTGCGCAGCACCAGCGAGGCCGCTACCCAGACGCTGGAGAACAGCAGCCGGCTGATTGACGATGCCGATCAGCTGCTCAATCAGGAAGGCGCTCAGACCCTGCAGAGCGCCCGCGAGACCATGGCCTCGGTGGCCGACACCAGCGCTCAGCTGGAGCAGATACTCAGCGAGAACCGCTACGCCCTGAAAAGCGGCATGCAGGGACTCGGCCAGCTTGACCCGGCAATCAACGAGCTGCGCGACACCCTGGCCGAGCTGCGCAGCCTTACTCGCCGCCTGCAGGACGACCCTGCGCGCTTCTTGCTGGGGCGTGACCAGCGACAGGAGTTCCAGCCATGATCATTCGCCACCTGACCGCCGGCCTGCTGCTAGCCAGCGCACTATCAGCCTGCACCGTGCTGCCCGACCGCGAGCCGCTGACCTTCTACCAACTGCCGCCACCTGACCTGGCACAGCACAGTGGCGAGCCCCTGCCGCTGTCCCTGCGCATCATCACGCCGTCCAGCAGCAACGCGCTGCAGACCATCCGCATTCTGGTATCGCCCGACGGCAACACCCTGAGCAGCTACCAGGGCGCGCGCTGGGCCGACCCCAACCCCAATCTGCTGCGTGAGCAACTGGTCCAGGCGTTTGAGCAGGACGGCAGTTTCAGCGCCGTTACCACCGAGACTCAATCGCTGCAGGCCGACGTGCATCTGATGAGCGACCTGCGCCAATTCCAGACCCGCTATCAGGGCGAGCAGGCCAGCGTGATCATCGAACTGGACGCCAAGCTGATCGACCCGAGCACCCGCGAGGTTCTCGCCGCCAAGCGCTTCAGCATCCGGCAGCCGCTGCAGGACACTGCCATTGAATCGGTGGTGAACAACTTCGGCACGGCCAGCGAACAACTGGCCAGCGAGCTGCTTGCCTGGAGCCGCAGCGCGCTGGGCGACTTCGAGCCGCTGCGTATTCAGTAACCCCTACGGCGCCAGACCGGCGCCTGACTATCCAGGTTATCCCACCCTTCCCTGTGGCCTGAGCACTGAGCAGGCCGCACCGCCAACCCGCCTTATACCCTCTGGCAAGCAACGGCTTGCGAGACAGTTTGCTTTACTGTTTTCACACAAATAGAATTGCAAATCCTTATCATTAAGACTAACTCGTTTTTGCCAACCCCCGACATTCAGGACCCTCCTCCATGTCTGCACTTCCCCTCGCTCGTACTGCCTCGCCCAAAGCCAGGCCATCCAAAGCCCTGCGCCCGCTTGCCATTACCGTCCACCTGCTTGCCGCCGGCACGGCGCTGACCAGCCTGCCGACGCTTGCACAGCAGGCCAGCCCGACCCAAGCTACCGAGCTCGCACCACTGACCGTGACCGGCCAGGGTGAACGTCGCATCACAACCGAAGGCAGCGAGTCCTACACCGCCGAAGCGGCCCGCACCGCAACGCCGCTGAGTCTGTCACTGCGCGAAACCCCGCAATCGGTCAGCGTGGTCACCCGGCAGCGCATTGAAGATCAGGACCTGCAAAACATTCTCGATGTGGTCAACAACGCCACCGGTGTATCTGTCAACCGCTACGAGACCACTCGCGCCCAGTTCAACGCCCGCGGCTTTGCCATCAACGCACTGATGATCGACGGCGTGCCCACCATCTGGGAGCAACCCTGGAGCTCCGGCGAAATCTTCAGCAGTCTGGCGATGTACGATCGGATAGAAGTCGTGCGCGGGGCCAACGGCCTGATGACCGGGTCAGGCGACCCGTCCGCCTCACTCAACCTGGCCCGCAAGCGCGCCAGCAATCGTGATCTGACCGGATCAGTGGAATTGAGTGCGGGCATCTGGGATACCTACAGTACCCTCGGCGACGTCTCCTTTGCTCTGAACGAAGCCGGCACGGTACGTGGCCGCCTGGTTGGGGAATATCAGGATGGCGACAGCTGGATCGATATGCATGCCAACCAGACCGAGACCCTGTACGGCACCATGGATGTCGATCTGAGCGAAAACACTACGTTCTGGTTTGGCCTGAGCCGACAGGACAACACCTCCGACTCGCCTATGTGGGGCGCGCTGCCAATCTGGTATGCCGACGGCTCGCGCACCGACTGGAGTCGTTCCAAGACCACGTCCGCCGACTGGAGCAAGTGGGACACCAGCTATGACACCTACTTCGTCAATCTGGATCACGAACTGGGCAGCGGCTGGCAGCTCAACCTGAGCTACAACCGCGGTGAGCGCGAGGCTGACTCCTACCTGCTCTATCTATACGGTAACCCCGGCCGCAACGGCAGCTCGCCAATGAACGCCATGGCCGGGTCCTACAACGTAAACACCGTTCAGGACGATTACAGCGGGCGCTTTAGCGGTCCCGTCTCCCTATTCAACCGCGACCATGAAGTGGCTTTCGGCTACATCTACAGCAAGCAGGACTTCGACGCAGACTCACGCACCGCGCTGGCCGGCTCGGCCACCGTACCCAACTTTGATGCCTACGACGGGCATCACCCGGCACCTACCTGGTCCGGTCTGACGCCTTACGGCTCCGGCGAGACCATACAGAAGGGCTACTACGGGGTCACCCGCCTGAACCTCACCGATGACCTCAAGGTCATTCTCGGTGCCCGGGTCAGCGACTATGAAAAGACCGAGTACGATTACACCCGAAACACCCGCTCGACGCTCGACGTACACGACGAAGTCACCCCCTATGCCGGCATCATCTATGACCTGACCAACACCCTGTCGGCCTATGCCAGCTATACCGATGTATTCCAGCCCCAGTCAGAGAAGAATGCCAGCAATCAGCAGTTGCAGCCGATCGTTGGCGAAAGCTATGAAATGGGTCTCAAGGGCGAGTTCTACGACGGCGCGCTGAATGCCTCTGCCGCCATCTTCCAGATCAAGCAGGACAATCTGGGCTCCAACACAGGCGTTCGCATTGACCCGGCGGAACCGGCACTGGGCTTTGCCTACGTCGAGAGTGAGGCCGTCAGCAAGGGCTTCGAGCTGGAAGTATCCGGCGAGATCATGCCCGGCTGGAATCTGAGCGCCGGCTACACCCAGTTTGAGGTGGAAGACGGCAACGGCGACGACACCAACACCCTGTACCCGACCAAACTGCTGCGCACCTTTACCACCTACCGTTTTGCCGGCGACTGGAGCCGCCTGACTATTGGCGGCGGTGTGAACTGGCAGGACAGCATCTACACCTACGCAACCAACCCGTCCGACGAGCAGGAGAAGATCGAGCAGGACGCCTACGCGCTGGTCAACCTGATGGCCCGTTACGACATCACCGACAACCTGTCGGCGCAGATCAACGCCAATAACGTCACGGATGAAAAGTACTTCGACATCTTCGACGCGTACGGCGCCCTCACTTACGGCGCACCGCGCAGCGTGACAGCAACGGCCAAGTACCGTTTCTGAGCCCTTTGGGCCCTGTCGCCTGCCCATCACGGGCGGCAGGGGTCACACCAAACATGAGCGGAACTAATAAACATCTGAATAAACATCAATTTTAATAATCCAACCACCACCCTAGCATGCCCCTGTACCCACTCACCGACAGAGGCAGCACATGGCACGCATCCACAACCTGGGGTTCCCCCGCATCGGCGCTCGCCGAGAACTGAAGTTCGCCCTTGAATCCTATTGGAAGGATCAGTCTTCCCGCGAGGAGCTGAAGACCACTGCAGCCGCCCTACGTCAGCGTCATTGGGCCCAGCAGGCCGAACTGGACCTGGTGCCGGTGGGCGACTTTTCCTTCTATGACCAGGTGCTGGACATGAGCTTCACCCTGGGCAACCTGCCCGAGCGGGTACGCGACTTCCACGGTGATGAGCTGGATAACTACTTCCGCATCGCCCGTGGCCGCTCTGCGCAAACGGCCGAAGAGCACGCCGGGTGCTGCGGCGGCGTTGCCGCCGGCGAGATGACCAAGTGGTTCGACACCAACTACCACTACATCGTCCCGGAGTTCACAACCGACAGCGCGTTCACCCTGAATGCCACTCGGCTGATTGAGCAACTACGCGAGGCCAGGGCCCAGAACGTGGCTGCCAAACCGGTCATCATCGGCCCACTCACCTATCTGGCAATTGGCAAAGAAAAGGACGACTCCAATCGCTTTGATCTGCTGGAGCGTCTGCTGCCGGTTTACCTTGAGCTGCTCACCACGCTGGCCGCCGAGGGCGTGGAGTGGGTGCAAATCGACGAGCCCATTCTGGTCACTGAATTGCCCAGCGGCCTGGATGCTGCTTTCGAACAGGCCTACCACGCCCTGGCTGCTGCGCCGGTCAAGCTGCTGCTGGCCACCTATTTCGGTCGCCTGCAGGACAATCTGGCCCTCGTCGCCCGCTTGCCGGTCGCCGGTCTGCATCTGGACGCAGTGAACGCGGCCGATGAGATTGACGCGCTGATCGCCCAACTGCCGCAGCACAGCGTGCTGTCACTTGGCGTGATCAACGGCCGCAATATCTGGAAGACCGACCTGAACGCCGCGCTGCAGTGGCTTGCGCCCATCGCCACCGCGCTGGGAGAGCGCCTGTGGGTCGCTCCCTCCTGCTCGTTGCTGCATGTGCCGGTAGACCTGGCCAGCGAGCAGGCACTGGATACCGAGATCGCCAGCTGGCTGGCCTTCGCCCTGCAAAAGCTGGATGAGCTGCGCATCCTCGGCAGCGCGCTGAATCAGGGTCGCAACAGCGTGGCCAGCGAGCTGGCCGACAACCAGGCTGCCATCGACAGTCGGCGTCAGTCGCCGCGCGTCACCAACCCGGCCGTACAGGCTGCTGTTGCCGCCATCGATAGCAGCCTGGGCCAGCGCCACAGCCCCTACGCCGAGCGCGCGGCCAGGCAGTCTGCGCTGCTCAAGCTGCCGCTGTTTCCGACCACCACCATTGGCTCCTTCCCGCAGACCGCCGATATCCGCCAGGCACGCCGACAGTTCAAGTCCGGCGAACTGGATGAGGCCAGCTACACCCAGGCCATGCAGGCCGAAATTGCCCACTGCGTGCGCGAGCAGGAGGCGTTGGGGCTGGACGTACTGGTGCACGGCGAACCCGAGCGCAACGACATGGTCGAGTACTTTGGTGAACAGCTCGATGGTTATGCCTTCAGCCAGTACGGCTGGGTACAGTCCTACGGCTCGCGCTGCGTCAAGCCGCCGATCCTGTTTGGTGACATCAGCCGCCCGCGACCGATGACCGTTGCCTGGTCCACCTACGCCCAGTCGCTGACCGACAAGCCGATGAAGGGCATGCTCACTGGCCCGGTGACCATCCTGAACTGGTCCTTCGTACGTGACGATCAGCCGCGTTCGGCCAGCTGCCTGCAACTGGCGCTGGCGATTCGGCAGGAAGTGCTGGACCTGGAAAAGGCCGGCGTGCGCATCATTCAGATCGACGAAGCCGCCCTGCGTGAAGGCCTGCCGCTGCGCCGTGCACAATGGCAGGCGTACCTGGACTGGGCGGTGGAGTCATTCCGTATCAGCGCCAACGGCGTCGCCGATGACACCCAGATTCACACCCACATGTGCTATTCGGAGTTCAACGACATCATTCAGTCGATCGCCGCCATGGATGCCGATGTCATCACCATCGAAACCTCACGTTCGGACATGGAGCTGCTGGATGCCTTCAAGCACTTCGAGTACCCGAACGAGATCGGCCCCGGCGTATACGACATTCATTCGCCCAACATTCCGACGCAGGAGTACATGGTCCAACTCATGAAGCTGGCTGCCGAGCGCGTGCCGGCGGAGCGCCTCTGGGTGAACCCGGACTGTGGCCTGAAAACCCGCCAGTGGGCTGAAGTAACGCCGGCGCTGGCAAACATGGTAGCTGCCGCTCGGGCACTACGCGCCACACTGTGAGTCCAAGCAGGGTCGGGACAGCAATGTCCCGGCCAGTCTTGATAATGATAACGACTTGCATTAACGTCAAGGCGCACAGGTACCACAGACCGGGCGGCGACCTTGCTACTCTCTGCACCACGCAGCCCCCAGACCCAGGAGCGCAGCATCATGAGCAATACCCGAATAGAAAAAGACAGCATGGGCGAACTGGCGGTACCGGCAGAGGCGCTCTATGCCGCGCAGACCCAGCGTGCCGTCGACAACTTTCCGGTCAGCGGGCAGCCCATGCCGGCTCCCTTCATCCGCGCCCTGCTGCTGGCCAAGCGCGCCGCCGCCACCGCCAACAACGAGCTGGAGCAGATCCCCACAGAGCTGGCCGAGGCCATCTGCGGCGCCGTAGATGAGCTGCTGACCGAGGATTTCATGCCGCATTTTCCGGTCGATGTGTTCCAGACCGGCTCCGGCACCAGCTCCAACATGAATGCCAACGAAGTGCTCGCCACCCTGGCCGCACGCCGTTACGGCCAGCCGGTCAGCGCCAATGACCACATCAACTGTGGCCAGAGCAGCAACGACATCATCCCTTCCAGCATCCACATCAGCGCCGCCATGGAACTGGCCGAGCAACTGCTGCCGGCGCTGGAGCATCTGGTCAGTGTCACCCGCAGCAAGGCCGCCAGCGTCGACCAGTACGTCAAGACCGGCCGCACGCATCTGATGGACGCCATGCCCGTGCGCCTGAGCCAAAGCCTGAACACCTGGGCAGACCAGATCGAGCAGAACATTCACAACCTGCGTCAGTTGCAACCCAGCCTGCAGAGCCTGGCCCAGGGCGGCACAGCAGTGGGGACCGGTATCAACGCCCACCCCGAGTTTGCAGAACGCTTCAATCAGGCACTGAGCACCCACACCGGCCTGACCTTTACGCCCGCCAAGAACTTCTTCACGCATATCGGTTCGCAAGATATCGCGGTGGCGCTGTCCGGCCAGCTGAAGACCACGGCGGTCAGCCTGACCAAGATCGCCAATGACCTGCGCTGGATGAACTCCGGCCCGCTGGCCGGCCTGGGCGAGATCGAGCTGCAGGCGCTGCAACCGGGCTCCTCGATCATGCCCGGCAAGGTCAACCCGGTGATTCCGGAAGCCGCCGCGATGGTCGCCGCTCAGGTGATCGGCAACGATGCCACCATTACCATCGCCGGCCAGTCAGGCAACTTTGAGCTGAACGTCATGCTGCCGCTGATCGCGCGCAATCTACTGGAAAGCATCAGCCTGCTGAGCAACGTCAGCCGCCTGCTGGCCGACAAGGCCATCGCCAGCTTCACCGTCCGCGAGGACCAACTGACCCAGGCATTGGCCCGCAACCCGATTCTGGTGACGGCGCTGAACCCGGTGATCGGCTACCTGAAAGCCGCCGAGATTGCCAAGTTAGCCTACAAGGAAGGCCGCCCGATTGTCGACGTGGCCGCCGAGCACACTGACCTCAGCCGTGACGAGCTGGAACGCCTGCTCAACCCCGCCAAACTCACCCACGGCGGTATCGAATAAACAGCCAGCCGATCGCTGCAACGGAGCTGTCCGCGCAGCAAGCCTGACCTGCGTCAATACGCCCACTGCGCGCCTCTCTTAGCCTTGTCAGCATACCGACTCGCGGCTGCGTTTCGGGATGCTGGCGAGCGCCTGGCTGCTTCCCCCTAGGTCAGCCCCTTCGCAATACCAGTTTGGCAGCCGCTTTGGAGTTTGCTGCACGGATGCATCGCCGCTGGGCTCAGGGCACAACCACGTTTCCGTTTGCACAAACAACAAAAAGGCTGAGTTATGGTTGAGCGCGTATCGGTCACCCAGAAGGAAGTCTCGCTGAGCGACGACGAATTCATCGTCAGCAAGACCGACCTGAAGGGCAAACTGACCTATATCAATCGCACTTTCATGCGTATTTCCGGCTTCCCCGAGGCCGAGCTGCTGGGTTTTCCACACAACGTCATCCGTCACCCGGACATGCCCCGCGGCGTTTTCAAGCTGATGTGGGACACCCTGCGCGATGGCAACGAGTTCTTTGGCTACGTCAAAAATCGCTGCAAAGATGGCGGCCACTACTGGGTGTTTGCCAACATCACCATCGACTATGGCCTCGATAACAAGCCACTTGGTTACTACTCCGTACGCCGCAAGCCCACCCCAAGGGCGCTGGACCACATCATTCCCATCTACCGCGAGATGCTGGCTATAGAAGCGGGCAGCAGCGGCAAGAACGCCGTGGAAGCGTCGTTACAGTTCTTCCGCGATGAACTGGCGCGCAACGACACCGATTATCTGGACATGATGATGAAAATCGAGAATGGGGAGCTGGGCTGATGAGTCTTCTGGCAAGGCAGGTCACGGGAGCCAGTTCCGGCTTTCTGTTCTTGAACCGACTGCTGTTTGGGTTTCTGCTGCTCATGGTGCTGATGAACCTGGCGGTTGTGGGGCTGGTTATCGCTACCGGCTATACCGGGTACTGGCTGTTGCTCGCCCCCTTGCTGGTCATCGTCAACAGCATCTTTATTGGCCGCGTCTTTCTCAAGGTCCTGCAGGCCTGCGGGCGCATCTACCGCGCCCTGCGCGATGCAACCCGGGGCAACTTCAGCGGCCGCATTACCAACCTGAAAACCATGGGCGAGATCGGCAAGATCGGCTGGGAGGTAAACGATCTGCTGGATATCGTGGAATCCTACTTCAAGGAGGTGGACTCCTGCTTTCGCAATGTGGCCAACAACAACTATCAGCGCAAAGCTCTGCATCGCGGCATGCCGGGCGTTCTGAAAACCTCGCTGACCCACATCAACGAATCGATCGAAGCGATGAAAAGGTCGGCAAGGCTGATCGCCATAAACGAGCTGCACTCCTCGCTGCACTCAACCAACATCAACAACCTGATCATCAACCTGAAGGATGCTCAGGGTGATATCGCCGGTATTGGCGATCGCATGCAGCACGTGGAGAACATCGCCCGCGCCACCGATTCGGCCGCCAGCGAAGGTCAGGTAGCGGTAACGCAGATGGTCGACTCGCTCTCGCACATCAATCACACCATGCAGGATGTCAGCGCGGTCGTCTCGGCACTGGGCGCCGACAGTGTGAAGGTATCCAAGTCCCTGTCGATCATCACCGACATTGCCGATCAGACCAACCTGCTGGCACTCAACGCTGCCATTGAGGCCGCTCGCGCCGGTGAGCAGGGCCGCGGCTTTGCCGTGGTGGCGGACGAGGTAAAAGCGCTGTCGAGGCGAACCCTGGAAGCTGCCATCGAAGTATCGGAGACCATTGCCTCCTTCTCGCGCGCCGTTGAAAGCACCATCGCCAAGACCGAGCAATCCAATACGCTGGCGCAGCAGATCAACACGCAGATCGTCAATTTCAAGGGACAGTTCGACACCTTCTCCGAAGGCGCGCGGGAGACTCTCAACAAGTTGGGTGTGGCGCGCGACATCTCGCTCAGTGCGTTAATCAAGGTTGATCACATCATCTTCAAGCAAAATGGCTACATCGCGCTGAATGATGAGAAGAACGACGCGGCAAGAGCGGCGGTCAGCGTCACCCATCATCAGTGTCGGCTTGGCCGCTGGTATCACGAGGGCGAGGGTCCGGACAGCTTCGGCCATACAGCTGCCTTTCGCGCGCTGGATGCCTCACACGCGAAGGTGCATACCTCCGTACAACAGGCGCTGGCGCTGGCGAGTCAGCCCTGGCATCACAACCCCAAGCTGAAGCAGCAGATCTACCAGGCCATGGCCAATGCTGAGCAGGAAAGCAACCGTGTCCAGCAGCATCTTGATCAGATGGTACGCGAGAAGCATCGCGACGCCAGCCTCTGAGCCGTGCCGGTCGGGCCGCCAATGGGCGGCCCGGCGATCACTATCGGGCTACTGCGCCGGCCGTTGCGCCGCATCGCCCACATCATCACCCACCTCCCAGCCACCGCCAATGCTGGCGGCCAGCTGCGCGGCAGCCGCCAGCTGCGCGCTGGTCACGCTGACCTGGCCGCGCTTGGCGTTAAGGGTAGTGTTCTGGGCGATAGCCACCTCCAGATAGGACACCAGACCGGACTGATAGCGGTTGGTGATCACCCGCTCGTTCTCTTCCGCCAGGCTGACCAGCTTGTCCTGCTGCACCGCCTTCTCACGCAGGATGGCGGTGGTGGCCAGGGCATTTTCCACCTCAGTCAGGCCCTCCAGCACGGTTTGCCGGTAGCCGGCGACCTGCTCGTCGTAGCGGGCGTAGGCCGCGTCACGCGCAGCATCGCGAGCGCCGCCGTCAAACAGGGTCTGCGCCAGGCTTGGGCCGACCGACCAGAAACGTACCGGCGCATTCCACAGGTCACTGATCGACTCACCGCTGACGCCGCCACTGGCGCCCAGACTGATGGTCGGCAGCCAGGCGGTAATGGCAACGCCAATGTCGGCGTTGGCGGCGGCCACAGCGCGCTCGGCCGCCACCACATCCGGGCGGCGGGCGATCAGCTCGCTGGGCAATTGCGAGGGGATCGGCGGCACCGCCGGCAGCGCATCGACCACCTCCTGCTCGAATGCAGACGGCGCTCGCCCCAATAGTGCGGCCAGCGTGTTCTCCTCAACCGCGCGCTCGGCCTGCAGGTCATACAGGTCGCTGCGCAGGGACTGCAGCTGGGTTTCGGCCTGAATGACATCAGCGCGCGAAACGATGCCGGCGTCATACTGGTTGCGCGTCAGCTGGGTCGAGCGCACCGACGACGCCAGGGTCTGCTGCAGAATGCGCTGCTGTACATCCAGCGCGCGCAGATTGACGTAACTGTTGACCACCGCCAGCTGGATCGACAGCCGCGCAGCCGCCAGATCCGCGGCGCTGGCATCCAGTGCCGCGGTATCAGACTCCACCTGCCGCCGCACCCGCCCCCACAGATCCAGCTCCCAGCTGATGCCCAGCTGGGCGCGGCTGCTGTCGGTATTGGCGCTGTCGCTACCACCGCTGCGGCTGGCATCCAGCGCCGCACTCAGGGTAGGCAGATAGTCTGCACTGCTCAGCCGGCGCTGGGCCAACGCGGCACGATAGCGGGCGGCGGCCTGCGCCAGGGTCAGGTTGTTGGCGTTGGCTTCGACCACCAGCGCGCTGAGGTCGTCATCGGCAAAGGCCTCCCACCAGGCGCCGCTCTGTGCCCAGGGCTGAGCCGGCATCGGCTGCCAGCCCTGATCGTATTTGAGTACCAGCGGCTGGGCGATGGGCGGTTGGCGATAATCCGGCCCCATGGTGCAGCCACCGACAAGGGCGGCGGCGAGCAGGACAGTGGAGGTTAACAGCGAAGGCTTCATGGGCAGCAACCGGAGTTCAGACAGAGGATTCGGAGGGTTCAGGCGCAGCGCGGCGACGCAGCACGCGCTGGCGGAGGTTTTCCAGGTACAGGTACACCGCAGGTGTGGTGTACAGCGTCAGCAACTGACTCAGGGCCAGACCACCAAAGATAGTCATGCCCAGCGGACGACGCATCTCGGCGCCCTCACCAAAACCGAGAATCAGCGGCACCGCGCCAAGCATACCGGCCAGGTTGGTCATCAGAATCGGACGCAGGCGCACCAGCGCCGCACGTTCGATGGCCTGGCGCGGCGCCATGCCGTCTCGACGCTGCAGCTCCAGCGCAAAATCGATCATCATGATGGCGTTTTTCATCACAATGCCAATCAGCAGGAACAGCCCCAGCATGGCAATCAGGCTGAGGTTCTGGCCACCAAACTTCAGCGCCAGCAACGCGCCCAGCCCGGCCGGCGGCAGCGTAGAGAGAATGGTCAGCGGGTGCAGGGTACTCTCGTACAGCACCCCCAACACCAGATACACAGCCAGCAGCACCACCACAAAAACCCAGGGGTCCAGCGCGGTGCCGAAGTCATTGGCCGAGGGCGGCGCCTGGTGCACCGAGCTGGGCAGCATCACGTCGTTGAGGATCTGCTCGATGGCTTCACGCGCCTGAATGTCCGTCACCCCCTCAGCCAGCGCATAGCCAATGCCGAGGGAGGCAAACTGACCTTCGTGACGGATCCGGTCCTCGGCCATGCCGTAATCCCAGGTGGCAAAGGTGGAGAACGGCACCCGCTGGCCATCGCTGGTCAGTGCCTCCAGCTGGGACAGCACGGCGGGACTTTCGGTATAGCGTGGCGCCAGCTCCATCACCACCCGGTACTGGTTGAGCTCGTCGTACAGGGTGGCGACCTGGCGCTGGGAGAAGGAGTTGTTCAGCACCGAGGCGATGGTCTGCATATCCACGCCCAGGCGCCGCGCCGCTTCACGGTCGATATCCAGCACGACCTGACGAGTCTCGTCGCCGTCCATGGAGTCCACGTCGGTCAGCAACGGGCTCTGTTCCATTGCCTGCGCCACCGTGCGCGACCACTGTTTCAGGGCCTCCAGCGAGTCCGACCGCAGCAGCACCTCGTACTCGCTGCTACGAAACGGCGGGCGGAAGAACAGGTCCTGCTGCACCATCAGGAACATCATGATGCCGGGAATCTTGGGCGCATTGGCCCGGAGTCGGTCGACCACTTCCTGCGCCGACGCATCGCGCTCGGACAGTGGCTTGAGCTTGATCGACAGCTGGGTGTTGGTCAGTCCCCGATCGCCACCAGAGGTGCCGGTCAGGTCCGCCACCGCCGGGTCCTGCAGGATGTACTGCCGGTAGGCTTCAATCTTTGGCTGCATGACCTGAAAGGACAGGCCGTCATCACCGCGCAGAAAACCGTTGATCTGACCGCTGTCCTGCTGGGGCAGCGACTCTTCCGGCAGAGTGATCATCAAGTAGGCGCTAGCGCCAATCGCGCCCAACAGCAGCACAATGGCAACCGGACGAAAGCGTAGCAACCAGCGCAGAGAGCGTGCGTAACCGTCCTGCAAACTGGCAAACAGCGACTCCTTGTCCTGCTCCTGTGGCGCGGCGTGCTGCCCAGGCTTGAGCCATAACGCGCAGAGTGCCGGTGTCAGGGTCAGGGACACCAGCAGGGAAATCAGCATGGCCGCCACCAGCGTGATCGAGAACTCCTGAAACAGCTGCTGGATAAGACCTCCGAGCAGCAGGATAGAAGCAAACACCACCGCCAGCGCCAGGGTCATGGCGATCAGGGTAAAACGCAGCTCGCGGGCGCTGCGGGCAGCCGCCTGCAGGGGAGACAGCCCGTTGGCCATATGCCGCTGGACGTTCTCCAGCACCACGATGGCGTCATCCACCACCAGACCGGCGCCAACGATCAACGCCATCAGCGACAGGTTGTTGAGCGAGAAGCCACAGAGGTACATGACCACAAAACTGCCGATCAGCGATACCGGAATGGCGGTGGAAGGAATCAACGCAGCTCGCAGGTTACCGAGGAACAGCCAGACCACAATCACCACCAACAACGCAGCGAGCAGCAGCGATATTTGCGCCTCGCGCAGAGTCGCGCGGATCACCGGCGAGCGATCACTGATGATCGTCAGCTCGGCGTCGGCCGGAATCAGGTTGTACAGCTGCGGCAGGCGCTCGTGGATATTGGCCACGGTTTCCACAATGTTGGCACCGCTCTGGCGGCTGATATCGAGAATCACCGCTGAGCGGTCGTTATGGAAGCCCGCGCTGTAACGGTTTTCCACCGAATCGGTGACCTGCGCCACGTCGCCAAGACGTACGGCGGCGCCGTCCTGATAGCGCACGATCAGCTCGCGGTAGGCTGCCGCCGTGCGCAGCGCCTCGCTGGTCTGCACCTGCCAGCGGTGACTGCCCTGCTCGATCACGCCCATCGGGCGCAGCGCGTTAGTGCTGGAGATCACGCTGCGCACCTCGTCCAGCGAGATGCCGTAATGCATCAGCGCAGCCGCATCCAGTTGCACCCGCACCGCCGGCAGGGATGCACCGCCCACGCTCACCTCACCAACGCCGGAAATCTGCGCGATCTTCTGCGCCAGAATGGTCGAGCCAATGTCGTACAGTTCGCTGGGTGAGAGGTTGGGAGAACTCAGCGCCAGCCCCATGATCGGCGCCTGCGACGGGTCGATCTTGTGGTACTCGGGGTTGCCGGGCATACCCGCTGGCAGATCGCCGCGTACCGCGTTGATTGCCGCCTGCACCTCGCGTGCCGCCTCGTTAAGGTCGCGGTCCAGCTCAAAGGCGAGCGCCACCTGGGTCGAGCCCTGGCTGGACGATGAGGAAATCTCGGTGACCCCGGAAATGGCCCCCAGCGCGCGTTCCAGCGGCGTCGCCACAGTCGTTGCCATGCTCTCGGGACTGGCGCCCGGCAGACTGGCGGTGACCACGATCATCGGCACCTCGACCTGAGGCAAGGGCGCCACCGGCAGCAGACGCCAGCACAGCAGACCGACCAGTACCAGCGCCAGCGCCAGCAGCGACAGGCCAACCGGGCGCTGCAGCATGCCTGTCTCGGTGCTCACAATGCGCGCTCGGGCGTCGACGCAGGCTCGGGTGTGCGCTGACGGGTCAGACGATCAAAGAACAGATACACCACCGGCGTGGTGAACAGCGTCAGCACCTGGCTAACCAGCAGCCCGCCGACCATCACCACCCCCAGCGGCTGGCGCAGTTCGGCACCCGAGCCGCTGGCCAGCATCAGCGGCAGCGCGCCAAACAACGCCGCCAGCGTGGTCATCAGAATCGGTCGGAAACGCAGCAGGGCTGCCCGGTGAATCGCCTCGCGCGGGCTCATGCCCTGATTGCGCTGCGCCTCCAGGGCAAAGTCGACCATCATGATGCCGTTCTTTTTCACCAGACCAATCAGCAGCACGATGCCGACTACCGAGATCATGTCCAGCGCGCGCCCGGTCAAGAGCAGCGCCAGCAAGGCGCCGACCGTGGCCGAGGGCAGCGTCGAGAGAATGGTCACCGGGTGAATGGTGCTCTCGTAGAGCACGCCGAGCACGATATACATGGTCAACACTGCAGCCAGGATCAGCCACAGGGTATTGCTCAAGGAGGCGCGGAAGGCCTCGGCGGCGCCCTGGAAGCGCAACTCCACACTGACCGGCAGCTGCAGCTCCTGCTGTACGCTTTCAATCGCTTCGACCGCCTCACCGAGCGAAGCGTCGGGTGCCAGATTGAAGGACACGGTCGTCGCCGGGAACTGCCCCTGGTGGTTGATCAGCAACGCCGCGCTGCGCTGATGCACCTGCGCGACACTGGCCAGCGGAACGGAGCTGCCGGCGGCGCTGGTAACGTGCAGGTTGCGCAGGCTATCCGGCGTGCCGGCAAACTGCGGATCCACTTCCATGATCACGCGGTACTGGTTGGCCTGGGTAAACAGGGTCGCGATCTGGCGCTGACCAAAGGCGTTATACAGCGTGTTGGCCACGTCGGTGACACTCAGCCCCAGGCGCGCAGCGGCGTCGCGGTCAATCTCCACATAGGCTTCCAGGCCCTGCTGCTGCAAGTCAGAGGCAACGTCCTGCAGCTCCGGGCGCGCGTTCAGCGCGTCGACCATCAGCGGCACCCACTCGCGCAGCTCGTCACTGTCCAGGCTGGTCAGACTGAACTGGTACTGGGTGCGGCTGACCCGGTCTTCAATGGTCAGCTCCTGCACCGGCTGGAACCAGGCAGTAATGCCCGGCACCTCGGCGGCGCGCTCGCGCAGCCGGTCCATCACGGTAAACAGACTTTCGTCGCGTTCACTGTGCGGCGGCAGGTTGATCAGCAAACGACCGCTATTGAGCGTGACGTTACTGCCATCGACCCCGATGAAGGACGACAGGTTCTCGATCGCCGGGTCTTCCAGCAGGGCGACGGCCAGATTGCGCTGACGCTCGGCCATGGCGCTGAACGAGATATCCTGCGGCGCCTCGGTAATCACCTGGATGACGTTGCTGTCCTGTACCGGGAAGAAATCCTTGTCCACCGCCAGGTACAGCAGCCCGGTCAACGCGATGGTGCCCAGCATCACCAGCAACGTGGCGCGCTGGCGCTCCAGCACCCAGTCGAGTGCGCGGCCATAGCGTTCGATCAGGCCATGCAGAAAGCCACCGGCGTGCTCCTGCGGCGGGGTATGCAGCATGCGCGCGCACATCATGGGCGTCAGCGTCAGCGAGACCACCAGCGAGATGACAATGGCCACCGCCAGCGTAATGGCGAACTCGTGGAACAGCCGCCCCACCACATCCGGCATGAACAGCAGCGGAATCAATACCGCGACCAGCGAGAAGGTCAGCGACATCAGGGTAAAGCCGATCTCGCCAGCGCCCGCCAGCGCGGCCTGCATCGGCGACTTGCCCATCTCCCGGTGCCGGGCCACGTTCTCCAGCATGACAATGGCATCATCCACCACAAACCCGGTGGCGATGGTCAGCGCCATCAGGGTCAGGTTGTTGACCGAGAAGTCCATCAGGTACATGAAGGCGAAGGTGCCCACCAGTGACAGCGGCACCGCCACGCTGGGGATAATGGTGGCCGAGGGGCTGCGCAGAAACGCGAAGGTCACCAGCACCACCAGGCCAATGGCAAACAGCAGTTCTTTCTGGGTATCGCTGACCGAGGCACGAATGCTGTGGGTGCGGTCGGTCAGCACCGCGACATCGACCGCCGCCGGCAGGGTCGAGGTCAGCTGCGGCAGCAACGCACGCACACTGTCGGTGACATCGATCACATTGGCCCCGGGCTGGCGCTGCACGTTCAGCAGCACTGCCGGCTGGCTATTGGCCCAGGCGGCCAGAAAACGATCCTCGGCGCCGTCGACAATGGTCGCCACATCGCCGAGCCGCAGCGGCGCGCCGTCTTGCCAGGTGATGATCAGCTTGCGGTAGTCCTCTACCGAACGAATCTGGTCGTTGGCATCGAGCATGGTTGAACGGGTCGGGCCATCAAAGCTGCCCTTGGGCTGATTGACGTTGGTCGCCGCGATGCTCTGGCGCACGCTGTCCAGACTCAGGCCATAAGCCGTGAGCGCATTCGGGTTGATCAGCACCCGCAGCGCCGGACGCTGCCCACCGGCCAGACTCACCATGCCGACGCCGGACAGCTGCGCCAGCTTCTGCGCCATGCGGGTGTCGACCAGATCGTGCACCTCCGGCAGCGGCAGACTGTCAGAGGTGATCGCCAAGGTCAGAATGGGCGCGTCCGCCGGGTTGACCTTGCGGTAGATCGGCGGTGTCGGCAGGTCGCTGGGCAGCAGGCTGTCTGCGGTGTTCATCGCTGCCTGCACTTCCTGTTCGGCCACGCCCAGGTCTTCGTCCAGATCAAACTGCAGGGTGATGACCGAGGCGCCACCGGAACTGGTCGATGACATCTGTTTAAGCCCCGGGATCTGCCCCAGGTGACGCTCCAGCGGCGCGGTAATGGTCCGCGCGGTGATTTCCGGGCTGGCACCCGGCTGGAAGGTAAAGACCTGAATAATCGGGTAATCGACCTGCGGCAACGCAGCGACCGGCAGCAGGCGCCAGGCCAGCAGGCCGGCGGCCATAAAGGCCAGCATCAGCAGCGAGGTGGCTACCGGGCGCAGAATAAAGGGCGTAGACAGGCTCTTCATGCCAGCGTACTCAATTGGCTGGTCGCGGACCGCGACGCTCACCGTTGCCCGGACGCTGCGCGGGCGCGGTTGCCCGCGAGGCGGTGGCGACCTCATTCTCGACGTCAGGAATCACGACTTCCTTGCCGTCGCGCAGGCGATCCAGCCCTTCCAGCACCACCAGCTCACCGGCCTGCAACCCGCTGGTCACGGCAATTCTGCCGTCGGCGCTGGCGCCCAGCGTGACCTCACGCACATAGGCCTTGCTGTCCTCTACCACGTAGACATAGGTGCGGCTGTTGCCGAACTGCACCGCATCCGACGCAATGGTGACCACATCGCGCAGGGTACTCAGGCGCAAACGCACATTGACGAACTGGTTGGGGAACAGCGCTTCATCCTCGTTGGCAAACTGGCCGCGGACACGCAGCGTGCCCGTCGCGGTATCAATCTGGTTGTCCAGGGTGGTGAGGTTGCCGCTGGCGATCACCTGTTGATCATTACGGTCCAGTACCTCGACCTTGAGCGGCTCTTCACCCCGGAACGAGCTGCGCAAGGCCGGCACGTCTACTTCTGGTACGGTGAAGTTGACGGCAATCGGCTGCATTTGGGTAATGCTGACAATGCCCTCGGCCTCGCTGCCGGTCACCAGGTTGCCCTGATCGATCTTGCGCAGCCCCAGGCGGCCGGCCAGCGGTGCGGTAATACGTGTCCAGGACAGTTGCAGGCGGGCATCGTCAACGGCAGCCTGATTGGCTCGCACGGTGCCCAGCAGTTCGTTGACCATGGCGCGCTGGTCACTCAATTGCTGACGGGCGATGGAGTCCTGCTCCCACAGGGTTTCATACAGGGCCAGGTCCGCACGGGCGTTTTCCAGCGTGGCGCGGCTCTGCTGCAGTTGGCCTTCAGCCTGCTCCAGCTGCGCCTTGTAGGGCAAGGGGTCCACCTCGGCCAGCAGATCGCCCTGCTCAACGGCGGCGCCTTCTTCGAACACCACCCGCTCGAGCACGCCATTGACCCGGCTCTGGACAATGACGGTATTGAGCGGCGTTACCGTCCCAATAGACTTGATCTGAACGTCCAGCTCGCTGCGCTGGGCAGGCTCCACTCGCACCACCGCTGGCGCGCCAAAGGCCATGCGATGCGACATGGGCGCCGGAGCGGCAGAACCAGAAAACTGATACCAGGCGAAAACCAGCGCAGCAACGATGGCAGCAAGCAGCAGCAGCCACTTGACCCGCGTACGGGAGAACAGAGCAGAAGAAGGCATAAAGGTCAGAGTCCGGGAATAGCTTTAAGCACTAGGGACTCTAGGCAATAAGCCTTGCCAGCCCTAGCGAATTTACACACTTTTACCTAATGCGAAGACGACCTGACAAAGCCGCCTTCCAAGGTTCCATCCCGGACAGAACGCCCTCTCCGGGCGCTGGAAGCGCGCCGTTAGCGAGCGCGCAGAAACACTGGGCAAACCACACGCAACAGCGCCGGTCGATAGCTTAGCGTCATCGCCGTGGCCACAGCGGCAACCGGCAACAGGGTAAACCAGACCAGCACCGCCATTGACGGGTGGTCTGCCTTGAAACAACAGAGCACTGACACCCCTAACGCCAGCCAGCCAAGGGGCCGCAGATAACCCGGCGCCACCTCATTGGCCACGAACACCTGACGCCAGTGTGCCGGTAGCGACAGGGCCAGCCAACCGGTGGCCAGCCACATGCTGGCCGCCGCAGCCAGCAACCATAGTCCAGCGTTACTCATACGCCACCCCGCCAATCCGGCTGGCCTGCTTCACCTCTACGGTGCGTGCCAGGCGCCGCGCCGTGAATACCGACACCAACGCGCAGGCCAGCAGACTCAAGTCAACGCCGGCAACCGCCCAGTAGGGCTCCAGCAGCATGGTTTTCAGCAGATGATCGCCGGTGGTGATCCAGTTGAGCAGCACCGCCGCCACGCAGGCCAGCGCCAGCGCCCAGCACTGCTCGCGCCAAGCCGGATTACTGCGCGCCTGGGCCACCGGAGCGCTGCGCCAGAGGGCGTGCAGCAGACTCAGCATCCAGACGCCCCAGAAGGTCCACTTTTCCCAGTCGCCACGACCGGGCATGGCGTCGGGCAGCAAGCGGTTGGCCACCAGCATGGCCACGGCCGCCAGTACCATGCCGGTCACCGTGGTCACCGCCATGGCATCGACCAGTCGACAGCCCTGCAGACCGCGCTTGGCGTGTTCCTGCTTACGCTTTTCGACAAAAAACACAAAGCCGGTGGCGATACAGATACAGCCCAGCAAGCCACCAGCGACGTAAAGCCAGCGCAAGGTCCAGTGTTCGAAATGCTGCAAATGCAGGCCGGTCAGGAATTCATTGACCGCGCCCACCGGATCGCTCGGTGGCTCTTCGCGCAGCAGCTCGCCGGTGCTGGCCTTGAAGTGGATACCCTCACCCACCAGCGCCACCCGGTCACTGCCGGCACGATAGATGCTGACATAACCGTTGGCGTCGCCCAGATGCTCGATCATCAGCAGGCCCACCTCACCGGCCATGTCACGCTCGGCCCAGATACGCTTGGCCTCGGCAAGCATGGCATCGACCGAGGCCAGCTCGGCCGGCACGCCCGCCTCGTCATGCGGCAGCCCGGTATGCTCGGCCTCAATGACCTCGTGCCGGTCATGCAGCGGTTTGAGCAGGGTCCCGGACACCGGGAAATAGTAGAAAGAGGCAAAGATCACCAGTCCGGTGAAGGCGAAGAAGAAGTGAAAGGGCAACGCCACCACACCGGTCATATTGTGCAGATCCAGGGTGCTGCGCTGGGTGCGCTTCTTCGGCCGAAAGGTAAAGAACTCCTTGAACAGCTTGCGGTGCATGATCACGCCGGTGACCAGCGCTACCAGCATGACCAGCGCCGCCAGCCCCACCACAAAGACGCCGATGTTCTTCCAGTGCACCTGCAGGCTGTAATGCATCGGATAGAACCAGTTGCTGCCGATTTTCAGCTGGTCATCCGGCAGCGCCGCACCGGTACGCGGGTCGATGGTGGCCCAACCGTGCACGTGCAGGTGGTCGTCTTTGGGGTCGATCGGTTTGTTGGGGATGGCGAACTCGGCGCCAATACGCAGCACTGGGTCACGGTGGGTGGTGTAGGCAAATAGCCCGACCATGGGCATGGTTTCGGGTGCCGGCAGATCGCCAATTACCCGTTCCGCGGTCGCGGCCATATCCAGCGGGTGAGGCTTGAGATCAGCAAAGACCTGTTTGAGCAGGTTGTCGTAGGACGGCATCGGCTGCGGCTCAAAACGCGTCTCCGGGATCGCCCAACGGTCGATCTCGCGGTCGAAGACGGACAGCGCGCCAAAGAAGAAGGCGACCATCAGCACAAACCCCAGTACCAGCCCGAACCAGGTATGCACCCAGGCCATGGATTGGCGGAAACTGTTCAGCATGGCGGTGCTCCTATCCGATGATCATGCGCTGCAGCTGCCAGGCGGCAGCCAGCATGACCGCGCTGCCAACAGCCAGCACCAGCCAGACTCGCCGCACACTGGCAGCGGCAAAGGTCCACAGAAACAGCCCCAGGTAAAGCAAAAAGGCCAGCATCATCATGGCCTGCTCGGCCGCGTGGTACTCCAGCCCAGCGCCATGCAGCGCCGCGACGCCCAGGGCAACCACACCCCAGACAAAGGCATAGCAACCAAAAATCGCTGCCAGAATACGCGAGATGATGGCGCCACGTGACGCACTGACCATCATGGATTTTGCTCCAGCCAAGGACCCTTCATGCCACCCACCTGCAGGCCGCCCCTCGAGCCGGGGCGGTCATGGAAAGAAAAGACGCACCAACCAGCCCCGCCAGCGGACGGAGTCGAGTGCGTAGCAGAGAATGATAGAAATTATCATTTCAGCTTGCAAGCAGAAGCGGCTCGACGGCAGCTCCTGGGCGGCGGCCAAGGCCAACAACCGAAGCGGTTCGATGGGCTGCACCTGCGTCGCTCTGTCCGCCTGTGCAGCCCGGTCTATCAGATATCCCACACCAGATTGACTGCAACGTTGCGGCCAGGCTGGGTCAGGCGGTCGAGGTTGGCGGGGCTGGTGACGGTCGCTTCGCCGACGCTGTCGTAGCCGCGTACATCGTCCCAGAGCCAGTACTTTTTATCGGTCAGGTTAAACAGCCCGGCGTTGACCACCAGATCGTCCGTCACCTGGTAGTAGGCGGTCAGGTCCAGCAGGCCAAAGCCGGAGCTGGCGAACTGGCTGGTGGTGCCATCGGGAATGTTCAGGCTGGATTCGTCGATGCGGGTCTTGCGTTTGACCAGCGTCCAGGCCAGCTCGCCGCCGTAGAGGGCCTGTTCATACCCCAGGCTGAACACACCGGTCAGCGGGTTTACGCTGTTCAGCGGTGCGCCATTGTCATCGTTGCGGCCACGGGCGTAGGCAATCGAGCCCTGCGCATACAGCCCAGGAGCCATGCCGAAGTGCTCCAGGTTCAGACGGCCCTTGGCTTCCACGCCACGGATGCTGGCGTGAGCAATGTTGCGGGTCTGGAAGGTATCACTGGTGTAGCCGGGGGTAATGGCGTTCTCGTCGATAAAGTCGCGGTACTCGTTGTAGAACAGCGCCAGATCAAAGTTGCCGGCCTCAAAGTAGCCACGCAGGCCGGTTTCCAGGCCGCGGCTCTTCTCCGGCTCCAGGTCCGGGTTGGGTTCCACCGTGTAGCCGCCGGCCAGGTTCTCAAAGCGGCCGTACAGGGCCTTGGCGGTTGGCGTGCGGAACCCTTCGGCATATTGCCCGAACCAGGTGTAGCGGTCATCAAACTGGTAGGTCACGCCGAGCTTGGGCGATACCCGGTGCCAGGTGCGGTCATCATCGTTGTAGTCGGTCACGTCACTGCTGCTGACAGTCGCCAGAAACTCATCGGTCAGCTCGGGCGACAGACGGGTGTGGTCATAACGCAGGCCCGGCAGGAAGGACCATTGATTCCAGCGAATCTCGTCCTGTACAAACAGGCTGTAGACCTTGATGGTCGGATCGGGGAAATCACTCTGCGGGGTCAGGGTGTCAGAGGCGTTACTGCTGATCGCGCCGGCGGTCGGACAACTGGCGCTGATCGCCTGCAGGCAGACGCCATAACCGGTACGCAGTCCGGTCACCTGCTGACGCTTCAGCGTCGCGCCGTAAGTCAGCAAGTGATCGCTGCTACCCAGGCTGAACGCCTTGTCCAGCTGCAGATCCAGCATCCACTGCCGATCCTTGTAGGTGGTATCGCGGTAGCGCTGTACGTCACGGCTGACTGCACCAGTGAAAAAGTTCTTGGGGACGTAGTGCTCTACCGTGCTCTGGTCGGTTTTGGCCAGCTGGTAATTCAGACTCCAGTTCAGGTTGTCAGCCAGCAGACTGTCGAGCGCCAGCATGTGCGCCAGGCTGTAGCGCTCGCGGGTAATGGTGTCGTTACCCTCACGCGACTCGTAGTAACCAAAGCCGCTGCCGGCGTTGTATGGCCCGCCCACAGCGCTGAGCTGATTGGTATCGCGGTCGTCTTCGTAGTTCTCGTAGGTCAGCTGCAGGCGGCCGTTGTCGCTGTAGTCCCAGCCCACTTTGGCCAGCACGTTGGTGGTCTGTACGTCTTCCGGGTTGGCGGCCGTGCGATCCAGGCCGATGCCGCCGGTAGTGCCATAAGACTCGGTCTCATGGCCGTTGCGCTGGGACAGGTGCAGCAAGGCATCAAGATTGCCGGTACGACCGGCCACGGTGCCCGAGGTCAGCCAGCTTTCATCTGCCGAGCTGTAGCCGGCCTTGAGGCGCGCGCCGGTGTCGCGGCCGGGCTTGATGATATCGTCGGCGTCTAGGGTGAAGTAGCTGACCGCGCCACCAATGGCGCTGCTACCGTACAGAGCCGAGGCCGGGCCGCGCAGAATTTCCACCCGCTTGACGATTTCCGGATCAACATAGTTACGCTGGGTGTTGGCGTAGGGGCCGTTGAAAAAGCTGTTGGGAATCTCGACGCCATCTACCTGGGTCAGCACCCGATCACCATCGATGCCACGAATGTTGTAGCCGGTGATGCCCGAGCGCTGCCCGGTGCCGCCCACCGAGACGCCCGGTTCGCCACGCACCAGTTGGCGCGTGGTATTGACCAGGTCACGGTCCAGTTGCTCGCGGCCCAGTGAACTGACCGTGCTCGGCACCTCGTCAACCATGCGCTGGCTACGCGTCGCGGTCACGGTAATGGCCTGCAGGTTGACCGCCCGCTCGCCAGACACCAGCACGACACTACGCTGGCCCGCACTGCGGTAGCCCACGCCGGTGCCACGCAGCAGCTCGGTCAGCGCCTGTTCGGGAGACAGCCGGCCACTGACCGGTGCGGACTGCAGGTCTGCCGCCAGATCAGCCTGCAGTCCAACCTGCCAGCCACTGATATCGCTGAAGGCATTGAGCGCTGCCACCAGCGGCTGCGCCGGAATCTCAAAGCTGTAGCGCGCCTGGCTTTGCTGCAGGTTAGCGGCGGGCGCGTCGGCGGCGAACGCCTGCGGCACAGCGGCGCAGGAGATGGCCAGGGCCAGGAGCGACAGACTGGTGGTCGAGCGGGTTCGGGACAGGACGCGGCGAGGTTGAGCGGTCATCGAGAATCTCTTTGCAGGGTCGTGGAACGGCAAACAATGCGAATGGTTTGCATTACTTCCTGACGAGACGAACGACCTGCCGAGATTGCGTAAAAATAATTTGGCGTGTCTGGCGAGAGGGGGCGCGCAGCCGGCCAGCAGCCACCGATCTCGGGCTCCGCCCGGCCGCCTCGGGGTCAGCCAGGATCAGTTGAGAATCAGCAGCGCCGGGTATTCATGCAGGTTGGCCGAGGTCACCTGCGCCAGCGAACGCATGACGCTGACCGGATCACTGAGCCGATAGTTACCGGTTACCCGCATGCTGTCCAACGGACCACTGGCGTTGATGATCCAGCCCGGATAGTAGCGCCGCAGCTCGGCCAGCACCTCGCCGAGCGGCTGGTCATCAAACACCAGGCGGCCTTGCACCCAGGCCAGCTGGCTGGCGGCGTTGCCGCGTACACGATTGCCGGCACCCTGCTGATCAATGCGAATGCTGTCGCCGGCGCTCAAATGAATACGCGCACCGCTGTTGCGCGCATGCACCTCGACCTGCCCGTGAGCAACACTGACCTCGGTGGCGTCATCCAGGTAGCGCACGGCAAAGGCGGTGCCCAGCACTGAAATCTGCACCGGCCCGGCGTTGACCTCAAAGGGCCGCGCGCTGTCGCGTGCTACGTCAAAATAGGCCTCGCCGCGCAGCAGGTTCGCGGTGCGCTTGCGCCCGTCGATAGCGCTGGAAAACGCGCTGTCGGTATTGAGCACCACCTGCGAGCCGTCGGCCAGATCAAGGCTTTGCCGCTGACCGACTGCCGTCACGTGATCGGCGCGCCAGTCGAGCAGCAGGTTGCTCTGCATCAGCACACCCAGCGCCAGCAGCACCGAGGCGGCCAGCGCCAGCGCGCCAGCCCAGCGTCGCCGTGGCGCGGGCGTGGTGCGGGCCTCCAGCTGCGCCGCCGCATCCACCAGGGCTGACGACTGCCAACAGGCGCGGGCGTGCTCAAAGGCCGCCCGGTGCGCAGCCGACTCGGCCAGCCAGGCATCAAAGCGCGCCAGACACTCGGCGTCGGCGTCTTCCAGCGCCAGCAGCCAGTCCAGCGCCTGGCTCTGCAGCGACTCGCCGTCGGCAGGGTGGGTAGTGGGCTCGGTCATCGGCCGGCTCTCGTCATCACGGGTGTTCATTCTGACTTATGCGGTGAACGAGCGAAAGCGGCTCATGGCGTGGGCGTGAGTCGCTCGATCAGCGTCACGCACAGCGCCATGATCAATTTCAGCTCCTTTTGCACCGTGCTGGGCGATACCCCCAACTCGGCGGCAATATCGCCTGCGCTCATGCCATGCAGGCGGCTGAGCACAAATATCCGCTGCTGACGGGCACTCAGTTGATCCAGCGCGCTGCCCAGATGCTGCAGCAGGCGCGCAGCGTGCAGGCTATCTTCGCTGGAGGAAGCCGGCGCGGCCACTGCCTCGACCACCTCATGGGGCACGTCGTCGAGCATGGTGCGCGACTGCATGCGTTCACGGCGCAGGTGGTCCAACGCCAGATTGCGGCCAGTCTGAAAAAGAAAGGGTTCAAGGTGATCAATCGGCTTGTCACGCACCGTGCGCGCCACCCGCAGATACGTCTCCTGCACCAGCTCCTCGGCGATGCTGGTGTTCTTGACGATTTTCAGCAAGGTGCGCAGCAGCGAGGTGCGCTGGCTGATAAAGACGCTGTCTAGATTGGAACTGTTCACTGGCAAGCCCGATTTGCCGACTTCACTTGCAAATGATAATTGCTTTTAATACGAACAGCCAGAGGCTTGCAGGATTGACCGGCACATACGTAAACTGCGACTCATTCTCAAAAAGAAATCACCGTACCCTGCGCATGAGCCATTCCAGCGAACCCCTTTCCAGCGTCTATCGCGGCCATCACAGCTGGTTGCGCGCCTGGCTGCAGCGCCAGACCGGCTGCCGTGAGACCGCTGCCGACCTTGCCCAGGATACCTTCGTGCGCCTGCTGACGAAGCCGCGCCAGCCACAACGCGCCGGCTCCGATGTGCGCGCGCTGCTGACGCACATTGCGCGCTGCCTGATGATCGATCACTGGCGGCGCCAACAGATCGAACGGGCCTACCTGGAGACCCTGGCCACCCTGCCAGAGGCGCTGGCGCCCTCCCCGGAAACCCGCTGGCTTATTCTCGACGCCCTGCAGCGCGTCGATGCAGCGCTGCAGCAACTGCCTGCGCTGACGCGGGAGATTTTCCTGCTCGCCCAGCTCGACGGCCTGCGCTACGCCGAGATTGCCGAGCACACCGGCGTGTCCCTGCCGACGGTCAAGCGCCATATGCGCAACGCCTTTCTTGCCTGTCTGCGGCTGGAGTGAGCGAGCCATGACCAGCGCCCGGCAACATGACAATTTATTGGAGGAAGCCGCCGACTGGATGGCGCTGCTGCACAGTGGCGAGGCCACCGACGACGACCATCGGCGGCTGCAGCAGTGGTGTCAGCGCAGCGATGCACACCAGCAGACCTGGCAGCGCGCCGAGTCGCTGCTCGGCAGCCTTGGCCAGCTGCCGGCCGACATCGCCCGACCGACCCTGCAGCGGCGGCACACGCAGGATCGGCGCAAGACGCTCAAGGCCCTGTCACTGCTGGCCCTGGGTGTGCCATTGGCCGCGCTGACTGTTTCGCAATTACCCTGGGGCGTCTGGCAGGCCGACCTGCGCACCGCGACGGGTGAACAGTCCCGCTTGACGCTGGCCGACGGCAGCACCCTGGTACTGAATACCGCGACCGCCATCAACCTGGCGTTTACCGCGCGGCAACGGCGCCTGGAACTCAAGGAGGGCGAGCTGCTGCTGAGCGCCGCGCCTGACCCGCTCACCCCCGAGCGGCCACTGGTCATCAGCACCCGCGAAGGGTTGATAGAGACCCGCAATGCTCGCCTCAGCGTGCAGCAGCGCGCCAGCGATACCCGGGTTGCCGTGTTCTCAGGTACAGCGCTGCTGCACGGGGCCGGCCTTGCACAGCAGGTCGAGCTGAATGCCGGGCAGCAGCGGCAGCTCAGCCTGGGCGCCATTTCGGCGCCAACGCCGGCCAACGAGCAGTCGCTGTTGTGGCAACAGGGCATGCTGCTGGCTATCGACATGCCGCTGGGCACGCTGACCGAGGAGCTGGGGCGCTATCGCTCCGGGGTGGTGCGCTGCGACCCGGCGGTTGCAGCCATCGTCGTGTCCGGCGCTTTCTCCCTGCGCGATACCGACGCCAGCCTGGCCCTGTTGCAGAAAACGCTGCCCGTCAGGGTGCACCAGCTGGGCCCGTGGTGGGTCACGATCAAACCCGCCTGATACCTTTTTTCATCTCGTTCGGTATAGCAAGTGAGACGTTTTCAGCAGGGCCTCGACGGCCACACGTACTGACTCTGCCAACCTGCCAAAAGGGATACCTTATGACCGCCGCCACTCCCCGCCCCTCGGGCCGCCGCGCACTCGCGCTGGCCCTGGCTATCAACGGCCTGGCGACAGCTCCGCTGCTGCTAACGCTGCCAGCCCAGGCGCAGACAGCCGAAGCCCGCCAGACCCACAACCTGGCTGCCGGCCGGCTGAGTGACGTGCTGGCCCGCTACGCGGCCGCCTCCGGCGTCACCCTGTCGTTCGAACCCAGACTGCTGGATGGCTTGCGCAGCCCAGGCCTGCAGGGCAGCTACACCCTGAGTGAAGGCTTTACCACACTGCTGCGCGGCAGCAACGTGGAACTGGTGCATGAGGGCGGTTCGAGCTATTCGCTGCGGCGCCAGAGCGCCCAGACTAGCCTGCCCGCAATGACCGTCAGCGCCGAGGTCGACGAGGGCGGCAGCGCCGCCAGCGCCTACCGTCTGTCCAGCGCCCGAGTCGGCGCACTCGGCAATCGCCGCCTGCAGGACACGCCCTTCAGCGTCTCGACCTACTCGCGTGAGTACATGGACAACCTGCAGATCAGCTCGCTCGCTGACCTGACCCGCTACGACGCTGCCGTTGCTGCGTCCAGCGATGACCAGCAAAGCGAGAACGCGCTGGTGATACGCGGCCTGTCACCCGACTTTGATACCGGGCAAAAGCTCGACGGCCTGACCCTGCGCAGCCGTGCGTCCGACCTGCCGCTGGAGCACATCGAGCGCGTTGACATACTCAAGGGTGCCGGCGCCTTTTTGTACGGCTTTGGCAGCCCTGGCGGCACCATCAACTACGTGCTCAAACGGCCCACCGAGGAGCTCACCCGCACACTGACCAGCCAGGTCACCGACAACGGTCAGATACTGCTGCACGGCGATATCGGCGGGCGCTTCGGTGACGACAAGCGCTTTGGCTACCGTATCAATCTGGTCGGCCAGGACGGCGAAACCTACGTGTCAGGCAACGACTCGAAGCGCAAATCCGCCTCCCTCGCGCTGGACTGGCGGCTGACGCCCGCGCTGACCTGGCAGGTCGACGCCCTCTACGCCAACCGCGTCAGCGATGGTGGCTACTTCCGCCTGCTGCCCAATGCCGACGCCTCCTACAGCACCGCGTTGGGCAAACCACTGGACCCCATTGATGGCGACAAGCGGCTGGCACCGTCCTGGGCGTTCTACGAGTCATCCCACCGCACCTGGGGCAGTGACCTGAACTGGGATATTGGCGATGACTGGCACCTGCGCCTGGCGTACCGCTACTCCGACAGCTTCCGTAACCCCTACCTGCCCGGCCTGTTTGCCGACGCCGACGGCAACTATTCTGCCGTGCTGTACCACTACAACAACCTGTTCACCAGCGAAGGCTTCGAGGGCCAGGTTAGCGGACATCTGGACACCGGCCCAATCAGCCATCAGGTGACCGTCGGCGGCGCCAGTGGTCGTACCACCTCGTCCAATAGCAACGGCCTGGTCCCCAGCACCACCCCATTGGGCTCGGGCAATCTGTCCAACCCGCAGGACTTTACCGACCCGGGCATTCGTCTGAGTCGTGGGGATGCCGACTACAACGAGTACCTGTCCATCAAGCGCACCGAAGTGTTCGTTTCAGACACTCTGGGCTTCGGCGAGCAGCTCGACCTGATTCTGGGGGTACGCCACGGCACGCTGGATGCCAAATATGGCGACTACCGCGAAAGCGCCCTCACCCCGAGCGTCGCGCTGGTGTATCGCCCGGTGGACTGGACCTCGTTCTATGTCAGCTATATCGAAGCCTTCGAGCAGGGTGCTGTCGCCCCGGACACCGCCGTCAATGCCGGCGAAGTATTCGAGCCAATGACCAGCGAGCAACACGAGATCGGCGTGAAGATGGACCGTGAGCGCTGGTCCGCCAGTGCTGCGCTCTTTCGCCTGGAACGGGCGCTGACCTACACCGACGCCAGCAACGTCTTCAGCCAGGATGGCATAGCCCGCTACCAGGGGCTGGAACTCAACGCCCGCGGCCACCTCACCCCCGATGTGCTGATCGGCGCCAGCGCCATGTGGCTGGACGCCGAAAACCGCAAGACCTCCGACCCGGCGCTTGAGGGCCAGCAGATAGTCGGCACCGCGGACCAGCAGTACCGGCTGTACGGCGAGTACCAGATCCCGAACACCGCCTGGGTGCTTAGCGCAGGTGCCAGCCATACCGGCGAGCGCAGCCTGGATGAGGCACGCAACATCGACCTGGACGCCTTCACCCTGTACGACCTCGGCGCGCGCTATGCCATGCAGCTGGGCGACACCGACGTTGAGCTGAAGGTCAACCTGGACAACCTCACCGACGAAGCCTACTGGCTGACCAGCACCGGCTATCACAGCCTCAGCCAGGGCATGCCCAGAACCCTGACGCTGGGCACCAGCCTGAGCTTCTGAGACCCAGTAGCGGCAAGTCGCCAGTGCATCCGCCGGCGGCTTGCCCGGGCCAGCGGTTTTCGCTTCAGGCACTTGCTGCTACACTCGCGCCGCAAATAAGAATTACTATCAAAAAAGCGTTTGAGCCGATACGCAAAAAATCCGCTCGCCCATTCCCTTTTTGGGCCGCTCGTTCGTCATCAGCATAGAGCCCGAAAAAAGACGGCGCCGCGCCGCCGAGAAATGCGACACAGCGCACTGCAACGCCAGCGCCAGTGCGGCTTGAGGCCAAAACGGAAAACCCGAGAAAGGTGGAACAGCAATGAGAGAAGGATTTCGCCAGAGCATGGCCTGGCTGCACACCTGGACCGGCCTGATCGTCGCCTGGGTGCTGTTCTTTGTCTTTGTCACCGGCACAGCGGGCTACTTCAACTACGAGATCACCCGCTGGATGGAGCCGGAACGGCCGCTGGCCGGCACACCGCTTGAATACGACCGCGTTGCCCTGATCGAGAACGGGCTGGATCGCCTGCAGCAGGTCGCCCCTGAAGCCGAGTTCTGGGCAATCAATCTGCCGCACTGGGCACAAGCCCAACGCGCCTGGCAGGACTACAGCATCGAATGGACCACCCTGCCACAGGAAGGCCACGAGCGTGGCAGGCGCGGCAGTGAACAACTGGATCCGGCCACCGGCGGGCTGCGCACCGACATCGAGCCACGCGACACCGGCGGCGGGCGTCAGCTGTACGTCATGCACTACGCGCTGCACTACATCGACTACCCGCTGGCCTTTCGCCTGGTCGGTATCTGCACCATGCTGATGCTGGTGGCGATCATCACCGGCGTCATTACCCACAAGAAGATCTTCAAGGACTTTTTTACTTTTCGCCCAGGCAAGGGTCAGCGCTCCTGGCTGGACGCCCACAATGTCATCAGCGTCATGGCCCTGCCGTTTTTCCTGATGATTACCTACAGCGGGCTGATGTTCTTTGCACAGGACTACATGCCCGCCCCCGTCGCCTCCACCTACGGCACCGACCGCGCCGCCATGCAGCGCTTCTACGACGAACTGTACGACGACCACGAGCACCTGGCGGTCGAACGCCCGCAAGCCTCCATCGCGGACATGATGAAGCAGGCCATGCGCACCTGGGGGCCGGACACCCAGCTGCGTGCGGTGCTGGTGCAGCATGATCGCGGCGAGCCGCCACGGGTAGAGATCGGCCGGGCGTACGGCGACGCGGTGCGCTGGCGAGACAATCACGAGCTCGCGTTCCACGCCAACACCGGCGAGCCCCTGCCGGCAGAACCGGCAGACAGCGCAACGATACAGAGCGTGCAGGTCATGTATGCGCTGCACGAGGGACGCTTTGCCGAGCCCTGGCTGCGCTGGCTGTACTTTATCGCCGGGCTGCTGGGCTGCGGCATGATCGGCACCGGCATGGTGCTGTGGACGGTCAAACGCCGCAAGCAACACGCCGCCGCCGGCACACACTTTGGGCATCGGCTGGTCGAGGCGCTGAACGTCGCCACCATCGCCGGCTTACCGGCGGGCGTGGCAGCCTATTTCTGGGCCAATCGGCTGCTGCCGGTGGAGCTGGCCGACCGTGCCAGCTGGGAGGTCAATGCCCTGTTTCTGATCTGGGGCGAAACCCTGATCTACGCGCTGTTTCGTGATATCCGCAAGGCCTGGGTCGAGCTGCTCTGGCTGGCAGCGACGGCCTACGCGTTGCTGCCGCTGGTCAACGCCCTGACCACCGACCGCCATCTGGGCGTCACGCTGCCCGCCGGCGACTGGACGCTGGCCGGCTTTGACCTGACCATGCTGGCCCTGGGCGCCGCCTTCGGCTACATGGCGATCAAGGTGCAGCGGCGCTGGCTGGCTAAAATCACCGACACCGCACCTGCCGCTCGCAGCGCCGTGGCCGGGGGAGCACGCTGATGGCTCGCCAGACCGCAAGCGCACGCTATCGCTGGCTGGTCGCCAGCAGGGTACTGGCCGCCGTAGTGGGCGGTTACGCCCTGACCTCCGCCGCCAGCACTCTGCTGGCGTTGCTCTGGCCCCTGCCGCAAGCAGAAGCGGTAGCAGCCAGCACCATGCTCAGCTTTGCGCTCTATACGCTGATCATCATCTGGATCTTTGCCAGCCAGCGCCTGCGCACTGTCTGGCTTGGCTTGCTCGGCGCCACCGCGGTATGCACGCTGCTCAGCTGGGGGCTGTTGCCCGCCGGAGGCAGCCTGTGACGCCTCTGAATATCGGTGTTTTCCTGCTCAGTCTGGCCGGCTTTGTTACCCTGGCTGCCGGTATGTCCAAACACGCCAAACACCTGCTACGGCGCGAATTACCGCCCGCTGTCAGTCGCCTGCTGCGTGCCCTTGGCTGGCTGCTGCTGGCCGCCGCACTGGCCATCGGCATCAAACAGTGGCACGCCGATGTGGGGCTGGTTACCTGGCTTGGCTGGCTGACGGTGGCCGGTCTCCTGCTGGTGTTCTACCTGCCGCACTGGCCGTGGCAACCGGTGACCAAGGCGGCCAAGCCGCGTTCTGAAAAGCCCTATACGCCAGCACCACGAAGCGGCAGGCAAGTCGCGCTGGGCGCCCTGCTGCTGGCCGCGCCGCTGGTGCTTTTTACCTGGCAGTTGATCATCACGCCGGAGCGGCCGCTGCTGCGTGACGACGCGCTACACGGCCAGATTGGCCCCTGGACCTTCAGCCTCGCCGAGCAGGACAAGCACGCCCCCGAGATCGTTGCACTGGGCGTGCCGCTGAAAACCTTTGTGATCCGCTTTTGCGACGCCTGCCAGCGCGATATCCGCCAGGCCTCACTGAAGATTCGCCAGCCGCACAACACCAGCGCCCCCGGCAACGCCTTTGGCGGTCGCGGCACTGAGAAGCGGGTGGAAATCCCCATACCGCGGGCCGCCAGCATCCAGGATGGCCTCTGGTTGACCGTGGAAGGCAACGATGGCAGCGTGCATCAACAGCGTTTTGCCATTGAACGCCTGTCCCCCGCGCTGGCGCGCTTTATCGAGGAACAGCCATGAGACTGCTATTGCTGCTGGGGGCCCTGCTGTGCGCCACCGCCGCCCAGGCCCACACACCGGTTTGCCGCTGTCAGCTGGAGGCACAACAGATCAGCTGCCAGGGGGGTTACGATGACGGCTCCAGCGCCGACGGCATCGCCATGCGGGTGCTGGCCTACAGTGGCGAGACGCTGGCCGACGGGGTGCTGGACACCCGCTCTCGCTTCAGCACGCCGCTGCCGGGGCAACCCTTTTACATCCTGATGGATGCCGGCCCCGGCGAGATGTTCGAGATTGACTGGCGCGACGTGGCCGGCATTGACCAGCAGCATTTCGAGGTCACTTCCACCACCTTCTGACTTGCCTGATCACTGCCCCGGGCGCAGCACGCCGCGCTCACGAAACAGCGCCGAGGTACGCACCGTGATGTCGCTCTGGAAGGGCTTTTCGTAGGTCACATCCAGCACGTAGGCCTTGGCCCGCAGGCGGATCGCCAGGCGCTCGGCGATCTGCACCTCTTCGATGGCAAAGGTCACCGGCTTTTTCAGGTAGGCATAGCGGCTGGTGACAATCACTTGGCGAGCGATGTCTTCGGCTTGCTGAATGTCGGCATCCAGCGCCAGGTGAAAGTCGGTCACCACCATCATGTCCATGGCGCCAAGGTTGCCCGAGGCCACGACGTCGGTAATGAAGCGGGAATTGGGAATGGTGACAATATTGTCGTCCAGCGTCTGCAGCCGCACCGTACGCAGGGTGATGGCGATGATCTCGCCGTACACCCCATCAAAGCTGACCCGGTCGCCCACATGAAACGGCCGATCAAACAGCAGGATCAGGCCGGATACCAGCGACGCGGCAATATCCTTCAGGGCAAAGCCCATCGCCACCGCCGCCGAACCGCCGATGGCCAGCAGAAACTCCTGCGGCGGCTTCAGCACACCGACCACCAGCGCGGTGCCACCGACGATGTACAAGGTAAAGCTCAGTAGCGTGCCCAGCTGCATGATGGTGAAACGGCGCGCCGGAAAGCGTGTCATCAGCCGAGTGGTCAGGTTGCGGATGCACCAGTTGATCAGCCACAGCACCAGCAGGCTGACCAGCAGCAGCGCCAGGGTGCCGGTGTCGAACATGTTGACGAAGGTCGTCAACTGAGAGGCGAGTTCGTTATTCATGTAGCAGATTCTTCCGTGCCAGCAGCCGCGTCACGATCGGATACCAGAGCGCGACGATGCGGTAGCGGCGATTCTCCCCGCGCTCAAGAAAGCCCATGTCCTGCCCGGTTTTCAGCGCCCGGCGAACCACGCGCTCCGGTAGCGCGGTAGCCGATACCAGCTCGTCGCTGCTCATGTTCTCGTGGATGCTGATGGCCGCATAGACAAAATGCAGATCACGATCCAGCGCCTCAAGACCGCTGCCGACCACCTCATCCGGCAAACCGACCACCACGGTATTGCCTTCCATCCGGATCGAGCGCAGCCACAGGCGCAGGGCAATCGCCGGGTTGCCCTGGCAGGCATCCCACAGCAGACTGAAATACAGCTGCTCGGCGTTGCGGATGCTGCCGGCCTCCGGCCCTCGGGTGGCCAGCAGAATGTTGTCGTAACGGATGCGACACCCGCTGAGGTGGTTACGCGACAACACCAGCGAACGGATGTCGTTCTGCGACCAGCGGCGCGCCACCTTGATACTGCGGAACTGGTAATCACGCCCATACACGTTGCTCAAATAGGCCCAGGCGTGATTGTCGATCAGCACCAGCCAGAACAGGTTCTCGACCCGCGCATTGACCAGCCCGAGTAGCGCTTCCCAGCCAGCCAGCCCACCGACCTGACGCAGGAACAGGTTCTGCGCATCGTCGATCACCACCAGGGTGGGCTGTCGCGCGGCGTCTTCACGCACCAGCGTCGACGGCCCGGCGGCCAGGTCGATGCCCAGCGCCGAGCCCAGCAGCGCCAACAACGCCTCGGCGGTGGTGACCTTGTCTTCGACCACCAGCCGCAACACCTGAATGTCCGGTTGCTGCTCGGCCAGCTCCTTCTGCAGCCGCGGCACAATGGTGCTCTTGCCCGCCCCGTTGGGGCCGGTCAGCAGCAACGCGTTGTCCTGCGTGCGGTCGTCCAGCCAGGGGTCCAGACTCTTGCGCACCTGGGCATACAGGCCCGAATCAATAAACGGCACCTTGGCCGGGTCGTTCTCCAGAAACCAGACGCGGTAACTTGCCAACCCGACGCTGTCCTGGGCGGCAACATCCGGCGCTGGTTCGCCCTCGACAGCGGCGACCCGCAACCGAAAGCTGCGGGCGAACAGGCGACGATACCAATCGTAGGCAAACAACGCCTTGTGCATGAAGTTGGCCAGCAGCGCCAGCAACAGCGGCGGCGCGGCAATGGGCGCGACCAGCAAAAACAGACGCTTGCCGAGCAACTGCTCGATCAACCGATCACCGCGACTCGGCAGGAACGACTTGAGCGCCTCGATAAAGTCCTCACGGCGACTGCGCAGCAACAGTCCCAGTGCCAGCAAAACACCCAGCACCGACAGCCACCCGCAGATATCCAGCAACCGTGACGGCCCGACACCCAGGGCAATAAAGTCCTGCACCAGCAGCGGCACCACGGCGACTGCCGCCGCCAGCCGCGCCTGACGCTGCGCCTGGGCCAGCTGTTCTTCATTGAGAAAGCTGCCGGCTTGCTGCGCGGTGCGCTGCAACAGCCACTCCCCTGCCAGCGAGATCAAGCCGTAGAGAATGTACAAGCGCGCCAGCGGCAAGAAGGTGGTCAGCAGCGGCAGCCGCCAATGCGTAAACAGCATATGAAGCAGGCCAATACCCACCAACCCCAGCAACCAGGGCAGCAGACGGGGCACAGATGCGGTAATCCGGCTCAGCGGTTCAGCCAGCCTGCGGCCGCGAGCCCAGCGCGCAAAACGGCCCTGCACGGTAGCGGCCGGCGCACGGGATCGTCGCGCCAGCAGGACCAGCAGACACAACAGCAGCACACCAAACAGGTATTCGACAATCTTGAGCCAGCCCGGCGTGCCAGCTTCACCGTCCTTGCCCGCCCGGTAACTCGCGCGGGTATCGGCAAACAACCAGTTCAAACGTGTGTGGAAGGCACGCGCCTCATCCAGCAGCAAGCCATCACGAGCCTGTGGCGGCAACTGCTCGAACAGCAGCGGATAACGACTCCACATCCACGCCCGCACGTCGTTCAACGCATTGCGCTGTACCAGCGCATCCAGACGCGCCAGCCGGAAGTACTCGCGGGCGGACTCCGCCACCTCGGCAGGCAGGGCATCCAGCAGTTGCTGACGCGGCAGATCGTTCGCGGGGTTCAGCGCATAGGCATTGCGCCAGAGCTGCAGCAAGTCGCCCAGCCGCACCGCCGTAGGCTCTCGTTGCAACGCCGGCAAAATGGCGAACAGCTCTCGCCGCAGATCACTCAGTTGCCCCTGGCTACGGTTGATGGCGGCCTGCAACAACGCCTGCTCGGCGCTCGACTGCGCCGGCGATTCATCCGCCGACAGCTGCTGTTGCAGCACCTCACCATGAATCAGCAAGCGCTGACGTGACTGCCACACCAGCACCAGCGCATCGCGCATGCTGTCGGGCAACGCAGCCCAGCTGGCCTGCTGACGCTGCAGGCGTGATTGTGCGTGCCGATAGTCGGCTAACGCCGACTGGTACTGCTCGGCCAGCGCCGAACAGTCGATGGTATCGGGCCAGGCCTGGCGCCCGCCGTTCTGCGCACCCTGCAACACCTCGTCGAGCGACATGCTGGCCGGAAACGCATCGTTGTAGATCGAATCAAACACCGCACGGCGGCCGTTAAGCTGCTCAATGCCTTGCTCCAGCGCAGCCAGCAGCTCGGATTCGTCACGACACTCGGCCAGCGCAGCTCCCGACGGGCGCGCCTGCGCCGGCTGCACCAGCAACGCGCAGGCCAGAAAAATCCAGGCTAATCTCACCAACCCCATATCACCCCGCACCCTGATCCTTGCAGCCCGCTCCACAGGCAGCCGGCCCCGGAGCCGTCGCCACTTCGCAGCAGATTATAGACATAGCCAAGGATCAGCGCGGATATTCCTGCCAGCGCCGTTCCAGAGCGCCAGCAGGGTCGGGTAAGACGCGGGATCTCAGACTTGCAGATGCGAGAACGCATCCTTGCTCATCAATACATCCAGCCGATGCACCCGGGCGGCGTCGGCCAAAATGGCGTTCATCCGCGCCCGGTCCCTGAAAATATCACCACCGCCGCCCTCGACATGAGCCTGCCTGCCAGCGATATCGGGAAACGCCTCGAAGATGCCGAATACCCGCTCGGAATAGCGCACCGCAAACCAGGGCCCGGTGCCCGGTTCGTCTTCAACGCAGGCGCGAATATCGCGCAGCATCTGCAGCACCTCCTCCTCCCGCCCGGGCCTGGCCTCGATATGAATGTAAAAGGCCTTGCGCCCTTCCTCGCCCTGCTCACCGATCTGTCGGACGCCAACGTGGGGCGACTCGATCGGCGGTGGTGGTGCAAGCGGTCCGGGTACCGACGCGTCGCGTGTCTGTTTGTCAGTCATGGGTCACCTCCTGTCGTGGAGCTTCCACTCTAGCCATGGGCACGTGCAGCAGATGCCCAAAGCACCGACAAACATGCCTGATAATCCAGACGGCTTTACCCTGAGCACGGCCGCGGCGCACAATCACCGCATGTACCGCTCACTGCTCGACACCGCCCGTCACTACTGCCAGAGGCACGCCAAACGCGGCCCACTGATCACTACGCCAGTACCGGGCTTGATCCTGCTACGCAGAACCACGCCGGCGGCGGTCGATCATGCAATCGTCCAGCCGTTGCTCTGCGTGGTGCTGGAGGGCAGCAAAGAGGTCAAAATCGACCAGCGCACCGCGCGCTACGATGCCGGCGATATCATGCTGGTCGCCCGCAACACGCCCACACTGACCCGCATCGCCAAAGCCAGTGCCGCCGAGCCCTATCTCTCCATCGCCCTGGATCTGAATGTCGGCCTGTTGGGCGAGCTGATTGAGCTGCACGACAGCGCCCCTGGCGACTCGCCGCAGGATACCCGCCCGCCGTTGCTCGATGCCCTGCGCAGACTGATCACCCTGCTCGATCAGCCCGCCTCATTGGCCGCACTACAAGCCGGCCTGCTGCGCGAAATCCACCACTGGCTGCTGCTTGGCGCCGAGGGCCCGTCGCTGCGCGAGCTGGCACAAACCGATGGCCATGCCCTGCGCATCGCCCGCGCCGTGCGCCTGCTGCGCAACGATTACCGCACGCCGCTGTCGGTCAGCGCCCTGGCTGCCACCGCGGGCATGAGTCGGTCAGCCTTTCACCAGCACTTCCGCGCCCAGACTTCCCTGACACCGCTGCAGTTTCAGAAGCAACTGCGCTTGATTGATGCGCGCAGCCAGTTGCTCGGACGGGGCACCGCCATCAGCGCTATCGCCTTTGCCGTGGGCTATGAAAGCACCTCGCAATTCAGTCGCGAGTACCGCCGGCTGTTCGGCCTGTCACCGGCGCAGGACAGAAAAGCCAACGCAAGCGGGCCGGCCAAGACCACGGCGAGCTGACACCGAGCGCTCTGGCGCGCACCCTCCAGGTTCTGCCAACAGGGCCACAAACTCGCCTGGCGTTTTCCCCCAATCGGAACCACCACGCAGTACAACGGCTCTAAACGGCCACAAGCAGATCCAGCCGAAGGGACATTCCGGCGGGATCAGCAGCCCCAACGCCGTGCGGAGATCAGCCACAACCATGAACAGACGACCCCTGCTGCAAGGCGCTGCCGCCCTTGCCGGCGCCATGCTACTGCCCTCCTTCGCCCTTGCCGCCAGTGATGTACGCCCATTCAGCTTTGATGCGCTGGTGGAGCGGGCACGCAGCATGGCCAGCACCCCCTACCAGGCGCCCGCGCTGCCCGCCCCCGAGGTCGTCCAACAGATTGACTACGCACGGCACGGCGAGCTCGTCTTCGACACCCAGCGTGCGCCCTTCTCCGGCCAGCCTGACACCGAGGCGAGCGAGGGCTACCCGCTGGTGTTCTTCCCGCTGGGCAAGTACGCGCCCAAGGGCGTACACATGTTTATGGTCGATCAGGGCGAAGCCGTCGAGATCCCCTACTCGGCCGACTTCTTCAACATGCCGGCGGACAACCCCGCCCGTGACCTGCCTGCCGATGCCGGCTTCGCCGGCTTTCGTCTGCAGGAGTGGCACACGGCTGAGGACTGGGTAAAACAGGACTGGGTGGCCTTTCAGGGCGCCTCCTACTTCCGCTCCATCGGCGCCGATGGGCAGTACGGCCAGTCAGCCCGCGGTATCGCGATTGACCCAGCGGTCGCCGGCCAGCCGGAAGAGTTTCCGGACTTCACCGAGTTCTATATCGAGCAGCAAGCCGACGCCACGCCCGACACCCCGGTGACCGTCCACGCCCTGCTCAATGGGCCCAGCGTAACCGGCGCCTACCGCTTCAAGATGACCCGCGGCCTGGACCGCAGCGCGCCTGTGGTCATGGACGTTGAGGCGCGGATTTTCCTGCGCGAAGACGTTGATCGGCTTGGCCTGCTGCCGCTGACCTCCATGTTCTGGTTTGGCGAATACGGCGCAGAGCGTCTCAAGGACTGGCGCCCGGAGGTACACGATTCCGACGGACTCGCGCTGTGGACGGGTTCCGGCGAGCGCATCTGGCGGCCGCTGAACAACCCCGACGCCACCCGCGTATCCGCCTTTGCCGATGAAAACCCCAAGGGCTTTGGCCTGATGCAGCGCGACCGCAACTTCGACCATTACCAGGACGGCGTTTTCTACGACCGCCGCCCCAGCGTCTGGGTGGAGCCGCTCAAACCGCTCGGCAAGGGCAGCGTGCAATTGCTGGAAATCCCCACCGACGATGAAATCCACGACAACATCGGCGCCTTCTGGGTCCCGGACGGCAAGGCCAGCAAGGGCAGCGAATATGACCTGCACTACCGCCTGCACTGGCAGGATCTGAGCCCGGTACCGGCCACCAACATCGCCCAGACCATCGCCACCCGCATCGGCCGCGGCGGCCAGCCCGGCCACGAGCGTCCCGACAACGTCTATAACTTCACGGTCGAATTTGATCGCCCTGAGGTCATGCAGCAGATTCCTTACGGCGTCTTTCCCGAGGTCAAGGTCAGCACCAGCGCCGGCATCGTCAGCCGTACCTTCGCCCGTCCGGTACCCAACGGCAACGTCTGGCGCGCCAGCTTCGACCTGGAGCTGGAACCCGATCAGACCGCCGACCTGCGCATGTACATGGAATTGGACGGCAAACCGCTGACCGAAACCTGGCTTTATCAGTTCAAGCCCGAGTGGGCGATGGGCAAGGGGCAGTAAGCACGCCTGCAACCGCAAACAAAAAAGCCCGCACAAAGCGGGCTTTTTTCACTGCGACCAACGAGTAAGGATCACTCCCACTCAATCGTCGCCGGCGGCTTGCTCGAGACGTCGTAGGTGACGCGTGAGATGCCGTCGATTTCGTTAATGATGCGGTTGGAGACCTTCTCCAGCAGCTCGTACGGCAGATGCGCCCAACGGGCGGTCATGAAGTCGATGGTTTCGACCGCACGCAGGGCAACCACCCAGGCGTAGCGACGGCCATCACCGACCACACCGACCGACTTGACCGGCTGGAACACCACGAACGCCTGGCTGGTCTTGTGGTACCAGTCGAAGTTATGCAGCTCCTGAATGAAGATGTGATCCGCCAGACGCAGCAGGTCGGCGTATTCCTTCTTCACTTCACCGAGGATGCGCACACCCAGCCCCGGGCCGGGGAAGGGGTGACGGTAGACCATGTCGTAGGGCAGGCCCAGTTCCAGACCGATCTTGCGGACTTCATCCTTGAACAGTTCGCGCAGCGGCTCGACCAGTTCAAAGGCCATATCGTCCGGCAGGCCGCCGACGTTGTGGTGCGACTTGATCACGTGGGCCTTGCCGGTCTTGGCACCGGCCGACTCGATCACGTCAGGGTAGATGGTGCCCTGGGCGAGGAATTTCACATCCTTGAGCTTGGTTGCTTCAGTATCGAACACCTCGATAAAGGTGCGACCAATCACCTTACGCTTCTCTTCCGGGTCGGACACGCCGGCCAGACGGCCGAGGAACAGGTCTTCGGCATCAACACGGATGACCTTGACGCCCATGTTTTCGGCAAACATGGCCATGACCTGATCGCCTTCCTGGTGGCGCAGCAGACCGTTGTCGACAAAGACGCAGGTCAGTTGATCACCAATCGCCTTGTGCAGCAGCGCGGCAACCACCGAGGAATCAACGCCGCCAGACAGACCCAGCAGCACCTTGGAGTCCCCTACCTGAGCGCGGACGGTAGCGATGGCATCTTCCACGATGTTGGCCGGCGTCCACAGCGCTTCACAGCCACAGATATCCAGCACGAAGCGCGAGAGGATACGACCGCCCTGTTTGGTGTGGGTGACTTCCGGGTGGAACTGCACGCCGTAGTAGCCGCGCTCATCGTCCGCCATGGCCGCAATCGGGCAGCTTGGAGTGCTGGCCAGTACGTGAAAACCATCCGGGATGGCACTGACCTTGTCGCCGTGGCTCATCCAGACATCCAGCGCCAGCACACCATCGGCGTCGACGTGGTCTTCGATACCGTCGAGCAGGCGGGCCTTGCCGACCACATCCACACGGGCATAACCAAACTCGCGCAGATTGGAGCCTTCCACCTTGCCGCCCAGCTGGTCGGCCATGGTCTGCATGCCATAGCAGATACCGAAAAGCGGTACGTTCAGATCAAATACCGCCTGCGGCGCACGCGGGCTGTCAGCCGCGTGTACCGACTCCGGGCCACCGGCCAGGATGATGCCGCGCGGCGCGAAGGCGTTGATGTCCTCGGCGCTCATGTCCCAGGGATGGATCTCGCAGTAAACGCCAATCTCACGGACCCGGCGGGCGATCAACTGGGTGTACTGGGAACCGAAGTCCAGAATCAGGATGCGGTGCGCATGGATATCTTGCAGGGACATGGAATTTCCTCAGAAAAAGTAAGCTACAAGCGCCAAGCCGCAAGCTACAAGTACAGGCCGTACTGCTTGCAGCTTGAGGCTTTCAGCTTGCCGCTGGCGGGTTGAGCTGCGCTCAACCTACCCGATAGTTCGGCGCTTCCTTGGTGATCTGTACGTCATGGACGTGCGATTCACTCATGCCGGCGCCGGTAATGCGAACAAACTCGGGCTGGGTGCGCATCTCATCGATGGAGCTGGAGCCGGTGTAACCCATGGAGGCACGCAGACCACCCATCAGTTGATGGATGATCGCAGCCAGTGCGCCCTTATACGGCACGCGGCCTTCGATCCCTTCCGGTACCAGTTTCTCGGCGCCAGCGCTGGAATCCTGGAAGTAGCGGTCAGCCGAGCCGCCGCCGGAGTTGGCCATGGCTCCCAGCGAGCCCATGCCACGGTAAGCCTTGTAGGAACGGCCCTGGAACAGCTCGACCTCGCCCGGTGCTTCTTCAGTACCGGCAAACATGGAGCCCATCATCACAACGGATGCGCCAGCGGCGATGGCCTTGGCCAGGTCACCGGAGAAGCGGATGCCGCCGTCCGCGATCAGCGGTACGCCGGTGCCTTCCAGCGCAGCAGCCACATCAGCGATGGCAGAGATTTGCGGTACGCCAACACCGGCAACGATACGGGTGGTGCAGATGGAGCCGGGGCCGATACCGACCTTGACCGCATCAGCGCCGGCCTCGGCCAGTGCCTTGGCGGCGGCACCGGTGGCGATGTTTCCGCCGATGACCTGGATATGCGGGAAGGTCTGCTTGACCCAGCTGACGCGATCGATCACGCCCTTGGAGTGGCCGTGCGCGGTATCCACGATGATCACGTCAACGCCGGCAGCAGCCAGCGCTTCAACCCGGGCAGGCGTCTCGGGGCCGGTGCCGACCGCTGCGCCAACCAGCAGGCGGCCTTGGTCGTCTTTGGCCGCATTCGGGTAGGCGCGGGCCTTTTCGATGTCCTTGACGGTCATCATGCCCTGCAGGCGGAAGGCATCGTCAACGATCAGGACTTTTTCAATGCGGTGGATGTGCAGCAGCTGGCGTACTTCGGTGGCTGCAACCCCCTCCTTGACCGTGACCAGCTTCTCTTTCGGCGTCATGACCTCGCTGATCAGCGCGTTCATGCGGGTTTCGAAGCGGATGTCACGGGCGGTGACAATACCGACCAGATCGCCATTGGACAGCACCGGCACACCGGAGATGTTGTTCTGGCTGGTCAGCTCGATCAGGTCGGCAACCGTGGCGCTGGCATCGATGGTGATCGGGTCGCGCACCACGCCAGACTCGAATTTCTTGACCTTGCGTACTTCGGCGGCCTGCTGCTCGACGGTCATGTTCTTGTGGATGATGCCCATGCCACCTTCCTGCGCCATGGCAATCGCCAGACGGGCTTCGGTGACGGTGTCCATGGCAGCGGACAGCAGCGGGATGTTCAGTTCGATACGACGGGTCAGACGGGTCTTGAGACTCACGTCCTTGGGCAGAACCTCGGAGTATCCGGGCACCAGGAGAACGTCATCAAAGGTAAGTGCTTCTTGGCGAATACGCAGCATAGCAGGCTCCCGAGCGGGAAAAATGGAAGCGCGCCATTATACCTGTCAGCCCGGTTGCACTCAATTGGCTTGAGCACTCTAAATGCCAGAATACGCAAGGCGTGGCGGCAGGCGCGCCGGAGGCTCTGGCAAGCGGCTGAGCGCGCAGACGCAGGCGTCTTTACAAGGCAAAAAACCGGCAAGCAGACGCAATTGTCATAAAACAAATGCGCATGGTTAACGCGGCAGCGACAATGCGGGTAGATTGTCAGCAGCCTGTTAGAATGCGCCCATGAACGACGACCACCTGTTTCAGAAGCTCACCGCCGAGCCAGACGTACTCAGCGTCAGCCAATTGAATGCCCGCGCCAGACAACTGCTGGAAGATGTCTTTCCGCGTATCTGGGTCGAGGGCGAGCTGTCCAACCTGTCGCGGCCCAGCTCCGGCCACATGTACTTCACGCTGAAGGACGACCGCGCGCAGATTCGTTGCGCCCTGTTCCGCCAGCACGCCGCCCGCGTGCGCCTGGCGATGCGCGACGGCCAGCAGATTCGCGCCCGCGGCCGGGTCAGCCTGTATGAGGGCCGTGGCGATTATCAGTTGATTGTCGACAGCGTCGAGACCGCCGGTGACGGCGCGCTACGCCAGGCCTTTGAGGCGCTCAAGGCCAAGCTGCAGAGCGAGGGCCTGTTTGCCGCCGAGCGCAAGCAGCCGCTGCCCGAACACCCGACCCGCATCGGTGTAATCACCTCACCCAGCGGTGCAGCAGTGCGCGACATCATCAGCGTGTTCGGCCGCCGCGCGCCCTTTATCGAGCTGGTCATCGTGCCGGCCGCCGTGCAGGGCCGCGAGGCCGCGCCGCAGCTGGTGCAGGCGCTGGAGCGGGCCGACCGCGCCGGCTTTGACGCCATCATCCTTAGCCGTGGTGGCGGCTCGCTGGAAGACCTGTGGCCGTTCAACGAAGAGATGGTCGCCCGCGCACTGGCCGCCTGCCGCACCCCTACCATCAGCGCGGTGGGCCATGAAACCGATATCTCGATCAGTGACTTTGTCGCCGACGTGCGCGCCCCTACCCCATCTGCGGCGGCAGAACTGCTGAGCCCGGACCGCCAGGCGCTGCTGCGCCAGGTCGAACAACTGCAGCGCCGCTTGCAGCAACGACTGGCCGAGCGCCTGAGCCGCGCCCGCCTGCAACTCGATGGTCTTCGCCGCCGCCTGCGCCACCCGGGCGAGCGCCTGAGCCAGCAGGCCCAGCGCCTGGACGAAATGGAACTGCGCCTGCGCCGGGCGCTGGAAACCCGCCTGCGCCAGCGCAACGAGCGCCTGCAACACCTGCAGACCCGACTGGCGACCCAGCACCCAGGGCGCCGCCTGCAGCGCCTGCAGGAACAATGGCAGCAACTGGATCAGCGCCTGCCGCGCGCCATGCAGCAACAGCTCAAGCAGCAACACACGCGCCTGCAACAGCAAGTACAGGCCCTGCATCTGATGAGCCCGCTGGCCACCCTGGGGCGTGGCTACAGCATTCTGCTGGACCAGCACGGCAAAGCGGTGCGCAGCGCCGGCGACACCCGCCCCGGGCAGCGCCTGAACGCGCGCCTGCAAGACGGCACGCTGGCGGTAGAGGTCGTAAAAGACGAACCCCACACCCTGTCACTGCTGGATTAACCATGCCCATACATCGACTGCGCCGCCCACTGGCGGCCCTGCTGCTGGCGGCGTTCAGCCTGCCGGCATTGGCCGACGGTTTCATCACCCGCCTGCTCGACAAACCGGTACCCGGCGGGGTGGCCGTGGTAGCCCTGCCTGAACAGGCCGAAGCGCCACGGGCCACCTATCAGGGCAAACCGCTGCTGACCATCCGCGAAGATGGCCAACGCTGGATCGCCATCGTCGGACTGGGCCTGGATACCGCTACCGGCCAGCAGCACATCACACTGGAAGACGGCAGCCAATTGAGCTTTACCGTCAATCCACGCGAGTACGACCAGCAGCACATCACCCTGCGCAACCAGAGCCAGGTCAACCCGGCGCCAGCCCAGCTGGCACGCATTCAGCGGGAACTGAAAGAACAGACCGACGCCTACGCGCAGTTCAGCCCGCGCCAGCCCAGCAACCTGTTGTTTGACCGCCCCGTCCCGGGCCGCCAGTCCAGCCCCTTTGGTGTACGTCGGTTCTTCAATGGCGAGGAACGCAACCCGCATTCGGGCCTCGACTTTGCCGCCAGTACCGGCACACCAATCAAGGCACCCGCGGCAGGCAAGGTGATTCTGGTGGGAGATTACTTCTTCAACGGCAAAACGGTATTCGTCGACCACGGCCAGGGGCTGATCAGCATGTTCTGCCACCTGTCAGCCATTGATATCGAACTGGGGCAGGACGTCCCCCGTGGCGGCGTGCTCGGCAAAGTGGGCTCAACCGGCCGGGCAACCGGCCCACATCTGCACTGGAATGTCAGCCTGAATGGCAGCCGCATTGATCCGGCCATCTTCATTGGTACCTTTGAGCCTTGACAGCCAGCCTGAAATCGCCGCGCAAACATCTGGCAGAAATCCCGACGAGCAGACAATAAAAACCAACATTTATCGCCCAAGAAGTGATTTCTGCCAATTTTTTTCAACTTGTTGCAAGCATAAACCACAGCCATTACCTTCTACTGCAACTAGCTCCTTATTTGTTACTGCCTTTGGCCTTCACAAGAGGCCAACCAGCCCAGGGAAACCCAAACCATGAGCATGCTCAAAGATCCGTCCAGCAAGTATCGTGCGTTCCAGCCGATCGACATTCCTGACCGCCAGTGGCCCAGCCGCACCATCACCGAAGTCCCGGTGTGGTGCAGCTCCGACCTGCGCGATGGCAACCAGTCCCTGATCGAGCCAATGGACCCGGTGCGCAAGCTGCGTTTCTTCAAGACGCTGGTGGCCGTGGGCCTGAAGCAGATCGAGGTCGCCTTCCCGTCTGCGTCACAGACCGATTTCGACTTTGTGCGCACCCTGATCGAAGATGGCCACATCCCGGATGACGTCACCATTCAGGTGTTGACCCAGGCCCGTGCCGACCTGATCGAGCGCACCTTCGAGTCCGTGCGTGGCGCCAAGAAAGCGATCATCCACGTTTACAACGCGACCGCACCCAGCTTCCGCCGCATTGTGTTCAAGCAGGACAAGCATGGCGTAACCGATATCGCCGTCAACGCCGCCAAGCTGATCAAGGAGCTGGCCGCCAAGCAGGCGGAAACCCAGTGGACCTTCCAGTACTCACCGGAGATCTTCACCTCCACCGAACTGGACTTTGCCGTTCAGGTCTGTGACGCCGTGCTGGATGTCTGGCAGCCGACTCCGGAGAACAAGGTCATCCTCAACCTGCCGGCCACTGTCGAAGTGTCCACCCCGAACATCTACGCCGATCAGATCGAGTGGTTCTGCCGTCACATCAGCCGCCGCGACAGCGTGCTGGTCAGCCTGCACACCCACAACGACCGTGGCACCGGCGTGGCCGCGACCGAACTGGGTCTGATGGCCGGCGCCGATCGCGTCGAGGGCTGCCTGTTCGGCAACGGCGAGCGCACCGGCAACGTTGATCTGGTCAACGTGGCATTGAACATGTACACCCAGGGCCTGCACCCGGGGCTGGACTTTTCCGATATCGACGCCGTGCGCAAGGTGGTCGAGGAGTGCAACCAGTTGCCGGTGCACCCGCGTCACCCGTACGTGGGCGATCTGGTTCACACTGCCTTCTCCGGCTCGCACCAGGATGCGATTCGCAAGGGCTTCAGCCAACAGGACCCGAACGACGTCTGGGAAGTGCCCTACCTGCCGATTGACCCGGCGGACATTGGTCGCAGCTACGAGGCGGTCATCCGCGTCAACAGCCAGTCGGGCAAGGGTGGCATCACCTACCTGCTGGAGCAGGAGTACGGTATCAGCCTGCCGCGCCGCATGCAGATCGAGTTCAGCCAGGTGGTACAGGGCGAAACCGACCGCCTGGGTCTGGAGCTGACCGCCGCGCAGATCCACGGCTTGCTGGAGAAGGAATACGTACAGGCGACCAGCCCTTATGCACTGATCCGCCACCGTCTGCAGGAAGAGAACGGCACCAGTGCCGTCGACGTGGAAGTGCTCAACAAGGGCGAGACCCTGCACTGGCGCGGCCTGGGCAAAGGCCCGCTGGAAGCACTGGTCGCCGGCTTGCCGGTCAAGGTAGAGATTATGGACTACCACGAGCACGCGATTGGCTCGGGCAGCAATGCCAAGGCGGCCGCCTATGTGGAGATTCGCCTCGACAACGGTCGTCCGCTGCACGGCATCGGCATTGACGAAAACCTCACCACCGCCAGCTTCCGCGCCCTGTTCAGCGCACTCAACCGCGCGCTGCGTCAGGCCGAAGCAAAAGCCGCCTGAGCCTTAAGGAAGCGCTGATTAATTCCGCATGCCCTCTGAACTGGCAGCGCCTTGCTGCCAGTGACCTCTACCCCAGGCGCACATCGCCGCCAGTACCGGCTGCAAGCTGGCACCGTGCTCGGTGATCCGGTATTCGACCCGCGGCGGCACCTCGGCAAACACCGTCCGACTGACCACACCGTCGCGCTCCAGCTCGCGCAGCGTCTGGGTCAGCATCTTCTCGGTAATCCCCGGCACCAACCGCTTGAGCTCGGAAAACCGCTGCGGCCCCTGAATGATGTGGTAGGCCAGCACCGATTTCCACTTGCCGCCAATGACGTCCAGCGTAACTTCGATCGGTGTGGCGTAAACCTTGCCGTCGCGCTCCAGGCGCTTGCTCGCGGCGATACGCAGTTGCTCTTCGGTCATCAATGGTTACCTCAGGGTAAGTGACTGCGCAAATCGTACGTACTTGTTAAAAAGATTGCCACCCCCATAATGTCCGGCATTGGCAATTCGCCGATGACAGAATCCGGGAGACATCCATGCCCAGCACCACCCTGTTTCAACCTGCCCGCCTGGGCAGCCTAGACCTGCCCAACCGTGTTGTAATGGCCCCGCTGACCCGTCAGCGCGCAGCCCAGCCCGGCAACCTGCCGCAGGCACTGAACGTGGAGTACTACACCCAGCGCGCCAACGCCGGCCTGATCATAAGTGAAGGCGTACAGATCAGCCCCGAGGCGCAAGGCTATGCCTGGACGCCCGGCATCCACAGCGCAGAGCAGATCGACGGCTGGAAGGCCGTGACCGAGTCGGTACACAACGCCGGCGGCCGGATATTCCTGCAGCTGTGGCACGTTGGCCGCATCTCGCACACCCTGATCCAGCCCAACGGTCAGGCACCGGTCGCCCCCTCTGCCATTGCCGCCAAAGCGGACGTCTACGTGCAGAAACCGGACGGCAGCCATCACAAGGCAGCCGCCTCTACCCCCCGCGCGCTGGAAACCGCCGAGCTGCCTCAGGTGGTGGAAACCTACGCACAAGCCACCCGCAACGCACTGCAGGCCGGATTTGACGGCGTTGAAATTCACGCTGCCAACGGCTACCTGCTGGACCAGTTCCTCTGCTCAAACAGCAACCAGCGCAGCGACAACTACGGCGGCAGCGTCGAAAACCGCGCCCGCCTGGTACTGGAGGTCGTTGACGCCGTGGTGGCAGCCGCAGGCGACGCCGGTATCGTCGGCATTCGCATCTCGCCCCTCGGTACCTTTAATGGTGTTGAAGACGCCAACCCGCTGGAGACGTTCAGCTACCTGCTGAACGAGCTGAACAGCCGTGGTCTGGCCTATGTACACGTGAACAAGCCCGACTGGGCCGGCGGCAGCTACGAAGGCTTCGACGAGTTGCTGGCGGCGCTGCGCAAGGTCTACACGGGCGACTTTATCCTTGCCGGCGGACTGGACGGTGACAGTGCCGCCGAGGCTCTGGACAGCGGCCTGGCGCAATTTGCCGCCTTTGGTCGCCCCTACATTGCCAACCCTGATCTGGTGGCCCGCCTGCAGGCCGGCGCACCGTTGAATCAGGTCAACCCGCGCACCCTGTACGGCGGCGGCGCCGAGGGCTACACCGACTACCCGACCATGGATGCCTGAAGAGTGCAACTGCACGGGGATGGGCACGCAGCGCGCGCACCTTACGGACGCGACATGTTGCGTCCCTGCGAGCGCAACGACCTCCCCCACCTGCAGAGCCACGGCATGCCGTGGCCCTGCAGGTGCCAAGAGCAAATAGATGCCTGAATAGCAGACACAAAAAAGCCGGCATGATGCCGGCTTTTTTGTGTGAGCAGGATCAGCGCTTGTCCCTGCCCTTTTTCTTCATCTTCTTATTGTGGCTCATCAACCGGCGTTTCTTGTTCACCTGACGCTCGGTCAGCGTGTTCTTTCGGTCGGCATAAGGGTTGTCACTACCCTTGTACTCGACCCGAATCGGCGTGCCCTTGAGCTTGAGCACCTTGCGGAAGGTATTTTCCAGATAGCGCGTGTAGGAGCGCGGCACAGAGTCAACCTGGTTGCCGTGCACCACGATGATCGGCGGGTTGGAGCCACCCAGGTGCGCATAACGCAGCTTGATCCGGCGGCCGTTGACCATCGGCGGCTGGTGCTCGGTCACGGCATCTTCCAGAATTTCGGTCATGCGGCGGGTCGGAATCTTGGTCATTGCCGCGCTATAGGCCTGATCGACCGACTTGTACAGCAGGCCCACGCCGCTGCCATGCAGAGCCGAGATAAAATGCAGGTCGGCAAACTGGGCAAAGATCAGCCGGCGCTCCAGCTCGGTCTTCACGAAGTCCTTTTCTTCCTGCGCCATGCCGTCCCACTTGTTGACGGCAATCACCAGCGCCCGGCCCGCTTCCAGCACAAAGCCCAGCAGATGCAGATCCTGCTCGACGATACCCTCACGCGCGTCGATCACAAAGACCACCACGTTGGCGTCCTGGATCGCCTGCAGAGTCTTGATCACCGAAAACTTCTCGATGGCCTCGAACACCTTGCCGCGACGCCGCACACCGGCGGTGTCGATCAGCGTGTAGGGCTTCTCATGGCGCTCATAGGGAATATAGATACTGTCTCGGGTGGTACCGGCCTGGTCGAATACCACTACCCGGTCTTCGCCCAGCATACGGTTGACCAGCGTGGACTTGCCCACGTTGGGACGGCCGATAATCGCGATCTTGGTGCCAATGGGCTCAACGACGCGCCCCTCTTCACCGGTCACCTGCAAGCTCTCGTCGTTGAGCACCGAGTCCAGCATCGGGTTGATATTGCGCCCGTGCGCAGCAGCAATACCCAGCGGCTGCCCCAGCCCCAGGGTGGCAAACTCGCCCAGAATGGCGTCCGGGTCAGCCCCATCAATCTTGTTGGCAATCAGATAGGTGTGCTTGTTGCGCTTGCGCAGGTGCGCGGCAATCTGCTCATCGCCAGCGGTGCGACCAGCACGCGCGTCGACCAGAAACAGCACGGCATCGGCCTCTTCGATGGCCTGCAGGGATTGCCCGGCCATCATCAGATCCAGGCCTTCCTCGTCGCCACTGATACCACCGGTATCGACCACGATATAAGGCTTGCCCTGCCATACGGCCTCACCGTACTGGCGGTCACGGGTCAACCCGGAGACGTCGGCAACAATGGCATCGCGACTCTTGGTCAGACGGTTGAACAACGTGGATTTGCCGACATTCGGCCGCCCCACCAGGGCGATGACAGGAACCATGATTACTCCGCGCACATCTGCTGTGCAGAAAAAACAAAACGGCCGTTACACCTGACTGTGTAACGGCCGGGAAAGTATAACCGCTTTTCGGCTTACTTCAGCTTGTAGGCAGCCAGGTCGCCACTGTTACCATAGACAAACAGCAGGTCACCCACGGTGAGCGGGGCAGCACGCAGGCCGTCGCCGTCTACCCGAACACGCCCGGCCATACGGCCGTCGGTCTGCGCCAACAGGTGCAGGTAACCTTCATAGTCACCCACCGCAACAAAGTTGCTGAAGGCGACCGGGGCCGTGAGTTGGCGCCGGGCCAGTGCCTCGGTGCTCCACAGCTCGGTCGCACTGCCGGCATCCAGCGCCTGCACGGTGCCATCGGCTTCGCTGATGTAGACACTGCCGAAGCCAGCGCCAGGACCGGTGTAACTGGAGGCAGCATGCTGCCAGAGCGGACGACCGGACTGGGCATCCAGCGCGGCCACGTTGCCCTGGTAGGACACCACGTACAGGGTCTGATCATCCAGCAGCAGGCGACCGTCGATATCGACCATACGCTCCAGCTCGGAACGCCCTGTGGGCTGCGCTACACGCTGCTCCCACATCGGGATACCCGTCTCGGCGGACAACGCCACAACCTTGCCACTGGCCAGCCCCGCGAACACCTGACGCACATCAACCAGCGGCTCGCTGTGGCCGCGCACGGTCAGAACCGGCAGAGTCGATTCGTAGATCCAGCGGCGTTCGCCGTTGCTGATATCCAGCGCAACCAGCTTGTCATCCTGGGTCTGCACCACCACGACATCACCGTTGGCCTGCGGAGCGGCCAGCACCTCGCTGGACACCTGGGCGCGCCATTTTTCGCTGCCGTCGGCTTCATCCAGGGTAATCACCTGACCATCCAGGGTACCGACCAGCACCAGGCCACCACCCGCGCCAACGGCGCCCGACAGAGGCTCTTTAAGTTTGACTTCCCACTTTTCCTTGCCGGTCTCGCGCTCCAGGGCTACCACACGCCCCTTGGCGTCGGCAGCGTAAAGCGTCAGGCCGTCCAGCGCGGGGGTCAGGTTGTTGTACAGGTCGCCCTGACCAACCCCAATGTTGCGCTTCCAGATGCGGTCCAGCTCGACCTCGGCATCAAATTTCTCCAGTTCGGCCGGCGGCAGCTCCTTCTTGTTGGAGCTGCACCCCACCATAATGGCCGCGGACAGACCAAGGATCAGACAACGAGACAACATCTTCACTAGGCTTCCTCCGCCAGATCATCAAGCTTCAATTGCAGTTGCGGACGTGCAGAGGCGTCAGTCAACGCATCTACCGCGGCCTGATAGGCGGCGCGCGCCTCGTCGTTGCGGCCCAGACTGACCAGCAAATCACCACGCACCTCTTCGCGGCTGGCGGTCAACTCGGCGCCACTGACCGGAGAGCTGAACAGCTCGAGTCCTTCTTCCGCGCGGTCCTGCTGGGCCAGAATGCGGGCCAACCGTTGGCGAGCAATTTCCTGCAGGGCCACATCGTCTGTGCTGTCGAGCAGCTCACGCAGGCTCTGTTCGGCCACCGGGAAGTCCCGCGCCTCAACGGCCAGACGCGCCTGCATCAGCGCGGCAAAATCAGCGTAACGAGTGTGGTCAAATTCATCGCGCAGCTGCGCGGCCAACTCGGCAGCACGGGCACGGGACGCTTCGGTATCGCTCGCCAGCACCGCTTCCATCATCGATTGATAGAGGGTGGAGGCGTTCTGCGCTTGGGTGGTTTCGTAGTTCTGCCAGGCATTCCAGCCAAACACACCAGCCAATGCCAGAGCAACGCCGGTCAGCAGCGGCGCACCATGGCGCTGCCAGAGCTCTCGCAGTTTTTCTACCTGTTCTTCTTCTGTGTCGTAAGCCACGCAATGCTCCTTAGCGGTACCGGGAACGGATCATGCCGTTCAGATAATCTCTGCAAGCCGAGCCGGCAATGCCTGCCAGCTCAGGTTTTCCTGTTCTGCGCCGCTACGCAGCGGCTTGAGGCCGATCTGCTCGGCGCTCACTTCGTCCTCACCCAGCACCAGCGCGAACAATGCGCCGGACTTGTCGGCCTTCTTGAACTGGCTCTTGAAGCTGCCGCCACCGGCGTGCACCACCAGACGCAGCTCGGGCAGCGCGTCTCGCAGTTGTTCGGCCAGACGCAGGCCAGCCAGTTCGGCAGCCTCCCCCAGGGTGACGAGGTAGACATCAACCTGACGGGCCAGTTCAGCCGGCACCTGCTCCAGGGTCTCGATCAGCAGCAGCAGTCGCTCCATCCCCATGGCGAAGCCAACCGCCGGGGCGGGCTTGCCGCCGAGCTGAGCAACCAAACCATCGTAACGCCCACCGGCACAGACAGTGCCCTGGGCGCCCAGCTGATCGGTGACCCATTCGAACACCGTCAGACCGTAGTAGTCCAGCCCACGCACCAGGCGCGGATTGATTTCATAGGGAATGCCAACGGCGTCGAGCAGCTTGCGCAAGCCGGCGAAGTGCGCACGCGCTTCATCATTCAGGTAGTCGGCCAGCTTGGGGGCCTCAACCAGCAGCGCCTGAGTATCCGGGTTCTTGCTGTCGAGGATACGCAGCGGGTTGCTGGCCAGGCGACGCTGGCTGTCTTCGTCCAGCTGATCGAAGCGGGCCTGCAGATACGCCACCAGATCGTCACGGTAGCGTGCGCGGTCTTCCGAACTGCCCAGGCTGTTGAGCTCCAGCTTGACCGCGCCACTGATGCCCAGGCGTTGCCACAGCCGCCAGGACAGCACGATCAGCTCGGCATCCACATCCGGGCCGGCGAAGTTGAAGGTCTCCACGCCAATCTGATGAAACTGGCGGTAGCGCCCCTTCTGTGGCCGCTCGTGCCGGAACATCGGGCCGGTGTACCACACCTTGTGGCCCACGCCGCCACCCAGCAGACCGTGCTGCAGCATGGCGCGCACGCAACCGGCTGTGCCTTCCGGGCGCAGGGTCAGGGAGTCGCCGTTGCGATCGTCAAAGGTGTACATCTCCTTCTCGACGATGTCGGTCACCTCGCCGATCGAGCGCTTGAACAGCTCGGTCGGCTCGACGATAGGCAGGCGGATCTGCTGGTAGCCGTAGCCCGCCAGCAGGTCGGCTACGGTGCGCTCCAGATACTGCCAGAGCGCGCTGTCGGCGGGCAGGATGTCGTTCATGCCGCGCACGGCTTGCAGGGTCTTCAAAGTCGCTTTCCTAGTTACTGGGTCGCTTAGCCGCGGGCGATGGTATTGGCTTCCGCCGCCTGCTTGGCTGCGACCTTGTCTCGAATCATTTTTTCCAGCCGGTCGACCAATTCCAGGTTATCCACCTTCTGGTCCGGCTTGCCGTCCTGATAGATCAGGTTGTTCGGGGTGCCGCCGGTCAGGCCGATATCGGCCTCCTTGGCTTCGCCCGGGCCGTTAACTACGCAGCCAATCACGGCAACGTCCATGGGGGTCAGCACATCCTCAAGCCGCGTCTCAAGCTCGTTCATGGTCTTGACCACATCAAAGTTCTGCCGCGAGCAGCTCGGGCAGGCGATGAAGTTGATACCACGCGAGCGCAGTCGCAGGGACTTGAGGATATCGAAGCCGACCCGAATCTCCTCGACCGGGTCAGCGGCCAGCGAAATCCGGATAGTGTCGCCAATGCCCTCGGCCAGCAGCATGCCCAGCCCGACCGCAGACTTCACCGTGCCAGAGCGCAGACCACCGGCTTCGGTGATACCCAGATGCAGTGGCTGCTCGATTTGTGTAGCCAGCAGGCGATACGCATCGACGGCCATAAACACGTCGGATGCCTTTACGCTGACCTTGAAGTCCTGAAAGTCCAATCGATCCAGATGCTCGACGTGACGCATGGCCGACTCGACCAGCGCAGCCGGCGTGGGCTCGCCGTACTTTTTCTGCAGATCCTTTTCCAGCGACCCGGCGTTGACGCCAATGCGGATCGGAATGCCGTTGTGGCGCGCCGCATCGACTACCGCCTTGACGCGATCTTCTCGGCCGATGTTGCCCGGGTTGATCCGCAGACAGTCGACACCCAGATCGGCCACCCGCAGGGCGATCTTGTAGTCAAAGTGAATATCCGCGACCAGGGCAATACCCACCTGCTTGCGGATTTCACCAAAAGCCTCGGCTGCCTCCATACTCGGCACCGAGACCCGCACGATATCGGCGCCCACCTCTTCCAGGCGCCGTATCTGGGCCACGGTGGCGGCGACGTCGCAGGTTTCGGTGTTGGTCATGCTCTGTACCGAGATTGGCGCATCACCGCCAACCAGAACCGAACCGACCTTGATCTGCCGGGAAACGCGCCGTTTGACGGGCGACTGATGCTGCATAACTGACTGACCTCCTACTCGCCCAGGCGCATGCGGACAACGCCCGAACGCCCTTGCGGCGGCAGTGTGACGGAATGTCCTTGGAAACGAATCGCGGTGACCGCGCTGCGATCGCCAATAACCAGATCGAGCGCCCCGGAGGGCGGCAACTCAAGCGTCTGCCCTTCACGCATCAAGGCGCTGTGCAGTACGCGGCCGTCCGCAGCAGACACCTGGACCCAGCAGTCAGCAGCAACGCTCAGCACCAGGCCAGCGCTGCTGGCCGGAGCGGCCGTTTCAGTTGACGCAGCGCCGGCTGCCGCAACCTCGGCAGCGTCGTTTTCAACGCCCTGCGAGGCGGCTGCTTGAGCCGGCGCGTCATTGTTTGCGGCGGCCGGCGCGTCGCTCGGCTCAGCTTCAGCTTCGGTCGAAGTGCCCGCGGACTCAGCGGGCAGCAGATCGGCGGGTACGCCGTCGGTTTGCTCCGCGATGGATTCGGGCAAGGTGATCGCATCAACCTCGACATCGTCCAACAAGGTCTGCGAGTCCAGCTCGTCCAGTTCAGGCAGCGGAACAAGCGTCGGCTGACTGGTTTCGTACCACCACAGTGCAGACAACACCAACGCCACGACAATCAGCACCGAACTCCACCACATCAAGGTCCGGCCACTGCGACTCGGCGGCTCAACGCGGGTGATGCTGCTGACGCTGCGCTCACGCACCTCGATACCGCGCTCACGGTCGAAGGCCAGCGCCAGACGCGCCGGATCCATCCCCATGAGACGCGCGTAACTGCGAATGTAGCCGCGCGCAAAGGTATCGCCGGGCAGGCTGTCATACTGCCCCTGCTCCAGACGCTCTACCGCCTGGCGGGAAATCTTGAGCTCCTGCGCCACCTCGGCAACAGACATGCCGCGCGCCTCACGCGCTTCACGCAGTGTTTGCCCAGGGCTACCCAAGGAACCAGTTTCTGCCATGCCTGCCATTGCATCATGACGCTCGGAACTCATGACTATTCGGACTCCACAAGCGCTTTCGCTTCGGGACTGTTGGGATAAAGGCGTTTGAGTTGCAGGCCGTAGCTGACAGCGCTGCTGTGATCTTCAAATCGACGGGCCAGACGCACGCCAAGCCAGAGGCTGGCGGCGTTTTGAGTGGACAGCTGGTCGAAGCGGCGATAATGGTTCCACGCCGGGACAAATTCACCAGCATCAAACTCCAATTGTGCCAGTTCAAACAATGCCCGCGGCTGGCGGCCGTTCAGCCGCAGCGAGCGCTCCAGATTCTCGCGCGCCGAGGCGGCATCGCCCATGCGCATGTAGGTGATACCCATATTCTCAAACACACGCGAACGCTCGCTGTACAGGGTATCTTCCGCCGCCTTCTGGAAATAGCTCAGCGCCTCGGCATAACGCTCGCGATCCAGCAGAAAGGCGCCGTAGTTGTTGAGAATACGGGCATTGGCAGGGTCGGCCGACAGTGCAGCGCGGAAATGCTGCTCGGCAGCGGGATACTCTCCCTCCTGCTGAAACACCAGCGCCAGCACCATATTGGCCGATGCCGAGCGCGGATCAAGTTTGAGGGCTTCGCTCAGCGGCTGCTTGGCACGTTCGGTTTCGCCCTTTTGCAGATAGCCTATGCCCAGCTGGATGTAGGCATCACGCGCCGCCTCAGGGTCAACCTTGCGGGGCTTGTCTCCCGTTGTGACACAGCCTGCCAGCAGCAGGCTGAGTAGCAGGATCGCGGCGCTTGGCTTGCTCATGTCAACATCCTTTCCGGCTTGAGTGTTTAACCCGCGTTGCGCTGATTGCGCTCGCTCGCGTCAGTGGCATCGGCCGCCAGCTGGCGCACCGCAATGTAGCGCTCGCTGCGTCGGGTGCGGTCCATCACCTGCCCCACCAGCTGACCGCAGGCGGCATCGATGTCTTCACCGCGCGTTGTACGCACAGTGACGTTATAACCGGCGTTGTGCAACAGGTCCTGGAAACGGCGAATGGCATTGTTGCTGGGTCGCTCGTAACCGGAATGCGGGAAGGGGTTGAAGGGGATGAGGTTGATCTTGCACGGGATATCGCGCAGCAGCTCGATCATCTCGGCGGCGTGCTCGGGCTGGTCATTGACGCCCTTAAGCAGGGTGTACTCGACGGTCAGCGAACGCTTTTCGCCAAGCCCGGCGATGTAGCTCTTGCAGGCCGGCAGCAATACTTCCAGCGGATACTTCTTGTTCAACGGCACCAGCTGATTGCGCAGCGCGTTGTTCGGCGCGTGCAGCGACAGCGCCAGGGCAACGTCCATATCCTCGGCCAGCTTGTTGATCATCGGCACCACGCCCGAGGTGGACAGCGTCACCTTGCGCTTGGAAATACCGTACCCCAGGTCATCCATCATCAACGTCATGGCATCCACGACGTTGTCGTAATTCAGTAGCGGCTCACCCATGCCCATCATCACCACGTTGGTGACGGCACGGTCGGCGGTTGCCGGAATAGAACCGAAGGACTTGCTGGCAATCCACACCTGGCCAATGATTTCGGCCACGGTCAGATCGCTGTTGAAGCCCTGCTTGCCGGTCGAGCAGAAGCTGCAATCCAGTGCACAACCCGCCTGGGAGGAGACACACAGGGTGCCGCGTCCGTTTTGCGGAATGTACACGGTCTCGACGCAACTGCCCGAGGCAACCCGGACGACCCACTTGCGTGTGCCGTCGCGGGAGATATCTTCGCTGACAACCTCGGGGCCACGAATCTCGGCATTGGCCTTGAGCTTTTCGCGCAGAGCCTTGCCGATATTGGTCATGTCATCGAAGTTGTCCACGCCATAGTGATGCATCCATTTCATGACCTGGCCGGCACGAAAACGCTTCTCTCCCAATCCCTCGAAGAAAGCTTCCAGTTTCTGCTGTGTCAGACCCAGCAGATTGGTCTTGCTGGTGGTATCGGTCATGGCGATCACATCACTCGGCTGAGAGAACCAGACCCGGCCTTAGCGCGGGCAGAGTTCGGTTTCGGCGAAGAAGTAAGCCACTTCACGGGCAGCGGAAGTGGTGGAGTCGGAACCATGCACGGCGTTGGCATCGATGGACTCGGCGAAGTCGGCGCGGATGGTACCGGCAGCGGCTTCCTTCGGGTTGGTAGCGCCCATCAGGTCACGGTTCTTCAGTACCGCGCCTTCACCTTCCAGCACTTGTACAACAACCGGGCCAGAGGTCATGAAGCCAACCAGATCCTTGAAGAAGGGACGCTCTTTATGCTCGGCGTAGAAGCCTTCGGCATCGGCCTGGGACAGCTGAACCATCTTGGCTGCGACAACGCGCAGACCAGCCTGCTCAAAACGGGTCAGAATCTCGCCAATGACGTTCTTGGCAACGGCATCGGGCTTGATGATGGACAGGGTGCGTTCAACGGCCATAAAACTCTCCAGACAGATAGTTACAGAATGAAATTACAAAAGATGGTTAACCTGCGGATTATACGCAGGTTAAAGACAAATAGATAACAGCAGCATAGCTGACGGCGGACCGTCAGCTTGCACGCAGGCGCGGCACCACCTGACAGATGACCTGGGCGGCGCGCTCCACGTCTTCCAGGCTGGTATAACGCCCCAACGACAGACGAATGGAGCTATGGGCCAACTCATCGCTCAGGCCGATGCCGCGCAGCACGTACGACGGCTCGACGGCGGCCGAGGTACAGGCTGACCCGCTGGACAGCGCCAGCTCCTTGAGCGACAGCAGCAGCAGCTCGCCATCCACACCGGCGAAGGCCAGATTGAGATTATGCGGTACGCGTAACTCGGCACTGCCATTAAGGCTAACCCCATCAAGCCCCTCCAGCCCTGCAAGCAGCGCATCACGCAGCTCCGTGATACGTGCGCTCTCCTGCTCGCGCACCTGGCCGGCCAGCTCGAACGCAGCGCCGATACCAACGAGCTGATGGGTTGCCAGCGTACCCGAGCGCAACCCACGCTCGTGGCCGCCACCGTGAATCTGCGCCTGCGGCCGCGGCATCAGGCCGCGCCGCACAAACAGCGCACCCACCCCCTTGGGACCGTAGGTCTTGTGAGCGCTGAAGGACATCAGATCGACCGGCAGGGTCTTCAGGTCAATCGGCAACTTGCCGGTCGACTGCGCCGCATCAACATGAAACACGGCACCAGCGCCCTGAGCCAGCTCGCCCAGCGCGCGAATATCGTTGATCGTGCCAATCTCGTTGTTCACGTGCATCAGCGAGACCAGCACCGTGTCCTCGCGCAGCGCTGAGCGCAACTGCTCGGGCGCAATTACGCCGCTGGCGTCAGCCTGCAGCCAGGTGACCTCGTACCCCTCTTGCTCCAACTGCTTGAAACAGTCGAGCACCGCCTTGTGCTCGATAGTGGAGGTAATCAAGTGGCGACCGCGTGCACTCAGCGCATGAGCCATGCCCTTGATGGCCAGATTGTTCGACTCGGTGGCACCAGAGGTCCAGACAATCTCGCGCGGGTCTGCACCCACCAGATCCGCCACCTGACGACGGGCATTCTCTGCCGCCTCCTCGGCCTTCCAGCCGTAGACGTGCGAGCGCGAAGCCGGGTTGGCAAAGTTGCCGTCCATGGTCAGGCAGGCAATCATTTTCTCGGCTACCGCCGGATCAACCGGCGTGGTCGCCGCATAATCCAGATAAATAGGCTGTTTCATATCACCTCAGGCCTTGCTGTCGCTGGCAGCGTCCACTTCAACCGACGGTTGCGACTCATCCTTCAGCAACTCGAAATCCTCGCCACCCAGGGTTGGCAATTCTTTGGCGCAGTAGTCACTGCCCAGCTCGCTGAGCGCCTTGCACATGCCCTCCAGTCGGCTGTCCACCGCATGCATATGGTCGAGCATCTGACCGATGGCACGAGCCACCGGATCCGGCATGTCGCGACTCACACCATAGGCATCAAAGCCCAGCTTCTCGGCCATCGCCTCACGCTTGACCTGCTGCTCTGTCTTGGCCTCAGGCTCCGGCTCTTTGGGAATAATCCGCCCCGGAATACCCACCGCCGTGGCACCGGCCGGCACCGCCTTGGTGACCACCGCGTTGGAGCCGATCTTGGCACCCGCTCCGACCGTGAAAGGCCCGAGCACCTTGGCACCGGCGCCCACGACCACACCGTCTTCCAGCGTTGGGTGACGTTTACCCTGATCCCAGCTCGTGCCACCCAGGGTCACGCCCTGATAGAGCGTGACATCGTCGCCGATTTCGGTGGTTTCACCGATCACCACACCAAAGCCGTGGTCGATAAAAAAGCGGCGACCGATCTGGGCGCCAGGGTGAATTTCGATCCCGGTCAGCCAGCGCGCCAGGTGCGAGACCATACGCGCCAGCAAAAAGGCACGGCGCACCCACAGCGCATGCGCCACACGGTGTAGCCAGACCGCATGCAAGCCGGGATAGCAGGTCAGCACTTCCAGCGTGTTGCGCGCGGCAGGGTCACGGTGGAATACGCTGGCGATATCTTCTTTCATCCGAGCAAACATGGTCAGGATCTCCGCTCACCGGCCGCTTTTACGCCGATGGCTTTTTGGGTTTCGGTCAAGATGCCACGCAGGATGTTCATTTCCATCCGATTAAGGTGCACCCGCCCGTAGAGGCGACGCAAACGCGGCAACAGCTGCCGTGGTTTCTGAGGGTCATGGAAGCCGATTTCAACCAGCACCTGCTCCAGATGCTGATAAAACTGCTCCAACTCCCCCGCCGTCGCCGGAATTTCATTAAAGACCGCCGTGGTCTCGACCTTGTGCATCTTGGTCGGTGCGCCCTCGCGCTGCAGCCCCTGCATGCGCAGCTCATAAGCCAGCACCTGCACCGCCGCAGCCAGATTCAGCGAGCTGAAATCAGGCATGGAAGGAATATGTACGTGATACTGACAGCGCTGCAGCTCGTCACTGGTCAGCCCCGAGTCCTCGCGACCGAAGACCAGCGCAATCTGCGCCTCGGGCAGCGCCGACTGATCCAGCACCAGATCCGCCGCCTCACGCGGGTCAACCACGGGCCAGGGGATACGGCGATCTCGCGCACTGGTACCCATGACCAAGGTGCAGTCGGCAATAGCCTCATCCAGGGTCGCGACAATCCGCGCATTACTCAGCAGATCATCCGCGCCCGATGCGCGAGAGTTGGCGTCAGGGTCCGGAAAGCGCACCGGATCGACCAGCACCAGCTGATTCAACCCCATATTCTTCATGGCCCTGGCGGCGCCGCCAATGTTGCCGGGATGACTGGTGTTGACCAACACCACACGCACGTTATTAAGCACAGCGGACCCTTCACGCCAGAAAATGGACCCTGCATCTTACAAAAGCCTTGCTGCGATAGCCATGATCCATTTCTGTTCACCTACACTTCTGCTACAATTTCCGGCTTTTCATCATTCCCCCGACAGAGACATAGCCCTATGCAGCCCATGCTGAATATCGCCCTGCGTGCCGCGCGCAGCGCAGGAGAGCTCATTTACCGTTCCATGGAACGCCTTGATGTGCTCACCGTGGACGAAAAGGACGCGCGCGATTATGTGTCGGAAGTGGATCGCGCCGCCGAGCAGGCCATCATCAGCCAACTGCGCAAGGCCTACCCTGACCACAGCATCCAGGCGGAGGAAAGCGGCTTCCAACCTGGCCACGGCGACGGCGCCGACACCGTCTGGATCATTGACCCACTGGACGGCACCACCAACTTCATTCGCGGCGTACCGCACTTTGCTGTCAGCATCGCCTGCCGCGTAAAAGGTCGCACTGAGCACGCCGTGGTGCTGGACCCGATCCGTCAGGAAGAATTCACCGCCAGCCGCGGTCGCGGTGCAGCGCTGAACGGTCGCCGCCTGCGCGTCAGCACCCGCAAGACCCTGGACGGCGCGCTGCTGGGCACCGGCTTCCCGTTCCGCGCCAACCAGATTGACTCACTGGACAACTACCTGGGCATGTTCCGCAGCCTGGTCGGCCAGACCGCCGGTATCCGCCGGGCCGGCGCCGCCAGCCTCGATCTGGCCTACGTGGCCGCAGGCCGTTTTGACGCCTTCTGGGAATTCGGCCTGGCCGAGTGGGATATGGCCGCCGGCGCCCTGCTGATTCAGGAAGCAGGCGGTCTGTGCAGCGACTTCAACGGTGGCCACCAGTTCCTGGAGAAGGGTCAGATCGTTGCCGGCAACCCCAAATGCTTCAAGGCCGTGCTGACCGCCATCCAGCCGCACCTGACGCCCAGCATGAAGATGTAAATAGACAAGCTACAAGCTGTAAGCCTCAAGCGGCAAGCTGGCCGTACGGGGCAGAACAAAGAGGCCCACATCCTGACCGGTGTGGGCCTTTTTTTGAGCTGCAAGCTACAAGCCGCAAGCTTCAAGCCACCCAGAAAAGCAAAAACCCGCGCCGGATTCAGTTCCGGCACGGGTTTTCTTGCAGCTTGCAGCTTGCAGCTTGCAGCTGCGCAGGCAACGCCTGCGCTCAGGGCCTTTCGTCGACCGCCTCTTCCACCTGCGGCGGGATCAGGTCTTCGCGGGTGAGCTTCATCGTCACCAGCAGGCCGCCAGCCACATAGATGGACGAGTAGGTGCCCACACCCACGCCGATCAACAGCGCGGTCGCGAAGCCATGGATATTCTCGCCACCAAACCAGAACAGCGCCAGCAGCACCAGAATGGTCGAGAACGAGGTTGCCAGCGTCCGCCCCAGGGTCTGGGTGGTGGAGACGTTGATGATCTCCACCAGATCGGTATGCCGCATCGCCCGGATATTCTCGCGAACACGGTCAAACACCACGATAGTGTCGTTCAACGAGTAACCAATCACCGCCAGCAGGGCTGCCAGTACGGTCAAGTCGAAGGACAAACCGAAGAAGGCAAAGAACCCCAGGGTGAAGATCACGTCGTGCACCAGAGCCAGAATGGCCGCGACTGCAAACTTCATCTGAAAGCGCAGGGACACATAAAGCAGAATGCCGCCAATGGCCAGCAGCATGCCCAGGCCGCCCTGGTCACGCAGCTCCTCACCGACCTGCGGCCCGATAAACTCGACTCGCTTGACCACGACCTCGCCACCTTCGGCGCGCTTGACCATGTCCGCCACCTGATTACCCAGATTCGGGTCATCACTGGGCAACCGGATCAGCACATCGGTGGAAGCGCCAAAGTTCTGCACAACCGCGTCGTCCCAGCCGTTTTCACGCAGGGTAAGACGAATATCTTCCAGGTCAGCCGCTTCACTGTAGTTAAGCTCAACCAGCGCACCGCCGGTGAAGTCCAAGCCCAGATTCAGCTGCTTGACGACCAGACTGCCCAGCGAGGCAATCATCAGCACGACAGCTACGCCAAAGAAGAACTTGCGCAGGCCGAGGAAATTGATAGTTCTATTGATGTTCATTGCGTATTCCTCAGAGCCACAGCTTCTTCACATCGCGACCGCCAACGGCCAGGTTGACCATGGCGCGGGTCACCATAATGGCACTGAACATCGAGGTCACGATCCCCAGCGACAGGGTGACGGCAAAGCCCTTGATCGGCCCCGAGCCCATGGCGAACAGAATCACACCCACCAGCAGGGTCGTCAGGTTGCCGTCGATAATCGCCGAGAAGGCCTTGTCGAAACCTTCGTGCACCGCACGCTGGGGCGACATGCCGTTAAATATCTCTTCCCTGATACGCGAGAAGATCAGCACGTTGGCGTCGACCGCCATACCCAGCGTCAGCACGATACCGGCGATACCCGGCAGCGTGAGGGTAGCCCCCAACATGGACATCAACGCAATCAGCAGGATCAGGTTGAAGCTCAAGGCGATGCTGGCAAACACACCAAAGGCGCGGTAGATGATGATCATGAACACCAGCACGGCGATAAAGCCGACCTGGGTCGCGGTCACACCCTTGGCAATGTTTTCTGCCCCCAGGCTCGGGCCGATGGTGCGCTCTTCGACAAAGTGCATGGGCGCCGCCAGACCACCGGCACGCAGCAGCAGCGCCAGTTCGGAAGACTCGGCCGGCGAATCCAGACCGGTAATGCGGAACTGGGTACCCAGCGCGCTCTGAATGGTCGCCAGACTGATGATCGACTTCTCTTCGACAAAGGCCGGAACCTCGACCTCCTGCATCACGCCATCAACCTCTTCGGTAACCGTACGACTGATCTGACGCTGCTCGATAAACAGCACCGCCATGCCGCGCCCAATGTTGCTGCGCGTGGCGCGGTTCATCAGCTCGCCGCCGTGACTGTCGAGGTTGATGTTGACCTGCGGGCGACCGTTTTCGTCGTAGTTGGCTTGCGCATCGGTAACCTGGTCACCGGTAATGATGATGCTGCGCTCGACGTCTGCGACGCGTCCTTCGCTGCTACGGAAGGGAAAGGACTCGGTGGTCGCACGGGGCGCGTCCGGCTCGGCAGCCAGACGAAACTCCAGGTTGGCGGTCTTGCCCAGTACGCGCTTGGCCTCGGCAGTGTCCTGCACGCCCGGCAACTCGACCACGATGCGATCAGCACCCTGACGCTGCACCAGCGGCTCGGCCACACCCAATTCGTTAACCCGGTTGCGTACGGTGGTCAGGTTCTGGTTCACCGCGTAATCGCGAATGGCGGCAATCTCAGCCTCGGTCAGCGTCAGCTGCAGAACGTATTGCTCCTGACGCTCGGCAGTTTCCAGCGTGAACTGATTGTACTGCCGGGTAATCAGGCGGCGCGCCTCGCTGCGCTGATCTTCATCAGCAAAGCCAAACTGCAGGGTGTTGCCCTGGGTTGGCAGACTGCGATAGCGCAGGCCCTCGGTACGCATCAGGCCGCGAATCTCGCTCTGGTAGACGTTAACCCGCGACTCAATGGCCTTATCCATGTCCACCTGCAGCAGGAAGTGCACACCACCGGACAAGTCCAGGCCCAGCGTCATTGGACCAGCACCGATATTGCTCAGCCACTCGGGCGTGGTCGGCGCCAGATTCTGCGCCACCACATAATCGCGCCCCAGCGCGTCGCGCACCACATCCTGCGCCTTCAGCTGATCAGCGCGATTGACCAGACGCACCAGGCCTGAGCGGCCATTGGTGCCGAGCTCCGTGCCTTTGGTCGGCAGGTTGGCGGCGGCCAGCGCCTGCTCGATACGGTCGAGATCGGACTGCTGGATTTCCAGCGTGGAGCTGGCGCCGGAAATCTGAATGGCCGGATCATCCGGATACAGGTTGGGCATTGCATAGATCAGGCCCAGCGCCAGCACGGCCACGATCAGCAGGTATTTCCAGAGGGGGTAACGATTGAGCATATCAGGGCCTGAAGCAGTCCGGGCGCCTGATCGGCGCCCGGAACGGAGGTCTACGAGGGGATTAGATGGCTTTCAGCGTGCCCTTGGGCAGCACAGCCACGATCGAGCCTTTCTGGAACTTCAGTTCCTGGCTGTCGCCGACTTCCAGTACCACGAACTCGTCGGTCACCTTTTTCACTTTACCCAGGATGCCACCGCCGGTTACCACTTCATCACCTGTGGACAGACCGGCCAGCAGATTCTTGTGCTCCTTGGCGCGCTTGGCCTGCGGGCGCCAGATCATCAGATAGAAGATGACCACGAAGCCGATCAGAAAAATCCACTCGAAACCGGAACCCGCCGGTGCGGCTCCGCCTGCTGACTGTGCCATGGCGGCGGGGATGAAAAAGCTCATGTGACGCTCCTGTTATTGAACTGCGAAAAATCGGTTATGGGGGCGCTTCGGACACTATTCAAGCGCCGAGCTGCGCTGATCACATCCGCGGACGCTCAGGGCTCCAGCGGCGGTACCGGCCGGCCCAGTTTGGCGTAGAAGTTATCCACAAAGGCGCTCAATGTACCCTGTTGGATGGCACCGCGCAAACCTGCCATAAGCCGCTGATAATGCCGCAGGTTATGGATGGTATTGAGCATGCTGCCCAGCATTTCGCCGCACTTGTCCAGGTGATGCAGATAGGCGCGGGAGAAGTGCTGGCAGGTATAGCAATCGCATGCGGGGTCCAGCGGCGACTCGTCATGGCGGTGCACCGCGTTGCGAATCTTGATCACGCCCGCCTCGGTGAACAGATGCCCGTTGCGCGCATTGCGGCTGGGCATCACGCAATCGAACATGTCCACGCCGCGACGCACACCTTCCACCAGATCTTCGGGCTTGCCTACTCCCATCAGGTAACGAGGTTTTTCCGGCGGCATGTGGCCGGGCAGAAAATCCAGTACGCGGATCATTTCTTCCTTCGGCTCGCCGACCGACAGACCGCCAATGGCCAGACCGTCAAAACCGATCTCGCTCAGCCCTTCGAGCGAGCGCAGACGCAACTCTTCGTGCATGCCGCCCTGGATAATGCCGAACAGTGCCGAGGGATTGTCACCATGCGCCTGCTTGGAACGTTTGGCCCAGCGCAGCGACAGCTCCATGGAGCGGCGCGCGGTATCGACGTCAGCGGGGTAAGGCGTGCATTCGTCGAAGATCATCACGATGTCTGAGCCCAACGCGCGCTGGACCTGCATCGACTCTTCCGGCCCCATGAACACCTTGGCACCGTCAACCGGCGAAGAGAAGTACACCCCCTCCTCCTTGATCTTGCGCATGGCGCCAAGGCTAAACACCTGAAAGCCGCCAGAGTCGGTCAAAATCGGCCCCTGCCACTGCATGAAGTCATGCAGGTCGCCGTGTTTGCTGATCACCTCGGTACCCGGGCGCAGCCACAGATGGAAGGTGTTACCGAGGATGATTTGCGCGCCAATGGCCTCGATGTCACGCGGCAACATACCCTTGACCGTGCCGTAAGTGCCCACCGGCATAAACGCCGGGGTTTCCACCACCCCGCGCGGAAAGGTCAGACGCCCGCGGCGCGCCTTGCCATCGGTGGCAAGCAGTTCAAAGGACATATGACTCATGACGATACCTCAGGGCCGGTCGGGGCCGGGTTGCGGGTGATGAACATGGCATCACCGTAGCTGAAGAAACGGTACTTCTCGGCCACGGCTGCACGGTAGGCGGCCATGGTTTCCGGGTACCCGGCAAAGGCCGACACCAGCATCAGCAGCGTCGACTCGGGCAAATGAAAGTTGGTGACCAGCGCATCCACCACATGGAACGGCCGACCGGGATACAGAAAGATGTCGGTATCGCCACTGAAGGGCTTGAGCTCACCGTCGCGCGCTGCCGACTCGAGCGAGCGCACGCTGGTGGTGCCCACGGCAATCACCCGCCCGCCCCGCGCCTTGCAGGCCTCGACCGCCGCCACCACCTCAGGCGAGACCTCCAGCCACTCCTGATGCATGACATGGTCTTCAATCTTCTCGACGCGCACCGGCTGAAAGGTACCGGCGCCAACGTGCAGGGTCACCTCGGCGGTTTCCACACCCAGCCCGGCGATGGCATCGAGCAGCGGCTGATCAAAGTGCAGGCCGGCAGTGGGCGCTGCCACCGCGCCTTCGCGCTTGGCATAAACCGTCTGATAGCGCTCGCGATCGGCATCCTCATCAGGACGATCGATATAGGGCGGCAGCGGCATATGACCAACGCGCTGCAGCAGCGGCAGCACCGGCTCGGCAAAGCGCAGCTCGAACAAGGCATCATGCCGGGCGACCATCTCGGCCTCGGCGCCGCCATCAATCACAATCTGGCTGCCGGGCTTGGGCGACTTGCTGGAACGAATATGCGCCAGCACCCGATATTCATCCAGCACCCGCTCGACCAAGACTTCCAGCGCGCCGCCCGTGGCCTTGCGACCAAATAACCGCGCCGGAATGACCCGCGTATTGTTGAACACCATCAGGTCACCCGGGCGCAGGTATTCCAGCAGGTCCACGAACAGACGGTGTTCAAGCGTGCCGCTTGGCCCGTCCAGACACAGCAAACGGCTGCCACGCCGCTCGGCCAGCGGGTGGCGGGCGATCAGGTCGTCGGGCAGCTCAAAATCAAAATCACTGAGGCGCATGCGGCAAGCGGATCCGAAATGGCAGAAAAAAGGGCCGCTATAGTAGCGGAAAACCACCACATTCGCGATCTGTCAGTCGCCAACAGGATTGACCACAGCCATCCCGGCTCCTTATACTCCGCGCCTGTCTTGCGCAGCCACTGCGCCCGGCAAGCCCCGATGGCGGAATTGGTAGACGCGACGGATTCAAAATCCGTTTCTGGTAACAGAGTGGGAGTTCGATTCTCCCTCGGGGCACCATTCGCGTTCTGTGAATGGAGCCATCCCCCTGACTATTGCTCACCTCTCAGCGCCTTGATGCGTTCGCGTAACAGCTGCAGATTATCCTGCCCGCCCTGCAAGCGTGCCTGCTGGGCAGCAGACAGCAGCGCCGGCAATGCCGCGTCCAGCCTCTTTTCCAGCTGCAGCAACGCTGCGCCTCGCTGCTGCGAACGTGCTTCCAGCATTTGCCACTCGCGTGCTTGCGGCAACCCGTAACCCTCGGGCAGGAGATCAGCCGGTCGACTGAGAAAACCGCGCTCCAGCAGCAACTGACCAATCAGGTCACCGGCCTCACGCATGGCCTCCTCCGCGTCGCCGTCCAGATAGCGCAGTTTGAGACTGTGCTGTGCGGCCAGCAGCTCCCGTCGCACGGCGGCCTGCTCCAGCAACAACAAGCCGGCGCTCGCGCGCAGATCCGCAGCAGCAAACCAGGGCCGGCGCTCGGCGGGCGGCAGTGCCAGCCAGTGTTCGACCTCCTCGGCAGGCAAGCCCAGCTCGGCGCGCAGCGGCTGGAATATCTGCCGGTAACGCTCGGCATAGGAATCAAAGCGATAGCCCAGCCGCAGCGCCTCGGCCGGGTCACCCAGTACGCTGGCATCAGCCATGCTCCGCGCCTGCAGCGCCTGCAGCAGCCCTATCGGCGTCTGACTGTCGAGATCCAGCAGCTTTGGGCTGTCGGTCCCGGTGCGTAACAGCTTGAGTGTCTCAACTGCACAGTTATTGCTGACAAAGTAGTAACGCCCGTCATAGCTCCAGTGCAGCATGGCGCTCTGCTGCGCCACGCCGGCAATCTGCTCTCGGCTCAGCAACAGGGGCACGGAACGCAAGGCGCGCAGCTCAAGCTTGGTATATTCATCCACCACTTGAGCCAGCGGCAGCATGAACAGGCGGGAAGGATAATTCCCTACCAGCCCGTCCCAGTGCGATAGCTGCACGTCCTGGACGAAGGCGCGGAAAGACAGCACCAAGTGCTGGTCCAGATCGAGCATGCAGTCCGGACCGCGCACACGACCCGGCGCGCAGACCACCAGCCGCAGCATGCTGTGCCCCCAGCGGCTCGCCCACTCCTCGTTAGGCTCAGCCAGCAGGTAATGCACGGCATAGATACGCTCCGGATCAAGCCAGCCAACCACGGGCTGATCGGGGCCGCTGGCGGCATTCAGATAGGGATAGCTGTCGGCACAGGCAGCCGCCTCCGGCGACCAGCCTTCAAAGTGCGCAGTGAAGTAGGCGTGCAGCGCCGGCCGGCGGCAGGCGTAATCCGGGTCCAGCAGAAAGTACTCTGCGTTGACGGCGACAAATTCGGCGGGGCTATCCAGCTCATAGGCATCCGGGGAGCGCAACACCTGATCATTGGCCGCTTCTCGCTCACCACGCGAAGCCACCCGCTGCGGCCAGCCGGCCAGATCCAACAGGCGCGGATCATCACTCAGGCGAAAACGCCGCTCGCCCTGCCCGCGGCACCCCGCCGGCAACCCTACTGCGCCCTGCGTCTGCAGGCGAGCGCCGCAGTACCAGCGCAGCCTGGCTGGCGGGCCGAGACGGTCGTACAGATGTATCACCTCGTGCAGCAGCGTGCACAGGGCCAATGCCTGGTCACGCTGCTGCAGCAGACGCCGATCAAGCTGCAGGCGACCACCCGCCGTAGCACGCCCGCTGACGCCTGCCGGCAGCCCCGCAGACCAGGCCAGCGGCACAGCCACATCCAGCTGCGCCTTTAACTGCGGCGGCAAGGACGCCTGCGCAGCGCGCGTCAGCTCACCTGTGAATGCACTCTCGGCAGCATCCAGCCCATCCAGCTCGGCAACAAACCGCAGAGCGGCAGAGGCCGGCGTTGCCAGCAACAGCAACAGCAGCAACCGCAGCGTCATGCGCACGAGGTACACAGCGCTGCGGCGCGAACTGCTCACTGGGCGAGAATATCCTCGGCCAGCTGCATGTCACTGGCCTCCAGGCCCGGTTGCTGCGCACGCAGCTGCTGCAGCGCCGCTTCCAGCTGAACACCACGAATCGCGCCGTTGCTGGCAACAAAGCTGGCGGCATCATCACGCGCCTGCATGACCACCTTGTTGTTGCCGCCAGTGGAGGCATCACTGGTGCCTTCTACGCTATTAGCAAGCGAAGAGCCGATGGTATCGGTGGTGCCGACGAAGCTGCTGGCAGCAGCGTTGCCAGCGACCACAAGCAGACCAGCGGCGGCCAGGGCAGAGAGGGTTTTCATAACGATATTCCTTTTCAGTGAGGTTACCGCCGTCACCGCAGAGGGACAGAGGCGACCGGTAAACGCTGGCAGGCTCAGGCCATCGTCAACTGATGACCGACCATCCCCAGCACAAAACCGAGCACCGCGCCCATGGGCGGCGCCCAGTGACGATCAATCTTCGCCTGCGGCGCGATGTCCTGAAATACTGAATAGCAGATACCGCCGGCGGCGAACAGCATTACCCCCGCAACAACGCTCGGGAATTGCGCCAGCCAGCCGTAGCCGAGCAGGCCACACAGCGGGCCAAGCAAGGCCATGAGGGCAAACAGCGCGGTTACCCTGCGCACAGCGTAGTGGGTACTGGCACGCAGCTCACGACAGGCGTTAAAGCCTTCAGGCAGATTCTGCAGCATCATCAGGCAGGCCAGCAGCACCCCACCGGAACCCCCAGCGGCGAAGGCGGCGCCAAGGGCGATGGACTCGGGAATAAAGTCGGACAGCATGGCGGCCAACTGACTGGCCGGGGTGTTGATGCGATAAAGCAGCAGATCCAGCCCCATGAAGGCCGCTCCGCCAAGGACAAACCAGAATGCGGAACTGGCGGGCGACAGCACCTCGATCCCCTCGGGCACCAGCACCAGCGCCACCGCCGACAACAAAGCCCCACCACCGAAGGCGATAATGCCGTGGCGACGCTCTTCATCCAGCCAATTGGGTCGGATGGACTCCACGCCGGCCAGCAGGGCTCCCGCCGGCATCGCCATGCCAGCCATCAGCGTCAGCCCGATCACCATGATCCACTCTTCCATTTACCCCGCCTCCTGCCAAGCAAAAACCCCGCCTCGACGCGACCGTCGAGGCGGGGTTTCGGACCATCAGATTACAGCTCGTCGAGGAACCGCTCCGCATCCAGCGCCGCCATGCAGCCAGCACCAGCAGAGGTGATCGCCTGACGGTAAACGTGGTCGGCGACATCGCCTGCGGCAAACACCCCCGGAATATTGGTCTGAGTGGCATTACCTTCAGTGCCGCTGTTGATTTTCAGGTAGCCGTCTTTCATCTCCAGTTGCCCTTCGAACAGGCCGGTATTGGGTGTGTGGCCGATGGCAATAAAGACACCTGCCAGGGCGATGTCCTCAGTGCCGCCGCCGTTCAGGGCGATGCGCATGCCGGTCACGCCACTGTCGTCACCCAGCACCTGGTCCAGCGTGGCGTTGAGTTTCAGCTCGATCTTGCCTTCAGCGACACGGGCCATCAGCTTGTCGACCAGAATCTTCTCGGCGCGGAAGCTGTCACGGCGATGCACCAGGGTCACCTTCTTGGCGATATTGGCCAGGTACAGGGCCTCTTCAACCGCCGTGTTGCCGCCACCCACCACCGAGACGTCCTGATTACGATAGAAGAACCCGTCACAGGTCGCGCAGGCAGACACGCCCTTGCCCATAAAGGCCTCTTCAGAGGGCAGACCGAGGTAGCGAGCCGACGCACCGGTGGCGATGATCAGTGCATCGCACTGATACTCGCCGCTGTCGCCCCACAGCTTGAGCGGGCGGCTGGTCAGATCGACCTTGTTGATGTGGTCAAACTGGATCTCGGTCTCAAAGCGTTCGGCATGCTTGCGCATCCGCTCCATCAGGTCCGGACCCTGCAGGCCTTCGACGTCGCCCGGCCAGTTGTCCACCTCGGTGGTCGTGGTCAGCTGACCGCCCATCTGCATCCCGGTGATCAGCAGCGGCTTGAGGTTGGCGCGCGCAGCGTAGACTGCAGCGCTGTAGCCAGCAGGGCCGGAGCCGAGGATGATCAGACGGGCGTGACGCACTTCAGACATGTAAACCTCCCAATTCGCCAGCGTACTGGCGGCAGTAATAAAACGGGCAGTCAGGGGTAAGGGGTCCCCGGAACAACGTGACCGCCCCAAAAACGAATTCGATCACAGCTCGCTGGCATGCTCCGCCAGATAGCTGGCAACGCCTGCGGCACTGGCCTGCATACCCTTCTGCCCCTTGCGCCAGCCGGCCGGGCAGACCTCGCCGTGCTCTTCGGTGAACTGCAGCGCCTCGACCAAGCGGATCATCTCATCCACTTCACGGCCCAGCGCCAGATTGTTCACCACCTGATGCTGCACGATACCCGCACGATCAATCAGGAAGGAGGCACGCAACGCCACCCCATCCTCATGTTCGATGCCGTAGGCACGGGTAATCTCATGTCGCACATCGGCGACCATGGTGAAATCCACCGGTCCGATACCACCCTGCTCCACCGGCGTATTGCGCCAGGCAAAGTGGGTGAACTGCGAGTCAATGGATACCCCCACCACCTCAACCCCCAGCGCGCGGAATTTGTCCATGCGATTGTTGTGCGCAATGATTTCCGAGGGGCAGACAAAGGTGAAATCCAGCGGCCAGAAAAACATGACCACATAACGACCACGCAGACTGCTTGAGTCAAAGGCATCAACGATGCTGCCATCGGCCAGCACGGCCGGCGCGACAAAATCCGGCGCCGCACGGTTTACCAGAACGCTCATCCCATTCTCCAGGACAATGGAGCGCAGCTTAAGGCGCTCGGACACATTAGGACATTGCAAAGACTGTATCAGCCAAATAGTTTACCCCTATAGTGCCCGGCTAGGCACTGCACAATTCTGCACGAAAACTCCCTTCCAGGATCAGGCACAATGAAGCACGTAACCGACCTCATGCGCGGCCCCGACTACCTCAAAGAAGGCTGGCGCACCCTGCATCAACCGGGCCTGCGGCGCTTTGTGCTGATCCCGCTGGTACTGAATCTGATCCTGTTCAGCGCACTGATCGGCTGGGGCATTCAGCAATTCGATCTGTGGATGACGCGCCTGATGCCGCAGCTGCCGGACTGGGCCGCCTTTGTCGAATGGCTGCTGTGGCCGCTGTTTGCCCTGGTGGTCCTGCTGGTGCTGTTTTTTGGCTTCAGCGTGGTCGCCAACATCATCGCCTCGCCGTTTTACGGCATTCTGGCGGAGAAAATCGCCGAACAGGAGCGCAACGAGGTCAGTCCGCCGACCGGCTGGCGCGACATCGCCATGCTGGTTCCGCACAGCGTCGGCCGCGAGCTGCGCAAGCTGCTCTACTACCTGCCACGCATGGTGGCACTGTTGCTGCTTACGTTGATTCCGGTGGTGAACCTGATCGCCTCCCCGCTGCTGCTGGCCTTTGGCGTATGGATGATGGCGGTGCAGTACATCGACTATCAGGCTGATAACGACAAGGTCGGTTTTCGCGACATGCTGCGCTGGATGCAGACGCGCCGCAGCCTGTCGCTGGGCTTTGGCCTGCCGGTGTATGTCGGCATGCTGATTCCGCTGGTCAACCTGCTGGTGATGCCGACCGCCGTGGCAGCCTCTACCCTGCTGTGGGTACGCGAGCGCGAGCAGCAAGCATCATAAAAGCGTCATAAAGATGTCACGCTCCGATCATGGCGGCTGTCCATACTCGGAGCATGACCATACCAGACTCGCCCGGCCGCTGCTTCGCACTGGTCACTGAAACCTATCCCCCGCAGATCAACGGCGTCGCCAACACCCTTGGCCAGCTGTGCAGTGGCCTGCTCGCGCGCCAGCACCGCGTGCAACTGGTACGCCCGGCACTGGCCGACGAGCGCCCGGGCAGCGACAGGCAGGGCGACCTGCTGGAACGCCGTGTACGCGGTATGCCGATCCCCGGCTACGCCAGCCTGCAATGGGGGCTGCCGGCCGGCCACCAGTTGCGTCGCCTGTGGCAGCGCGAACGCCCGGATGCCGTCTATCTGGCGACCGAGGGCCCGCTGGGCTGGTCCGCGCTGCGCGTCGCGCGGCGCTTGCAGATTCCGGTCATCAGCGGCTTTCATACCAACTTCCAGCAGTACAGCGACCACTTCCATCTCGGGCTGCTGCACGGGCCCGCCATGCGCTATCTGCGCTGGTTTCACAACCAGACGTTGAGCACGCTGGTCGCCAGCTCGACGCAACAACGCGAGCTGAGCCGCCTGGGCGTGAACAACCTGTGCCTGCTTGGTCGCGGCGTTGATTGCAGGCGCTTCCATCCCGCGCACCGCAGCAGCGAGCTGCGCAGCACCTGGGGCGCCGCCGACAACGATCTGGTGATGCTGCATGTGGGCCGCCTGTCGCCAGAGAAAAACCTGGCGCTGCTGGCCGAGGCCTGGGACCAGGTCAGCACCCAGGACACCAGCGGCCGCAAACTGCATCTGGTGATTGTCGGCGACGGCCCGGCCCGCGCTGAACTGCAACGCCGCCTACCCCACGCCGTGTTTACTGGCGCACTGACCGGCGAGCCGCTGGCAGCAGCCTACGCCAGCGCCGATATCTTCGTCTTCCCCAGCCTGACCGAAACCTTTGGCAACGTGGTGACCGAAGCCATGGCCTCGGGCCTGGCAGTCTGCGCCTTTGATACGGCGGCAGCTCACCAGCACATTCAGGATAGGTACAGCGGCAGTCTGGCGCCCGTGGCCCATGACCGGGTATTTATCGAGAATCTGCAATGGCTAACGGCAGACAGGGAGGGGCGGCGCAGTATCCGCCTGCATGCGCGGCATCGGGCCTGCCAATTGGACTGGAGCAGCATCGTGCAGCGCTTTGAGCGCTACCTGCTGCAGGCCGCCGGGCGGCAGCCTGCGTTGGCACAGGCAGTGCCGAGCAAGTAGCCCGGACTGCCTGATACGACGGCTCAGACCAGGGTCTTGAGCGCGTCGCGGCTGAACGGAGCGATATCGTCAAAGCGACCTTCGCGTACCTTGTCAGCCCACTGCGGATCTACCAGCAGCGCACGACCAACGGCGACCAGATCAAACTCGTCCGCATCCAGACGCTCCAGCAGGCCGTCGATATTGGCGGTCTGGGCCACCTTGTCGGTGTTGACCATGAACTGCAGGAACTCGCCGTCCAGGCCGACGCTGCCAACAGTGATGCACGGCTTGCCGGTGATCTTGCGGGTCCAGCCAGCCAGGTTCAGCTCGGAGCTTTCGAACTCCGGCTCCCAGAAGCGACGCTGCGAGCAGTGGAAGATGTCCACGCCAGCGTCAGACAGCGGTGTCAGGAACTGCTCCAGCAGCTCGGGAGTCGGCGCCAGACGTGCGGTGTAATCCTGCTGCTTCCACTGGGAGAAGCGGAAGATGATCGGGTAGTCGGCACCCACAGCCGCGCGCACGGCCTTGATGATCTCGACCGCGAAGCGACCACGGTTCTCCATGCTGCCGCCGTACTGATCTTCGCGCTGGTTAGTGCCTTCCCAGAAGAACTGATCGATCAGGTAACCGTGGGCACCGTGCAGTTCAATGGCGTCAAAGCCCACGTCCTTGGCATCCTTGGCAGCCTTGGCAAAGGCCGCAACCACGTCATCGATATCCTGCTGAGTCATACCCTTGACCAGCACCTTGCCATCTTTCTGCTTTTCCATCGGGCCGTAGCCGGGCACGTCACCATTCGGCTCGGTGCCGAGGCGACGGACGTTGCCGACGTGCCACAGCTGCGGTGCAATCTTGCCACCGGCGGCGTGCACCGCATCAACAACCTGCTTCCAGCCGGCCAGCGCGTCTTCACCGTAGAAGTGGGGCACGTTCGGGTAGCCGTTGGCCGCCGCGTGATCAACCACGGTGCCTTCGGTAATGATCAGGCCCACACCGGATTCGGCACGGCGACGGTAGTAATCGACCACTGCCTGATTCGGCACGCCCTTGGGCGAGAAGTTGCGGGTCATCGGCGCCATCACGATGCGATTGGACAGCGCCAGATTGCCCAGGGTGAAGGGCTTGAACAGCGGGGTTACGGTTGTGGACATACATACTCTCCTGAAAGGGACTGACCAGAACGCTTGTCAACCTGCAAGCTGACCAGTCGTCTTGTCTTTATGGAATGGTTTTCAAGGCTGCAGCAAGCGCTCCAGCTGCTGAATGAACACGCGCAAGGGACCGATCTGACGGTCGGCCTTCATACGCAGCAGCGCCCCCTCCCAGGCGGCACTGACAAAGCCGGCCAGCGCGGCCGGGTCCTGATCCGCAGCGATCTCGCCCGCAGCCTGCGCCTCGGACAGGCAGTCTGCCAACACCTGATTGGAGCGCTGCAGAATGGCGCTGGCAGCGTAACCGATGGGTTGGCTCTCCTCTGCCATTTCGTGACACAGGCTACCGATAAAACACTGGTGGCTAGGCTGCTCCTGATTGGCGAAATACCCCACCAGATCCCGGTAACAGCGCAGGATACGCTCGCGCGGCGACAGCTGTGGCGCACTCAACGCATCGGCAAAACGCTCGATACGCGGCGTGTAGTAGTAGTGCAGCGCCTGAATGGCAAAGTCTTCCTTACTTTCGAAGTAGTGATAGAAAGACCCCTTGGGTACACCGGCACCCTGGGTGATTTCCTGCACTCCAGTGCCGTTGTAGCCCTTGCGCAGCATGACCGCGGTGCCGGAGGCCAGAATGCGCGCGCGTTTGTCTTGGATAGCGTTCATGCGAACACTATACGACCGGTCAACTTTGACTGATAGCCATAAATACACACCATAAATATTAGTGATAAAGCACTATCAGAACAGCCAGCCGCAGATACAAAAAAACCGGGCCTGAGCCCGGTTTTCTGGCGCATCAGCGATCAGTGCTGATGACCACCTTCACCGTGGACGTGACCGTGAGCGATCTCTTCGTCCTGGGCGTCGCGCACTTCAACGACCTTCACTTCAAAGGTCAGACGCTCGCCAGCCAGCGGGTGATTGCCATCGACAGTCACTTCGTCACCTTCCAGTGCCTTGATGGTGACGATCTGCATGCTGCCGTCGGGGCCGGAGGCGTGGAACTGCATGCCCACTTCCAGCTCGTCGACACCTTCGAACATATTGCGACCCAGCACCGCAATCAGCTCTGCATTGAAGTCACCGTAAGCCTCTTCCGGCTCGACAGTCACCTTGATCTCGTCACCGCTCTGCTTGCCTTCCAGCGCCTTTTCCAGACCCGGAATGATGTTGCCGGCACCGTGCAGGTAGACCAGCGGCGCACCACCGACGGACGAATCCAGCACTTCGCCATCATCGTTGGTCAGGGTGTAGTCGATGGACACGGCCTTGTTGGCAGCAATCTGCATAATCTCTTTCCTGTGGTTTTGGGGTAACAGGGGAAGCGCTGATTAATCTGCGCTTCCCAAGCCCAAAGTGTACGCGCTATAGCCCAGAAACGCACGGCTTGACCCGACAGGAGGGGCACCGGAAGATGGTCGAACCCACCGGCTTCAATGCGGTCCATAACTCCAGATTCGGCTGAAAGGAATTCGCTCGTACCATGACAAACCGCCTCGTACTGGTCATTAACGGGGGCAGCTCCTCCATCAAAGTGGCCCTGCGCCGCGAGAACACCGCCGGCGCCATCTTCGAGGCGATCGCCGAGCGCCTGAATACAGCCCAGGCCCGCCTGTCCACCTCGGACGGTCTGGAACGGGAGCTGTCCGGTGCCGATCACCTCGCCGCGCTGGACGCCTTGCTACCGCTGGTGGACTCCCACCTGGACCAGCCGCTCAGCGCGGTGGGCCACCGCGTGGTACACGGCGGCGAACGCTTCACCAGCGCGCGCCAGATCGATGACGAGGTGATTGCCGGCATCCAGGCCAACGCACCGCTGGCACCGCTGCACAACCCGGCCAACCTGACCGGCATTCGCGCTGCCCTGAAGCTGCTACCGGGCACGCCGCAATTCGCTGTCTTCGATACGGCCTTCCACCAGAGCATGCCGCCCCACGCCTTTCGCTACGCCCTGCCCGACGAGCTGTACGCGGTGCACGGTGTGCGCCGCTACGGCTTTCACGGCACCAGCCACAAATACGTCAGCGACCAGGCCAGCGTGCTCTGTGGCAAGGAGCGCGGCACCGGCGCCTGGCTGACCGCCCACTTGGGCAACGGCTGCTCCAGCTGCGCGGTGCTGGATGGTCGCAGCATGGATACCAGCATGGGCCTGACGCCGCTGGAGGGCTTGGTCATGGGCACCCGCAGCGGTGACGTGGACCCGAACCTGCACGCGCACTTGGCGCGCACACTCGGCTGGGACCTGCCGCGCATCGAGCACCTGCTCAACCGCGAAAGCGGCCTGCTCGGACTCTCCGGGTTGTCCAACGACATGCGCGAGCTGGAACAGGCCCGCGCCGACGGTCACAGCGGCGCGCAGCTGGCGATCGAGGTATTCTGTTATCGCCTCGCCCGCTCGCTGGCCGGGCTGGCGGTCGCGCTGCCGCGCATCGACGGCCTGATCTTCACCGGCGGCATTGGCGAGAACTCCGCGCTGACCCGCGCACTGACGGTCAAGCATCTGGCCGTCATGGGCCTGCAGCTGGATCCGGACAGCAACAGCCTGCTGCCGCGCGGCGAGGCTGGCCGGGTGGAAGCCGAAGGCTCACCGGCCATTCTGGTGATACCAACCGACGAGGAACGCCAGATCGCCGACGAGAGCCTCACCCTGCTCGACACGCAGCCAAGGAGCCCAATGGCATGAGCCTGCACACTTTCTTTGTCGCCCCCACTGGTTTTGGGGTCGGTCTTACCTCCACCAGCCTCGGCCTGATTCGCGCCCTGGAGCGCACCGGCCTGAAGGTGCACTTTCTCAAGCCCATCGCTCAGCCACACCCGGGCGACGACGGCCCGGAGCGCTCCAGCGAGCTGATCAGCCGCACCCTTGGCCTGACGCCGCCGCCTGCGATGACGCTGTCCCAGGTAGAGCACCAGCTCGCCATGGGCGAGCTGGACGAGGTGCTGGAAGAGATTGTCAGCCGCTATCAGCAGGCCGCCCTGGAGGCAGACGTTGTCGTAGTAGAAGGCATGGTCCCCACCCGGCAAAGCAACTACGCCAGCCAGATCAACCAGCAGTTGGCCAAGAGCCTGGATGCGGACGTGATTCTGGTAACCGCCCCGGACGGTGACGACTTCGCCACGCTGGCCGATCGTATCGAGATCAACGCCCAGACCTTTGGCGGCCTCAAGCATCCGAAGGTGCTGGGCGTGATCATCAACAAGGTAAAGGCACTGGCCACCGAAACCAGCGCCGACATCCCTGACCGCCCGACGCTCAAGAGCACCCTGAAGGACTTTGCCCAGAGCCTGCGCGAGGCCTCCAGCCGGCTCGATACCGACGACTTCCGACTGATCGGCTGCGTGCCCTGGCAAGAAGAGCTGAACGCGCCACGCACCTCCGACATCGCGGAGCTGCTCAGGGCTACCACCTTCCATGCCGGCGACATGCAGCAACGCCGGGTGATGGAAATGGCGCTGTGCTCCCGCACGGTGCCCAACATCATTCACCTGCTGCGCCCTGGCGCGCTGATTGTCACTCCGGGTGATCGCGATGACATCATCATCGCCAGCTCGCTCGCCTCGCTGTCCGGCACACCGCTGGCCGGCCTGCTGCTGACCGGCGGCTATGAGCCCAACCCGCGCGTCATCCAGCTGTGCCAACCGGCACTGGACCAGGGGCTGCCAATTCTCGGCGTACCGACCGACACCTTCGCCACCGCGACCCAGCTCGACCGCATGAACCGCGAGATCCCGATCGACGACCGCGAGCGCGCCGAGAAGGTGACCGACTTTGTCGCCAGCCATATCGACCATGTCTGGCTGGCCAAACGCTGCGACACACCGCGCGAAAAGCGCATGTCGCCGCCGGCGTTCCGCTACGAGCTGGTGCGCCAGGCCCAGCACGCCGCCAAGACCATCGTGCTGCCCGAAGGCGACGAACCGCGCACAGTGCAGGCCGCCGCCATCTGCCAGCGCCGGGGCATCGCCAACTGCATCCTGCTGGCCAAACGCGAGTCGGTTGAAGCGGTAGCCCGCGCCCAGCACATCGCCCTGCCCGAGGGCCTGCAGATCGTCGACCCGGATCAGGTGCGCGAGCGCTACGTGGCTCCCATGGTCAAGCTGCGCGAGGGCAAGGGGCTGAACGAGCCCATGGCCCTGCAACAGCTTGAAGACAACGTGGTGCTCGGCACCATGATGCTGGCGCTAGATGAGGTCGACGGGCTGGTGTCTGGCGCCATTCACACCACCGCCAACACCATTCGCCCGGCGTTTCAGCTGATCAAGACGGCCCCCGGTTACAACTTGGTGTCATCGATCTTCTTCATGCTGCTGCCCGAGCAGGTGCTGGTCTACGGCGACTGCGCGGTGAACCCCGACCCCAGCGCCGAGGATCTGGCAGAGATTGCCATTCAGAGCGCGCGCTCGGCCGAAGCCTTTGGGATTCCGGCGCGCGTGGCAATGATCAGCTACTCCACCGGCACCTCCGGCAGCGGCAGCGAAGTCGAGAAAGTCCGCGAGGCAACCCGTCTGGCCCGCGAACGCGAGCCCGGACTGTTGCTCGACGGCCCGCTCCAGTATGATGCCGCCGCCATCGCCAGTGTCGGCCGCCAGAAAGCGCCAGACAGCCCGGTGGCCGGTCAGGCGACGGTGTTCGTCTTCCCTGACCTGAACACCGGTAATACCACCTACAAGGCGGTACAGCGCAGTGCCAACGTGGTCAGCGTCGGCCCCATGCTGCAGGGCCTGCGCAAACCGGTGAACGACCTGTCTCGCGGCGCGCTGGTCGACGATATCGTCTATACCATTGCGCTGACCGCCATCCAGGCCTACAACAACGAATAGACGACAGCCGCATACGCGGGTACCACGCCGTGAACGTCGTCTGAGACCAATAAGAATGGCCGCCTGCGGGCGGCCCTGGACGAGCCGAACCCATGCTGTCGTTTCTGCCTGCCCCCGTACGGGGCACCCTTGCCGCACTGCTGCTGGTGCTTAACACCCTGGTGCATGCGCCTATTCTGTTTGTCTTCGCGCTGATCAAGCTGATACCGATACCCGCGCTGCGCACCTGGTGCACCCGGGTGATGATCAGCGTTGCCGAATTCTGGATGCGCTGCAACAGCGGCTGGATGGCCCTTAGCGGCAATATTCGCTGGGACATCGAAGGACGCGAGCGACTGGACTACAACGGCTGGTATCTGGTCACCAGCAACCACCAAAGCTGGGTCGACATTCTGGCCCTCCAGCACGTACTGAACCGCCATATGCCGATGCTCAAGTTCTTCCTCAAGCAGGAATTGATCTGGGTGCCGGTGATCGGCCTGTGCTGGTGGGCCCTCGACTTTCCCTTCATGAAGCGCTACACCAAGGCCTACCTGGCCAAGCACCCGGAAAAGGCCGGGCAGGACCTGGCGACCACGCGCAAGGCCTGCGAGAAGTTCAAAAGCACGCCGGTGGCCATCTTCAACTTTCTCGAAGGCACCCGCCTGACTCCCGCCAAGCACCAGCAACAGCAGTCGCCATTCAAGTACCTGCTCAAACCCAAGTCCGGCGGCATCGCCTTTGTGCTCGATGCCATGGGTGAGCAGTTGCGCTCGCTGCTGGATATCACCATCCACTACCCCGGCGGCAACCCGAGCTTCTGGGGGCTGATGTGCGGCAAGGTCACCCACGTCGTCATGCACCTGGAACTCAAGCCGATTCCGGCCGAGTTTATTGGCCGCAATTACCAGGAAGACGAAGCCTTTCGCGCCGAGTTCCAGGCCTGGGTAAACCAGCTCTGGATCGACAAGGACGCACACATGGCGCGTTTGCACCAGCAATATCCGACGCCGGCTGATCGGGCGAAGGAGCAATAGCGCTGGGCGCCTGGGGCGCTAGCCGTGCGTTGGATTTACCGCTAAAAAGGTCCATCACATGTCACCAGGATGGTCCTTCCAGTCCGCTGAGCACTTTATGCACTGCGCTGTTACCCAGTTGGCCTTTCGCCTTCACGGCGAGCCAAGGGGCACCCGACTACGCGGCCCTTCGGGTTCGCTGCGTTGCTCGGGCTAACGGGGGTGGCCGGCGAGGTAGTCATAAAAC
>NZ_LMAZ01000001.1:274310-290351 GCF_003444685.1 Pseudomonas abyssi | reverse complement strand
GGGACGAACCCCAGTGCACACTCCACCCTTCGAGCATCCAACAGACTAAGCCAGTGCAGCTACTCGGAGAATAAAAAAAGGCCAACCGGTTACCCGGTTGGCCTTTTTACTGCCGCGTCCTGATCAAAGCTGACGCAGGGTGATCTCTACACGGCGGTTCTGTGCGCGACCTGCTTCGGTATCGTTGCTGGCAATCGGCTGGCTGGGGCCAACGCCGGCGCTGCTGATGCGCGCGCCGCTCACACCCTGACCGGACAGGTAGGAGGCGACGCTGGTGGCACGCTCACGCGACAGGCGCATGTTCAGCTCCTGAGAGCCGGTGCTGTCGGTGTGGCCAACAATGTTGATACCGTTCTGATCGAACTCCTTGAACACCTTCACCAGCGAGTTCAGGGTCGGGTAAAAGCTGCTGGCGATATCGGAGGAGCCGGAGGCAAAGGTGATGTTGCCCGGCATGACCAGTTGCAGGGTGTCACCGTTACGGATGACCTGCACACCGGTGCCGGTCAGTTCCTGGCGCAGGCGCTGCTCCTGCTTGTCGACGTAATAGCCGTAGCCGCCACCCGCTGCACCGCCCACGGCGGCGCCGATCAGCGCGCCCTTGGCACGGTCGTCGCTGCTGGAGGTAGCGGCGCCAATGGCGGCCCCTGCCAATGCGCCAATACCGCCGTAGGTCGCTGACTTGCCGGCCTGCTCTTCGCCGGTGTAGGGGTTATTGGTGCAACCTGCAATCATCAGTGCGCAGGCACCGGCGACAATCAAACCTTGGCTTTTCATATTGATTCCCTTGTTTCGTTGGTTCCAGACCATCAGGCAGAGGCACAACCCTGCCTGTACGCAGCTTAGCCGCGAATAAACGGATTCTCGCGAATCTCCTCTCCGATGCGCGTCTCCGGTCCATGGCCGGTAACGACAACCGCATCTTCATCGAGGCTATAGAGTCTCTGACGGATGGATTGTTCAATCTGGCGATAATCTCCGCCCCACAGGTCAGTGCGACCAATACCGCGCCGGAACAGCGTATCGCCGGCAATCAACAGCTTGTCCTGCGGAAACCAGAAGCTCATCGAGCCCGGCGTGTGCCCCGGTGTATGCAGCGCCACGCCGCAGCCGCAGGCCAGTTCCTGGTCATCGCTGAGCCACTGATCCGGTGCCGGCACCGGCGTGTAGGGCACGCCGAACATCTTGCACTGCATCTCCAGATTGTCCCAGAGGAACTGGTCTTCCTTGTGCAGGTGCAGCGTTGCGCCGGTCGCCTTTTTCAATTCGCCTGAGGCAAGAAAATGGTCCAGGTGCGCGTGGGTGTGAATAATGCTGACCAGTGTGAGCCCCAGCTCGTCCAGGCGTTTGAGAATAAACTGATGGTCGCCGCCCGGGTCCACCACGATGGCTTTTTTGCTGACGGGGTCACCAATCAGCGTGCAGTTGCACTGCAACGGGCCAACGGGGAAGGTTTCGCGGATCAGGCTGGGTGTCTGGTGCATGGCAAATCCAGGTCAGGCGATGGGTCAGGCCACGTACCTTGCGCGGCCAGCGAATAAACCGAGTATACCAGCGCCTCCAGGCGACAACCGGCAGTGACTGTCATCTACGAGCTGCTACAATCCGCGCACTCACCCGCCAAGAGGACTATTTAATGGCTACCAACCGCTCGCGCCGCCTGCGCAAGAAGCTCTGTGTCGACGAATTCCAGGAACTGGGCTTCGAACTGAATCTGGAATTCAAGCAAGACCTGTCCGACGAAGCCATCGACAGCTACCTGAATCAATTCCTGCGCGAGGCTATCATCGCTAACGGTCTGGATTACGTAGGCGGAGAAGACTTTGGCCTGATTTGTCTGGCCAAGCGTGGCTCGGTTACTGAAGAGCAGCGCAGCGCCGTCGAAAACTGGCTCAAAGGCCGCGACGAGCTGGCCAGTTTCACTGTCAGCCCGCTGCAGGATGCCTGGTATCCGAGCATGCCGATTCCGGCAGCCTGATACCAGAACGCCGCCGGGCTGCTGCCCGGCGGCTGTTCGTCTAGTCCTGGTACAACTCGTCCAGGCCCAGCCCCACCGCCAGTTCGCCGCCAAAGCGCGTGCCGGTTTGCCCCTCTGCCAGACGCTGCTGCGCCTTGCCATAGGCCTCTACCGACAACGGCATGTAGCCGGTCACATGCAACCAGTGCCGCACGCCATCCAGGTAGCCCTCCAGAAAGGGCCGCAAGGTTGCCTTCTGCTTCAGCGCATCGGCGTTCACATACAGGAACAGCGGCCGCGCCAGCGGCTGATACTGGCCACCCAACACCTCGTTCAACGCCGGATAGACCGGTCCTTTACCGCTATCCACCGCGACGTCATGCAGCTCCTGCCAATGCCGGAAGTAAGCGCCGACACCAAAGAAGCCCAGTGCATCAGGCTCCGCCAGCATGGCCTCGACCAGCTCCTCTTCGTTCTCGCTGGCCAGGTAATCACCGCGGCTGGCACGCGTTTCGCCGTTGATCACGGCGGTGAAGTAATCGTAGGTACCGGAGTTGCTGCCACGACCAAACAGACTGACAGGCCGATCCGGCCACTCGGCGCGCAGGTCCTGCCAGGTGATTTCCTGGCCCTCGGCCTGCGGCTGCCACAGTGTTTTCAGCTCATCGGTGGTGATGTCGCGCACCCAGTCATTGCTGCCATTGACGACAATGGCGATGGCGTCAAAGGCGATGGGCAGCTCGACATAACGCACACCGGCGGCCTCACAGCTCGCCATCTCCTCGCGGTTGATCGGCCGCGAGGCATTGCTGATGTCGGTTTCACCGGCGCAAAAGCGTCGGAACCCCGCAGTGGTGCCGGAGAACCGATTATCAACCACCAGCTTGCTGCGCTCAGCCGCTTGCTGGGTGATGGGAAACACGGTGCTGGAACCATCGGCCAGGATGGTATCGCTGGCAAACGCCGGCGACGCCAGCAGTCCGGCAATCAGCCCGCTCAGGGTTAGACGTCGAACAGTGCTCAGTGTCATGGCTTTTTGCTCCGCAGCTCGTCCAGCACGAGCTGGAAGAAGACTTTGACCTGCCCCCACTTGACCGGCGTCCACTCGGGGCTCAGCTCGATGCTATCGACCAGCGCATGCTGGGCGTCGGCCTCGCGCTCATCCAGCTCGGCACGGATTTCATGGATGCGCTGTTCTGTCTCGTCCAGGATGGCTTTCAATTCCTGGGTCGAAAGATGCTCAAGATCAGTCATGATGTTTCCTTCCTTTGAAGTATCTGGTGATCAAAACACCATGCTCGCCGCGATCAGCAGCAGCGGCAGCACGATAAACACACCCAGCATCCAGATGGCGGCAAAGATCTTCTTCTCGGCCGCAATATCGGCCAGCCATTCGGCCCCCTTGATGGGCAGGTCACGCAGGAACGGCAGGCCAAAGATCACCACCACGGCGAAGACGTTGAACATCAGGTGCACCAGCGCAATCTGCAGCGCTGACGAGGCCACCGCCCCGCCAACCGCCGTGGCGGCCAGCAAGGCCGTGACCGTGGTGCCGATGTTGGCACCCAGCATAAAGGGATAGATCTGCCTCAGGCTGAAGGTACCGGAGCCGGCCAACGGGACCATCAGGCTGGTGGTGGTCGAGGAGGACTGCACAAAGGTGGTCACCAGCGCACCGGAAGCGATGCCGGCAACCGGCCCACGGCCGATCGCCGAGTGCAGTACTTCCTTCGCCTTGCCGACCATCAGCACCTTGAGCAGCTTGCCGGTGTAGGTGATGGCCACAAAGATCAGCACCAACCCGGCCAGCACCATTGCTGCACCCGCCATGGCCCCCGGCAGCAAGCCGGTGACGCTGTCGACCAGGTTGACGAAGGGCTTGGTCAGGCTTTTCATGAAGTTCATGTCGGACATCGAATAGCTGTCCGCGCCCACCAGCAGGGTTGCCAGCCAGGCCGATACCTTTTCCAGCAGGCCAAACATGATCTCCAGCGGTAAAAAGATCGCAACGGCAATCAGGTTGAAAAAGTCATGCACGGTGGCCGCCGAAAAGGCCCGTCGAAATTCGCTCTTGTCACGCACATGGCCGAGGCTGACCAACGTGTTGGTCACGGTGGTGCCCACGTTGGAGCCCATGATCATGGGAATGGCGATACCCACCGGCAGCCCGCCCGCGACCATGCCGACGATCAGTGAGGTAACGGTTGAGGACGACTGAATCAGCGCCGTGGCAACAATGCCGATAACCAGGCCCACATAGGGGTTGGAGGCAAAGGAGAACAGCTCCTGAGCCTGCCCTCCCGTTGCCGCCTTGAAACCGGAACCGATCATGCTGACCGCGCAGATCAGCACATAGATCAATCCGAGTACGGCCAGCCACTGAGGCCAGCGGCTGCCGCTGACTGCCTGCGGTGCCGGTAACGCTTCTGCGTTGCTGTTCATGGAAACTCCTCCGTTGAGAAAAGGCCATCATCAGCTCGCCGCATGACAGAGCGGTGACGCCCGGCAAGCTGTGCGATGGCGTCAGGGTCAGTAGCGCTTGGGAACGTAAAGCTCGTTGGGCAGGGTCTGGCGCTCGTAATCCGGATCAAACACCCGATCGGGCAGATCAATCTTGTCCTGGGTCACGCTTTGGTAGGGTATGTGGTCCAGCAGGTGATGGATGCAGTCCAGCCGCGCGCGCTTTTTGTCATTGCCCTCAACGATGTACCAGGGCGCCTCGGGAATGTTGGTACGCGCGAACATCTCTTCCTTGGCCCGGGTGTAGTCTTCCCAGCGCACCCGCGACTGCAGATCCATGGGCGAGAGCTTCCACTGCTTCATCGGGTCGTGAATGCGCATGAGAAAACGCATCTGCTGCTCTTCGTCGGTAATCGAAAACCAGTACTTGATCAGGATGATCCCCGAACGCACCAGCATGCGCTCAAACTCCGGCACATCCTCGAAGAACTGCTCTACCTGGCCTTCGCTGGCAAAGCCCATCACCCGTTCAACCCCGGCGCGGTTATACCAGGAGCGGTCGAACAGCACGATTTCACCGGCGGCCGGCAGGTGCGGCACATAGCGCTGGAAATACCACTGGGTACGCTCCCGGTCGGTCGGCTTGGGCAAGGCCACCACCCGGCAAACACGCGGATTGAGCCGCTGGGTAATACGTTTGATCACCCCGCCCTTACCCGCCGCATCGCGCCCTTCAAACACCACCACAACCTTCTGCCCGGTACTGGCAACCCAGTCCTGCAGTTTGATCAGCTCGGACTGCAGCGGCAGCAGCGCTTCAAAATAGTGGCGTCGTTCCAGTGTGGGGGCATGGTTGGATTTGTAGATACGGCGCAGCGCCAGCGACAGTTCCGGATCGGAGATTTCCATTTCCAGATCTTCGTCAAACGCATCAGCCAGTTCGGCTTCAAGCCAGCTCAAGGAGCCCGGGGAGTCTTGCATGACCTGATCCTGTGGTCGAAAGGGGAAGGCGGCGCATGAGGCGCCATCCCCTTAAGCTAGGATCAGTAGATGAACAAATAATGAACAGTTGCTTGCTGTCAGCCTTCGCGGTCGCGCTCATGGCCCTGCACGCCAGCAAAGGCAGGCAACCAGGCCTCGCGGCGACAGGTCCACAGCTGGTAGCTGGGCGCAAACAGGCTCGGCGCATCCAGCGCACCCAAGTGCACTTCCATCTCATCACCACTGCGCGAATAAACCGACGAGCCGCAGACCGGGCAGAAGTATCGTCCCGCGTACTCGGCGACCTGACCTGTCACCTGCACTGCCGCACCCGGGAAAATAGCCGATGCATGAAACAGTGCACCATGATGCTTGCGGCAATCCATACAATGGCAGACACCCACGCGCAGCGGCTCACCCTCCGCGCGCAAGCGCACGGCGCCGCAAAGACAGCCGCCGAATACTGTGTTCATTACCCTGCCCTCCGCCGCGCAAATCCTCTCCAGAACCATCCTGCGATCAGTATCTCGCCGAGGCAAGCATGGACTCAGCCAGAGGAGCTCAGCTGCTCCAGGACGCGCTGCACCAGCGCATCCTTCTCACCCACTGGGGCGACGTAATGAATCGCCTGTGCCGCCGCCTCCTCCCCCGACAACCGCCAGATAAGCCAAGCCGCCAGATAAACCGACGCCAGACAACCACCGGCGGTGGCGATATTGCCCTGTTGAAAAAACGGCTGCTCCAGCACCTCAACTCCTGCCTCAACGACCCAGGGACGAGTAGTCAGATCAGTGCACGCGGGGATACCGTTCAACAGACCAAGCTTGGCCAGCAGCAACGCGCCGGAGCACTGTGCCGCCAGCAGCTGGCGCTCGGGGTCGAGGTGCAGCTGCGCCATCAGGCCGTCGTCAGCAGCAATCTGCCGCGTCTGCATACCGCTGCCGACCAGCACCGCATCCGCGCTGCACGCCTCTGCCAGCGAGACTTGCCGATCAACCACCAGCCCGTTCATCGAACGCGGGCGCTCGACCGGGCTGGCGATGGTCACGCGCCAGTCGTCACGGCGCACTCGATTGAGAATGCCGTAGGCGATAAAGGAGTCGAGCTCGTTGAATCCATCGAAGGTCAGGATACTGATGTGCATGGCATTTCACCCTCTGAGCAGGTTGCTGTTGCCGCGCAGAATCAGATGAAAGAACATGACAATCAATTAATTGTCATGGATACAACAATGCCTGCAGCTCGCTACAAGCGCCTGGTTGACCACCTCGCCGAACAGATCCGCGCCGGCGCGCTGCCACCCGGTACTCGCCTGCCCACCCATCGCAGCCTGGCGCGGCAGGAGCAGTTCGCCCTGACCACCGCGTCGCGCGTGTACGCCGAGCTCGAATCAATGGGGCTGGTCAGCGCCGAAACCGGACGCGGTACCTTTGTGCGGGAAACCAGCGTGCCTGCTGGCCACGGCATCGACCAGAGCCCAACCGCACCGGGCATGTGCGATCTGAACTTCAACTACCCGGAATTGCCGGAACAGGCTGAGTTGCTGCGCGATGCGCTACGCCAGCTGGCCAGCGCAGGCGATCTGGATGCGCTGCTGCGTTACCAGCCCCACGCCGGGCGCCGGCACGAGCGCGCAATCATCGCAGGCCACCTGGGCACGCGCGGGCTGGCGGTTAGCGCTGAGCAGGTGTTGCTGGTCAGCGGTGCCCAGCACGGGTTGACCGTCGCCCTGATGAGCCAGCTCAAAGCGGGTGACGTGATTGCCGCCGACGCCCTGACCTACCCCGGTTTCAAGGCGATTGCTCACGCCCTGCAGCTGGAGGTGCTGCCGCTCCCCCCTGACGACAACGGGCCGGATCTGGCCGCACTCGACGCACTCTGCCAGCGTCGCAAGGTACGTGCCCTGTATTGCATGCCCACGCTGCACAACCCGCTGGGCTGGGTCATGGGCCGTGGGCAGCGCAAGCAACTGGCGGCACTGGCGCGCAAGCACGATTTGCTGCTGATCGAAGACGCCGCCTATGCCTTCCTCGCGGTAGATCCGCCAGCGCCGCTATACAACTTTGCGCCGGAACGTACCCTCTACGTTTCGGGATTTTCTAAAAGCGTGGCCACCGGCCTGCGGGTAGGGTACCTGGTTGCGCCGGTCAGCCGGATAGCCAATCTGGAACGTGCAATCAGGGCTACAGCCTGGAATACCCCCGCCATGCTCACCCGCATCACCTGCGACTGGATAACCGATGGCACGGTGCAGCAACTAGAGCAGGCCAAGCGCCGCGATGCGGCAGCGCGTCAGCAATGCGCTCGCCGTGTGCTGCATGGCCTGCCCTGGCACGGGCATCCAAACAGCTATTTTCTCTGGTTGCCGCTGCCAGCGACGGTACGCGCTGAGCAGGTGGTCTCCGCACTCTTGCAGCGCAAGGTGTCGGTATCCAGCGCAGCACCCTTTGCAGTGGGTGATCACAGGCCGCAGGCGATCCGGCTGGCGCTGGGTTCGCTCGACAAAGCACGCCTTGAATCAGCGCTGTTGCTGGTCAAAGAGGTGATCGACGCCGCCGCATGTGGCGCACTCGGCTAACGCTTGACTGCGCCGAGCGTCTCAAACTGCTTCGGCCAGTCACGCCGGGTAAATACCTGACCGTGGTCCCGCAGCCGACGCACCTCGTCCAGGTCCAGCTGGCAGATCAGCCACTGACTGCTGTCCGGGCATAGCTCGAGGCTTTCGGCGACGATACCGTCGGCCGGCATGCCGTAGTCCGAAGGCACATAGAGCGCAGCGCGGCCGTTGTTTTCATCCAGCGCGGGCGTCCAGCCGGCCATGCCGACGGTCGGCGACTGCAGCACCGCAATCTGGTTTTCCAGTGCCCGCGCCCGCGCGCCAGTGCGCACCCGATAAAAGCCGGCAACCGTGTCGGTACAGCTGGGCGCCAGAATCAGATCCGCGCCCTGCTCAGACAACGTCCGCGCCAGCATGGGGAACTCGTTGTCATAACAGATCAGAATGCCAAGCTTGCCCAGGTCGGTGTCGAATACCGTCAGTTCGCTACCGCCGGCGATATTCCACTGCTCCAATTCAAAGCGGGTCATCATCAGCTTGTCCTGACGGCCGAGACAGCCCTCGGGGCCAAACAGCCAGGCGCGGTTGCGGTATTGCCCATCGTCGTCCAGCACCGGGATCGAGCCCGGCTGCAGATAGACATTGCAGTCCCGCGCGATCTGCTCGCACAGCGCCAGCCAGCGCGGCAGTAGCGGCTGGATGCCGGCAATGGAGGCATGCAGGTCAGCGCGCTCGGCAGCTGGCAGCTGGCCGCTCAGCACCAGCCCTGCGTACTCGGGCAACAGCAACAGCTGGGCACCTTGCTCGGCTGCCTGTTGGCACAACGAAGTGAGATGCGCGGCGTAAGCGTCCCAGGTTTCCAGCAGATCGATGTGGTACTGACAAGCTGCAAGGGTGATCATCAGACTAGCTCCTTAAGCCAGAACGACATCGGCTTGGCCGAGTCTTCGGTTTCATCCAGATCGCGCCAGTGGTAGACCGTCGCCAGCTCAGGGTGATGCTGGTAGCCGCGCCGCGCCCAGAAGGCATCGAGCGGCTGATAGCCCGCAGGCCGCCGCGGATGATCTGCCGGGCGCTGCACCGCGCAGAAAGCGGACCAGTCAAAACGCCCCAGCCGCCGAGCATGGGACTCCCGCTCAGCAAAGAAACGCACGCCCAGCCCCTTGCCGCGCCAGGCCGGCAGCACAACAGACTCGGCGCAGTAGAAGGTGCGCTCGCAATCCCACCCCTGCTCGACAAAGGGCTGCTTGAACTCGTCCGTCTCATCCGCCAGCGGCAAGGCCGTGGACGCACCGACTACCTGACCTTGGTCCTGCACCAGCACACACAGGCTGTCGGCGCTACGCAGGTAGGTGGAGAGGTACTCGGCCTCGTAAGCACGGCTGCCGTCGTACAGATAGGGGAAGTCACGAAACACACGAATGCGCAGCTCCGCCAATGCATCAATCCAGGGCGCGATCTGTTGCCCGCTGAGCAGTTGAATGTCCATGCTGAAACTCGCTGCCAGTTTGTCTCGCCGGCGTCTGTACCGGCACTTGCGGGCAACTTATCATGGCTGCAGCCTAACCCGTAACAGGAGCTCTAGAACCGTGACCACCCAGGATCTGATTCAGGCCTACTACGACGCCTTCAATGCCGCCGACATGCCCGCCTTTCTCGCCCTGCTCAGCGACGATGTGGTGCACGACATCAACCAGGGCGAGCGGCAGGTCGGCAAGGCAGTATTTGCCGAGTTCATGGACAAGATGAATCGCTGCTACCGCGAACAACTGACCGACATGGTCATCATGGTCAGCGCTGACGGCAGCCGCGCCGCTGCCGAGTTTCTCGTCAACGGCGAATACCTGGCCGACGACGAGGGCCTGCCGCCGGCCAACGGCCAGAAATACGTGCTGCCGGCCGGTGCGTTCTTTGAAGTCAAAAACGGCAAGGTCGCGCGCATCAGCAACTACTACAACTTGAACGACTGGGTCGCCCAGGTCTGCTGAATGCCGCCGGACTGACCCTGGCCCGCGCAGCCGCCACGCGCCTGAACTATGCTGAGTTTGCCCGACAACCACGGGCTCCTTGCGAGCGGAACAGGACGGTCCATGGTCAATCGTTTTCTCGGCGCAAGCGCGCTAATCTTCAGCAGTGCCGCCGTTCAGGCGGCGCCCCTGCAATTACAGGGCAGCGGGGTAGAGGACGCCATCAACGGTGTGCTGACGCTGATGTCCTATTCCATGACCCTGGACCTGGCTTCCAGCTCGCTCAGTATCAATGATCGCGATACCGGCAACCCGGCACTGCAGATGACCCAGCTGGGCGGCGGCGCCACCATGAGCGACGAGATCCCGCTGTACCTCGAAGGCTCGGTTGCCTACAGCCGCTACGACCCCAAGTTTGTTGCCTCCGATGGGGTCGAAACCCGAACGCTGCCGACCAAGTGGACCTCGGTTACCGCAGCCGGCGGCATCGGCTGGGACTTCGCGCTGAACGACGAGTGGGTTATCCGCCCCATCGGCAACATTGCGCTGGGTTACATGACCAGCGACCTGAACAGCGCGCGCCTGTACCTCAACTACACCTACGACCGGGATATCGAGTTTCTCGACGACGGGCACATGGCCGCACTCGGCTTGGGCGGCGCGCTGATGCTGGACTGGGAGCGGGTACGGCCGGACTACGAAGTGGATCTGGAGATGCGTTACAGCTACCTGGATCTGCAGAACATTGGCGGCACCAAGGTGATCGACGGACATACCAGCGCCGAGACCCTCAACCTGTGGAGCCGCTACCGGGCACCCACCAGGCTGACCGTATTCAAGCGGCCGTTACGCTATGTGCTGGAATACTCGCACTCCGAATACATCGGCGAGCAGCGCGGCGCGCTGGGTTTTGACCGGCTCTCCACCGTCGGCGTCGGCGTGGAGTTCGACTCCAGCGCCTACGAGGTGTTTGTTACCCGCACGCGTGTGCTGCTGCGACATATGTACGGCAATGGCGTGTCCGGTCTGGCGCTGAGTCTGGCGGTCAGCTTCTAGAAACGACAACGCCCGGCACAAGGCCGGGCGCTGGTATTGCCGAAGTACGACTTAGCGCACGCCGGACTGACGCAGTGCGGTCGGAGTGAACTCCGCGCCGGTCAGTTCATAGCCATAGCTGTAGTTGCTACGCTCTTCGTTGTTGGCACCCATGACCAGGTAGCGACCGGCGATCAGGTCGTACAGGGTTTCCATGGTGTAGCCCAGCACGCCGTCAGCGTAACGCTGGATCGCGTGTGCCTCGCCTACACGCCACAGCTCGCCACGACCATCGTAGTGGTCGATGTGCGCTGCCTGCCAAGAGTCCTCGTCGATAAACATGTGACGCTTGGCATAGATGTGGCGCTCGGTCGGCTTGACGTTGGCAACCACTTCCCAGACGCGGTGCAGCTCATAGCGCGCCAGATCCTGGTTGATGTGGCCAGCCTGGAAGATCTGGTCGTACTTGACCTGCGGCGAACCCAGCTCGTAGTTGTTGTAGGAGATGAACATCTCGCGCTTGCCGACCAGCTCCCAGTCGTAACGATCCGGCGCGCCGTTGTACAGGTCGAGGTTATCGGAAGTACGCATGCCGTCAGCGGCAGTACCCGGACCGTCGTAGGACACCTGCGGGGCACGGCGCACGCGACGCTGACCGGCATTGTAGATCCAGGCCATACGCGGGGTGGCGACCTGGTTGATGGTCTCGTGCACCAGCAGCACGTTACCGGCCAGACGTGCCGGGTCGGTCACCTGTTGCTTGAAGTAGTACAGCATGTCGGTCGCGCTGCCGGCCTCGTAGTCCTGCAGGCCAGTCGGGATCGCATACTCTTCTACAAAGCGAACAACGTTGTAGTTGCCATTAACCTGCGGAGTAGCCTGCACCACAGTGCGCTGGAAGGACTCACCACGGTAGCGGGTAACATGGTTCCAAACGACTTCCAGGCCGTCAGCCGGGATCGGGAAGGCGTTGGCCACGGTGTAGTTCTCCAGACCGTTGCCGCCCTGTACCAGAGTAGTGTTGGTCGCGTTCTTCGCAGTGGCGTCGTAGACGGCCTGCGGGAAGGCAGCTGAACGGTGGCTGGGGAATACGCGCATCTTGAAGGTGTCGGGGTAGCGCTTGAACATCGCGATCTGACCCGGCGCCAGGTTGTCAGCATATTGCTCGTAGTTGGCGGCGGTGATCACGAACAGCGGCTGCTCGCCACTGTAGGGGTTGGACAGGAAGCCGTTGGCATCAACCGGCGCGGCGTCCGTCGCCAGACCACCGGTCCAGGCCGGGATGGTGCCGGCCGCGTTGCCTGCGGTTTCTGCACCGATCGGTGTCAGGCTGTCGCCCAGCTTGGCGGCTTCCTGCTCGCTCACAGCGGCAAAGGCAGACGGTGCCAGCAGCGCGGAGGCCAGGAGTGTAGATGCAAGATGTGTGGGTTTCATTGATTCGCCCTGTTCTGCTTGGAGTTGTTTGGGGTAACCGGCCCAGCGCAGAGCTGCAACGACCATGACCGGTGTGATTCCCTCAAGGGGCACACGCGGTGCCTGCCGTCATACTTTCAGACGCACGACATCGCCCGCATTACCCAGAGCATAGACAACGGGGTAAGCAGCGACGGATTTATTAGGTTTTTTATAGGACTTGAGAGGGCCATGACTCTACTGCGTGAGTGCGAGCTAATCAAGCCTGAGTGTCCCGCGAACGTGCGGAAATAAGCCAGGTGAATAACGCAAAAACCCACCAAAATCGCCCCATACAGCAGCAAAATCAACATCTTGTGCAAACGATCGTTTGAGACACTTACCGCCTGATGAATCATTCCAAAAAGTAACCGGCGCGCAACAAAAAGGCCGCAGCGGGTTAGCCCGTTGCGGCCTGTTTTCAGCAGTGCCTGCTCAGTCCAGCGAGGAGATGCAGCTTGCCTCGGACTCGAGCCAGCCGGCGATGTCGCCGCGAATGCGCTTCTTGTCGAGTTTACCGACGCTGGTCTTGGGAATTTCCGACACTACAGCGATCTGACGCGGAATGGCCCACTTGTTGATATGGCCTTCTTCGACACTCGGCATCAGGTGATCGGCAATCGCCTGGGCGGTGACCGTCTGACCCGCTGCCGGCACGATCAGCGCAAACGGACGCTCATCCCAGCGCGGGTCAGGCACCCCGACCACGGCCACCTCGGCTACCAGCGGGCTGCGGCTGATACGATCTTCCAGCTCCAGCGAAGACAACCACTCGCCACCGGTCTTGATCACATCCTTGATGCGGTCACGGATCTCGATGGTGCCAGTGGGGCTGATGGTCGCCACATCACCGGTGTGCATCCAACCGCCGGCCCACAACTCTTTGCTCTTTTCCGGCTCACGGTAGTAAGCCTGGGTCAGCCAGGGCGCGCGCAGCACCAGTTCACCCTGGGTCACACCATCCTTGGGCAGGAAGCTGCCATCCGCGGCAATCACCTGCGCCTCGACCAGCGGCCCCGGCACACCGGCCTTGATGCGCTGGCTAATACGCTGCTCCTCGCTGGCGGCTTCATCCTCCAGGTTGATGTAGCCGGCGGAGATCAGCGGGCAGGTCTCAGACATGCCGTAAGCCGCCCCCAGCTGCATACCCTTGGCCTTGGCCGCGTTGTACAGCGAGCGATTCAGGGCGCTGCCGCCGATGATCACGCGCATGCCGCCAAAGTCGAAGTCCTTGGCGCCTTCGGCATTGAGCACCATCTGCAGAATGGTCGGTACGCAATGGGAGAAGGTGACCTTGTGCTCCTTGATCATCTGCACCAGGCGCTCCGGCTCATAACGACCGGGGTAGACCTGTTTGACCCCCAGCATGGTCGCGGTATAGGGCAGGCCCCAGGCGTGAACGTGGAACATCGGGGTGATCGGCATGTAGACGTCGCGGTTGCCCAACAGACGCACGCTGTCCAGCGCGGCCATGGACGTAGCCTGCCCAAGGGTGTGCAGCACCAGCTGACGATGGGTGAAATACACGCCTTTGGGGTTGCCGGTGGTGCCGGTGGTGTAAAAGGTCGTGGCGACCGAGTTCTCGTCAAAGTCCGGGAAGTCGTAGGTCGGCTCAGCGGCGGCGAGCAACTGCTCGTACTCGCCTGCCAGGCCGGGCAGATCAGCCGTCTTGTCTTCTTCGTCGGTCAGCAGGATGGTGGTGGTGACGGTGGTCAGCTGGTCTTCGATGGCCTTGTAGATCGGCACGAACTCACTGTTGATCAGTACCACGATGTCTTCGGCGTGATTCATCGTGTAGAGAATCTGATCCGGGGACAAACGGACGTTGATGGTGTGCATCACCGCACCGATCATGGGCACGGCGAACATGCACTCCAGATAGCGGTGGCTGTCCCAATCCATCATCGCCACCGTATCACCCGCCTTGACGCCCGCTTTGGTCAGGGCATCGGCCGCACGGCACACACGCTCATTGAAGGTGCGGTAATCGTAGCGTACCAGGTCACGGTAGATGATCTCCTGCGTGCGCTCGTAGCGCTGGCCGGTCAGCAGCAGGTTCTTGATCAGCAACGGTGTGGAGTGAGCCTCATCGGCCGGCTTGAGGATTCGAGTATTGAGCATTGAATGACCTACTGTTGTTGGGATTGTCAGGGCATGGAAGCGGTCGTAAAGCGCTGCCGACCAGCCATATCAAGTGTGCAGACTGATTCGCCGAGCGCAAGCGGAAATCATCATACGGATTTTCATTGGCACCATCATGCGTATAATTGTAAACAAAGTCGTTTTGTGACCAGAACGCCTGCCGCAGTCTAAACAAGCAAAATCAACCTTAAATCAGGAGCGGTCATGTCGGACCAGAGCATCGTAATTGTTGGGGGCGCACGTACTCCCATGGGTGGTTTTCAGGGCAGCCTGTCCAGCGTCAGTGCAGTCGATCTGGGCGCCATCAGCATCCGTGAAGCAGTGGCGCGGGCTGGCATCGCCGCCGCTGACGTCGACGAAGTCATCATGGGCTGCGTGCTGCCCGCCGGCCTGAAGCAGGGGCCCGCCCGCCAGGCCAGCCTGAACGCCGGCCTGCCAGCCGCCACCGGCTGCACCACCATCAACAAACTGTGCGGCTCCGGCATGAAAGCCGTGATGCAGGCCCACGATGCGCTCAAGGCTGGCAGCAACAGCGTGATGGTCGCCGGCGGCATGGAAAGCATGTCCAACGCGCCGTACCTTCTCGAGAAAGCCCGCAGCGGTCTGCGCATGGGTCATGGCGAGATCAAGGACCACATGTTCTTTGACGGTCTGGAAGACGCCCGCACCGGGCGCCTGATGGGCTCCTTCGCCCAGGACACCGCCGACCAGTACGGCCTGACCCGCGAAGACATGGACGCCTATGCCATCGAGTCGCTCAAGCGCGCCCAGGCCGCCATCGAGAACGGCACCCTGGCCAGCGAGATCGTCCCGGTCACGGTCAAAACCCGCAAGGGCGAGGTCGTGGTCAAGGACGACGAGCAGCCGCTGAACGCCAATCTGGACAAGATCCCGACCCTCAAACCGGCCTTCAAGAAAGACGGCACCGTCACCGCCGCCAACGCCAGCTCCATCTCCGATGGTGCCAGCGCCCTGGTGCTGATGACAGCCGCCGAAGCCGAACGCCGTGGCCTCAAGCCGCTGGCCCGCATTGTTGGCCATGCAACCCAGAGCCAGGACCCGAGCGAGTTCACGCTGGCCCCCATCGGCGCCATGACCAACCTGTTCAACAAGACGGGCTGGAGCGCCGCTGACGTCGACCTGTTCGAAATCAACGAAGCCTTCGCCATGGTCGCCATGCTGGCTATCCGTGAACACGGTCTGGATCACGCCAAGGTCAACATTTACGGCGGCGCCTGCGCCCAGGGCCATCCGGTCGGTTCCACCGGCTCACGCATCATCATTACCCTGATCAACGCGCTGCAGCAGACCGGCGGCAAGCGTGGCGTTGCCTCGCTGTGCATTGGTGGTGGTGAGGCGACGGCGGTTGCCATCGAATTGGTCTGATTCAGAGGGCGGGCTATCGGTGAATTGCTTTCTGCGTCGTGCCGCCCCTGACTCAGCCTTTCGCCTTCCCGGCGAGCCAAGGGGGGCTGCTTGCCCAGCCCCCC
>NZ_LMAZ01000001.1:205019-274285 GCF_003444685.1 Pseudomonas abyssi | reverse complement strand
ACTAATTTCCGTGCCCACGCCATCATCTGAGCATTCAGCCCGAAACCTAAAAAAACGGCCAACCCGCGAGGGTTGGCCGTTTTTTATGGGCCGCAGCTCAAGTGAAACGCTTAAAACCGCATCGCCATGCCCAGACGAATTTCACGGCCTGGCTCGTAAGCGCCAATCACGCCTTCATAGCCGGGAATAGCCTCAAAGTCGCCATTGCTGGCGTGATCCAGATACTGCTTGTCGAACAGGTTCTTGACCGTCAGCGACAGGGTCAGGCGTTCGTCATCGAGGACCATCCAGTTGGCGTAGAGGTCTTGCACGCCATAGCCGGGCTTGTCGACTTCACCCACCAGCGTATCCATCGAGACGCGCTCGACAAAGCGGCCCTGCCAGCCCATTTCCAGCGACTCGCTGAAGCGATAGTCAGCGCTCAGGGTCCAGGTGTCACCAAGGGTGGTGCCCAGGCCATTGTGCTGCCACATGTTCAGGTCGTAGCCGTCGTTCAGGTCAGTGTCGTTATGGTGGTAGCTCATGCCGACGCTAAGCTGGCTCCAGCGATAGGCGGTTTCCAGCAGGTAGCCCCTGGACTCCAGATCACCCGCGTTTTCATAGATACGTGGACGCGGCTCCGGATCGCCGATGGCGTCCTGAATCGTCGAACGGTAGTACTTACCGGACAGCAACCAGCCGCCACTGATGTAGTCGAAGCCGACCTCGTTGCTGCGGGCCTTCTCGGGCTTGAGGGCCGGGTCCAGCGGCGCAATGTCGACCTTGAAGCCGTCACGAATCTGCGGCCCGCGGAAAGCACGCGCGTGGGAGACCCATAGCGCCAGGTCGTCGGTGGCCTGAAAGCGCAGGCTGGCGTTGGGGCTGAAGCCGCTTTCGCGATAACGCTCACCCAGATTGCCATCGAGCTGGTAGCGATCGTAACGTCCGCCCAGGCCCAGCAGCCAGCGCTCACCCAGACTCCAGTAATCCTGCACGAAGACACCGTAAACCTTGCCCTCCTGCTCATTCGCATCCGGATCGCTGCCAGGCCCGGCAGTCAGGCTGTCACGACGGTAGTCGACGCCATAAGTCAGCTCATGGCCACCCAGGCGACTGGTGTTACGCACATCACCACCCCAGGACTGGGTTTGCGCGCGATAAATGCCCCAGCGGCCGATGACGTTCTGCTCCAGCTGGTTCTCGGTGTGATAGGCCGACACCTCCAGGTGCAGCAGCGGATTGTCGCTGGGGGCCAGTTCATAGCCGACATTCCAGGTTTCACGAAGGTTTTCCAGCGGGTAGCTCGGGTTCCAGCTGCTGGCCTGCCATTGCGGGCGCTGGTTGCGCAGCCCGGTATCTTCGCGACGCTCATAGCTCAGACGAAGGGTCTGGGCCTCGGTCAGGTGCCCCACCACCTTGCCAAAGCCAAGTGACTGACGGGCGCCAGTGGCGGGAACAGTGTCGCCATTGCCGTCTTCGTAATCATCCAGGTCTTGGTAGGTGGCCATCAGCATGCCGGACCAGGCATCGTTGAGACGACCAAACAGGGTGCCGTTACCCTTGAAACCTTCGGCATTGCTGAAGTAGGTGGTTTTGAGCAGCGCGCCAGCAGACTCGCCCGGACGCAGCAGGTCTTCCGGGTCCTTGGTTTCGAAGCGGATGGCACCACCCAGCGCACCGGGGCCTGCCAAGGCATCGGGCGTGCCTGCCTTGACGTCGACTGCCTTCAGCAGCTCAGGCTCGACATTGATCCGCCCGGTGTGGTGAAAGGTCTGACCGACCTGCTGGGCGCCATCAATACTGATATTCACCATGGTGTCTTCAAGGCCGCGCAGATACAGCTTCTGCGCCACGCTGTGGCCGCCGCCGACGCTGACTTCCGGCTCGGACGCAAACACGTCTTCCAGGTCGGTGGCCTGATAATGCTCCAGCGTCTCGCTGGTCACGTCAGCTTCCTGAATGTGCTGGCCGGTAATCTCCAGGGTGGGCAGCTCTGCCGGCTCGTCAGCCTGGGCGCTGGCCGCTGCCAGCGCGAGGGCCAGAGTACAAAGCCGGAAAGGCAAGCCGGCGCGACCGGCTGTAGGGTAACGGTGCATACTGCATCCTCTGCGTAGTTGTTGGCATAAATTCTTATTTGGGTGCCATTCTTGTTTAGCAGAGACGTAAATCAAACCGCTTTTACATTTGTTACGCCTTCGGCAGACGAATTTCCATGCACAAGCCACCACCCGCCGCAGGACAGGCGCGGATACTGCCGCCGGTGGCGATGATCTGTCGCCGGGCCAGCGCCAGCCCCAGGCCAAAACCAGCGCGCTCGGCCGCTCCCGCCACCGCTTGCGGGGCGCGGAAGAAGGGCTGAAAGATGGCCTCCAGCAGAGGCTCAGGTACCCCCTTGCCCTGATCACTGATGCTCAGCAGCCATTCGTCTGCTGCCTCAGCCAGCGTCAGCTGGACCACGCCGTCGACCGGCGTATGGTCCAGCGCGTTGCGCAGCACGTTTTCAATGGCTTGCCCAAGCGCGCGATGGCTGCTGCGTGTCAGCGGTGCAACCGCCGGCAGGGACACCTGCAGCTGGCGGTCGGCAAATTCAAAGCGGGCGTCGTCAATCAGACTATCGAGCAATTCGGTCAGATCCAGCGACTCATCGCGTAAGACCGGTGCTTCCTGCTCGATCCAGCTCAAGGTCAGGGCATCCTCCACCAGCTGGCGCATGCCGTTGCATTCGGCGTGAATGCGCTCGAGCAGCAGGGCATCACCGCCCTGCTGCCGCGCCAGGCTGACCGCCATCTCGATGCGGGTCAGCGGCGTACGTAGTTCATGGGACATGTCTGCCAGCCGCTGACGCTGGTGCAGGATCAGCTCCTCGGTACGCTCCGCCATGGCATCGAAGACCTTGGCCAGCCCCGCCAGTTCGTCTTTGCGCCCACGCAGCTGATCGCCCACCCGGGCGCTGTAGTCACCATCGCGAAAACGTCGGGTCGCCAGCTCCAGCCTGCGTAGCGGATGCATCAGGTGCCGGTAGAGCAGCAGACAGATGATCAGCAGCACGGTGAAGGGCAACACCACCTGCAACAGCACACGCGAGTGGGTCCAGTAATTGCCGGGGCGCATACGCTGCGGCAACTTGATCAGAAAGCGCGTATGCCCATCGGCAAAGGGCACATCCATCACCGGGTTTTCGGCAAAGTAGAGGTGAATCTTCCATGACAGATCGCGCCCCAGCGCGATGCCGTCATCATAGCCAGCAGGTACGACGGTGCCGCCCAGCGGTGTCAGTTGCGTGCGTACCACACCGGCCCAGGTGTTCTCCTGCTGCTGCACCGTCTGCAGCCAGCGCGCCAAGGCCTGCTCGTCCCCGGCGTTGTGCAGCGCCTCAGCCTGAGCGGCGTAACTGCGCAGGGTTTGCTGGTGGTCCTCATCGATAAAGCTCATCGCCTCTTCCGTTTGCAGCGCCAGCTGCGAGATCGACCAGAACAGCACCAGCATGCCCACCACCAGGGTCAGGCACAGCTTCCACCACAACCGCCGATTCATGCGAACAGGTACCCCCTGCCATGCTGGGTCTGCAGCACATCGCCCAGGCCGGCATCAATCAGACGCCGCCGGATACGGCTGATGTGCATGTCCAGGCTGCGGTCGTAGCGGCTGAACTCGCGATCCAGCACCACACGGTAAAGGTAAGGCTTGGAGAGGACCTCGCCGCGCTGGGCGACCAGCTGCCAGAGCAGACGAAACTGCAGAGGCGTGAGATCAAGGCGCATATCGCCCGCCTCGGCCCATTGCTGCGCGCGATCCAGCCGCAACGAGCCAACCGTCAGCTGCTCCGGCTCGGCCTGCCGCGCACCAACCGGGCGCACACGACGCAGCACCGCATCAATGCGCAACTGCAGCTCTTCCAGACTGTAGGGCTTGGCCAGATAATCGTCAGCGCCGTGTCGCAGGCCGCGAATGCGCTCTTCTTCGGCGTTGGAGGCGGTGACCATGATGACCGGCATGCGACTGTGCTGACGCAGCCGTTTGAGCAGGCTGAAGCCGTTCAGGCCGGGCAGCTTGACGTCCAGCAACAACAGGTCGTGCTGCTCGCGCAGCGCCAGCTCCAGGCCGGCGCTGCCGTCATCGCAACACTGCACGGCGTAGCCGGTGTGTTCCAGCAGTTGCCCCAGCTGCCCACTCAGCTGCCGGTCGTCTTCAACAATCAGAATGTGTCCCAACGGCGCCGGCATGCTGCCCCCTCCCCGCAAACAAGAATGCGCATCATATACAAATGACAATCAAACGCCCAGCTGACGACCTCGCACCACGTCAGGGCATAGCACCAAAAAAGTGCGCACCATTTCAGGGAAGCCCCTCCTCCGGCTCTCGCCACAACCACTGCCAACCCCGCTGAAACGCGCTCTGCAGCTGACATTGTCAGTCATTGTCAAACATTGGCACGTTCCCTGCTCTTGGGTCTGCAGGCGGCGAAACACCTGCCGACACTCCAGACAACAACAGAGAAGGAAAGGAACATGACTCTGAAGAAGATCGTCAAACAGGTCGGCGCGCTGGGCGTTGCCTGTGGCATGGCCCTCGGGGCAATGAGCGCCCAGGCCGAGGACACCATCAAGGTCGGCGTACTGCATTCGCTGTCCGGCACCATGGCTATCTCGGAAACCACGCTCAAAGACACCATGCTGATGCTGATCGAAGAGCAGAACAAAAAAGGCGGCCTGCTTGGCAAGCAGCTTGAGCCAGTCGTTGTAGACCCTGCTTCCAACTGGCCGCTGTTCGCCGAACGCACCCGTGAACTGCTGGAGCAACACGGCGTCGATGCCATCTTCGGTTGCTGGACCTCCGTCTCGCGCAAATCCGTATTGCCGGTGGTTGAAGAGCTGAACGGCATCCTGTTCTACCCGGTGCAGTACGAAGGTGAAGAGTCTTCGCGCAACGTGTTCTACACCGGCGCTGCGCCGAACCAGCAAGCCATTCCGGCGGTTGACTACCTGAAAGACGAACTGGGTATCGAGCGCTGGGTGCTGGCCGGTACCGACTACGTCTATCCGCGCACCACCAACCGCATTCTGGAAGCCTATCTGAAGGCCAACGGCGTAGCTGAAGAAGACATCATGATCAACTACACCCCGTTCGGCCATGCTGACTGGCAGAACATCGTTGCCGAGATCAAACGCTTCGGCAGCGCCGGCAAGAAGACCGCGGTGGTGTCCACCATCAACGGTGACGCCAACGTGCCTTTCTACCGCGAGCTGGGTAACCAGGGCGTATCCGCCGAGGACATCCCGGTTGTTGCCTTCTCCGTGGGTGAGGAAGAGCTGTCCGGTATCGACACCGCTCCGCTGGTCGGCCACATGGCTGCCTGGAACTACTTCATGAGCGAAGAGACCCCGGAAAACGAAGCCTTCATCAAGGCCTGGCACGACTACATCGGCGACACCAAGCGCGTCACCAATGACCCGATGGAAGCCCACTACATCGGCTTCAACATGTGGGTCAAAGCCGTTGAAGCAGCCGGCACCACCGATACCGACAAGGTCATCGACGCCATGGTTGGCGTAGAAGTCCCCAACCTGACCGGCGGTACCAGCACCATGCTGCCCAACCACCACATCACCAAGCCGGTGCTGATCGGTGAAATCCAGGACGACGGCCAGTTCCTGACCGTGTCCAGCACCGAAGAGCTGGTACCCGGCGATGCCTGGTCCGACTACCTGGAAGGCAGCAAGGACCTGATCTCCGACTGGACCGCGCCGATCAGCTGCGGCAACTACAACACCCAGACCAAGAGCTGCGTCGGCACCACCGCCGAATAAGCAGTCCACCTGGCGGGCAGCTAACCGCCCGCCTCTGCCGACGGGGCGCAACGACGCCCCGTTGAGCTGTTCCACCCGATATCCAATCAGGACATGACCATGATCCCGATCTGCCGTCTGACACCCCGGCATGCCGTACAGCAATGGCTTACCCGTTTGCTGCTGCTGTGTCTGTGCAGCCTGCCCCTGCACACCAGCGCCCAGGAAGCCCCTGAGGCCACGCCCGCACAGCCCACCTTTGACGAGTTGGTACGCCAGTTGCCCAGCGGCAACCTGCGCCAACGCGCCACCACCGTTGAACAACTCGCCAGCCAGCAGGACGAACGCCTGGCTGACATTCTTGCCGCCCTGATAGCCGGCGATCTGCTGGCCAACAAGGACAATCCCCCGGTCGTTGCCATCCGCAACGGCGACACCCTGACCGATGCTCTGGACGGCAGTGACCTCACCGGCACCAGCGGCCTGCGCCGCATCCCGGTCAACAACAGCCTGCGTACGCAGCTACGCGGCATGGTCGCGCAGCTCAACCTCAGCCACCCCGATAGCGACAAGCGCTACGCCGCCGTGCAGCGTTTTATCCGTGACGGCGTGGATGGCGAGACCGCCGCCCTGCTGCACCAACACCAGCCAAGCGAGGAGTCCGGCCGCGTGAACGACGCGATCGACGCGGCGCTGGCCCTGTTTGACCTGCAAACCGGTGACCGCGATCAACGCATGGCCGCCATCGACACCCTCAGCGGCTCGCTGGAACAGGAAGCCCGCAACGCCCTGCGCAGCGTCGCCGAGAACGATGAAGACGCAACACTGCGCGCCGCCGCTGCCAAGGCGATCGAGTCCATTCAGGGCCGCATCAGTTTCTACCGCTTTATCGAAAACGTGTTCTTCGGCCTCAGCCTGGGCTCCATCCTGCTGCTGGCCGCCATCGGCCTGGCCATCACCTTTGGCGTGATGGGCGTGATCAACATGGCCCACGGCGAACTGATCATGATCGGCGCCTACACCACCTGGGGCATTCAGGTGCTGTTCCCGGATCTGATCGAGTGGAGCCTTTTGATCGCCATTCCGGCAGCGTTTCTGATCACCGCGCTGGTCGGCATCGCCATCGAACGCGGCGTGATTCGCTTCCTCTACGGCCGTCCGCTGGAAACCCTGCTGGCGACCTTCGGCCTGAGCCTGGTGCTGCAGCAGGCGGTGCGCACCCTGTTCAGCCCGCTCAACCGTTCGGTTACCTCACCCGAGTGGATCAGCGGCACCCTGAGCATCAACCCGGTGCTGTCGATCACCTATACCCGTCTGTACATCCTGCTGTTCGGGCTGGCGGTGTTCTTCGCGCTGATGCTGGTGATGAAGCGCACCAGCCTCGGCCTCAAGGTCCGCGCCGTCTCGCAGAACCGCGCCATGGCCCGCGCCGTGGGCGTGCGCTCCAACTGGATCGACGCCCTGACCTTCGGCCTGGGTTCCGGCATCGCCGGGGTAGCAGGTGTTGCCCTGTCGCAGATCACCAACGTCGGCCCCAACCTCGGCCAGGCCTACATCATCGACTCGTTCATGGTGGTGGTATTCGGCGGCGTAGGTAACCTCTGGGGCACGCTGGTCAGCGCCATGAGCCTGGGTCTGATCAACAACTTCCTCGAGCCCTGGGCCGGCGCCATGCTCGCCAAGGTGCTGGTGCTGATCATGCTGATCCTGTTTATCCAGAAGAAACCCAAGGGACTCTTCCCGCAGAAAGGACGGGCCGCGGCTGACTGATCGCCGCTGCTGTTTCTTTTCCAACCGAATTGAACGAGGGAAGTATGCTTACCCAACGACTGTTATTCAGTGATCGGGGCGGAATGCTGGTGCTGGGCCTGGTACTGCTCACCACCATCATCGTGCCGATTCTCAACCTGGCGGTGCCGACCGACTCACCGCTGTACGTTTCCAACTTTACCGTCGGCCTGCTCGGCAAGTTCCTGTGCTTTGCCCTGCTGGCCCTGTCGGTCGATCTGATCTGGGGCTACGCCGGCATCCTGTCGCTCGGCCACGGCGCCTTCTTCAGCCTGGGAGGTTACGCCATGGGCATGTACCTGATGCGCCAGATCGGCGACCGTGGTGTCTACGGCCACCCCGAGCTGATGGACTTCATGGTGGTGCTCAACTGGGACAAGCTGCCCTGGTACTGGCAGGGCTTCGACATGTTCTGGTTCGCCATGCTGATGGTGCTGCTGGTGCCGGGCCTGCTGGCTCTGGTGTTCGGCTGGCTGGCGTTCCGTTCACGGGTGACCGGCGTCTACTTCGCCATCATCACCCAGGCGCTGACCTACGCGCTGATGCTCGCCTTCTTCCGCAACGAGATGGGCTTTGGCGGCAACAACGGCCTGAACGACTTCAAGGAAATCCTCGGCTTTGATCTGGCGGCCAAGACCACCCGCGTCGGGCTGTTCGTGGCGTCCTCGATTGCCCTAATCCTCGGCTACATGGCCTGCCGCTACATCGTTACCTCCCGCATGGGTCGGGTGATCATCGCCATCCGTGATGCCGAAAGTCGCACCCGCTTCAGCGGCTATCAGGTCGAAAGCTACAAGCTCTGGCTGTTCGTCTTCTCCGCCATGCTGGCGGCGGTGGCCGGCGCACTCTATGTGCCGCAGGTCGGCATCATCAACCCGGGCGAATTCTCCCCGCTCAACTCCATCGAAATGGTGGTCTGGGTCGCAACCGGCGGCCGTGGCACCCTGTTCGGCGCCATCGTCGGTGCGTTCAGCGTCAACTACGCCAAGACCTTCTTCACCACCTTTTCACCGGAAACCTGGCTGTTCATCCTCGGCGGTCTGTTCGTACTGGTAACCCTGCTGCTGCCCAAGGGCATCGTGGGCCTGTTCGACCGCTTCAGCCGCAAGGGAGACAAACAATGAACCCGCTTGAACAACTGCGCGAAACCTGGCGCCGCGATCAGGTCTTCGACTTCGTCCAGCCCGCGCCGGACTTCTCCACCAAGGTCGACACCACCCACGGCCCGATCCTCTACGTGGAAGACGTCAGCGTCAGCTTTGACGGTTTCAAGGCGCTGAACAATCTCAACCTGTACATCGATGACGGTGAGCTGCGCTGCATCATCGGCCCCAACGGTGCCGGCAAGACCACCATGATGGACGTCATCACCGGCAAGACCCGCCCGGACACCGGCAGCGTCTGGTTCGGCCAGCGCATGAACCTCCTTAAACTGTCCGAGCACGAGATCGCCCGTGGCGGTATCGGCCGCAAGTTCCAGAAGCCGACCATCTTCGAGGCGCTCTCGGTGTTCGAGAATCTGGAACTGGCCACCGCCTCCAACAAGCACGTCTGGTACACGCTGAATAAAAGCCTGACCGGCGAACAGCTGGACCGCATCGACGAGGTGCTCAAGCTGATCGGCCTGAAGGAGCAGTTCCGCATGGAAGCCGGCGCCCTGTCTCACGGCCAGAAGCAGTGGCTGGAGATCGGCATGTTGCTGATGCAGAACCCGCGCGTGCTGCTGGTTGATGAACCGGTCGCCGGCATGACCGGTGAAGAAGTCGAACACACCGCCGAACTGCTGACCTCGCTGGCCGGCCGTCACTCGGTCATCGTGGTCGAGCACGACATGGCGTTCGTGCGCTCCATCGCCCGCAAGGTCACCGTGCTGCACCAGGGCTCGGTGCTGGCCGAAGGCACCATGGATCAGGTGCAGAATGACCCGCGTGTGGTCGAAGTCTACTTGGGGGAATGACCATGCTCAGCATTCAAGGTATCAACCAGTTCTACAACCAGAGTCACATCCTCTGGGATCTCGACCTCGAGCTGAAAGAAGGCAGCTGCAGCTGCCTGCTCGGCCGCAACGGCGTGGGCAAGACCACCCTGCTCAAATGCATCACCGGCCTGCTGCCGGTGAAAAGCGGACAGATCAGCCTGATGGGCCGCGACATCACCAAGCTCTCGACCGAAAACCGCGCCCGCTCCGGGATCGGTTACGTGCCGCAGGGGCGCGAGATATTTCCGCTGCTGACGGTGGAAGAGAACCTGAAAATCTCCCTCGGCGCCCGCCCGGACCGCGCCCGGCAGATTCCACCGCACATTTACGAGCTGTTCCCGGTGCTCAAGGAAATGAAACACCGCCGCGGCGGCGATCTGTCCGGCGGTCAGCAGCAGCAACTGGCGATTGGCCGCGCGCTGGTGCTCGACCCCAAGCTGCTGATTCTCGATGAGCCGACCGAGGGCATTCAGCCCAACATCGTGCGCGACATCAGCGACGTGATCCGCAAGCTCAACACCGAGCTGGGGCTGACCGTGCTGCTGGTCGAACAGAAGCTGCCGTTCGCCCGCCGAGCCGCGGAAAGCTTCTTCATCATGGAACGCGGGCGCATGGTCGCCAACGGCCCGATGGATGAGCTGAACGACGATCTGATCCAGCGTTATCTGACCGTCTGATCTCCTCTGCCATTGCCGCCGGGCTACCCGGCGGCAATGGGTCATTTCCCACCCATCCCCCTCAAAAATCGGGGTGAGAATCCACCCAACACACCCGCCCACAAAATACAAAACCCTTAAAAAACAGCAGCTTCCTTCCTGTGGCACAAGGCTTGCCTTGGTCTATGTGTGATTGCCCACCCCTCGGGCCAACAACAAACACAAGAACCGGAGTTATGCCATGAAAACCTTACGCACCCTGGCCGTTGCCGGCCTGTCTGCCACTGCCCTGCTGTCCACTTCATTTGCCTTTGCCCAGGACCGCGCCGGCTGGCCTTCCAGCTTCACCGTCGGCACTGCCAGCCAGGGCGGCACCTATTTCGCCTACGGTTCAGGCTGGGCTAACTTCATTGCCGAGCAGACCGGGGTGTCCGGCGGCGCAGAAGTGACCGGCGGCCCGGTACAGAACATGGCACTGGTTCACACCGGCGATCTGGCGTTCGGTTTCACCACCATGGGCCCGGCCCGCGACGCGATCGAAGGCAAAAGCCCACTGGCTCCGGGCATGCCGCTGGATAACACCTGCGCCATGTTCCCGATGTACGAAACGCCCTTCTCCATGGCCGCCCTAGGCAGCTCCGGCATCACCAGCGTGAGTGCCATCCCGGCAGGCACGCGTATCGGCTTCGGCCCATCCGGTTCTACCTCTGACAGCTACTTCCCGGACATGCTGCGCACCCTCGGCGTACAGTTCGAGCCGCGCAACGGCAGCTGGGCCGACCTGGGAGGTCAGATGCAGGATGGCCTGCTCGACATGGTCGGCTTCGCCGCCGGCGTGCCGATCCCGACCATCAGCCAGCTGGAAGTACAAACCTCCGTCAACGTGCTGTCCTTCACCCAGGAAGAAGCCGACAAGCTGGTGGCCGCTTATCCGGTGTCCGAGTTCATCATTCCGGCCGGTACCTACAACACCGTTGAAGGCGATGTCCGCGCCGTCGCCATGTGGAACTTCGCGGTTGCCAACTGTGACCTGCCGGAGAGCTTCATCTACGAAGTCACCCGCCTGACCATGGAAAACAACCCGCGCATGGTCTCCATCCACCAGTCAGCGGTGACCAGCATTCCGGAAAACCGCGACAAGAACACCTTTATCCCGTGGCACCCGGGCGCGGCGCGCTGGTTTGCCGAGAACGGCTACGAGCTGGACCCGGCACTGGTCAAGTAACCGCTTCTTTCCCTGTCCACTGCTGCCCGGCACGCGCCGGGTAGCCCGCTCCCACGCAGGTGCACCATGACTCAGCTTACCCAACCCCATGCGGACGATCCGCAGGCCACCCTCGCCCCCACCGACCCGGTCATGGCAGAAGGCGTGGATGACGAACCCGTCGAAGGCAACCGCCGCCTGTATCAGGGCTGGCGTATGCATGGCATGGCGCTGCTCGCCATCGCCTATTCGGCTTTCCATCTGTATGTGTTGAACGTGTCGCCGATGGAGACCTGGAGCTATCGCATCGTTCACGTTTGCGGCGCGCTGATTCTGGGTTACCTGCTGTTCTCCGGTCGCGGCTTTGCCGACGCCCCCAGCGCCATGCACCGCTGGCTCAACGTCGCCGCTGCTACCGCGCTGCTGCCCGCTGGCTATGCCCTGTGGCAAACCGTCTCGATGTACCAGTTGCTCAAAGGCGGCGCCATGCGCGTACCGGTTGAGATCGAGACGCTGCACTACGGCTGGCCGCTGCTGGCGGCCACCGGCGTGGGTATCGTGCTGAGCTGGCTGCAACGCCAGCAGCGCAGCGGCTTCAACCTGCCTGACCTGGTGCTGATTGTCTGCTCGCTGGCCAGCGCCGGTTACTTCCTGGTGATCTTCAACTCTCCGCTGCGCATGAGCACCGGCACCCCGTTTGCGCCGATCGGCATGAGCTTCGCTGCTGTTGCCGGCACCGCGCTGATCATGGAAATGACCCGCCGCGTCGCCGGTCTGGCACTGGTGGTGATTGCCCTGCTGTTCGTCGCCTACGTGTTTGCCGGCCCGCACCTGCCAAGCTTTCTGGGCTACCCGGGGCTGAGCATTCAGCGCTTCTTCAGCCAGGTCTACACCGACATCGGCGTACTGGGCCCGACCACCGCTGTGTCCTCGACCTACATCATCCTGTTCATCATCTTCGCCGCCTTCCTGCAGGCATCGAAGGTCGGCGACTACTTCGTCAACTTCGCCTTTGCCTGCGCCGGCCGTTCGCGCGGCGGCCCGGCCAAGGTGTCGATCTTCGCCTCCGGCCTGATGGGCATGATCAACGGCACCAGCGCCGGTAACGTGGTCTCCACCGGCTCGCTGACCATCCCGCTGATGAAGAAGGTCGGCTACAGCAAGAAGACCGCCGGCGCGGTGGAAGCCGCTGCCTCCACCGGTGGGCAGATCATGCCGCCGATCATGGGCGCAGGTGCCTTCATCATGGCCGAGATCACCGGCATCCCCTACACCGAGATCGCCATTGCGGCGGTCATCCCGGCGATTCTGTATTTCGCCTCGGTGTACTTCATGGTTGACCTGGAAGCCGCCAAGACCGGTATGCGTGGCATGCGCAAGGAAGAGCTGCCGCAGCTCAAGGCCCTGCTGCGTCAGGTCTACCTGTTCGTACCCATCCTGATTCTGGTGGTCGCCCTGTTTGTCGGTTACTCGGTGATCCGTGCCGGCACCCTGGCGACTGTTGCTGCCGCCGTAGTCAGCTGGCTGTCGCCCAACAAGATGGGCCTGCGCGGCATGCTCAAGGCGCTGGAGCTGGCGGGTATCATGTCGATCCAGATCATCGTGGTCTGCGCCTGCGCCGGCGTGATCGTTGGCGTCATCGCGCTGACCGGTGTGGGCGCGCGCTTCTCCTCGATGCTGCTGGGCGTGGCCGATGCCAGCCAGCTGCTGGCACTGGTGTTCGCCATGCTGATCTCCATCGTGCTGGGCATGGGCATGCCCACCACCGCCGCCTACGCGGTCGCCGCCTCGGTGGTCGCGCCCGGCCTGATCCAGCTCGGCATCGACCCGCTGACCGCACACTTCTTCGTGTTCTACTTCGCGGTGGTCTCGGCCATCACCCCACCGGTGGCTCTGGCCTCATTCGCAGCGGCCGGCATCTCCGGTGCCAACCCGATGCAGACCTCAATGGCCTCGTTCAAGATCGGTCTGGCCGCGTTCATCGTGCCGTTCATGTTCTTCTACAACGGCGCGCTGCTGATGAACGACAGTATCCCGGCCATTGCCCAAGCGCTGATTACCGCCAGCGCCGGCGTCTACCTGCTGTCTGCCGGCGTACAAGGCTGGTTTATGAATCTGCGCACCAACTGGCTGGTCCGTAGCCTGCTGATCGCGGCGGCCTTCCTGATGATCGAAGGCGGCGGCCTGACCGACCTGGTCGGCATCGCCATAGCCGTGCTCGCCGCCGGTCTGCAAAAGAAACTCGGCGCGCGTCAGCTGGCCCCTGCCGCCTGAGCCAAAACCGGACAACCTGCACATTGCGGGTTGTCCGGCCTGCTGGCTGGGGCTACGCTCGCGTGGAGCCCACGAACACCACACCATGAAAAAAAACCTGCCCATCGCCCTGTGTTTCAGTCTGATCGCCCTGCTGGCATGGCAGCTTGGCGGTCATTTTGGCTATCGCCAACTGGAGCAGCACGGACGCGATGAGGCCTTCCGCTACAGCCAGCTGATCAGCAACGAGATCAAGCGCTACGAACCCATTGTGGCCCTGGCCGCCCAACACCCACAGCTGCGCCAGGCCCTGAACAGTCCCGAGCAGGCGCAGCATATCGACGCCGCCAACAGCATCATGCAGACCATGGCGACCATCGTGGCCAGCTCGGATGTCTACCTGATGGACGCCAGCGGCCACACCATCGCCGCCAGCAACTATCAGCAAAGCGCCAGCTTCATTGGCCGCAACTTCGCCTTTCGCCCCTACTTTCGCCGCGCCATGGCGGACCCCGGCGCGCCGGCGTTCTACTTTGCCCTGGGCACTACCTCGCGGGTCCGCGGCCTGTACTTTGCCCAGGCGGTGATGGCCGGTGACGGCAGCGACGAGCCCATCGGGGTCATTACCATGAAGGTGCAGGTCACGACACTGGAACAACAGTGGCAACGCCCTGACGCCGGCCAGAACAGCGAAATGCTGATCACCGATGCCCAAGGCGTCAGCTTTATCGCCAGCCGCCCCGACTGGCTGTATCGCAGCATCAAGCCCATGGACAGCTGGCTGCAGCGCCAACTGGTCGAAGAGCAGCGCTACGACCGCCAGACGATTACTCCGCTGATCACCACCACCCTGCCGACCCCTTGGGGTATCGACGCCGAGTACCTAATGATCGCCGAGCAACAACGCCAGCACAGCTACCTCAGCGTCAGCCTGCCGCTGCCCAGAGAGGATTGGACCTTGCGCGTGCTGAGCGACAGCCGGCCGGTGTTCTGGACCCGCATCCTGTTTCTGCTGGTCAGCTGTCTGCTGGTCGCCGGCATGCTGCTGGCCTGGTTGTATCTGCGCGAACGTCACCGCCGCGAGGCCGAGCTGGCCCAGCGCAGCACGCTGCTGGAGCAACGGGTGACCGAGCGGACCGCCGATCTGGAGGCCTCCAACCGTCAGCTGCTGGCGGAAATCAGCGAGCGCGAGCGCGCCGAGAATGAGCTCAAAGCCGCTCAGCAGGAGCTGATCCAGGCGGCCAAGCTGGCTGTACTCGGGCAGATGTCCGCCGGCCTCAACCACGAATTGAACCAGCCGCTGACCGCCATTCAGGCCTATGCGCGCAACAGCCAGCGCTTTCTGGAACGCGGCGAGCAAGATACGGTCGCCGCCAATCTAGGCGAGATCGTCAATCTGTGCGACACCATGGCCGAGCTGACCCGGCAGTTCAAAGTCTTTGCACGCAAGTCATCCGGTCTGCCCTCCCAGGTCGACCTGCGCCAGCCGATCGACGCCGCCCTCAAGATCATCAGCGCCCAGGACAGTAGCCGGGGCATCCAGATTCACTGGCAACGCCCCGAGCAACCGGTGCCCGTGCACGGCGAACTGATTCGTATCGAGCAGGTGCTGGTCAACTTGATTGCCAATGCCGTGCACGCCGTGGAAGCCCAGCCCAACGGCGAGATCAGCCTGCAAATCAGCCACAATGACGGACAGGTCACCTGCCACGTACGCGACAATGGCCCCGGCCTGCCGGCCGACAGCGAGCAACTGTTCGAGCCCTTCTACACCACCAAGTCGATGAAGCAGGGACTGGGTCTGGGGCTGTCAATTTCGCGGCAGATCATGGATGCGCTGGGCGGCAGCCTGACCGGCCAGAACCGCCGCGATACCCGCGGCGCCGAATTCATCCTGCGCTTTCAGACACGCAGCACTGCACAACCGGCGGAGAGGCCATGAGCGAGCCCGTGATTTTCTTTATCGACGACGACGCCAGCATTCGTCAGGCCATCACCCAGACCCTGGCGCTGGAAGGCCTGCCGGTACGCGCCTTCGCCGACGGTGCCAGTGCGCTGGCCGAGCTGAACGCCGACTTCCCCGGCATCATCCTCTGCGACTATCACATGCCAGGCATGGACGGCCTCGCCGTACTGCAAGCGGTACGCGCCTGTGATGACAGCATTCCGCTGATCATCCTGACCGGCCAGGGCGATATCAGCACCGCAGTGGCCGCCATGCGCCAGGGTGCCTATGACTTTATCGAAAAACCCTTCCACCACGACGGCCTGATCGAGATTCTCAAGCGCGCGTTGGACAAGCGCCGCCTGGCGCTGGAGAACCGCCGACTCAAGGCCCAGCTGCGCGTGCTGGCCCGCCCCGGCCCGCGCCTGCTTGGCAGCTCCAGCAGCATGCAGACCCTGCTGGCACTGCTCGACCCTCTGCTGGGCACCGCTGCCGACATCCTGCTGTACGGCGAAACCGGCGCCGGCAAAGACGCTATTGCCCGCTACATTCACGAGAACAGCCCACGCAGCGAGCACAATTTTGTCGCCATCAACTGCGGTGCGGTGCCGGAGAATCTGATCGAAAGCGAACTGTTCGGCCACGAGGCCGGCGCCTTCACCGGGGCCGACAAGCGCCGCATCGGCAAGTTTGAGCACGCCCATCAAGGCACCCTGTTTCTCGATGAGCTGGAAAGCATGCCGCTGAACCTGCAGGTGCGCCTGTTGCGTGTGCTGGAAGAACGCAAGATCGAACGACTGGGCAGCAACCAGTCGATCCCGGTGGATGTGCGTGTGATCGCGGCCAGCAAGTCCGACCTCAAGGCACTGAGCGACGCCGGCGACTTCCGCGCTGACCTGTTCTATCGCCTCAACGTACTGCGCATCAATATTCCGCCGCTGCGCGAGCGCCGCCAGGACGTACCGCTGCTATTCCACCACTTTGCACTGATCGCCGCCTCCCGCTACGACCGCGAGATCATCCCGCTGGACGCCAGCCAAGCCGCCGCCCTGATGCAGCATGACTGGCCCGGCAACGTGCGCGAGCTGCGCAACATGGCCGAGCGCTATGTGCTGATGGGAGCCGCCGCCCTGAACGACCCCGACAGCGCCCAGCTGCCAGCCGCCGGCAGCCAGCAGACCCTCGCCGAAATGGTCGATGCCTACGAGCGCAGCCTGATCGCCAGTGCCCTCAACGCCTGCAATGGCAGCATCAAGCAGGTCATGATGCAGCTCGGCCTGGCCCGCAAGACGCTGTACGACAAAATGAAACGCCACGGCCTCGACAAGGCCGATTACAAGGACTGACCCGGATTGCGGGCGCGACCGCCGCGCCCCTGCGCCCTGACTGCCTGCCACCTGGCCGGTCATATGTCCCGCACGGCCCCAACGTCGCCGCCCGCGCCATTTATGAGCCAGTATTCACCGCCGCCTCACCCCCTTGCCATGTTCAAACAAGTGTTCGACACTGATCGGCGTTTTTTCATCCGTACACGAATTTAGGGGACAACCCATGAGCGATATCCGTTTCGACGACAAAGTCGTCATCGTAACCGGTGCCGGTGGCGGCATTGGCCGCGCCCACGCCCTGCTGTTTGCCAAGCACGGCGCCAAAGTTGTGGTCAACGACCTGGGCGGCAGCGCCAACGGCGAAGGCGCCAATAGCGAAGCTGCGCTCAAGGTTGTCGAAGAAATCAAGGCCGCTGGCGGCACTGCGATTGCCAACCCGGACAACGTCATCAACGGTGACCGCATCGTTGAGTGCGCGATGGACAACTTCGGTCGCATCGACGTCGTCGTCAACAACGCCGGCATCCTGCGCGACAAGAGCTTCGCCAAGATGACCGATGCCGACTGGGACCTGATCTACAAAGTCCACGTCGAAGGCGCCTACAAGACTACCAAGGCCGCCTGGGACCACATGAAGAACAACAACTTCGGTCGCATCATCTTCACCTCCTCCACCTCCGGCATCTACGGCAACTTCGGTCAGGCCAACTACGGCATGGCCAAGCTGGGCCTGTACGGCTTCACCCGTACCCTGGCGATCGAAGGCCGCAAGAACAACATCTTCGTCAACGCCATCGCCCCGACTGGCGGCACTCGCATGACCGAAGGTCTGTTCCCGGAAGGCGCATTCGACAAGCTGAAGCCTGAACTGGTCAGCCCGCTGGTCGCCTACCTGTGCTCCGAAGAGTGCAAGGAAACCGGCAGCCTGTTCGAAGTCGGCGGCGGCTGGATGGGCAAGGTACGCTGGGAGCGCTCCCTGGGTATCGGCTTCAACCCCGACGAAGGCTTCACCCCGGAAGACGTTGCAGCCAACTTCGAACAGCTGTGCAGCTTCGAAGGCGCCGTCCACCCGAAAGATAACATCGAAGCCCTGCGCGAACTGATGGCCAACATCCAGAAGTTTGCCTGACGGCCACTTCTGGAGCGGCAAGCTTTAAGCCTCAAGCGACAAGCTAACGGCAAAAGCGCTGACCGATGTTAAAAAGCCCGCCCCTGGGTTCAGAGACGGGCTTTTTGTTTACCGGTCGCCGCCGCCACTCCCCGAATGTAACGGACTGCCATTAGAACGAAAGAGCGATCACTTAGCAAAAAGCTCGATCCCGGCTTGCAATATTGGTGTATGCGCATACAGTCAAACTATATCGACTGACGGAACTCAAGCATGCACACGGCCAGCGAAATACCTTCATGGGACGACACATCTCGCTCAGGCTTGTTTAAGTGGTGGCAAGATATGGCGAAAAGCGGGCTTATCCATCACCCGGATGACGATCCTGCCACCATTGTGTACGTCAAGAACAACGACCGTTTCTTTGACTCCAAGGCCTGCGACAAGCTCCGCGAGATTTACTCAAGGATGGAAAACACTCACGGTACGCTCACCTATACCGCTGGTGCCAAAGCCATGCGAGACATCCTTGCAGCGTCAAAAACAAGCCCATGATGATGCAACTCACACCACTTCAGGTATTCCTCGGAGCGGCGGCGAGTACTGAGCTGTCTTGACCCTCATCCAGCACTCCGGCTTTTTAGCCCATTCGGATACCATTCGTCCCCCGGCTCCAAAGTGCAGAGCTTCATTTACCTCTTCAGCCCAAATGGCGATCTGCTGCTGCAACTCAGTTGAGATAGCCTGACGATCCCAGACACGATTCAGGTCGAGGCGTTCACCAAGCAACATTGCGAGAACAGATACGGTATATGACGTGATATTTGCCTGAAAGGCTGGAAACTTGGGCCGAATGACCTTGTGAGCAGCTTTGAACAAAATCGCCTTTGCAATCATTTTTTTAAAATCGCTTTGGGTAGGAGTCATCTCCTGCCCCGACTCTTCCAAGCTCTGTAGTTCGTCCATAAATGCCTGAAAGTTTTTCTGGCTACCCAAGCTGACAATGTGCGGCTTCTGATCCCAAGCATTGATAAACCTCGCCAAATCCGGTTTGGTCAATTTTCGATAGGGAGGAATCGCCTGCTGCAATTTTTTCTTCTGGGTTGGCGTCGTGGCCTCTTTTTCCAACATGACCTTGTAACTGCCCGCAGACCTTTCGTAGAACCACCGACCAACGCCATCAGGGCAGTAGGTACGCATGGACAGCTTTTCCACTTCACGATGGAAAGGCTTATTCGCTGACAGGTCGGACTGTTTTACAACATTCTGACTGTTCGCATACTTGGAAATGTTAGCGATCAGCTCCTCGTCGTTATCCTGCCCTGAGCGCAGAACGATGATTTTTGCCGGTACTCGGACATTGGCCAAGCTAATTTCCGGGTGTTTCTTCTTGGCGAAATAGATAGATGCGGTAGTTTGCCCCCCATTTACAATCTGCATACCCTGCAACCACAAGACACCGGTTGAGCCATCTGTAGCTTTGGCAAGCCTCGCCTCATCCGCAACTACAACAATACCGTTGTTGTAAGCCATGAATCGATCCGGGTGATCCCGCAAGCTATCACGAATCCCCTTATTAACGCCCTTGCTGCTGACGCCAAGAAAAGACCGCACATTCGCCTCGAGAATTCGCGGGCCGTATTTGTCGTATAGAAATCTCAGCGCCTCACCCGGAATAGCTGTCAAAGCATAGTCATACTCATCATCTCCACTACCCGGAACCCATACGCTGGGCAACGCGGTTCCACAAATCTGCTCGAAGTTAACCACCAGCTCGTCCCTCGGACGCCCTTGCTGTACGTGGTTGAACAGTCGTTGTATATCCATGATTTCCAAGCGGACTTGCTTGCCCGCGACATCAAGCGGCTCATAGCTACGGGTTTTTGCAACCCCGTCTGTGATCACAAAGATTCGAATACTATCGAGCCCGCTGAAGATGCGTTCAACGTCCACGACAAGCGAGTAAACATCGTTGGTTTCATCTATTTTTCCCGAAAGCCTACCTGCCGCGCAGAATCTCAGGAACTGGACTCCTTCTTTTGCAGCAGTTCGAATCTCGGAGTCAGGAACTGATACCAACTCAGAGGCGTTCTTGTACAAACTCACGAACAAGTCCAAGCGGTCCGGGTTTCCCGACTCATCTGTTGTGTCCGAAACCGCATACCCACTTATTTTGAGATTATGACTGGAAACCTTTGCCTCGAAGTGGCAGACCACAGGATCAAAGGTTATTCCTTCATCTGCCATGTGAGCCATAAGACGTTCGGTAAAAATCACTTCAGGAGGCACCGGAATCTCTCCGGGCCCAACGTCTTTCTCCACCTCGTCCCTGATAGCTACCTGGGTCTCAAGTAAAAAATCAATCAACTCCATCAAACGACTCCCAACTGTTCGAGTACTTCATCCAATGAATACTTGTCTGCTTCGACCAATGCCAGATCCAGATCATAAGCGGCTCGACGAATTGCCGGATGAACATTGAAAGGTGCCAATCGCGGGTAGGCAGCGTCCACCAAATGAAAACGCCCCTCGTTGAAAGCAAAACGCCTCGTGTAGAGTTCAGCGTGGATATCAAGATACCCAACACTCAGCAGCCCCTGTTCCAGCAAACGGCTTGCAGCCGAATCTACCGCCACTCGCTCCCTAGTGGCGTCAACCATCTCCGCAAGCGTGCGTCCTGTGTCGTGCAAAATAAATCGCAGTCCTGCCAGGAACAGCGGGGGGCAATTTGTCTCGTCAAGCTGCGACAAGGAGGCAATCCTTACAGGAAATCCTTCCGTTGCAAGAGTAGATTTCACCTCAAGACTACCAATGCCCAACTGAAAGTCATGCAGGCCATTGTGAGGCCCCTTCCAGCCGTCAATGGCTGTAAAAAGCGGTACTTTGCAGTCAACCAGCATATGAATGATCGACAACTCGCCGACCAAACCCAGCTCTTTCTCTTCTGTCAGCCCCTCGCGACCTCGGCGCATAAACTCCTGCCAGCCCCGTACTCGGCCGAGAAATCGCTGGTAAAGATGTTCTTCAGGTAAATCGCTGGATGACTGCAGAACCGCAGCGACATCGGCCGCGACTTTCGCGAATAGCTCAAGACTACCTGAAGGCTGCCTGATTAACGCCAACCATTGCCATCCATCACCCGCGTCGCCAAGTGCAGCGCGCTCCATTCTGAAACCTTGCCCTTGAGGCAGCTTGGTTGCAGAACCAGCCTTCAAACTCGGGAACCCCACAAGAACCGCTTCCTCATTCCCCGGAGATAGTCGGGCTGCCTTCACTCTGCATGAAGTGGCTACCGCAACAAGATCAAGAGCTCTCCAACCACGACCGCTTGAGTGCCCGGCCAATGCCCGCCAGACTCTGAGAATCTCGGCCTCACTCACTGGCGCCATATTGCCTCTCCCAAAGCGAATTGGTTACGTAAGGCACGGACTTACCGGACTTGCTTGACGGAAAGCTGATAGCAAATGCGACTACTGGCACTGAAGATCCAGCTGCTTCCGGGTCGAGCAAGGAAATCATCAAGAGCCCCTTCTGCGGTTGCGGAGCCACATTGTCCGCCCCCAAACCCTTTACAAGTCGAATCACAGGTCCGGCCGGCTCATCCGGAGGAGTCTTTCTAGTTGAGCGTCCTGGATCTTTTCTCCACCTTTGCCTAGTTATCTCCAGAGCAGTGTTCCACCCAGACTCGTCAAGATCCAACATTTCGTCCTTCGGTGAGAGCAACCGACCAATTGAGTATTTTTCAGCGTTATCCACAGCTTTGTCGGCGCGCGTCATCAGCGTTACAGAACCATCTCCGACAGGCGTGGGCGCGCCCTCACCGCCAAGCACAACAACGGTCCATGAGGTAAGCTCCCCGGAATAGCTCATCTGCTCAACAAAATTGGCCAGCAAGTCACTTCTCACCTTGCGAGAATCCGGATGGACTTGGTATGAACGCAAAAACTCAACAACTTCGTGCGAGCCAACGCTGGTCCATTGCAAACCGTTCCAGCTATATTTTCGGCCAGCGCGTATTTGAGGTGGAATCGCTATAGATCCGCCCAAACGGCAGCACAGTGAATCGAGCGCATCAAGATTCGCCTGTAGCTTCTCCTGACTGGTGTAAAAGCTGACCGTCTCAACAAGGTCACCACTAAAAGAAAGATGCAGGGTCGTGGCTGTGCGCATCTTGAGAGGGGATGTAACCAGAAGAACAGGGTGCGACTTCACCTTCAATCCATACTCTCGGGGTGTAAGCCGGCTATCTGTCATGTAATCAAACTCCGCGCGCAACTCCTCCGCTGCGTCGGCAATATGCTCAAACCACTCGACCAGATCCTGCGTCGTGTAGAGCCTGCAAAGATCCAGGTACCCGGGCCTGTAACCGAACCAACGCCCCATTTGCATGAGCGTGTCATACATCTTCGAAGCTCGTAGAAAATAGCTGGTACACAGCCCTTCCAGCGTCAAGCCTCGCGCAAGCTTGTCCCCACCGATTGCGATAACCTTCAGGCCGGTGGGGCTGTCTGCATAATCAAGAACATCGCCAGCCTTGCCATTGATCATGCGCACATCAATTTGCTCAAGGACATCGACTAACAGTTCTTCAATCACCGGCCAAGAAAAGCCGACTTGCCCACCCAGCTCACTATCCTGCAAGCCGATCTCATGGCTGGTTGCCAGAAAATCACGTTCCCACAAATGACGCATTTCCGCGAGAAACGCCTCAAAGTCCGTACGCCGCCGCATCCGCTGTTTCAGGCCGTGCACATAGCTTTCCACCTGCCTATGCACATGCTGCTGTACCGCATTAAAACGCGTGACATGTACAAGCATCGACATGTGCTCACCACCCTGACCACGCAGAGCTCTAACACAGCAGGCCAAGATGAACGAATGCACCGCTTCAACCAAGGACCCAGGCATTGCATCCCGACCATCGATCAAGGGTGAGTGCGAACTCTTGTGACCAATAGGCATCCACCCCAGCTTGCCATCCTCTGAGCACTGATCATCGACGAGCCTTACCAGGTTCAATGCACCAACACGCCCACTCTCCGCCGCCAACCCAAATACACGAGAGGGGCCTACATAACTGGAGGGTGCGGAAATATTGGTGATAAACGCTGCAGGAAAAAGGTCTGGCCCCTCCTTGTTGGTCTCACCATGCTCATGGATATAGATATTGGCAAATGGCGTAGCGGTGTAGCCCACGTAAGCCTTTCTTGAAAACGCGTGCAGGATCTGCCGTATCAAGCTATTTATCGCCTTAGGCTCATGCTCGAGATCGGGATTGTCATTTTCATCAACAACCCTTTCTCCAGTATCCACCGAAGCATGATCCGCTTCGTCATCAATCATTAACAACGGAAGGTGCGTCACTAGCGGCCTGTCCCCATCAGGAGACATTGATTGCGCCACGTGTGTTTGTATCCATTTCAGCAGGCGCGTAAGAACGGTCTTGTTTTTCTTGACCACAAACAACCAGGGTCTTTGTTCGGGCGAAACCCCCAGGTTCTTGGCAAACTTTGTATTGAAGTCGCCCGTTTCAGATCGGTTTGTGACATATTGCGGCCTGAGAGCGGGAGAAGAGTCAATCCTCCCCACACCGATCAACCTGCTCCCCTCACCCTCTACCGCACTTGTCTCATATCCGAGAAATCCCTCGTCCAAACGCATCTGGGTCTGAGCACGCAGGTTATTGTGAAGACCTGCCAACACAATAATTATTTTGTATCCCGCATCAGCCGCTTTACATATTAGCCCGGTGTAGCTTCCCGTTTTCCCTGACTGCACATGCCCTACCACCATGCCCCGACGATCCCAATAGCCTTCGCGCTTGGGGTCTTCCAGCATGGAAAGAACATTGTCTGTGGTCTTATCCAGCGCCTCGACGGCCACAGAAGGAAGTTTCACCTCCTGCCATTCACGATAACGCCGCCAATAGCGCCAGTCCTTTTTCAGCTCTGGACTGAACCAAGGCTCATGACCAGCGTTGTCAACGATAGAGCTGTCGTTCCCGACCCATACACTCGACCGCCTCATCAGTTCTTCAACGACAAAATCTTCATCTAGGCCTTCGGCCTTCCCCGGCATGATAGTCAGAACCCTGCTGACCGCCTCAGAGATGGCCGCTGGTGTAATCGCATCCGCTCCACCACCTAAAGAAAGGAGCTCCTGAGCAAACTTGATTACACTCCAGTTATTCTCATTCATGAATCACATCCTTATAAAACATCCGGCAAAGCGTCGATTAGCGCCGGGAAAGAATGGAACGGCTCAGTCAAGCGCAACTGCTCCCTAGCCGAAGCAGGAGAGTACCCCTTCTTCTCCAGCATGTTGCGATACAAGATCAACAGCGTCTCTTGCACTTCATCTGGGGGCGACTTATCAAAACCAGTGCGTGGGGTGTCCCTGTTCTCGGCCGTATCTATCCAGATGCGTTGGACGGGAACGGTTTCCTCGATCACCCGCAGCATCGCCTTGAGTTGCGGAAGCAGTAACCCTGCCTCATCAAGAACCGCTCGCACTGCCGGGTGCTCCGAATCGATTCGATAGCGGATACCATGCGCCAACTTCTCTACTTTCCACGCCTCCGCAACCTGCTTACTACCGCTCAGAGCAGGTCTTCCCCTATGAGCAAAAGCGCGCCGGGCACGAGACCGCGTTTCTTCGGCAAGCCGGGTTAGCCACTTCCGAAGATATACAGGAGGCCTTGCAGTCGATTTTCTGATATCGATTTTCCAATCCGCGTCAGCTGAGTTTGGGATATCAAGACGGATTCTCGCCAGTCGATGCGCCTCATCCTTCGTCCAAGAACGGCCAGACCCAAGACCGAGCCAACTACCGGAAACAAGCAGACGCTCATTTCGATAAACATAGAAGCCCTGCTGCGCGGTCCATCCCTCGGGCCCTGCGAGAGAGTCGTACTCTTTGGGTGTCAGCATGTCTTTATGCGGAAGGACATGGCATTCTGCCTGGATATCCGGATGCCCCGGAAAAGAGAAAGCCGGAGGATTGTAGGGCTTTCCCGGATGCCCACTCATAAAGGGATCCCAAGGCCTTATGCGTTGACCATTAATCAGGATACAAAGCCGCGGATGTGTGCCTTCCAGATACCGATGGAATACCATGCCCAAATGCAGCTCAACGCGATCAACCAGATCCAGAAAGTCCTGGACAGTACTCCCGGCAGTGACCACACGGTCCAGCACCTCCCAGAGAACGAGAGTGCCTCGCTCCGCCTCGGCGACACTATCCAGGATGCGCTCCGAGCCCGGATGACAGCCCTCAAGCAGATGCCAGCCATCGTCGGAGCTGTTGGCGAGATAATCCAGATCCCAGCGCAAAACATTGGTTTCGGAGTCGCGTGTTGACGCGACAGTCAACCGTCTGCACTGAGAGAAAGAAGCTGTTTTCAAACCCAAACCAAAACGCCCGAGATCGCCTGCTTCTCGCTCTTCAAGCGGACTGCGCTCGCCGAGTCTCATCGCACGATCCAGCACGTTTGCATTCATGCCAACACCATTATCCAAGCAACTGACATGACTGTTCTCGCCGTCCCAACAAAAGGTGATTTTCACCTCAGTGGCACCGGCGGCGACGCTGTTGTCCACGATATCAGCAAGCGCGGTCGCAGCGTTGTAACCCAGCCCTCTGAGAGCCTCAACCATCGCGCTAGCCTTTGGGGGGGCACTGCGGCTTATGTACTTCGCTGTCAAAGCACGACTCCCTGTCGGTCTGTGGGCTGCTAACTGACGGGTGCAACCTTGTTGATGATATTTGCGACTACATCTGCAATCTGGCATGCCAAATAAGGAGGGACAGCGTTTCCAACTTGATGAAACTGCTGCGTGCGGTTACCCAAAAAGAAATAGTTGTCGGGAAATGTCTGTAATCGTGCGGCTTCTCTAACGGTAAGACTGCGACACTGCTCAACATCATAATGAATAAAGTAGTGACCATCTTTAGCGATGTGGCTGGTTATCGTAGTCGATGGAGAGCCACGGCGTTGAACACGAAAGCGATCACTGAACTTGCCGGACTTCCAGTTCTTGTGATCAGGCTCAAGACTCGGCAGATCGAAATCCTGATGCCCCTTGGGCGAGCGTTCATACACTTCGGCAAAGGCAGCTGCAAACGCATAGCGTCGCAGATCTGCTTTCATGTGGCTGCGCGCTTCGTGATTTAACCAAAGCGGCAACTGATCGTCGAGAAGCCAGGAATCAAGATGAGTGCCAGTCCTGCCATCTGCCCATCTAGACTTATTTACCCTCAGCCCACCGCGTGTAAGTCCCTCGACGGAGAAGCTGCCAAGATCAGTCTTTAATTTGGAAGCCAAGGCTCGCCTTCCCGGCTTGTCACAGTTGACCTGAATACACTCCCTAGCAAGACTGCCAAGGTTGTCGCGCACAGCGATTTCCCATGCTTCGGGAGAGTCGGGCTCCTTGGTCAGCCCACTACGCAGCTTGGGCAGACCATCAATAATTTGCTCGACTCCAGGGCCCGGGACTGGGTGCAACTTGTAGGCTCCCGCGGCGGGTGCAAAATCTTCCCGTACGCCCAGAAGAATAACCCGATGCCTCGCTTGAGGAACCCCATACTCCTCGGATCGAATGACGTAATTTGCCGGTTTTACACTGTTTGGAGAAGCTTCACTTTCGTAAACATCATCTGAAACCAGCGAAAAGATTTTGTACCGCTTCCCACTGGTCGGCTCGGCAAGAGCTCGATCCGGGTCGCTCAGGTCCTGAAGTATCTTCGGAAATATTTTTTCCCCACCGACCTCGGAAGAGAGAATTCCCTTTACGTTTTCCATTACGAAAACAGCCGGCCGATTCTGCTGGATGATGCGTAGATACTCTCGATAGAGAAAATGTCGATGATCGTTCTCTGCCTGGTATCCCGCAACTCCGCGATTCCGGGCCCTGCCAACTAAAGAATACGCTTGGCAAGGAGGCCCGCCAATCAAAACCCATGGTCTCTTCGCATCGAGATTTTTCCTGAGTACCTCGTCGAGTTTAGCGTTGTCCTCAGGCTTGCCCAACTCAAGCTGGAGAGCCTCTTCACCCGCATGCAACCACAAGTCCCTAACGCTTGGAGATAGGCTATCGATAGCCCCTCCTTGGGAGCAGACCTTGTAGTACTCATCAAGTCGTTCTGGCATTTTCCGCCTCAAAAGCCGATAAAAAGCCCTAAGACGCAAGGTAGATCGCGCCGACGCTTCCATTTCGGCAGAGACCTTGATTTCAAAAGTATCAAAGGAAGATGAAGTAAAACGATGGGCGGAAAATCCCTCTCCGAGGCCACCAGGCCCCGCAAAAAGGTCGACAATCTGAATGGGGTGGGTGACGCTCATGAAACCACGCTGTGCAGGTATATATCGGAATGGATATCGTTGCCCCCCCCCGAAGATCGGAAATGATGTCCGGTATCAGAGGAAAAAACACGAGGCCTGAGCTGCTGGTAAGAAAGTTCCTCCATGCTCAGGGTTATCGCTACAGGCTCCACCGTAAGGAGCTGCCGGGCACGCCCGACATTGTACTGCCGAAGCTCAGGATATGTATCTTTGTCCACGGCTGCTTTTGGCATCAACATGAAGCTTGCAAGTATGCCACCATACCCAAGACCCGGCCTGATTTCTGGGAAGCCAAGTTCAAAAAAAATAAAGATAGAGACAAAAAAGCAAACGACGCACTGAGTCGACTTGGCTGGTCTGTACTGACAGTTTGGGAATGCGAGCTGAAGGGGCGCGCACAAGGACTCCCTCGCCTTCTGGCTGCGCTGGAAAGGGCCTCCAGAGGTTGAGAAACACCTTGAGACTGAGCTCATGGAGATCGTTTAACCAGCACCGCAAGTACTCCTAGCGCCCAGCTGTGGCACTCCCAGCCACCCGAGGGTAATCGCCGAACATAGTCCCTCAAGGCACCATTTAGTAACTTATTGATCTCGACGAGCGGGTACCCGAGCACATACTCGGCATGAATAGACTTGTCCCCCGGGTTATCCGCGAAGTAAACCAGCAACTCGACAGCCATATCACCCAGCGCAGCAATCCTGTCGGCAATGACATGCTCAGCTTTAACCGCGTTGCCAGAGCCCTCCTCACCCCCTTCATCCACTTTCCAATCCAGATCATCCACATCGCCAAGCTCCCCAAGATCCAAGGGCTCTGCGTCGTGCTCGGATGCGATGTAATGACCAATTCCGGACTGAACACTTAAGGCAGCTCTTCTGATAGCCGAGTCATCCATGGATGGAGCGTATAGAGCATCATCTGAAGCAGGAACCCAGCCAAAATCATCGTCCGTCTCTTGGGAAGCCTCAGGCGAAGGTGCCGCCCCCTTTTCCTTGATCAGCTCTGGAGTTGAAGCAACGGAATTGCGGTTGCGTACCTGGGCGACACGCTCACGAAACAAAAGCCGCATTTTCAAGACTTTATACAACCGTGAGCTATCGTGCTTTTCCTTAAGAAAGTCCATCAGCAACAGCCGAGCCGCCGGCTCGTGCCCCATCTCACACAGGTAACCCACTGCGTTTGCAACGCCGTCAGGTAACGCACGATTGCAGAGTTGCTGAACAAGCTCGGAACAAGTCGCCTGCTCACTAGGCAACACCTCGGGAAGGATGCTGGCAATAAGGAAGGCCCACTTAAGCTCCGCGTCTCCAGCGTGCGCCTCCTGCTCATCGAGGTTAATACAACCGTTCACCACAGGCCACTGCCGGCTGCGATAAGTCACCGTAGGAACTCCATCATCCGTTCTCAACGGTCGAGTAATACTGTCTACTTCCACGCCTTCGGAAATGACTCGTACACACACGTCCATATCGCGTCACCCAAATCCGTATATACCCTAGCAAGCGATGTGCCATCAGGTCGCTCCAGACCCAATACTGCCCCGCCATTCCAGCTCATTCAAGTACACATGCCATTACTCCCTAGCGTGCCCCACAAACAAAAACCCCGCGCCGTTGCCGACGCGGGGTTTTCACTTGCAGCTTGAAGCTTACAGCTTGCGGCTGTCTAAAGCGCTACGCGCTTTAGACGTAAAACGCTTCCAGCGGCGGGAAGCCGTTGAACTCGATGGCGCTGTAGCTGGTGGTGTAGGCACCGGTGGACAGCCAGTAGAGGCGGTCGCCGATGGCCAGGTTCAGCGGCAGGCCGTATTTGTAGTGTTCGTACATGATGTCGGCACTATCACAGGTCGGGCCGGCGATGACGGCTTCTTCCAGTTCACCCTGCTTTTCGGTCCACAGCGGGAACTTGATGGATTCGTCCATGGTTTCGATCAGGCCGGAGAACTTGCCCACATCGGTGTAGACCCAGCGCTCCAGTGCGGTGTGCGACTTGCGCGACACCAGCACGACTTCGCTGACCAGGATACCGGCGTTGGCAATCAGCGAGCGGCCCGGTTCGAGGATGATTTCCGGCAGTTCGTCACCAAAGTCTTCCTGCAGGAAGCGGGTGATTTCTTCCGCGTAGGTCTGCAGGGTGTTGGTCTTGGTGATGTAGTTGGCCGGGAAGCCGCCACCCATGTTGATCATCTTCAGGGTGATGTTGTCTTCTTCCTTCAGACGCTCGAAGATCACCTTGACCTTGGCGATGGCAGCATCCCAGGCGCCGATATCGCGTTGCTGCGAGCCGACGTGGAAGGAGATGCCGTAGGGCTCCAGGCCCAGCTCACGGGCCAGCACCAGCAGGTCCATCGCCATATCGGTCTGGCAGCCGAACTTGCGCGACAGCGGCCAGTCGGCGGTAGTCGAGCCTTCGGTCAGAATGCGGACATATACCTTGGAGCCAGGGGCGGCCTTGGCGATATTGCGCAGGTCGGCTTCGGAGTCGGTGGCGTACAGGCGCACGCCCTTTTCATAGAAGGCACGGATGTGACGGGCTTTCTTGATGGTATTGCCGAAGCTGATCTGCTCGGGCTTGACGCCCAGCGCCAGTACTTTCTCCAGCTCATAGATGGAGGCGATGTCGAAGTTGGAGCCCTTGTCGCGCAGCAGCGAGAGCACTTCATTGGCCGGGTTGGCTTTGACTGCGTAATAGACCTTGGCGAAGGGAAAGCCGTCGACCAGGTCGTCGTAGGCACGATCGATGGTTTTCAGGTCAACCACGAGAAAGGGGGTTTCGTGTTGATCGGCACAGGCCTTGATGCGACCGAAAGTGTCGCGGTCGAAATAGTCTTCCAGTTTGATGGACATGGCGTCGGCTCCAAAGCATTAAGTTCTGGTGACGGACCGTGTGAGGACGAATAGAGGATCAGATATGCAGGGCAGAGGTGCACGCGTGCCCTCCGCTCGCCTGAGCAGGAACCTGCAGTACGCCTTCCGACGGAAGCGACTCTGAACGTTTTCAGCCAACACACAACCCGGGGGTGCGAACGTCTGATCAGTATCCCCACTTTGGTTCGCCTACTTCCCAAGGCGTGCGCCGAAAGCAATAAGTCTGTCTATAAAAGGCAGTCTTGCTGTCTCGTCGTCAGTACTTGAGCCGTATGGATCGTGCCAGCCTCAACGTTCGGAGCGAACCTTAAAACCAAGCGATCCGGCGGTCAATAGTGGGCGCTAAAGTGGGCGCTAATTTCTCTGTTGACTCCGTTGGTCAGATCAAATTCCCTCGATTGGCAACATCCGGTCACAAGCACTTGCACCAAGAAATGAGAACCTCTATCATTTGCGCCTTAATTTTCCCTCTTGGAGGCCATTGTGACCACCGAAGCCGCCGCTCCAGACGCAACCGAAACCACCTCCACCACCCCTGAGACCACGGCGACGGACGCTTCCGGCACCCCGGTAGACGCGGCAACCCAAGGTACTCCGGGCGCTGAGGGCTCCCTGCCCGGCGGTGATCTGACCGGTGCCACCGATGCTCTGACCGGTGCCCCCCTGGACCCCAGTATGGCCGCTGCAGTTGACAATGCCGAGACAGCCCGCTCGCTGGCCGAAACCCTGCAGGACTGGCTGGTCGTCGGTGGTCCGGTGGTCTGGATTCTGCTGGGTATGTCGGTGGTCGCCCTGACCATCCTGTTGATCAAGCTGTGGCAATTCTACCTACCCGCTCCCGAGGGTACCCGCGCGGTCCGTCGCAGCCTGGCGCTCTGGCACCAGGGCCATACAGACGATGCCATCGCGCAACTCAACACCCGCCAGACCGTCCCCTCGGTGCTGCTGCTGGCCATGCGCGGCAAGCGCAACGGCACCGACCTGGCCCTGCTGCGTGAAGAGCTGGAACGCGTTGCCACCTTCCGTCTGAACCAGCTGAAAATGTTGCTGCGTCCGCTGGAAGTCATCGCCAACCTGGCTCCGCTGCTGGGTCTGCTGGGTACCGTACTGGGCATGATCGTCGCGTTCCAGAACATGGAAGCAGCCGGTAGCCGTGTTGACCCCTCGGTTCTGTCTGGCGGTATCTGGCAGGCGCTGCTGACCACGGCGGTGGGTCTGGCCGTGGCGATTCCGACCGTTGCCGTACACAGCTGGCTTGAGCGCCGCGTTGAGCGCGTTGCGGCCAGCATCAACGACGCGGTCACCCAGGTCTTTACCCACCAGCCCAAGGCGCAGTCCAGCGCGAGCGGGAAGGTGGTCAATGCAGCTTGAGGCCTTTCCGGGCAAGAAGCGACGCGGCATCAGCCTGACACCCCTGATTGATGTGGTGTTCATTCTGCTGCTGTTCTTCATGCTCTCGTCCAACTTCATGCACTGGCGGCAGATTTCCCTGTCCTCGGCGAACCAGACCGAGAACAAGCCCGATGAGATTGAAATCGTGCGGGTGGAGTCTGACGCCGGCCGCGTGACCCATGATGGCAAGACCTACCAGCTGACTGACCTGGACGGCCTGCGCACTCTGGTGGCAGCAGCACCTGAAGCGGTCTACGCCGTTGAGGCAGCGCCCGAGGTCAAGACCCAGACTCTGGTGAGCCTGCTGGATCAGCTGCATCGTGCCGGTGCCCAGAAGGTATCCATGACCGGAGTATTGCCGTGAAGCTGGTTGCCGAAAACACCCACCGCAAGGATAACGGTGACGATGCGCTGATCCCGCTGATCAACATCGTGTTTCTGATGCTGATCTTCTTTATGGTCGCCGGTCAGATCAGCAAGTCAGACGCTGCGTTCGTTTCTCCGCCCGAGTCCATCAGCGAAGCCTATGTCGATGACGAGGCGCTGCAGATCCTGCTCGATGCCGACAAACAACTGTGGCTGAACGATGAGCAAATCGCCCTGGAAGACCTGGACGCGCCGCTGATCGCCGCCTTCGAACAGGTCGAGAACCCGGACAGCTTCAGCCTGGCCATCAAGGCTGACGGTGACGTTCCCGTCGAAGCCCTGCAGGCACTGATGCAGCGTATCAAGGCCGCCGGCTTCCGCCGTATCACCCTGCTGACGCAGCCCGGTGAGGAACAGCCATGATTCGTCCTCAACACTGGTTGATCGCCTTGGCGATTGCCCTGGCCGTGCACCTGGGAGTCTTCGCGTATATTGCCTTCAACCCGCCAGCCGCTACAGCGGCCGCCGAGGGTGTGCTGGGCGTGGAGATCGACCTGGGTATGCTCGGCGATCTCGGTGAGGCCGAAGAAACCGAGCAGCCGGAAGAAGTCGCGCCGCCCAAGCCGACACCGCCACCGCCCCCACCGCCGCCACCGGAGCCACCGCGCCAACAGGCCCAGGCGCAGGTGCGTGAAAAGCCCAAGCCCAAGCCGGAGCCGCCGCGTGAGGAGGAAGTCATCCCGGAACCGGCACCCGAGCAACCCTCGACCAACGAAGCTGTCGAGCCTGGGCAGTCGGACAATCGCGCGCAGCTGAGCCGTTCCAGCGGTGTGGGTAGTGCGACCACCACCGGCGGAGCCGGCGGCGCCTCGACCGACTACAAGTCAAAGATCGCCGCCCAGCTGGCGCGCCACAAGCGGTATCCGCAGGCCTCGCGCCGGCGCCGTGAAGAGGGCGTTGCCACGCTGAGCTTTGTCATCCATCGCGATGGCAGCGTAACCGGTGCAGAAATCAAGCGCAGCTCGGGCTACGCCCGACTGGACCGCGCCGTTATCCAGATGTTGGAGAAGGCATCGCCCTTCCCGCCGTTCCCGGATGACATGCTGGAGCAACAACTGGCGCTGACCATTCCGGTCAACTTCGAAGTGGTCAACGGGCGCTAACCCTGAGGCAACAACGACAAAGGGCCTACACAGGGCCCTTTGTCGTTTCAGGTGGTGCAGATTACTCCACCGGGCGCCGCTGACGCTCGTACAGAAAACTCAGCACCTGCGAGCGGAAGTGGTTGTAGCGCTCGTCACTGGCCAGCGCCAGTCGGTCACGCGGCCGCGCCAGGTCCACCTCCAGCACCTCTCCCACAGTCGCCGCCGGCCCGTTGGTCATCATCACGATCTTGTCTGACAGCAGCACCGCTTCGTCGACATCGTGGGTCACCATGATCACCGTGTTGTTCAGATCGGCCTGAATCTCCATGACCGAGTCCTGCAAGTGCGCTCGGGTCAGCGCGTCCAGCGCCCCGAAGGGCTCATCCATGAGCAGCACTGAGGGCTCCATTGCCAACGCCCTTGCTATCCCTACCCGTTGCTTCATCCCGCCGGAAATCTCGGCGGGATACTTGTGCATGGCGTGATCCATGTGCACCAGTTTGAGGTTGTGCTCGATCCACTCGCGCATCTCCCGCTTGTTCTTGCGGCCCTTGAACACGGTCTTTACTGCCAGTTCCACGTTCTGATAGCAGGTCAGCCAAGGCAACAGTGCGTGGTTCTGAAATACCACCGCGCGTTCTGGTCCCGGCTGATTCACCTCGCGGCCATTGAGAATGGCGCCGCCTTCGGTGGCCTGATACAGGCCGGCGACAATGTTCAGCACCGTCGATTTGCCGCAACCGGAGTGCCCGATGATGGAAACAAACTCGCCTTTGGCGATCTTCAGGCTGACGTTGTTGAGGGCGCGAAACGGCCCCTTGCGGGTCGGAAAGTCGATAGATACGCCGGACAGATCAAGAAAGGCGCGCGGGCGGCTCGGTGCTTCACCGGCGGTCTCGGCCGGCAACTCGTGCAGGTGTTCTTTACGCATGGCGATAACAGACATGGGATTCTCTCCTGATCAATGGCCCGCGGGCTTCTGGTGGGACAGCAGGCTCTGCAGCGTGACCATCAGCCAGTCGAGCAGAAAACCGATGATGCCAATCGTGATGACTGCCACCATGATGCGGCCGAGGGAGTCGGAGCTGCCGTTCTGGAACTCATCCCAGACGAACTTGCCCAGGCCCGGGTTCTGCGCCAGCATCTCGGCGGCAATCAGCACCATCCAGCCCACCCCGAGCGACAGACGCAGGCCGGTGAAGATCATCGGCAGCGCGGCGGGAATGGCGATCTTGAAGACCTGGGTACGCCAGTTCAGACGAATCACGCGGCCAACGTTGATCCAGTCCTTGTCGATGGAGGCCACCGCCACGGCCGTGTTGATCAGCGTCGGCCAGAGCGAGCACAGAGTCACAGTGACCGCCGAGGTTATAAACGACTTCTGAAACAGCGGGTCGTCGGAGATATACACGGCGCTGACCACCATAGTGACAATCGGCAACCAGGCCAGCGGCGACACCGGCTTGAATATCTGCACCAGCGGACTGATGGCGCCGTAGAGTTTCGGGCTGAGACCGCAGGCAACACCCACCGGGATAGCGATCAGACTGGCCAGCACAAACCCGGTAAACACGGTCAGCAGGCTGGTGCCGATCTGGTCGAAAAAGGTCGGCTTGCCGGTGTAATCGCGCCACTTGATCTCAGCATCGGGGTCGCGCTCCAGCTTGGCTGCGTTGCGCTCCTCCTGGCGCTGATAGAAGGCGTCGGCCTTCTCCCGTTGTGCCTGATGCTCATCGTAGAGATTGACCGCCTGGTGCCACACCGCCGCCGGGCCGGGTAGCACGCCCAGGCTGGTCTTGACCTGAGAGGCGCCAACCGACCAGACCAGCAGGAACACCAGCACGGCGATCAGCGGCAAACCGACCTTGGTAAAGAGTTCACCGGCCTGCTCGCGGGCATCCTCACCACGACATAGCCGCACCACGGGCACGGCCCAGTTCAGGCCAGCGGTTTCCAGATAGTTGATCAGCTTGTTGCTCATAGCCTTTTACCTCCGCCATCACGGGATGGATGTCCCGGCCGCCAGGGCCAGGACGCTGTTGGGGTTACAGTTGGGTATCGCCCTTGAGGCCAATCTCGAACTGCTGCAGATAGGCGTTGGGCTGGCTGCCGTCGTAGGTCACGCCATCGATAAATTCACTGGTCGCCGGCTTGAAGCCGGTCTCGCTGGCAAAGTCGGGGAAGGCCTCTGCCGGCAATGTGCCCTCGTCGATCAGCTCCTGCGCCGCCTGGGCGTAGATGTCCGGACGGTAGACTTTCTTGGCGACATCCATGTACCAGCTGTCCGGCTGCGCCTGACCGACCTGCCCCCAGCGACGCATCTGGGTCAGATACCAGATGGCGTCGGAGTAGTAGGGATAGGTCGCGTTGTAGCGGAAGAACACGTTGAAGTCGGGCACTTCGCGCACGTCACCTTTCTCGTACTCGAAGGTGCCGGTCATCGAGTTGGCGATCACCTCGACATCGGCGCCCACGTAAGCCGGCTGCGAGAGGATCTCTACCGCCTCGCCGCGATTGGCGTTGTTGTCCGCGTCCAGCCAGGCGGCTGCGCGGATCAGTGCCTTGACTACGGCAATATGGGTGTTGGGGTTCTCATCCGCCCAGGCCTGGCTGACGCCGAATACCTTCTCGGGGTTGTTCTTCCATATCTCGTAGTCGGTGATCACCGGCACGCCAATGCCCTTGAACACCGCCTGCTGATTCCACGGCTCGCCCACGCAGTAGCCATAAATGGTGCCGGCTTCCAGCGTGGCCGGCATCTGCGGCGGCGGGGTAACCGAGAGCAGCGCCTGGGCGTCGATCTGCCCCGACGTATCGCCCTTGTGCGGAGCGTAATAGCCCGGGTGAATGCCGCCCGCCGCCAACCAGTAGCGCAGCTCGTAGTTGTGGGTGGACACCGGGAATACCATGCCCATGTTGAACGGCTTGCCGTCCGCGCGGTACTGCTCGATCACCGGCTTGAGTGCCGCGGCGCTGATCGGGTGCTGCGGCTTGCCGTCCGCATCCAGCGGGATGTGTTTTTTCATCTCCTGCCAGACGTCGTTGGACACGGTAATCCCGTTGCCGTTGAGGTCCATCGAGAAGGCGGTGATGATGTCGGCCTGGGTGCCAAAGCCAATGGTCGCGCCCAGCGGCTGGCCGGCCAGCATGTGCGCCCCATCCAGCTGGCCATCAATTACCCGGTCCAGCAGCACCTTCCAGTTGGCCTGGGCTTCGAGGGTGACATACAGCCCTTCGTCCTCGAAAAAGCCCTTCTCGTAGGCAATCGCCAGCGGTGCCATGTCGGTCAGTTTGATAAAGCCGAACTTCAGGTCTTCCTTCTCCAGATTCTCAACCGCCTGCACCGAGGTCGAGAGCAGACTGCCGAGGCCCAGCGACACAGCGAGCGACAGGGTGGCAACAAGGGATTTGCGCTTAAACGTGTTCATGGTTGTGCTCCGTTAAACAGTGATCAAAGGCATCGCGGCTCAGAAGGCGACCTGCGCCATCAGCCAGAACTTGACGGTATCGGTGGCAAAGTCGTCGGCGTTGTAGCTGGCGTACTTGGCCAGCAGCGTCACGTCGCCAAAGCGGCGAGCGGCCTGCAGATCCACTTCGCTGCCGTAATCGGCGCTGCCACGGTCGGCGGAAAAATCGTGATAGCGGGCGCTCAGCTTGAAGTCGGCGAGGCTGCCATCCAGGCGCAGGTAACGGTCCTCAAGGCCGTCTGCCGGTGTAGCAAGAAACTTGTCCGCCCAGCCGTTGAAGGCGTGACCGGTGGCCAGCGGCGTGCTGAAGGCCGAGTCGTCGGCGCCCAGCAGCTCATAGCCGCCGGTCAGCTGCCAGCCGCCCCGTTTCAGGCCCAGCTCCCCGAGCGAGTAGTCGGCACCGATGTTGGCGCCGTCGGCGTAATCACTCTGGCGCGCATATTCCAGCGCGTAGCTCAGGCTCAGGCCGGAGACAACGGCCGGCGCACCCGTCAGGCGCACACCCAACGTCTTGTTGGAGGCCGCTGGCGCGTCCTGCAGATCGAGGAAGTAGCCGTAACCCACCAGCCGCGCCGAGGCAAAACCGTCATAGGCCAGATTGACAAAGTGTGCACGGGTATCCAGGTCGCCGTTGGGCGAGTCTTCGCCAAAGATACGGTTGACGTTGTAGACGTAGGCGTAATTGAGCGTGGTGTGACTCAGGCTGCTATTGCTCAGGCTGAAACCGTCGTAAGTCTGCTCGTTCTGACGCCAGCCGACGTTACCGATAAAACGCGCGTTGTCGTAGATGAGGCGTTGGCGACCAAACTTCAGGGTGGTGGCATCAAGACCGGTGTAGCTCAGCCAGGCCTGATTGAGCTCGGTGCCGTCCGGGTCAGCAACAACCGGATACTGGGTCTTGGCGCTCGGCAGGCCGGTGGCGTTGTTGTAGCGCTCGCTGCCGATCACGGTAACGTCGTCCGCCTCGACAAAGGCGCCAAAGCCGCGATACGCCGCAGTCGCAAAATTGATTCGGGTGCGCAGTGTCGATGCTCCGGCACTCTTGTCGATGCCGTCCTGATCGACGTACTCATAGCGATAGCGCAGATCCAGTCCCGCCTTGCCGCCGGTTACCGCCTCACTGATGGAACTGACCTCGGCCTGGGCCAGGCCGCCGCCCAGCGCCAGCGCAACGCCCATCAGCCAGGCTGCGGTTGTCTGCGCGCCCCACTCGTTCTGTCTCTGCATATCCGCCCCTCCCCGAAAAAAGCACAAAAAAAAGCGCCCACCGCCATGGCTGCTGCACGCAGACATGTGGGTGGACGCCTTTGTCCGAAAACCTGTGATCGCGGCCCGCCGTTGGGCTCGCTGACGCAAGACCCAAGGCAAGCCCTGTGCCAGTTCTTTCAAGTCATTGTTTTTATTTGCAACGCTTGCCGCCAACCAGCCAATCGCCAGCGGAGGAAGAGTAACCACGGTGCAAACGGCCCGGCACACGCACCGAAGGCGGGCAGACTTTTGGCTGGCCAGCCCTTAGACTGACAGAGTCTGTGCGGCGCACCTTTTTTCGCCAAGGCGAGACGCAACAGGCATTGAGCCGTTATTCTATTCACAGGGCCAACAACGCGAAGGCGACAACGCCCCGAACACGACATACGGCATGCGCGGTCATCTCGAGCCAGGACCATGGAACTACGCAAAGAGCCACGTCACGCCTGTGCAGTAGAGGCAGTGCTGGCAATCACGGATAGCGACACCCACCGCTGCATCATCAGTGAGTACAGCCGCAACGGGCTGCGCCTAACCTTTGCTCCAACCGAGGCCACGCGTGTGCTGCGTCATCTGTCACTGCGTCCCGGCTTGCACGGCACCGCTACGGTCAGCTTCCAGCAGGGCCGCCAGCCGCTGCATCTACCTGTCACCCTGATGCACATCGGCGAGCACTACGTGGGCCTCAGCCTGCGTCACCCGGACCCGGCGATCTATCACGTGCTGCAACACCTGGCCGCCGCGCAGGCCGCCCAGCAGGATGACCACGGCGCCTCCCCAGGCGCGTTGCAAGGTCGTCAGCCGATGTTGTCACCACGGCAGAAACAGCACCTCATGCAGGCGGCCTGCAGCCGCATCCATCAATATCTGCACCAGCACTATTCCGGGTTCTGCCACCAGCTTGATCACGCCCTGCTCGCGGCGGCCGACAAGGAGCTGACCAATGAGGCGCAACAGCACTTCCTAATTGCCCAGCGCGCCTTTCGTCAGCAGCGTCAGAGTATCTTCACGGCGCTGAGCCGCAGCCTGGTCACCCATGCTCTGGCACTCAGCCGGGGCGACGTTCCCGAATCCCCGGCCGATCCGCAACAGAACGCACCACTGGCGCTGGTGACCAAAAACGACTTTGAAGACTGGCTGCTGGTGCGGGTGATCATCTCGCGTTTTGAGTTGCGCCTGCGCAACGAGTTGATCGAGTTGCAGATTCGGCTCGACGCCGCCTTCGGCCGCCCTGGCGGCAAGCGCAATACCAACCCCTTTTCACCAGCAGCGCTGTGCAACGGTTTTTTCGACCAGATTCGCCATCTGGAGCTGGGCAACCCGCAGCTTGAAGTCGTCTACGGCGTATTGCAGCAGACCGTTCTTGGAGGGCTGGAGCCACTCTACCGGCAGTTGAACCAGCTGTTTATCGACGCCGACATCCTGCCCGGTATCGACGTGACCCGCTATCTGGCCGATCAGGCGCGGCCCGCCGCCGCTGCCCAGCCCGATACACCCCAGACAGCACAGCCGGCGACTGCCGAGCAAACGCCCAGGACGCAGCCCGAGCCTGCTGCGCCTGCGCGCCGCAGCAATAATGCGGCCACCGCGTACGGCACCGCCAGCCAGCTGATGGCGCTGCACCGCCAGGCCCAGGGCCAGCGCACCGGCGCCACCAACTCACCCGAGCAGCAGCAGGCGACGCTGGCGCAACTGGCCGAACTGCAGCAGCAGCTCATGACCGATGGCGACCGCCTGCAACGTAGCGGCGGCCTGCGCCAACTGCTGCAACAGGCCAAGGGGCTGGGCAAGTTACTGTCAGAACAGGAGCAGGACGCCGCCGACACGGTCGAAAGCCTGTTCGACAACATCATGCAGGGCGAACGCATCGACGGCGAGCTGGCCAGCGCGTTCCGCAAACTACAGGTGCCGTTGCTGCGCAGCCTGCTGGACAACCCGGACCTGTTTGCCGAAGACAGCCACCCGGCGCGGCAGGCACTGAACCATATCGCCCTGCTGGCCGACCGCGGCAGCAGCAACCTGGCGGCCAACACCCCGGTCATTCTCGACGCCATCAACGGCATCCTGGGCGACAGCTCCAGCAATGCCGGCTTCACCCAGGGCATGGCTCAGCTTGACCAGTTGGTGACCCGCGAGAAACGTCTGATCGAGCGCAACCTGCAGCGCCTGCGCCAGAGCTGCGACGGCAAACAGCGGCTGCGCCACGCCAATCGCCAGATCCACCAGGAGCTGAGCCGCATTTTGTCCAAGCCGGTACCGCAGGCGGTGCCCGACCTGCTGGAGCACGGCTGGCGCAGCCTGCTGCTACTGAGCTACCTGCGTGAAGGCGTAGCCAGCCGCAGTTGGTCGATGACCCTGCAGGTCATTGAGCAACTCGCGGCCAATCGCGATCCGCAATATCTGACTGCGCTGGAACGTGTGCTGGACGACGCCGAGCTGTTGCAGGTGGTGGAAAAGGGACTGGCGAAAATCCCGACGTTGCACTTCAGCGCGCAACAACAACTCAAGCAGGTCGCCAGCCTGCTGGCCTGCGACCCGGCCGGCGTGCCACTGGTCAGCGTCGAGGTGCCGCCGCTGCTGGCCGATGACCAGCCGCCGGCCGCCAACCCCACCCCGGCGCTGCAACGCTGGATACGTCGTGCCCGCGCTCTGCGCAGCAATCAGTGGTTCCAGTACAGCCAGGAGGGGCAACCCGACACCCTGCTGCAGCTGGTCTGGATAGCCGACGATTACGGCCTGTTCGTGTTTGCCAACCACCAGGGCACCCGCAGCCTGGATCTGGGGCAGAAGCAGATCGCCATGGCCCTGCGCGACGGCCGCCTGAGCCTGCTCAGCGAAGCGGCAATGCCCGCCGTAGAGCAAGGCCTGGATGCGCTAGTGCAGAAAGTCTATGACAAGCTGGCGTTCGACTCCTGCCATGACCCGCTCACCGGCTTTCTTAACCGCAAGGCCTTCTGCCGCGCCCTGGCACAGCAGATCGCCTCACCGGCGCCCGATGAGGAGTCCAGTCATTGCAGCCTGGTGTTCATCGACATTCTGCAATTCAAGGTGATCAACAACGCCTGCGGCTACGACGCCGGCGATCAGTTCCTCAACGAGCTATCACGGCGACTTGCCAACTTCCTGCCCCCGGGCACGCTGATTGGCCGGCTCGGGGCTGACCAGTTTGCCCTGCTGCTGGACGAAGAAGTGGAAACCCAGGGCTACGCCAGCGCCCGCCAGCTCAAGGCGGTGATTGAGGAAGCGCGCTTTCATTACGAAGAGCACAGCTTTGTCATTACCAGTGCCCTGGCCGTCGCCGGTATCGCCCGCGGCAGCAATCAGGCCATGGAGCGCCTGCGCTCGGTCGAGGCCGCCGCCAGTCTGTCCAAGAAGAAAGGCTACAAGGACGTGCTCATGGTGCGCCCCGGCGACCGTCAGCTCGAGGCCCTGGATCAGGTCATGGTCTGGGTCACCCGCATCAATCGCGCTCTGGACAACGACAACCTGGCCCTGCGCTGTCAGCAGATCACCCCGATTGGCGGCAACAAGAGCCTGCCCCACTACGAGATACTGCTCAGCGTGCTGGATGACCAGGGCGAGGCCATGCCTCCCGCCGAGTTCATCAAGGTGGCCGAAGAGTACAACCGCATGGCGGCTGTGGACCGCTGGGTGATCGAGCACGTACTGCTGTGGATGCATGAAAATCCCGAGCAGTTACCGCTGTTTGGCGGTTTCTCCGTCAACCTGTCGGGCCAGAGCCTGAACGACGACACCTTTCTGGACTTCATCTTCGACGCCATGGTCCGCTACCCGGTACCCCGCGAGAAGCTGGTGTTCGAGATCACCGAGACAGTGGCCATCACCAACCTGGACGATGCCGCCGACTTTATTCGCGAGATGCGTGGCATTGGCTGTCGCTTTTCGCTGGACGACTTTGGCGTCGGCCAGTCCTCCTACTCCTACCTCAAGCAGCTGCCGGTCGACTTTATCAAGATCGACGGCAACTTCGTGCGCGATATCAACAACAGCGACGTCGACTTCGCACTGGTCAAATCCATCACCGAGATGGGGCATTACCTGCGCAAGAAGGTCATCGCCGAATACGTCGGCAACCAGGCCACCCTCAACACGGTGGCCGAGCTGGGCGTGGACTATGCCCAGGGTTACCTGTTCGGCCAACCGCTGATGCTTGAAACGCTCGACCTGCGCCCTCACTAACCGCCGCTACGCGCACCAAAGCAGACCACCCCCACCACCCAAACCGCACCATACCAGTGCGCACCACCTTCGACCGGCCACCAGGCGCCGACCGTCAAACCGCGTCACTGCGGCCTTCTGCGCTCTTGGTCTGCAAATTGCTTTGCAACAGGTGTTCGCACTCCGTACCACTGCGCAACACACAATTTGCAAATAGAGCGCTAGGGTTCCGACCGCAATCGCGGTGACTGGTCCGAGAGCACTCGACCTTTCAAACAAAGGTTACACGGCGGGATAAAAGCCCGGGAGACGATTGGCAACACTGCCAGGAGTGCTCCACGTGACATTGATTGAGAGGTTTGTGATGAAAAGATTCTCCGCCCTGCTGCTCAGCTCCCTGCTGCTATCCACCACCGCCCAGGCACAAGACAGTTTCAAGGTCTGCTGGTCGATCTACGCCGGCTGGATGCCCTGGGCCTACGGCGCCGAAAGCGGCATCGTCAAGAAATGGGCCGACAAGTACGACATCAACATTGAGGTCGTGCAGATCAACGATTACATCGAGTCCATCAACCAATACAGCGTGGGCGAGTTCGACGCATGCACCATGACCAACATGGATGCCCTGACCATTCCGGCCGCCGGCGGCGTCGACAGCACTGCGCTGATCGTCGGCGACTTCTCCAACGGCAACGACGGCATCGTGCTCAAGGGTGAAAGCGAGCTGGCCGCCATAGAGGGTCAGAACGTCAATCTGGTCGAGCTGAGCGTGTCCCACTATCTGCTGGCCCGCGCACTGGACTCGGTAGGTCTGAGTGAAGCCGATGTGCAGGTGGTCAACACCTCGGACGCCGACATGGTCGCGATCTACGGCACCGACGATGTCACCTCGGTCGCGACCTGGAACCCGCTGCTGAACGAAATCAGCCAGCAACCGAACAGCACCGTGGTGTTCAACTCGGCGCAGATTCCGGGCGAGATCATCGACCTGCTGGTGATCAACACCGATACCCTCAGCGCGCACCCTGAACTGGGCAAGGCCCTGACCGGCGCCTGGTACGACATCATGGCGACCATGAGCAGCGACAGCGAGCAGGGTGTCGCCGCCCGCAGCTACATGGCTGAAGCCTCCGGCACCGATCTGGCCGGCTACGAAGCCCAGCTCGCCGCGACCAAGATGTTCTATACACCGGCCGCCGCACTGGAGCTGACCAACAACGCGCAGCTCAAGCAAACCATGCAGTACGTCGCCGAGTTCTCCTTCGACCACGGCCTGCTGGGTGAAGGCGCACCGGATGCCGGTTTCATCGGCGTGCAGATGCCCGCCGGCGACTACGGCGACAACAGCAACCTGAAGCTGCGCTTTGACCCGACCTACATGCAGATGGCTGCCGACGGCGCGCTCTGAGCCCTGAAACACACCGGGCGCGGCTGCGCGCCCCAGCGGGATGCATATGAAGCGACTGATCAACCTCACTCCGCCACCAGCCAGCAAACTGTTCCTCGGCTTGCTGCCGTTCGCCCTGCTGCTCCTGCTCTACGTAGTGGCCTCGGACGCGCGGCTGGCCGAGAACGCCAACGACAAGCTGTTGCCCGCCTTCAGCCAGATGGGTGAGGCCATCGACCGCATGGCACTGGAGCCGAGCAAGCGCACCGGCGAATACCTGTTCTGGCAGGACACCGCCAGCAGCCTCAAGCGCCTCGCGCTGGGCGTGCTGATCGCTGCCGCCATCGGCCTGGCGCTGGGGCTGTTTACCGGCGCCCTGCCGCTGGTACACGCCGGGGTCAGCCCGCTGCTGACGGTGGTGTCACTGATACCGCCGCTGGCGATTCTGCCGGTGCTGTTCATTCTGTTCGGCCTGGGTGAAGCCTCCAAGGTGATCCTGATCGCCATCGGCATCACCCCGTTCATCGCCCGCGACCTGCAGCGCCGCACCCAGGAAATCCCCAGCGAGCAACTGGTCAAGGCGCAGACCCTCGGCGCCAACACCAGCCAGATCATGGTCCGCGTGCTGCTGCCGCAACTGATGCCCAAGCTGATCGACGCCGTGCGTCTGTCGCTGGGCGCGGGCTGGCTGTTCCTGATCGCCGCCGAGGCCATCGCCGCCACCGACGGTCTGGGTTATCGCATCTTCCTGGTCCGTCGCTACATGTCGATGGACGTGATCCTGCCGTATGTCGCCTGGATCACCCTGCTGGCCTTCCTGTTCGACTGGCTGCTGGCGACCCTGTCGCGCCGCCTGTTCCCGTGGAATGCCCAAGGAGCCCACTGATGATTGAAGTGAAGAACGTCGGCAAGAGCTACGACGGCAACCCGGTGCTGGAGCGTCTCAACGTCAACGTCGCCGAAGGCGAGTTCGTCACCCTGGTCGGCGCCTCCGGCTGCGGCAAGAGCACCTTTCTGAAAATGCTGCTGGGCACCGAATCACCGACCAGCGGCGAGCTGCTGCTCGACGGCAAGCCGATTGCCTCGGAACCCGGACCGGACCGCGGCATCGTCTTCCAGCAGTATTCGGTCTTCCCGCACATGACCGTGCTGGAGAACGTCATGGCGGCGGTCGGCTTTGCCCAACGCGGGCTGACCGGCTACCTGTTCGGCAGCAAGCGCAAGCAGGCCCGCCTTGATGCCGAAGCCATCCTCACCGAAGTCGGCCTTGGCCACGCGCTGAAGAAGTACCCGCACGAGCTGTCTGGCGGCATGAAACAGCGTCTGGCGATTGCCCAGGCGCTGCTCGGCAAGCCGCGCATCCTGCTGCTGGATGAGCCCTTCGGTGCGCTAGACCCAGGCATCCGCGCCGACATGCATGAACTGGTGTTGCGCCTGTGGCAGGAACACAAGCTGACCATCTTCATGGTCACCCACGACATCAAGGAAGGCTTTCACCTCGGCACCCGCTTGTGGGTCTTCGACAAGGTGCGGCACGACCCGCACGCACCGCAAGCCTTTGGGGCCACCATCACCTATGACCTGCCGATCGACCACCGCGCCCGGCAGCCGGCGCCGCAAACCACCGAACAAACCATTGCCCCGCTGCTGGCCGAAGCCGCCAGCTGAGCCACCGAATCACGGAGACAAGGCAGATGACGCTGAATACCTATACCACCGACATCCCCGGCGCCAGCCACTGGTCCCTGCGCGTACGCAAGGGCACCCTGATGCGCCTGACCGACCTGGCCGGCGACGCCAACGTCGGCATGCTGTTCTACAACCCGGAAAACCTGCTGGAGCGCTACAACGCGCCCGACACCCTCAAGTGCCAGCACACCTTCAAACTGACCCGTGGCAACTGCCTGTACTCCGACATGGGCCGCATCTTCGCCTCCATCGTCGAAGACGATCTGGGTTGGCACGAAAGCGTCTGCGGCAACAGCAACGCCGCGCAGGTGGCCGAGCGCTGGGGCGCGCGTGACTATCAGAACGCCCGCAACGAATGGCACCAGAACGGCTACGACGCCTTCCTCGTCGAGCTGGCCAAATACGGCCTGGGCCGCGCCGACATGGCCGCCAACCTGAACCTGTTCAGCAAGGTCGCCACCGACGACGAAGGCCGCATGCAACTGGTCAGCGGCCACAGCAAGGCTGGCAGTCAGGTCGCCCTGCGTTTCGAAATGGACACGCTGGTCGTGCTGCATACCTGCCCGCACCCGCTCAGCAACGCTGAAAGCTACCCCTACACCCCGGTACGCATCGAGCTGAGCCAGGCCGCGCCGGTCAGTGATGACGACTTCTGCCGCAACTTCCGCCCGGAAAACCAGCGCGGCTTCCAGAACAACGCCCTGTACCACCTGGGCAAGTAAGCGAGGACACCATGATCAAGCACAGCTCCCTGCTCCCCGAAAACGCCGCCTCGCGCACCACCATCGGCGCGGGCGATTACTACATCGGCATCGTCAAGGCCGGTCAGACCCTGCGTCTGCTGGATCTGGAAGGCAATCAGGCCGCCGACACCCTGTTCTTCAGCGCCGCCAATCCGGTCGAGCGCTACAGCGCCACCGACACCATCCGCGAACAGGGCAACGTCTACCTGACCGCCGGTTCGGTAATCCGCTCGAACGAAAACAACCCGATGCTGGAAATCGTCGCCGACACCTGCGGCCGTCACGACACCCTGGGCGGTGCCTGCGCCAGCGAAAGCAATACCGTGCGCTACGACCTGGAAAAGCGCTGCATGCACTCCTGCCGTGACAGCTGGATGCTGGCCGTAGCGGAGAACCCGCAGTACGGCATCAGCAAGCGCGACATCACCCACAACATCAACTTTTTCATGAACGTCCCGGTGACCACCGAGGGCGGCCTGACCTTTGAAGACGGCATCTCCGGCGCCGGCAAATACGTCGAGCTGACCGCGCTGATGGACGTGGTGATCCTGATTTCCAACTGCCCGCAGCTGAACAACCCGTGCAACGGCTATAACCCGACGCCGGTTGAGTTGCTGGTCTGGAACTAAGCACCGGTTACGCCACACGAATCACATCTTCAGTGGACGACCACTGTCGTAAGAAGCAGCCTGGGACGGCCCGGCAGAGGCTAGCGACATGTTCAACAAGGTTCTGATCGCCAACCGTGGCGCCATCGCCACCCGTATCATCCGCACCCTGCGCAAGCTCGGCGTCGGCTCCGTTGCCGTCTACGCCGAATGCGACGCCGACAGCCTGCACGTGCGGCTGGCCGACGAGGCCTACAGCCTCGGTGAAGGCGCTGCCGCCGACACCTACCTGCAGGTCGACAAACTGCTGGCCATCGCCGCCGAGACCGGCGCCCAGGCCATCCACCCCGGTTACGGCTTCCTCAGCGAGAACGCCAACTTCGTGCGCCGCTGCGAGGCCGCAGGTGTCGCCTTTATCGGCCCGACACCCGAACAGATGCTGGCCTTTGGTCTCAAGCACCGCGCTCGCGAGCTGGCCGAGCAGGCCAATGTGCCGCTGCTGCCGGGCACCGACCTGCTGACCGATCTGGCTGCCGCCAAAACCGAGGCTGCGCGCATCGGCTATCCGGTCATGCTCAAGAGCACAGCCGGCGGCGGCGGTATCGGCATGCAACTGTGCCACAGTGAAGACGAACTGGTCGGCGCCTTCGACAGCGTCAAGCGCCTCGGCGCCAGCAACTTTGCCGACGACGGCGTGTTCCTGGAGAAATTCATCGCCCGCGCCCGCCACATTGAGGTGCAGGTGTTTGCCGACGGCAAGGGCAACGCGCTGGCACTCGGTGAGCGCGACTGCTCCAGCCAGCGCCGCAATCAGAAAGTGGTGGAAGAATGTCCGGCACCGAACCTGAGCGACGCGGTGCGCAGCGAGCTGCACGCCACCGCCGAGAAACTGCTGTCCAGCGTCAGCTACCGCAACGCCGGCACCGTCGAATTCATTTACGACGCCGACAGCCATCAGTTCTACTTCCTTGAGGTGAACACCCGCCTGCAGGTGGAGCACGGCGTCACCGAAGAGGTGTACGGCGTCGATCTGGTCGAGTGGATGGTGCGTCTGGCCGCCGGCGAGAAGCTGGACCTGAACGCGCGCCGCGCCAGCCTCGCGCCCAAAGGCCACGCGATTCAGGTGCGTCTGTACGCCGAAGACCCGTTTCGCGACTTCCAGCCCTGCGCGGGCCTGCTCAGCGAAGTGGCCTTCCCGTCCGGCGACGGCATCCGCATCGACCACTGGATCGAATCCGGGCTGGAAGTGCCACCCTACTTCGATCCGATGCTGGCCAAGGTCATCGTCCACGCTGAGGACCGCGCTGCCGCGCTGAGTAAACTGCAGAACACCCTGGACGCGACCCGCCTGTACGGCAGCGAAACCAACCTCGACTACCTCCGTGCGCTGACCCGCGATCCGGCGCTGCTGGCTGGCGAGGTTACCACCCGCTACCTCAACAGCTTCCGCTTCCAGCCGGCGCGCATCGACGTGCTGGCTGGCGGCACCCAGACCACCATTCAGGACTTTCCGGGCCGTACCGGCAGCTGGGATGTCGGCGTGCCTCCGTCCGGCCCGTTCGACAGCTATGCCTTCCGCCTCGGCAACCGCCTGCTGAACAACCCGGCCGACGCCGCCGGGCTGGAAATCACCCTGCAAGGCCCGACCCTGCGCTTTGCCTGCGCCAGCCAGATCGTGCTGAGCGGCGCCGCGATTGACGCCAAACTGGATGACCAGCCAATTGCCGCCTGGCAGGTCATTGATATTGCCGCGGGGCAAACCCTGACCCTCGGTCGCATCAAGGACGCCGGCGCGCGCGCCTATCTGGCGGTGCTCGGCGGCCTGCAATGCCCGGATTATCTGGGCTCCAAATCGACCTTTACCCTCGGCCAGTTCGGTGGCCACAACGGCCGCGCGCTGCGCACCGGTGACGTGCTGCACCTGAGCGCGTCGGCCAGCCCGGTCGCATCTGCCGAGGTACCGAGCGAGCTGCGCCCGGCGATCAGCAACCAGTGGGAGCTGCGGGTAATCTACGGCCCGCACGGCGCGCCGGATTTCTTTACCGGCAAGGACATCGACAGCTTCTTCGCCACCGACTGGGAAATTCACTACAACTCCAGCCGCACCGGGGTCCGTCTCATCGGCCCGAAACCGGAGTGGGCGCGCAAGGACGGCGGCGAAGCCGGCCTTCACCCGTCCAACATTCACGATAACGCCTACGCCTTCGGCACCGTTGATTTTACCGGCGACATGCCGGTGATCCTCGGCCCGGACGGCCCGTCACTGGGTGGCTTCGTCTGCCCCGCGACCGTGATCACCGCCGACCTGTGGAAGCTCGGCCAGCTGCGCGCCGGCGACACCGTGCGCTTTTTACCGGTCAGCATCGAACAGGCGGTCGCACTGGAAGCGGCGCAGATCAGCGAGATCGACGCGCTGGCCGCCAAGCCGGTTGACTGGCAACCGGTGGCGATCGACAGCCCGATCCTCAAGCGCCTGCCCGCCGAGCAGTTCGGTGACGAGATCGTCTACCGCGCCGCTGGTGACCACTTCCTGCTGGTCGAATACGGCGAGCAGATGCTGGATATCCGCCTGCGTTTCCGCGCCCACGCGCTGATGCAGTGGCTGCAGCAAAACCCGGTGGCGGGTCTGCGTGAACTGACCCCGGGCATCCGCTCACTGCAGGTGCATTTCGACAGCCAGCAATTGAGCCATGACGCCCTGCTCGATCACCTGCTCAAGGCCGAGCAGGCGCTGTCGGAACGACTCAACGAGCTGGCGGTGCCCTCGCGCATAGTGCACATCCCGCTGTCGTGGGATGACGAGGCCTGCCAGCTGGCGATCGAGAAATACACCCAGTCGGTGCGCAAGAACGCGCCCTGGTGCCCGAGCAACCTGGAGTTCATCCGCCGCATCAACGGCCTGGACAGCATCGACGACGTCAAAAAGGTTCTGTTCGAGGCGTCCTATCTGGTCATGGGCCTGGGCGACGTCTACCTCGGCGCGCCGGTGGCCACACCGACCGACCCGCGCCACCGGCTGGTGACCACCAAGTACAACCCGGCGCGCACCTGGACTGCCGAGAACTCGGTCGGCATTGGCGGCTCCTACCTCTGCGTCTACGGTATGGAAGGCCCCGGCGGTTATCAGTTCGTAGGTCGTACCCTGCAGATGTGGAACCGCTACCGTCAGACCCGCGAGTTCAGCAAGCCCTGGCTACTGCGCTTCTTTGACCAGATCCGCTTTTATGAAGTCAGCCACGAGGAGCTGCAGCAGATTCGCCGCGACTTCCCGCAGGGGCGCTATCCGCTGCGCATCGAGGAAAGCCAGTTCAGCCTGGCCGAGCACGAAGCCTTCATCAACGACAACGCCGACGACATCGACGCCTTCAAGCAGCAGCGCAACGCGGCCTTCGCCGAAGAGCTGCGCCAGTGGCACGCCAACGGCCAGTTCAACTTCGAAAGCGAAGAGCTGGAAAGCAGCGACGAGGATGTCAGCTGGCCGGAAGACAGCGTCGGCGTCGACAGCCCGGTGTCCGGCAGTCTGTGGCAGGCCGAGGTCAAGGTCGGTGATACCGTCAAGGCCGGGCAAACCCTGCTGATTCTCGAATCGATGAAGATGGAGATTCCGCTGCAGGCGCCGTGCGCGGGTGTGGTAACCCATGTACTGCAGCAGCCCGGCGGCCGGGTACAGGCCGGTCAGCCGCTGGTGGTGCTGCGCGACGAGGCATTGGAGACCGTCGCCTGAGCAAAAAAGATGCTTTCTGGTGCTTAATAAGCATCAGAAAGCATCATGTCGTACCAAGTTACAAACTCCCCAAGCGTGGTGTCACACGCTTCAATGAGCCTGCCCAATCCACAATAAAATTCGGCTCACCGAAAGGAGTTAGTCATGCTATCCGCCCTCAGCGACCTGCTGTGGAGCAAGGTCCTCATTGCTCTGCTGGTCGGCATCGGTATCTGGTTCACCTTCGCTACCCGCTTCGTGCAGTTTCGTTACTTCGGCAAGATGTTCGGCATTCTCACTGCCAACCATCATGAGGCGGACGGACGCCACCTCAGCTCCTTTCAAGCCCTTATCCTGTCGGTCGCTGGCCGCGTTGGCGGCGGCAATATCGCCGGTGTCGCGGTCGCCATCACCCTCGGCGGCCCCGGCGCAATCTTCTGGATGTGGGTTGTCGGCCTGATGGGCATGGCAACCAGCTTTATCGAATGCACCCTGGCACAGGTCTACAAGACCGCCGAGCCAGACGGCGCCTACCGCGGCGGCCCGGCACACTACATCGAGCGCGGTCTTGGCAGTAACTGGAAATGGCTCGCCGTAGTCTATTCAGTTCTGCTGCTGGTCACCTTCGGTATCGGCTTTATCGCGCTGCAATCCTATGCAGTCGCCACCTCTTTGCAAGATGCGTTCGACATTCCCCTGTACTACAGCGGCATCGGTCTGGCGCTCGTCGTCGGTCTGATCATCTTTGGCGGCGTTAAGCGTATCGCGCAGGTTGCCGAGGTGCTGGTGCCGATCATGGCTGGCGGCTACCTGCTGATCGCTATCGTGGTGCTGGGTCTTAACGTCACCGAGATTCCCGCCACCCTCAAGCTGATCGTGGAAAGTGCCTTCGGCATTGGTCCGGCTGTCGGCGGCGGCATAGGCGCAGCTATCCTGATGGGCGTCAAACGCGGCCTGTTCTCCAACGAGGCAGGGCTCGGCAGTGCGCCCAACGTGGCAGCCGTTGCGTACGTGCCACACCCGGCCAACCAGGGCGTGGTGCAGTCTTTCTCGGTATTCATCGATACCATCATCCTCTGTACCTGCACCGCGCTGATCATTCTGATGGGCACGGCCTACGATCCGAGTCTGGCCGATTCCAGCCAGGGTGTGGCCCTGACCCAGGCATCGCTGGCCACCCACATCGGTGAGTGGGGCCGGGTGTTCGTCAGTATCGCCATGCTGCTGTTTGGCTTCAGCACTGTGCTCTACAACTATTACCTCGGTGAGAACAGCGTCAGCTACCTGACTACCGGCCGCAGCAACGAATTCGTCATGAACGGTTTCCGCGTCGTGGTGATCTGCCTCTGCTGCCTGGGCGCGATCATGGACCTGGGCACGGTATTCGGCTTTGCCGACCTGACCATGGGCCTGTTGGCGCTGGTCAACCTGATTGCCCTGGCGCTGTTGTTCAAGACCGGCAAGCGCGTACTCGGTGACTACGACCGTCAGCTCAAGAGCGGCAACAAGGTACCGACCTTCCACGCCGAAGAGTTTGCCGACCTGACGCTGGACGCCGAATCCTGGCCCGTCGCACGCGACACCAAACACCCCTGACACCACCTGAGAGCGCCGGGCCCTCCGGCGCTCCGTTTCCCTGCGGAAGCACATCCCATGAACACCCGCTCAGAATACGATCTGCTCGGTTATCTCGACGTACCCGCTGATGCCTGGTACGGCATCCAGACCCAACGCGCTGCCAACAACTTCGCCATTACCGGCGTGCCCATCTCCCACTTTCCGGAACTGATTCGCGCGCTGGCGATGGTCAAGCAGGCAGCAGCACTGACCAACCAGGACTACGGCCTGCTCAACGCGACCAAGACCGAGGCGATTGTCTCGGCCTGCGAGGATGTCGCCGCCGGCCAGTATCTGGATCAGTTCATCGTTGATGTCATCCAGGGCGGTGCCGGCACCTCGACCAACATGAACGCCAACGAGGTGATCGCCAACGTCGCGCTGGCCAAGCTGGGACACGCGCGTGGCGAATACGCCCACCTGCACCCCAACGATGATGTCAACCGCTCGCAATCAACCAACGATGCCTACCCGACCGCCGCCTGTCTCGGCATTCAGTTTGCCGCCGACAACTTTGTGCCGGCGCTGGCCTCGCTCAAGGCCGCGCTGGAAGACAAGGGCCGCGAGTTCGCGCATATCCTGAAGATGGGCCGAACCCAATTGCAGGACGCCGTGCCGATGACCCTGGGTCAGGAGTTCGACGCCTTTGCGGTGAACCTCGGTGAAGACCTGGACCGTATCCGCGAAGCCTGCGCGCTGCTGTGTGAAGTCAACCTTGGCGGCACCGCCATCGGCACCGGCATCAACACGCCCGAAGGCTACTCGGCCAAGGTCGTTGCCCGCCTGGCGGCCATTTCCGGCAAGCCGCTGGTGCCGGCCAGCAACCTGGTCGAGGCCACGTCCGACATGGGCGCCTTTGTGTTCTTCTCCGGCATCCTCAAGCGCCTGGCGATCAAGCTGAGCAAAATGAGTAACGACCTGCGCCTGCTCTCCAGCGGCCCGCGCACCGGGTTTGGTGAAATCCAGCTGCCGCCGATGCAACCGGGCTCCTCGATCATGCCGGGCAAGGTCAACCCGGTGATCCCCGAGGCGATGAACCAGACGGCCTATCAAGTGATTGCCGCGGATCTGGCAGTCACCCTGGCGGCGGAGGCCGGGCAGCTGCAGCTCAACGCGATGGAGCCGATGATCATCTACAACCTGCTCAACTCGTTGAAGATGCTCAAGGAAGCCTGCGACATGCTGGAGCACCGCTGCATTCGCGGCATCAAGGCCAACGAGCTGGCCTGCGCCGCGCACGTAGAGAACAGTATCGGTATCATTACCGCACTGGTGCCGCACATCGGCTATAGCAATGCGTCCCGTATCGCCCACATGGCGCTGATGACCGGCAACACGGTCAAGGCACTGATCATTGAGGAGAATCTGATGAGCGAATCAGAACTCAACCGACTGCTGAGTCCGCAGTCCATGCTGGCTCCCCAGAAGAGCGCCTCATGACTGCCGAGGTGCTGATCCTGCATACCGGCGGCACCATCGGCATGGTGCCCGGCCCGAACGGGCTGGCACCCGCCGCCGGCTTGCAGCAGCGGATCGAGCAGCAACTGGGCAGCAGTCTTGCGCTGCTGCCCGGCTTCGACCTGCTGGAGCTCGACCCGCTAATCGACAGCGCCGACCTGACACCCGGCCACTGGCAGCAGCTGGCGGCCCTGCTGGCCGAGCACTGGGATCGTTACCGCGGCTTCATCATTCTGCACGGCACCGACACCATGGCCTACAGCGCTGCGGCGCTGTCGTTCATGCTCGGCGCCAGCGAACGCAACGTGCTGTTCACCGGCTCGCAAGTGCCCCTGGGGTTGCCGCGCAGTGACGCGGTTGCCCATCTGCAGGCCGCGCTGCAGTTGGCTGCGGGACCGCGCCTGCGCAATGTCGGCCTGGTGTTCAACAACCGCCTGCTCAACGGCAGCCGCCTGCGCAAGGTCAGCAGCCAGCAGTTTCCGGCTTTCGACACCCCGAACGCAGCGCCGCTGGCCGAGCTGAATATCCGTCCGCAGCTGCATAGCGCGCGCTTGCTGGGCGAAGAAACCGCCAGCCGCCATCCGCGCGAAGCCGCCGCCCTCGACTTCCAGCCGGGCGCGGTGGCCATGCTGTCTCTGCACCCGTCGATGCCGGCAGCCCTGTACGACGCCATTCTGGCCGACAATGCCTGCAAGGCCGTGGTGCTGCAAAGCTTCGGTGCCGGTAATATCCCGAGTCGCGATGCCGCTTTCAATGCCTTCATCAAACGCGCTGCTGCCCGTGACAAGGTGATCGTCAACATCAGCCAGTGCCTGCAGGGCGGCATCAGCCCCGGCGCCTATGCCGCCAGCGCCGGGCTGCAGGAACAGGGCGTGCTGAACGGCGGCGACATGACGCCGGAGGCGGCGTTCTGCAAGCTGCACTGGTTGCTGGCTGGCGGTCGCAGCGCAGCGGCCGTGCGTGCTGACTGGTCAATCAACCTCAGCGACGAACGTACGCTCTAAAACCGCGCCCTGAAGTGCCACTCTCCCGGGCCGATGTCGTTGCGGATCGCCGCGCGAATGTCGGCATCCAGCGCCGGATCATCACAGGCGTACAGCCCGCATAGCGCCAGCACCCGCTGATGATCCACCTGCCGTCCGAGATACTCGTACAGCACCCGCGTACAACAGGGCACCCGCTCGCCGCTGCCGGATACGCCAATGCGCAGGCCGGTCAGGCGATCCACCCGGTTGCGGAACGAGGGATAGAGCACCGTCTGGGTCATCTCGAAGTTGGTCAGGGTTTCGAAGTCAGCGAGAAAGATGCGATCTGACAGAAACTGCACCATGCCGCGATACACCCCGTGAAACGGCTTGCTGCCCGCTCGCTCGCGAATGCGCTCGGTGCGCTGGTAATAGGTCTTGCCGTCGTGCTCTTCCAGGCATACCAGGGTGCGCAGAATGCTGCCCGGATAGGCCATCGACAGGTAGTACTCGAAGTAGTAACCCAGATACTTGTCGAGACCGTGTTGGCCGACCCGGTTTAGCCGCTCCAGGTAGTCCTGCTCAAGCGAAGCCGGCTGTAGCGTCGCCAGCGCTGGCCGCTCTCCCGGCTGCGGACGGACCTGAATCAGTCGTTGGAACTGCCCATGCGGCAGCAGTATCTCGTGTACTTCAACGCCAAAGAAGTCACACAGCCGGCGCATGGTGCTGTCGGAGGGGCGATTGACGCCGTTCAGGTAGCGATTGAACTGCGGTCGATTGATACCCAGCCGTCGACACACCTCGGCAGTGGACTTGTAGTAGCTGCACAGCAGCCGCAGGTTGTCGCCAAAATCGTCGCCCATAACCCCTCGCTTCGCGTTCGCACCTACCCCCCTGTTTACGGGCTGCCCGGTGCGCAGGCCCATGGCTAGCCTACCGGAACAAGTACATGAAAAGGGAGTGGGACATGATCAATCATCCATGGAGTTACCTGAAACTGCCGGGCACCCTGCTTGGCGCCGCGCTGTTGAGTGCCTGTCTTGGCGGCGGTGGTGGAGGTGGCAGTGATGGCGGCAGCGCCGCAGCAGGTACCACCGTCAGCGGCACGGCAGCCACCGGCGCGCCCATTGCCAGCGGCACGGTGACCGCCGTCTGCGCCGACGGGTCGGGGTTCACCGACACCGTAACCACCGATACCGACGGCAGCTGGAGCGGCAAGATCAGCAATGCACAGGCGTTGCCCTGTGCCCTGCGCATCAACGGCGGCGCCCCCAGCGTGACGCTCTACAGCCTGGCCACCGCCAGCGGCAACGTCAACATCACCCCGCTCACCGACCTGGCGCTGGCGCTGCAGGTCAACGACCTGTCGGGGCAGAACCTGGCAGACTGGTTCAGCGCCCCCGATGACGGCAGCGCCGACCTGGCAACCCTGGGCGCTCAGCTCAGCGCCGCCGCCGATACCCTGCGCACGCTGCTGGAAGCTGCCGGCTACACGCTGCCAGCCAGCTGGAGCGCCGGTTCCACGGCACCGTTCAGCACCGCGTTCACCCCGGACCCGAACAGCGACCCCTACGATCAGTTGCTTGAAGCGCTGGCCCAGGCGATCAGCGACAACCCCAACCTGTCCGACTACAACGCACTGGTCAGCTCCCTGCTCGGCGGCGCCAGCCTGCCGGCAGCGCCCGGTTCGCAAAATGGCGGCGGCAGCGTGCCGGCCACCCTGAACAGTGCGCTGGTCGGCAGTCTCGATCTGGTCTTCAAGCAAGGCAGCGGGGCCGGCTGCGGCAGTGTCTGCGCCTTCAGCGAAGATCAGGCCGTCAGCGTGGTGCTGGGTGCCGACAACAGCCTGACCATCAACGGCAAGACCCTGACCAACCCCATCCACCGCATTCTTGGCGACAGCCCGCATCTGCCGGAAATCATCTGGCAGGACGGCAACATCGACTATGCCCTGAGCGACAACGAGGTGGGGCATTTCAACGAGATCAACGTGGGTGATCTGAGCAATACCAGCGGGCCGTTCAACATCCCGGCCTTCCTCGGCCAGCTGCGCGTAGAGCAACCGGTCAACCCCGCCGCCACCGCTGTTGGCGCGCTGGCTGGCACCTACACCCCGACCTTCGTCAACCGCAGCGCCCGTTTTGAAGACACTGCACTGACGCTGGGCGATCAGGCGCAGGTGCTGGTGCAGAACAACGGCGTCGTCAGCATCGAAGACTTCACCTTTGACCCGAGCGACCCCACCTTCAACTTCTGGAACGGCAGCACCTCGCCCTACCAGAACACGCCGGTATACCAGCTCACCGTCAAGCCCAGCGAGGATGTGACCCATACCCTGACCATCACGCTGGACCAGCAGCGCAGCAGCCCGGTCGCCTGGCGCATTGCAATCACTACGCGCATCGGCTCCGGCGCCTACAGCAACAGCTACATGGACCTGGAAGAGCGCCCGCTGGCACCGCAAATCACCACCCTGTTCCAGACCCTGCAGGCGCGCAGCCCGATCACCCTGACCGGGTTTGTCGACAGCACGTTGCAATCAGGCTTTACCCTCTGCGAAGAAGTTGACCTGCTGATCGAGGGCGACGGCAGCATCGCCGACCCGTGGCGTTATGACCTCAATCCCAAGGGCGTCACCACACCCGGTATCAGCAACGGCCAGAAAGGTACGGAAACCTTCAGCCTGCGCAACGCCTACTACGCAGCCGAAAGCAACGGTGAGCGCGCGGCCATGGAGCGTTTGCAGATCCTGTTGCGCGACGACGGCGAGGTGGAGCTGCAGCAGTTCAACGGCGGTATCATCCGCGATCAGGCCAGTACCGACCCGACGCAAATCGCCACTGCCAATTGCGAGGCTTTCCAGTAACCCCTGAACGGCTGCCGGCAGGCGGCTGAACGAGAAGGCAACAGACCCTCAAGCCGGCGGGCCCGCCCGCCGGCTTTTCCCTTTGTCATCCCCCGGTTGATCGGCGACAATACGCAGCCAATTTTCTTGCCGGGCCGCAGCACGCTTAAGCGTGCCACCATCGCGCCCCGCCAACTGCCCAGTAGCCGACATGTCCAACGCCATCGAAAAAGAAGTCGCCAAGCGGCGCACCTTCGCCATCATCTCCCACCCGGATGCGGGTAAGACCACCATCACCGAACGCCTGCTGCTTATGGGCCAGGCGATCAGCGTGGCCGGTACGGTCAAGTCGCGCAAATCCGACCGCCACGCCACCTCCGACTGGATGGCGATGGAAAAGGAGCGGGGCATTTCGGTGACCACCTCGGTGATGCAGTTCCCCTATCGCGATGCGATGGTCAACCTGCTGGACACCCCCGGTCACGAAGACTTCTCGGAAGACACCTACCGCACCCTGACCGCGGTGGATTCGGCGCTGATGGTGCTCGACGGCGGTAAAGGTGTCGAGCCACGTACCATTGCGCTGATGGACGTCTGCCGCCTGCGCGACACGCCGATCGTCAGCTTCGTCAACAAACTCGACCGCGACATCCGCGACCCGATCGAGCTGCTCGACGAGATCGAAGCGGTACTGAACATCAAGGCCGCGCCGATCACCTGGCCGATTGGCTGCTACCGCGACTTCAAGGGTGTGTATCACCTGGCTGACGACAAGATCATCGTCTACGTGCCGGGCCACGGCCACGAACGCACCGAGCAGCAGGTGATCGACGGCCTGGACTCGGACGAAGCCCGCGCGCACCTGGGCGATCTGTACGACAACTTTGTCGAAGAGCTGGAACTGGTGCAGGGCGCCTGCCACGAATTCGATCAGGACGCCTTCATCAAGGGTGAAATGACGCCCGTGTTCTTCGGTACCGCGCTGGGCAACTTCGGTGTCGATCAGGTGCTGGACGCTATCGTCGACTGGGCCCCGCGCCCGCAGCCGCGCGCCAGCCATGAGCGCGAGGTGCAGCCAACCGAAGCGCCGTTCACCGGTTTCGTATTCAAGATTCAGGCGAACATGGACCCCAAGCACCGCGACCGCATCGCCTTTGTGCGCATCTGCTCCGGCCGCTACGAGAAGGGCATGAAGCTGCACCACGTACGCACCGGCAAGGAAGTACGCATCGCCGACGCGCTGACCTTCTTCGCCGCCGAGCGCGAGCATCTGGAAGAAGCCTGGGCCGGCGATATCATCGGTCTGCACAACCACGGCACCATCCAGATCGGCGACACCTTCACCGAAGGCGAGAAGATCGGTTTTACCGGCATCCCGCACTTTGCCCCGGAACTGTTCCGCCGCGTGCGCCTGAAAGACCCGCTGAAATCCAAGCAGCTACGCCAGGGCCTGCAGGAACTGGCCGAAGAAGGCGCCACCCAGGTGTTCTTCCCCGAGCGCAACAACGACATCATCCTCGGCGCGGTCGGTGTGCTGCAGTTTGACGTCGTGGCCGAGCGCCTGAAGCAGGAATACAAGGTCGAGTGCATTTACGAGCCGGTCAACGTCTGGTCAGCGCGCTGGGTCGATTCCAGTGATCGCAAGAAGCTGGACGAGTTCAGCAACAAAGCCAGTGACAACCTGGCGGTTGACGGCGGTGGCCACCTCACCTACCTGGCACCTACCCGCGTCAACCTCAGCCTGACCGAAGAACGCTGGCCGGAAATCAACTTCCGCGCGACGCGAGAGCATCACTGAGCCGCGCAGCGGCTCAGTGATGCTCAGCTGCAAGCCTCAAGCGGCAAGCTACAAGCTATAAGCAAAACCCGCGCGGTCACCAGCTGCGCGGGTAGTTTGAGGGCACTGCAGCTGCACACGACCGCGCCCCCCCTCCGCACTCCCGCAAGGCCCACAGCCGATCCTCGCTTTTCGCTTTTCGCTTGTAGCTTGTAGCTTGCAGCTGAGCCGCGCAGCGGCTTCCGGCTTGCAGCTCGCTACGCGTAGGCGTAGCGTCCCCCCCATGCCCTACATCGACACCCACACCCATCTCGACTTCGCTGCCTTTGATCCTGATCGCGATCAGGTGTTGAGCGACTGCGCGCGCCTGGGTGTCGAACGGCTGGTGGTGCTGGGCGTTACTCGCAGCAACTGGGAGGGGGTCTGGAGACTCTGTCAGCAGCACGACAACCTGTTCGCTGCCTTTGGTCTGCACCCGATGTTTATGGCCGACCATCAGCCGGAGCATATTGCGGCACTGCAGCAAAACCTGGCTGAGCGCCTGAGCGCAGCGCAGTGCTGTGCTGTCGGCGAGTACGGCCTGGATTACTGGGACAAGCGTGCCAACCGCGCCGCTCAAAAGCAGCTATTCGAGGCCCAGCTGCAACTGGCAGTCGACTGCAAGCTGCCCAGCCTGCTGCATGTCCGCAAGGCCCACGCTGACGTCATCGCCACGCTCAAGCGCTATCGCCCGGCCCGAGGCGGCGTCATTCACGCCTTCAGCGGCAGCCCGGAAGAGGCCAGCGAATACCGCAAGCTCGGCTTCAAGCTGGGGTTGGGAGGCGCCGCTACCTGGCCGCAGGCACACCGCCTGCGCAAGACCGTCGCGGCCCTGCCCGCCGAGCAAATCGTGCTCGAGACCGACAGTCCGGATATGGCGCCGGCCTTCCACGCCCATCAGCGCAACAGCCCAACCCTGCTGCCGGCTATTGCCGCGGCGCTGGCCGAGCTGCGCGCCGAGCCGCTCGACCAGTTCAGTGCGCGCTGCTGGCAGAACAGTTGCGAGCTGTTTCAATGGCCCTGTGCAGCAGACCAGATTTGATAGGCTGAGCACCGGGACAGTGATACAGGTGCCACTTGCGCCCTGACACGTCGTACACTGCCAGCATCGGGCGCGGGCGGCTCATCATGCAATTGCCGGCATACGGCCTCCCTGCCCGACGCGGCAAACTGCTTCAACGAGGAACCCATCATGCCCTACGGCATTGCACTGTTTCTAATCTGGCTGGTACTGCTGCTGCGCTTCCCCCGCGTGATGCTGCCGGTCAGCGGTATCGTCGCCGCTCTCGGCCTGCTGCTCGCAGCGGTCATGGGCGTTCTGCAGTGGCAGCAGGGCCAACGTATCGACAAGCTGGCGTTCGAACTGCAATACCAGCCAGAGAGCTGCCCGTTCGGTCAGCCGTTGTTTGTCAGCATCCGCAATCACGGCGACCGGACGGCGCGCAATATCAGCTGGCAGCTGTGGGCAAACCAGCCCGGGTACAACTCGAATCTGGTCGATGTGGCCAGCAGCGACCAACGTTTCAACCTGGGCATCGATCTGCAACCGGGCGCTGATACCCAGGTGTGCTACAGCCTGCCGCGCCTACGCAGCGGCTACCGTGAGAGCGAGCTGGAATACCGGGCCGACACGGTACGCGCGGACTTTATCAAAGAACAATAAGGAGAAAAGCATGACTCAGCCCGTCGCCCTGATTACCGGCTGCTCGTCCGGTATCGGCCAGGCATTGGCACTGGCCTGCCTTGCGGCCGACTATCAGGTATTTGCTGCAGCGCGCCGTACCGAGACCCTGACCCCGCTGACCGACAAGGGCGCCATCGCCATTGCTCTGGATGTCAACGACCCGGAGCAACGCCGGCAGTGCATCGAGCAAATCCGCACGCAAGCCGGCCGTCTGGACCTGCTGGTCAACAACGCCGGCTACGGCGCAATGGGGCCGATTCTCGACGCTGACCGCGACACCCTGCTGAAGCAATTCGACACCAACGTCTTTGCGCCACTGCAATTGGTGCGCGACAGCGCCGATCTGCTGCGCACCGCCAAGGGTCTGATCGTCAACATCGGCAGCGTCTCTGGCGTTACCACAACCCCCTTCTCCGGCGTCTACTGCGCATCCAAAGCGGCTCTGCACGCCATCTCCGACGCCCTGCGCCTGGAGCTGCATCCCTTCGGCATTCAGGTACTGAACGTCATGCCGGGGGCGATTGCTTCGGATTTCGGCAACAACGCCACCGCCGCCATCACCATGGCAGAAACCTCCTGGTTCAAACCCTGGGAAAAGGCGGTGCAGGCACGCGCCAAGGCCTCGCAAAACGCACGCTCGACCAGTGCCAGCGACTTCGCCAACGAACTGCTCGGCTATATCCGCAACCCGGTACGTCCGGAAAATGCGCTGATCGGCTCAGGCGCGCGCAGCATGGTTCGCCTCAAGCGCTGGCTGCCGACCTCGATCCTCGACAAGCGCCTGCGCAAACGCTTCAAACTGGAGTAGTCAGGTCGCGTCGGCGAACAGCACCTGCTCAGCCTGACGATCTGCAACCTCGGCAGGCGAGCGTCCCTCAGCCCGACTCTCGGCAAAGATCGAGTCCAGTCGTGCGCCAATGCCCTTGACCCGGGCGGCGATCTCGCCGGCGTCTACGCCACGATGCGTCAGCGCCACGTGCAGCAAGCCGCCAGCATTGATCACATAGTCAGGGGTGTACAGGATATCGCGAGCGACCAGTTGCTCGGCCAACTCCGGCTCCACCAGCTGGTTGTTGGCCGCGCCGGCAATCACCGCACAGCGCAAAAGAGCCGCACTGCGCTGACTGATCGCACCGCCCAGCCCGCAGGGCGCAAACAGGTCGCACGGCGTTTCGTAGACCGCGTCCGGCGCCAGCGGCTGCGCGCCCAACTCCTCTGCCGCCAGCCGCACCTTGCCCTGATCCAGATCGGCGACCAGCAGCTCGGCGCCTTCGGCTTGCAGCAACTGCGCCAAGGCATAACCGACATTGCCGAGCCCCTGCACCACCACCCGTACGTCGGCCAGCGAGTCCTGACCCAGGCGCGCGCGGACCGCCGAGCGCATGCCGGCCAGAACGCCCAGCGCGGTGTGTGGAGATGGATCGCCGGCATGGGTCGTACTGGTCACATGCCCGGTGTGCTGGGCAATGCAGTCCATGTCGGCGCTACTGGTGCCACTGTCGACCGCCGTGATGTAGCCGCCGCGCAGCGATTCGATGCAGCGGCCAAAGGCCTCGAACAACGCCGCACGGTCAGCTATGTGGGGTTGGCGCAGAATCACCGCCTTGCCGCCGCCCTGCTCCAGGCCGGCCAACGCGGCCTTGTAGCTCATGCCGCGAGCCAGCCGCATGGCATCGGCCAGGGCGTCATCCAGCGAGTTGTAGGCCAGGTAACGACAGCCGCCCAGCGCTGGGCCAAGCCGGGTGTTGTGTATGGCGACCACCGCTTCCAGCCCGGTTGCCGGGTCGCTGAACAGATGCAGCGCTTCCATTCGCTCTGACCGCATGGCTGCAAACATGTATGCTCTCCCACCTTTCAGAGTGTCTGATCAGGCGATTGAGAAACGACCTGCGTGCGAGCGCCAAGGTTCGCCATCGCCTGTGAAATAACCATACACACTATTCCCCGCCATTGCCCGTGACGCTTTGGCAAACTTGCCGTCCCGCCTAATGGAGAGTTGAACATGCGTTGGTTACTGCCTTTTTTCACCGTGCTGCTGATGATTACCGTCAGCGCTCCTGATGCCGAAGCGCGCCGTATGGGTGGTGGCAAAAGCTTTGGCAGCTCACCGACGCACCAAAGCCAGCCGGCCCAGCGCCAGCAAGCCCCGCGTGATCAGCAAGCGGCACCACGCCAGCAACAACCGGGCGCTGCGGCCAACTCCGGCGCCCGCCGCTGGCTGGGTCCGCTGGCCGGTATCGCCGCCGGCGGCCTGCTGGCTGCCATGCTGTTTGGCGACGGTTTTGAGGGGATCCAGCTGTTCGACATCCTGCTGCTGGGCCTGATTGCCTTTGTCCTGTTCAAGCTGTTCAGTCGCCGCGCGCAGCCGCAGATGCAGTCCGCTGGCGGCCCCGCGAGCATGCAGCGCGAAGCCTCGCCACTGTTCACCCCGACAGCCAGCGCCTCGCGTGCGCAGCCGGCCCAGCCATACGACACGCCGGCCTGGTTTGATGCCGAGGTTTTCCTGCGTGGCGCCAAGGAGCACTTCTACACCCTGCAGCGCCATTGGCGCGACAATGACATCGCCGGCATGAGCGAGTACATGACGCCTCAACTGGTGCGCCAGTTGCAGCAGGAGCGCGCATACCAGCCCCCAACCGAGAACGGTTTTGTCGATCACCTGGAAGTCCGGCTCGACGGCATCAGCCAAGGCGACGGCCACACCCTGGTTACCGTCAGCTTCAGCGGCCTGGACCGCGACAGCGCTGAAGATGCCGGTCAGTGGTTCGACGAAAGCTGGGCACTGGAACGCGCCGACGGCGACAACCAACCCTGGATCATCACCGGTATTCGGCAGAACGGTTAAGCGCGCCGCAGGCGCGCTTTAGCGGCAAGCGGCAAGCGGCAAGCGGCAAGCGGCAAGCGGCAAGCGGCAAGCGTGCTTAGTTTGGGTTGGGCGACTAGATCGTCAAATGATTTCTACAAGCTTTGCTGCCATGACTAGTTGCAAGTAAAACCCGCGCGATTCGCAACCGCGCGGGTTTTACTTGCAGCTTGTAGCTTGCCGCTTGAAACTAGCGCCCAGTGCGCCGCCTCAGCGGCGCACTGGCCTCTTCTGCAGTTTGCGCTGCAGTGTCCGCCGGTGCATGCCCAGGGCGCGGGCAGTGGCAGAGATATTGCCTTCGTGTTCGGCGAGCACCCGCTGAATGTGCTCCCACTGCAGCCGGTCCACCGACATCGGATGCTCGGGCACCAGCGTTTCGGGGTCAGCCTGTTCGGACAACAAGGCGGTCAGTACGTCGTCGGCGTCGGCCGGCTTGCACAGATAATTGCAGGCGCCACGCTTGATGGCCTCGACCGCCGTGGCGATGCTGGAGTAGCCGGTCAGGATGACGATGCGCAGCTCCGGATAGAGCTCCAGCAAGCGCGGCATCAGCACCAGGCCCGAATCCCCCTCCATCTTCAGATCAAGTACTGCGTAATCAGGACGCTGGGCGCGGGCAACCTCCATCGCCTCCTCCGCCCCACCGGCCGTATCCACCTGCAAGCCGCGCCGGCTGAGGGCGCGCGCCATCACGCGGGTAAAAGTCGGGTCATCGTCCACCAGCAGCACACGGGGCTGCTCTTCCTGATTCAACTCGTCGGTCATCAACGTTCTCCTGCCGCCACCGGCAACTGTACTTCGGTCAGGGTACCACCGCCGTCCTGATTGAACAGCCGTACACTGCCCCCCAATCGCTCCACCGCAGCCTGACTGAGGAATAACCCCAGGCCAAATCCCTTCTTGCCCTTGGTCGTGACAAAGGCCGTGCCCAGTTGCTCAGCGATATGCAACGGCACGCCCGGCCCATGGTCACGAATGCGCAGCGTCAGTTGCTGGGTATCCCATTGCAGGCTGATCTGAATATTGTCCGGACAGGCATCGGCGGCATTGTTCAGCAAGTTCAACACCGCCTGCCCCAGCTCAGGCGTCGCGCGCATCACTGGCGGTGTGCCCTGCTGCAGCGGCAACCATTGCCAGGCCGCTTCCGGCCGCATCAACTGCCAGCGCTCCAGCAGGGCACGCAGCCAGACATCCGCCGACTCGTCCTGCTCCGGCTGCAAGCGACTGCTTTCGGCGCTGCGCACCATGTGCTGCAGACTTTCCTTACAGAGCCTGACCTGCTCTTGCAGCACGGCCATGTCCTCCTGCAGCTGCGGGTCGGCGTAATCCTTGCTGATCTCCTTGAGCAGCACGCTCATGGTGGACAGCGGTGTAGACAGCTCATGCGCCGCCCCTGCCGCAACACTGGCAATGCCCAGCAGTTGTGCGTCGCGCGCGCTCTGTTCCCGTCGCTGGGCCAGGCGCTCGGCGTGCTGACGCAGAGCATCGGCCATACGTACCACAAACAGGCTGATCAACCCGGCACTCATGGCAAAGTTGAGCCACATGCCAATCACGTGCAGATTGATCAAGCCACCGCCCAGCGGGATTTCAAAGGCCGTCAACGGCTGATACCAGACCAGCAAAGCGCTATAGGAGGTGACCGCCACCACCGCCAGCACCGCCGTAAAAAACCACGGCAGAGTTGCCGCAGCGATGGTCAGCGGCACCAGGTAATAGGACACAAAGGGGTTGGTGGGCCCGCCGGAGTAATACAGCAGCACACTGTGAACGACCATGTCGAACAGCAGCTGCAGGGCATATTCCAGGCTGGTCACCGGCCAGCGAGTGCGCAGCCTTAGCAACGTCAGGATACTGACCAGCGCCGAGACACTCAGAGCCGCCAGCAGCGGTGTCCAGGGCAGCGGAAACCACCCACTGAGATAGGCAGCCAGCACCGACACGCTCTGCGCCAGCAACACCAGCAGGCGAATCAGCACCAGGCGCCAGAGGTTCTGCCGAGACGGGGACAAAGCCAAGGTGTTGGGACTCATGAGGGTACGATGGGGCACGCAAAAAACTCCAGTATAGGGCGCCCGCCGCCGGGGCCGATGTGACACAGGGTCGCATAAACTGCCGGGGCACGACTGAAAAACTACCTGCGACAAGCTGTCCGGGAACCCGCCGGCAACCCGCCTGTCTGATCCAGCACTGCACAAGGAGAACACCATGCGTACACTGTTTCTGCCCCTGACCGGCCTGCTACTGAGCGGCAGCCTGCTGGCCAGCGCCGCCCAGGCCGACGAGCCACGTTACAACCAGATTTCCCTGCAAACCCAGGTCGAGCAGGCGGTCAATCATGACACCATGCAAGTGACCTTCTACGCCGAGGCGCAGGATCGCGACCCGGCCAAGGTCGCCGAGACCATCACCCAGCGCCTCAATGCCGGGCTGCAAACCGCCCGCCAGAGCCAGAACATCCGCGTCAGCAGCGGCAGCCGCAGCAGCCATCCGGTATATGACGAGAAAGGTGAAAACATCATTGCCTGGCGCGAACGTGGCGAACTGAATATCGAGGGCAGCGACTTTGCCGCCATTTCAGCGCTGACCGGTGAGCTGCTGGGCGACCTGAGCCTTGGCAGCATGCAGTTCAGCCTGTCCGCCGACAGCCGCCGCGAGACCGAAGACCAGCTGATCGCCAAAGCCATCGAGGCGTTCAAGGCACGGGCCGACATCGCCACGCGCAGCCTCGGCGGCAGCGACTACAAGATCGTTAACCTGAACCTCAACACCCAGTACATGCAACCGGTGCGCTACCGCGCAGAGAAGCTGATGATGGCCTCCGACGCCGCTGGCAGCGCGCCGCAGGTCGAAGGCGGTCAGTCAGACGTCAGCGTCAGCGCCAACGGCGTGATCGAAGTGCGCGACTAAGCTAAGGTCTGTTGCCGTTTGGTTCACCCGCCTGCCCGGTGGGGCCGTTGCGCCCATAACAGGAGGCGCACGAAACGGCAACAGACCCTAGCCAGCCCCTCTGCGCCCCTCAGGGGCGCATGAAGGCGTAATCCTGGTCGTCATCCAGATTGTTGGCCAGGAAATCCAGCTCGCTGGCAATATCGGCCTGCGAGCGGCCTTTTTTGTACACCGCAATCACTTCACTCATCAGCGCGCGTGCCAGCGCCTGTTCGTCGTACCCCGCCGCCGCAGCCTTCTCGATAGCCTCGGCCATGACCTGTTGCGCAATCTTGTATGCAGACATCGGTTTTCTCCTGTTCGATGATGCATTTGAGCACAGGCGCCAATCCCGGACATTGACCTGCCTCAGGGCTTGTCGTCATCCAGTGGCGCCTGCAGATACCTGTCGGTATTGAACGTCTCAACCCAGTCCGGATGGAAGACAATCAGCGCCGCGATTGCCGTGCCATTGACGAATCCCTCGGGAAACATCACCAGCAGCAGATAACCCAGCAACTCGACCAGGCTGCCCGGCGGCACCAGCTGCCCGGACCAGTGCAGCAACCCCATGCCGGTCAGCACCGTCCCCACCGCGCTCAAGCCCGCTGCAAAAAAGGCACTGATAAAGATATAGAGAAACAGATTGCGCGGCTGGCGCGCCTCCAGCGCCCGGCTGAGCGCCAGGGTAATGGCGACCGGCACCAACACCCGCAGCAGCCCGTTGGCCCCCAGTGCGGCGAGGTCGTCGAGCCCCAGCAGCACCAACGCCAACTGCGCGATGGCGCCGGCAACCAGTGCCAGTGGCCAGTCGAGAATCAGCGTCACGGCGGTCAGGCCGAGAAAATGCACCGTCAGCCCGCTGTCAAAGCCGCGGCGTACCAGCCACAGCGCAAACAGGGCAAAGGCGCAGCCGTAGAACAGGTGCTGCCGACGGCTGTCGGCCACCAGCTCGACCCAACTGACCCGGGTCAGCGCCCAGAGGGTCGCCGCAGCATAAATCAGCAGGCAGAGAAGCGATTGCACGGGTGTTAACAGCGCGGCGGACAACATGACAACCTCCCATTGGTGACAGCGATGATAGCAGGCAGCTCCAAAGGAGTAATGCAATCAGGCGGGCGAGGGTCTAGAATGAGCGCAAAGTCAGTCAAGCCTTGGCGCAGCAACGCACTGCAATGCACACAAAAAAGGCCGCCCATGCCCAGTCGTCTACACCCCGAAGACCAGAAGCGTGTTGACCAATACCTCGCCTCACCGGTTCACCAGGTAGAGCGCCGCCCGTTCCGGGTCTGGATACTCATCGCCCTGGTGGTCGGCTCGGTTGTTGGCCTGGGTTTACTGTCACGCCTGCTGGCCCAGCTCGTCGCCGTCTGATCACTCGACCACGCCAGCTCCCGCCCGCCTGATGACAGCCAACCGGAGCGCAGACTGACGCCCGTTTCCATTATCCGTGAGAAACCAAGATGTCAGACTCAGCAAACCCCAGCGCGCCCCCGCGCATTGTCGTTGTCGGCGGTGGCGCCGGCGGCCTGGAACTGGTTACCAGACTGGGCCGCAAGCTCGGCCGCAAGGGCAAGGCCAAGATCACCCTGGTCGATGCCAACATGACCCACATCTGGAAGCCGCTGCTGCATGAAGTCGCCGCCGGCTCGCTCAACTCCACCGAGGACGAGCTGAACTACGTAGCCCAGGGCAAGTGGAACCACTTCGCCTTCCAGCTGGGTGCCATGACCGGTCTGGATCGCGAGCGCCGTACCATCCAACTGGCCGCCATTCAGGACGAGAACGGCGTTGAGCTGATCGCCCCGCGCGAGCTGGACTACGACTACCTGGTCCTCGCCGTCGGCAGCACCACCAACGACTTCAACACCCCCGGCGCCGCCGAGCACTGCCTGTTCCTCGACACCCGTGCCCAGGCTGAACGCTTCCACCGCCAGTTGCTCAACCAATACATGAAAGCGCAGGCCAGCGAACGCGGCGCCGCCCGTGAGCCGATCAATGTGGCCATCATCGGTGCCGGTGCCACCGGGGTCGAACTCTCCGCCGAGCTGCACCACGCCGCCCAGCTGCTGCGTGCCTATGGCTTCAACCGCATCAGCCCGGAAGACCTCAACATCAATATCATCGAAGCCAGTCCGCGCCTGCTGCCGGCGCTGCCCGAGCGCATTGGCGGGCCGGTGACGCAAATCCTGCGCGACCTGGGCGTGCACCTGCATACCGGCTCGCCAGTGAAAGAGGTCAAGGCCGACCGCCTGGTCCTCGGCAATGGCGAGGAGATTCCCGCCAGCCTGAAGGTCTGGGCCGCCGGCATCCGCGCCCCGGCCTTTCTCGCCGGCCTGGGCATGCCCACCAACCGCATCAACCAGTTGGAAGTCGACCGCACCCTGAAGGTCAATGGCGAAGACCGCATCTATGCTTTCGGTGACTGCGCCGCCTGCCCGACCGATGAACCCGGCAAGTTTGTCCCGCCGCGCGCGCAAGCGGCTCACCAGCAGGCCAGCCTGCTGGCCAAGAACCTGCGCAACCTGCTCGAGGACAAGCCGCAGAAAGAGTACAGCTACCGCGACTACGGCTCGCTGATCTCACTGTCCAGCTTCAGCGCGGTAGGTAACCTGATGGGTAACCTGACCGGCAGCGTGATGCTGGAAGGCCGTCTGGCGAGGATGTTCTATGTCTCCCTCTACCGCATGCACCAGATGGCTCTGTACGGCGTGCCACGCACGTTGATGCTGATGTTGAGCGACCAGTTCGGCCGACCCACCGAACCGCGCCTGAAGCTGCACTGAGCGCCTCTGAGGCCACCAACAAACCCCGCCGCGTGCGGGGTTTTGTTTTGGTGAGTCGCGCAAGCCTAAGTTAGAGCTACAGGCAAGCAACCAACACCGTTAACCAAATACTCGAATGATTGAGTGTGCACCCGGGGTTCGCCCC
>NZ_LMAZ01000001.1:155010-204994 GCF_003444685.1 Pseudomonas abyssi | reverse complement strand
GGGGGGCTGGGCAAGCAGCCCCCCTTAGCTCGCCGGGAAGGCGAAAGACTGAGGGGGAGTGAGATATTTAATACCAGAGTGGCGAGATAAAAGCGGGATATAGCGAAGGTAGACTGGATTTTGTGGGATGGGTATTGAAAAAGCGTTTCAATATTGAGGCGGGAAAATCGGCGGCGGGTATCAGGCCCCGCCACCTTCATCTGGGTCGAGGTCCAGGCGGCATTGGCGACGGTCGATCTCTCTTTTATGTACGCGGTCCAGTAGCTTGTAGATTCCGCGAACACTCATCTTGTGAAGGCGCGCCAGTTCTGAATGGTTGTTGCCGTTGAACTGGTGGTAGATCTTCATATCGCGAGCGGCCAGTTTGAAGAAGTAGTCCTTCGGAATGGTGACCATCTGGCCGCCCCAGTGGGTGGCTAGCCAGTCGGCCAACGCGGTACCGGCCTGCTCTGCGACGTCCTGTTCAATGCCGTGATCCTTGAGCACTACCTCGGTGTGTTTTGCGATGTCGGACAGCAGCTCGTGGCGCTGCTGCTCCATGTGCGGGCTTCTGCTCATTGCAACTCACTCCTCATTTTCTCGGCCTGCTCTGGGGTGATCAGCTTCAATGCCTCGTCACCATTGATCCGGGCCAGCTTCTCGAAGTAGTCCGCCGGGCGTCCTGGGCCGTTGCTGCTCCTCCGTGAGCGGTCGGCCTCGGCCGCTGCTGCTGTTGCCTGGGCATCACCCGCGAGGCCGTACACAACTGCGCGCAAGTAATGGTGGTTATCCAGCGGCAGGGTCAGCTTCTCGCGAGCGCTGAGCATCTGCTCGATGCCCATGGCCCACAGGGTTGGTGTTGCGCGGCGGGTATCCGTTGTGCGGGCATCGCGGGTTACGTTGCCGGGAGTCACAAGGGCCAACAGATCCTCGACCAGGCGAATGGCCTTTGTGGTGCGCAGCGATCGCTTGGCCGGGCTGAACAGCCGCAGGTATTGGAGTACTGCTTTGCCGAGCTTTGGTTCCATACCTGCGAACAGCGCGGCCAGGCGCTTGCCCTCGTCGTCGGCCATGCCAGCCTCAAGCGGGAACTGCTCACCGCAGCATGGGCAGGTCAGCTGCATTGGGCCTCATCCTTTTCCAGCTTCTCCGCTCGTAGCGCTCGGATGACTGCCTCCAGCATTGGAACCTTGCGCTCCCAGCCGTGCGGCATGTCTTCCAATACCGCTGCGCGCTCTGCGCCCTGGTAGCCCAGCTCGTCCAGCAGGCCATCCAACTCGGCCTTGAGGTGTTGCTTTTGCTGCTCGACGTGCAGGGCCGCAACCAGCGCCTTGTAGTGCTTGGGCTGCTTCAGCCAGGCGCAGCGCTCGATGCCGAACATGCGCTTGGCGATCGCATCAGCGTATGACCAGGGCAGCTTCATATCGGCCAGCAGCGCCTCGATCTTGGTGATCTCCGCGTCCAGTTTCTTGAAGTTGTGCGGCTTGCCCTTGGCCTTGTTGCTGGGCTTGGGCTGGAAGCCGAGGCGCTCAAACTCCCGGAGAACCCAGCTGCAGGTGCGTTCGGTCAGTTGCTTTGAGCTGGTGACACCCGCCACCCTGCCAAGCAGGGCGCGGTAGTCTTCATCGGTCATGCCCAATTGCTGCCGCGCGATGTGGATCTTGGCGGTGTTGGCACGGCTGATCATTGCACCAGCTCCTCCGGCTTGCGAGCCGCTACCTCTCCAGCAGTAATATCGTCGCCCTGGTCTGTCACCGTGAATATCGGGGTTAGTACCAAGTTGCTCGGACCATTGGCCCACATCCAACCGCGCGGCGCGGGGAACACCGGGTCAACGAAGTCGCAGCCCTTTGCGATGCACCACTGGATGACCTGCTCTCTGGTTGCGTCGCCACAGTGCTCTGGAATGCTGGGCTTCAGCTTCCACTTGCCGTGTAGTCGGCCAACCTCTGTGCAGGGCAGGCGCTCAAAGTCGCACTTGATTCCGGGCCACAGCTTCTCGGCCAGCCGCTCCACTGCTTTCAGCCCGTTAAAGGCACAGGTGGCCCGCTTACCCATCACGGTATTGGTGGCATATCCACCGGTGAAGATGTGCACAGCAACCTCTACCGCAGCGATCTTGCGGACGCCAGAAACCGGATACTTCACTGTGGACGCGACGCCGTCCTTTGCGATCGCTGCAACAGCATCGGGCTTCAGTGAGTGAAGGTTTGTCAGGGCGTATTGGGTCCAGATGTTCGACTGGCACGGCATGCTCTGCATGATTACGCCGCTATCATCGACCACCCAATAAAGGAAGTCCTGCCCCGCGTCTTTAAATTCGATTAGCCACTGAGCCATATCAAGCCCCCGCCAAGTTCAGGTTGATCTGTTCGTATCGGTCGTCGCCGACGCGGCGGTAAACGCGGATATAGACCGCCTTGCCGTTCACCTGGATGGAATCCCGCAGGGCTTCCATCGCGGTCTTCCAGTCTTCGTCGTCGATTTCCAGGCGCATCAGGTCGAGTACGTCGTTGGTGCGTATCTCGCCGTTGCGGCCGGTGAATGCGCGGTCGACCAGGGCCATCAGGTGGCGATCAGCACCAGCGCTCCATTTGCGGATGCAGGCGTAGATCAGTTCCTTGGCCGCTAGAATCTCCTCGGTGAAGCTGAGGCGGTTGGCCAGCGCCCGCTCGATCTTGAACTCGCCGTCGTAAGTGGTGATCGACACGTTGCCTTTCTTGCCGCCGAGCTTCACCCCATAGCGCTCCAGCGAAATGCTGATCAGGTCTTCGATATCGGCGAGCGCCTTGGCCTTGAATGCAGCCATCGACTCACTGATGGCCACCGCCTGGGCGGCCAGATCGCGGGCCACGTTGTCGCGCAGCTTGTCCTGGTCGCGCACCTGGTGCTCGGGTACCAGGTGGCCAGCGGCGTTTTTGACGAAGCCAGCCGGGATTTCAATATGTGCTGTCATGCTCTTTCTCCATAGCGTCCAGCCGATCAATCTCGGCCAATAGAAATGCGGCGGCTTTTACCAGATCACTGCGCCGGCTCCCGAACTTCGGCGTCCAGTCTTCAGGCGTCATGGCCTCCAGTAGATTGCTTCCGTATCCGCTGGATCGGGCATCCCAGTCACGGCACGCCTCCGGCATCGCATACACCGCGGCGAAAGCGGCTAGTTCGTCACACGCGTGATCGGCATCGTGTTCGGCCGAGTACCCGTGCATACCGATCTGCTCGATCCGCTCCCGAATCACATCTGCCAGCCCTGGGGCCGTCAGGGTGTGAAGGAAGTACGCCTGGCCGTTACTCAGGACGCGGATCAGTTTCGCGTCTCTGTCGCGGCCCTCGGTGAGTTCGTCGATTTGGGTTTGCAGCTGCCGGACCTGATCGCTGTTGCTCATCAATGCACTCCTCGGGTCTCTTTGGCCCGCTTTACGTTGTGGTGATAGTTGGCCGCCAGCTCGTCGAGCACCGCATTCACCTGCTCGGGCTGGTTAGCTATGTGAGCCCGAACCGCCTTGTGCAGCATCGGAATGAGATAGCTCCGGTAGCCCTCAAGCTGGCACCAAAGGTCGGTTGTTTGCCGATTGGCGCGTTCCAGGGCGAGCCGCAGCTCGCCCTCGGAAAGCAGTTCGGGGTTGGCGAACGTGATTGGCGCTGAGACGTACATTTCGCTGCTCATCAATGCACCCTCCCAATCCGCCCGGCCACCGGCGGTACGCCAACCAGCCACTCGATCTCGCAGCCCAGGAGGAATGAGCGGCAGCGGCTGAAATTTCCGGGGGTGGGTACCAGGGCGATGCCACTGCGGCCAACGCGGATCATGTGCAGCGGCTGCTCGCACTCGACCACCAGCAGCGGCTGAACGCCGTTGATGCAGGTGAACTTGACGCTGCAGCCGTGCGCCCGCAGCTCTCGGCCCACCTGGTTGGCCAAGGCGAGCGAGGCTTTCACCTGCTCTGTGAAGACCTTGCTGGGGCGCTTCTCAATAAACGGAATCAGGGCGCCCATGTCACACCTCCATCACGATGTGGCCAGTGACAACCGGCTCGCCGAGATCCGCAGCAAGGTTCATCGCCGCAATCATCAGGTTGCCGATGGCCAGCGGGTACAACAGGCTCAGGGTTTTGTTGCCGACGCTGTGCTGCAGCCGCTCGCCGATGGCGCGGATACCTTCGGCGTCGATCACCTTGTCCAGGTCTACGCCCACCCGGCCAAAGCGGAATTTCAAGAACGTCTCCAGTTCGGCCAGCGGTACCGGCTCAAGCTCGACCACCTGGATACGCTGTACCACCTCCCGCAGCTCGGGGTTGCGCTCGTGCAGCTTCTTGGTGAGCAGCTCGGGCTGGCCGATCAGGACGATGTTCAGCAGCTTGCTGAATCCGCGCTCCAGTTCGCGCAGGCGCTTCAGGTGTTTCAGGGTCGGGATCGGCAGGCTGTGCGCCTCCTCAATAATGAGCAGGTGACGCATGCCGGATTCCGCGCTCCCCAGCAGCGCGCGGTGCATCTGACGGAACCGGGCCTCCGGCGATGACTTCGGCATCTCGGTCGGGTTGACCACCGCCATGATCGATTCGGCGATGTGGGCACTCTTCAGGGTTTTACCCTTCTGGTCGTTGTCTTCCATGGCCAGCACATACGGCTCGATCACAACAACCGGCGCGTCTTCAGCCTCAAGGCGGGCGACCAGTTCACGGCGCAGCGTGGATTTACCCGCGCCTGATTCGCCCACCACAGCCAGAAAACCATCATGCCGCGCCACCTGGTACATGCACTCACGGACGTAGCGAATGTCCTGGGACACGTACATATCATCAGCGCAGGTAAGGTCGTCGAATGGGTCGCGCAGCAGAGCAAAGGCTTTGCGAGCGGCTGGCATTAGGGTTTGTTTGCGTTTTAACATCGGCTCTGACTCCTGGTTGTTTTGGTCGAACGCTTCTGGGGGTTGCGGATCGGCCGTGTTGGCGCACGGCTGATCCACCTTTACTTCTTCAAACACGTCGTCAATGGCGTCATTGGCGGCGCCGTTGCTCAGCAGCCAGTCACGGATGCGCTGCTCCAGATCATCGCGGTCCAGGCTTTTCGGCCACTGGCCGTGGTTGATCAGCTGGGCGATAGTGGCCGGGCTCAGTTGCAGCGAGCGCGCCAGATCAGCCTGCTTTTGCTCCATCAATTCCAGCGTTGATTTCAGTTTCAACATGCATCACCTCCCACCAGCCGGAGGCCCGGACGCTGTGGTTTTGGGTTGCGGATTAGCTCGGCGAAAGCCTCCAGCTCGGGCTCTGGAACGCCGTCCTTGTATGTTTCCTTCAGGGTTGCCATTGCCTCGGCGTTCCATTTTTCGCCCAGCATGGCTTTGAGCCGCTTGGCAGCGGCAACGTGGCTCAGCGGCGGTAGCTCCACCACAGGGCCAGTCAACTTGTGTTCGGTACCGCGACGCGGCATGTAGGTCGGCAGCTCGGCGTCGTCCAGCGGTTTGTAGGGATTCAGCTTCCCGGCCAGTGGCAGAGCCTTGGCCTTGCGTTCTGCGGCGGCTTCATCGGCAGAGCTAGTGCCGGTCATCAGCTGCTCGATGGCCTTGTTGGCTTTCTGCGCCGAGGTATCTGCCAGGCTTGCAAACTCGCCAAACGTGACGCTGTGCTCCCCCTGGGAGAAGCCGTTTTCATCCTTCTCGATGCGAGGGATCACATAGATCACCTGGTGCCCTGCAGCGTTGGTGGCCACCACCTGGGCCGCATCGCTGCGCCATGGGTTGCGGGTAACCAGCACCTTCTCGTGCACCATCACACCGGGCACGTCCTTGACCGAATACTCGGCGCCCTGGAACGAAATACGCAGGCTCGGCTTGACCTTACGCTCCACCGGCTCGGCAATGGCCAGCTCGCGGCACACCTCAACCGTTGGAGCCTTAACCAGCTGTTGCTCGGTAATGCGCATCCATGCCGCAGTGCGCGTCATCCCATGTCGGCGGTGCTTGCCCGTGGCGTTGAACACCGCCCGCCACTGCGCTGCCAGGGCGTTTAGCTCTGCCAGATCCGCAACTGGGCGATAACGCAGCCCTGCCTCGAACTTGCGCTCGATGATGTTCCGTGCGTTCTCCACCTGGCCGGTGGCGCGGGCACTGCCCGGTGCGTGGGCGATCGCCTCAATGCCGAGGCTCTTGCACAGGTTCATGGTCATGGCGCTGGTGTTGGCGCTGCCGGGGTCCATGTACAGGATGCGCGGCACCCCGTGCAGCATGTCCGGCCCGCCGCGTTCCTGCAGGGCGTTGATCAGCACGCTGCAGAGATTCTCGCCGCTCTCCGCACCCATCACGTACTCGACGTAGATCCAGCCGCTGGTGTGATCGGTAATCTCGTAGGACCACACCCGGTCAGCCATCACCCGCGCCAGATTCTTGGGCTTGTTCTTGTAGAACTCGCCCTGGTCCATGATGTGCAGGCCCTGCGCTTTGGCCGAGGGCTTGAGGTAATAGAGAACACACAGCGACGCATCGATCTGCCAGACATGATTCGGGTGTTCACTGCGCATCTCCACATGGGGCGCGGGTGCGGTGAGTTGATCGATGTGCAGCCCATACGCGCGAATCGCCCGGCGGATGGCGCTCTCGCTCAGCGGGGTGATCTCGCCGGTGCGCGGGTCTACCCGCTCTGCGCGTACCAAGCCGTTGGCGCGTAGCGCGGTCACCGCATCCATCAACGCCCAGATCACTTTGTCATTGCCTCGGGTGGTCTCCTTCACGGCCCCGACGATCAGCAACGCCTCGTCGTAGGTCAGGTCAGATTTGCCCGCGTCGGCGCGCACCTTGCGTGGTTTCTTCACTGTCAGTTCCCGCAGCTTGCGGTGCAGCGTGGCCAGGGAGATACCCAGCTCGCCACACGCCTGCTCATAGATGGCCTGTTTGCCGCCATGGCCAGCGGCGCGTATGGCTTGTGCCACAGCAACCAGGCGTTCGGTCATAACGGCGCTCATGGTCAGTTGCCCTCGATCGCCGCTTGCGCGCGCTCAAGCGCGTCCGGTGCCATCCAGTCGGTGGCATCCGGGTCGTCGTTGTCGGGCAGGTCGTAATCCTCGCGGATGGCCAGAATGTTCAGCTCGATCTGGCGCAGCAGGTTGGCCAGGTAGGCGCGCTGGTCCTGACCGGTTTCCGCCCCAGCGTTCACGAGCGTTTCAAAGGCACAGCGCAGCTTGTTGGTGAGCAGGCTTTCAGCCTCAAAGGCCATGCCGGTCACTTCCAGGCGCAGCTCCTTCACCGCTTCAGCTGGGGGCATGGTCTGGATGCGGCGCTTGGCCTTCTCCAGCTCCTGTTTCACCTGGTCCAGCTCCTGGGCACGGTTGGCCAGCACCTGGCTCTGGGCGTCGTAGTCGGCATGGGCCTCGTCGCGCTCTTTGGTCAGCTGCTCCTTTTCAGCCTGGTGCTTGGCAATCAGCTCCTCGGCCAGAAACTCCACCGCCTCGTGGTTGCCGGTTTTGGCAGCCTCGATCAGGGCAGAGCGTGAGTCCTCGGGCAGCTTGCGGAACTGGCGCAGCTCGCGGTAGCCGATGCCCATGCGGGACATGGATTCGAGGGCTTCTTCGCCGAATTGGCGAAGGTTCTTAATATCTTCATCTACTTGGTCGACTGAACGTCCAAGCAAGCGGCAGAACTCCTCCCAAGTCCCTTTCAGAATTTCCGGACCGTCCGGACTTCTCTTTCCTGCAATCGCCTTGTAGAGCTTATTTTCTTTGACGTACCCAAGCTTCGAAGTCCGGACCGTCCGGGAAAAATCCTCAAAAGCACCGGCCATCTGTGCCTGCCCCAGCAGCTGGTTGACCAGGTCGCGTTCTTCGCTGTGCTCGGCGATCAGGGCGCTCCCGGTGTTCTGCATTTGGTTCAGCGCTTGCTCATCCAGCGGTGCAACATCAACGGGCTCGGTGGTCATGTTTTTTGTACGGGCCATGGTCGTTCCTTAGTAGTGGCTGCCAGCGGCAACGCGCTGGTTGAGTTCGTGGATGCGGTTGGTAGCGCGGGCCATTTCATCCGCGTGTGCCTGTGCGATCTGCAGCGTGGCCGTGCTCAGCGCAAAGCGACCGGTGTCTAGCTTGGTGGCGAAGCCCTCGGCGATCAGGGTGTTCATGCAGCGGGTGACCGCGCTTGGGGGGATGTTCAGCGCCTTGGCGATATCGCTGTTGCTCAGTCCGTTGAGGGTGTGGCCGCGCAGCGCCTTCATCACGCGCAGGCAGCGGGCGCCGCTCTCGCTGGTGCGGGCAAATTCCTTACTCATCGTCGTGCTCTCCGAGGTCTAGTTGCGGGGTCTTGTGTTGGGCCACGTTGCCGTGGTGCCAGCCCAGGCTCTCCATCGCGCACTGGATGGTGGCCAGCGTGTGGTCGGAATCCTGCTGGCCAGCATGAAAGGCCAGCAGCGCGCCGGTGGTGGCGTGCAGCAGCACCTGCAGCTCATGCACTTCAGTGGCGTCGCAGCCTTTGCCCGTGGGCATGTCGATTGCCAGCTTGCCGGCGCTGGCCGCCAGCCACTGGGTCACGTAGTGGCAACCGCAGGCCGCCTCATACACCGGAATCATCACCGCTGGCATGCGCCCGTTGGCCAGCCACTTGTAGAGCACCCAGTGATTCGGTAGCCCCATGCGCTCGGCAATGCGTTGCTCGCTCAGGTTGCGCTTGGCTAGCGCGTACTCCTTGCACAGCTCCAGCGCGTGCAGGAGTGATGTGGGCCGGGCGTTTTTCCAATTTCTGCGGCTCATTGGAAGGCTCCGAGGTGTCTGCCGCGCGGCTGTTCCAAACAAATAGTGTTTTTGGCTATGGGCAAAAGCGTTTCAACGGGGATAGCCTTTTGATGTACATTCACAGCACGAGGAAGGCGGGCCATGACCGACAGAGCAACAGCGCTTGAGTTTGCATTTGAGAAGCTGGTAGAGCAGCTGCAGGACACCGGGGTGCTCAGGGCCGCGCGCTTGGCCGACGAGCTGGAGGCTCCAGCACAATGGCTAGGCGTAGAGAACGAAGGCACCGACGCGCTGGCTGAGCTGGCGCGGCGCACCAGACGCACGGCAGACATGGCGCAGCAAGAGGCCAGCGCGTACCCGGCATCTGAGTGGGAGTTGATGGCCCAGCTCATGCTTCAGTACCTGCTGATTCAGGGCCAGCTGGACTCTCGGGAGTTTGCGGACTATCTGGACGTGTGCTTTGCGGGCATGAGGCAGCATGGGGCACCGCTCCACCTGCAAGGCGTTGTAGCGCGCTTGAGTGACTACAGCCGGGGCATCGAGCAGCTGCCGGAGTGGCTGCGAGACGCCCTTTCTTTGCGTGCCAGCGGGCCTGATGCTGATGCAACCCGATGAGCACGAACGCGGCGATGGCTTCGCGAGTGGCGGCGTCAAGGTTGGAGAACGATTCGGCGCTCATGCCTCTGCCTCCAGGCGCTTGATCTTGCGCTCTACGCGGCGAGACTCCAGGCGGCAGCGCTCTGCGATGCAGCGCCATAGAAAGCGCTCATCCCAGTGCTCGCGGCCACCGGGTACGGTGCGGCGGCGGTCTTCGGCGGCAATGCAGCTGCGCAGGGCAACGCGATGGCGCTGCTTGAGTTGCTGCAGGGACGTGGTAGTAGCGGCTTGCTGGATCATTGGATGCCTCCTTGGCCAGCAGTCAGCAGCTCACCGACGGCGAGAATCTGCAGCTGGTTCAGCAGTTGGCGCTCGCCGGTGGTCACGCGCTGGATTGGGCCGTTGAGTTGGTAGCGGGTAATGGCGTCGCGCAGGGCGTTGAGTGTGTCGGCCTGAGAGACGGGCGAGCTGGCGATGACAACGTCCAGCATGCAGCTGTAGGCATCGACGATTTCGGCTGGGCCGAATGCGGGTTGCGGGTTGATAGTCATGGCGGTGGCCTCAGGCTGATCGACGGGCAAGGGCGTTGGCGATTTGGTGCTCTTCCACCACCTCGCCCTCTTTGAGGCCCAGCTTCACGGCGATTTTGTGAGCCTGGCCGCGCACACCCTGTTTGCGGCCGGCCAGCACCTCAAACACCATGTTGACGCTAAAGCCATTGGCCGCAGCCCAACTGCTGATTGAGATGCCCTTGTTGCGAAGCTCTTCGCGAGCTTCTTCAGGGGTACGTAGGGGCATTAGCGGTGCTCCTTGATGTGTGTTAACTGGTTTCGCATGTGTGATGCGTTTGTGTGAATTAGATATTGGTACGCAAAAGCGTACCTGTCAAGAGGATTTGTACCCTTATGGATTCCATTGGTGATCGAATACGCGAAGAGAGAGACCGCCTTGGGTTCAATCAAACAGCGTTCGGTGCAATTGGCGGGGTGAGGAAGCAAGCGCAGCTCAAATACGAAAAGGGCGAACGCTTTCCTGGTGCCGACTACTTGGCGGCCATTGCGAAGGTTGGCGCTGATGTTCAGTACATAGTTGCCGGGCAGCGAGCGTCCTCTGCGTTGGCAGCAGATGAACAGGAATTCTTGGGGTTGTTCCGGGCGGCTCCTCTGGCGGTCAAGGCTGCTGCTATCGGGGCGCTGAAAAGCGCTGGTGGGCAGCAAACGAATGTTCAGAAGGTCAAGAAAGGCGTGGGCCAGCAATTCAATGCAGGCGTGGGAACCGTCACTTCTGGAGATATAACGAACGCAGGGAAGAAGGGATGAGGCAGGAATTTAACGACGTAGTCGACCAGGTCGCCGCGGGGGACATAAAAAACTATTTTGCTTCAAATGCCCCGACACCAGACGATTTTCTGGTCAAGGCTAGACGGGACGCACTTCGCGGCTTAGTGGCAGCGGTTGCGGACGAATGTAACCAGTCGCCTCGGCACCTTTGGGTTACTGTGGTCCATGTGGCTGTGGGTGTTAGGACCGTTGATGTGATGCGCAACAGCCAATACCAGGACGCCGTTGATGCTCTGGAGCGGTTCCGTGAGAACTTTTACGAGCAACAGCGTCGCGAAAACCTGAGGGCGCGACTGAATGAGCTGTCGCGCGGCAAGCAGGCGTCTGATGAACTGAGTCGATTCTGCCTATCCATTCTCGGTGATACCCACCTGTACGGCATGCCGAGCGAAAAGCTGCGCGAGGCTGTTGCGCACATGGAGCAATACCAGCAACAGCGGCGTGAGTTGTTGAGCGAGGCCAAAGCTGCTGGCCAGCACGCTGAGCCTATGTCATTTGGAGCGCTGCTGCGGCAGTACCCGATTCAGTGCTTGGTCATTGGGGCTGTGGGTTTTCTGTTCGGGTTGATGTTCTAGGCTGACTCAGAGCGGTCATTGGACCCATCAAGAGGGAATTTTCTATGCGCATTCTGTTAGCCCTGGTGGCGCTAGTAGTAATTGGCTCTATCTTCGGAGGTAGAGCCAGCAGTGACCCGCCCGACTCGCCGACCACCGAGGCCGGATATTTTAAGAGCGCCTCCAACGACCGGGTGTTTACCTTCAGCTATCAGCCGTCAGCGACACCCACACAGCTGCGGTCAAGGGCAGATGGCGCCGCGTATACCCAGGGCCAGATGACTGCGGTGTATTTCTACCCGGCCGGCGCCACCATTCCGCGCGACGGGGTGACCACGGCAAAGAATTTGTTTGAGGCTAACCGGGTGCTGTACGAGTTGAATGGCATGTCCAAGTGGGACTTTGCCTACATGCGGGACCGTAACGGTGATGTGCGGTTTATTGATTGCAAGGCTTCGCCAACTAGCGATCTTTGCAGGCAATGATGCAATGGGCTTTAGGGAGGAGTGATGGAGAACGATAGGCAGCTACAAAAAAAAGCGCTGACTTATTTGAAAGGAATCTACCCAAGTAGGTGCGATGTTAAGACGCTTGCGGTTGAGATGGACGCTGTTCCAATTCACCTGCTTCGCAATCTGACCTACCTCAGAGAGCATGATCTAGTAACTGGATCATTTTCTGTTAATAGAGATGCTCTGGCACCTAGTATGGTAGGAATAACCGCCAAGGGTATCGACTTCATCGAGGAAGATGGAGGCCTCTCTGCTATTTTGGGTGTTGTTACTGTCCGCCTCCATGCAGATACAGTCCGTGACCTCCTCCTGGCCCAAATTGAAGAAGCTGATGCTGAAAGCAGCGTCAAAGAGCAGCTCAAAGCCACAGTTAATAACCTCCCCGCAAAAGGGCTAGAAGCGCTGGTGACCCGACTTGCCAGCGAAGGAATAACGCGGTTACCAAATGCTGTGCAGTGGCTGCAGACCTTTATCTCTGGTGCGGTCTAGCCTTTGTTGTTTTGCCCCTGTTCAAAAGACTCTAACCGCTCGACCTGACACCCTCGACCTGTCCCTGGCATTAACGCCATTCAGCAGGTTGAGGAGTGTTACCCATGTATGGTTCCCCCGCGTGTAACGTCGGATCGCGCTTTCCCCGACTGACCCTCTGGATTCTGGTTTCTGTGTTCCTGCTTATTGCCCTGGCGCTTGCTGCGCCCGAGCAGATGCCGGTTATCGCCTACAAGGTCGCCCTGGTGACCCTTGGCGTGGTGCTGGCCTACTGGCTAGATCGCGCTCTGTTCCCCTATGCCCGACCGCATGAGTACATGCCGAGGCCAATGGGGCCCGGCGGTTGCAGCCCAGACCCTCAGGAGGCTGATCGTTACACCATCGCCTTTGCTGCCGCCTGCCTGCGCCGGGCGCTGATTGTCCTGGCCTGTGTGCTCGGCCTGACGCTAGGGCTGTGAATATGCAGGCCCGTGACCGTATCGACCGCCGCCGCAACTGCCGCCTGTTCAGCCTGCTTGCAGTGCTGGTGTGGGTGATCATCTTTGCCCTGGCTAACTGTCAACCCGCTGCTGCCGACGTGCCCCGCGCTGCTGAGCAGTACCGCCGCGACCTGGTGCGTGTTGCTCAGCATGGCTTTGGCCTTGGCGCGCCGGTGGCCACGCTGGCGGCGCAGATCCACCAGGAGAGTGGCTGGCGACCTCATGTAACCAGCCATGCTGGCGCCCAGGGGCTGGCGCAGTTTATGCCCGCAACCGCCACCTGGATGGCCGAGCTGTATCCGCGCCAGGTTGGCCCGGCCCAGCCGTTCAACCCCGGCTGGAGCCTCCGCGCCATGGTGGCGTACAACCAATGGCACCTTGAACGTATCCGAGCCACGACGCCCTGCGAACAGTGGGCGTTTGCACTGGCCGCCTATAACGGCGGGCTGGGCTGGATCAACCGCGACAAGCGCTTAGCATCGGCTTCCGGCGCCGACCCGCTGACCTGGTTCAACTCTGTCGAGCGGTACAACGCAGGCCGCTCGGCTGCCAACTTCCGCGAGAACCGCAACTACCCCCGCAACATCCTTGAACGCTGGGAGCCGATGTATGTCGCCGCCGGCTGGGGGGCGGGTGTGTGTGGCGAGAGGTATCAGCTGTGAGCAGACCGATAGACCTCCCATTTTCAGAGCTGATTGCTCTTTTCAGACAAGGCGACGAGTTCCGCTGGATCTGGCTCAGAGCATGGCTTTGGCAGCAAATGCGGCCGTACCTCAAAGGGCTGCTGATCGGCGTATTCCTCACCCTGCTTGCGTTCGTGCTGGGCGCTAGCTTCGCCTCTGGTTTCAGTCGCGTGTTGCTGTCGAATAAGCCTGCGGCCGAGATGAGGTGTGTGCAATGAACGGGATGGCCTATTTCTTCGCCGCGATAAGCCTGGTGCTAACGATCTTGCTGCCGCTCTCCCAGATCCAGAGCAAGCAGATCGGCTACGACGAGGGGCTTGCTGCAGGCCGGGCCGAATGCCAACAGCAGACCATCGAGGAGCTGCAGGTCTTGATCAGCTCAACCGAAGGACTGACCGAGCAGGCACACGCCGCTAGCACTGCGCTCAATCGCTCAATCAGCGCCCGCCAGCAGGCAGACGCCAACACCACAAAGGAGCTGACCGATGCGCTCGCCCTTACTGCTGCTGAGCGTGCTCAGTGCCGCTTTGATGATGACAGCATGCGCCACACAGCCGCGGCCCGTGATCGTGCAGCACAAGCCGCTGCCGGCGGCCTTGGCGGTGCCGTGCCCGCCGCCGGTGGCGATGAATGACAACAGCGCAGATGCGGCATTGCTGGCGCTGAAACAGCTTTATGACCAGTACGGCCTGTGCGCGGGCCGGCTGGTTGAACTGGTGAACTACCTGGAAACGAGAGGCAGCGATGACCCTTGAAATCACCCTATGGCAGGCCGTGCTGCTGCTGATCACGTTCTTCAGCGCCTGTGCCGCAGCGGGCAAGCTGTTGCTGGGCCAGACGCAACGGCACATTGACGAGCGCTTTTCGATGATGGCAGGCGCCATGTCCAACCTGGAGCAGGCCAACAAGGAAGAAGCCCAGCAGTGGAAAAAGCTGGAGCGAGACGTAATGGCCCTGCGGGCCGAGCTGCCCTTGGAGTATGTGCGCCGTGAGGATTACATCCGAGGCCAGAGCGTGATCGAGGCCAAGCTCGACGGGCTGGCCGTGAAGCTGGAGAACGCGCAGCTGCGCGGCTTGATTGGAGGAACAAACCATGCAGATTGATCTGGCAAAGAGCCGCCGCGAGAGCCTGCGCTGGCTGATTCTGCTGACGCTGAACAACGCCCGCCCAGTGGGTGCCTACGAAGGCCCGGTGCTGGCTGTGGCACAGAGTGAATACCCAGACGCCACGCCGCTGGAGATCCGGCGCGAGCTGGACTACCTGGCTGATCGCTGCCTGGTGACACTGGACAAGCAGCCCAGCGGCAAGTGGTTTGCCGATCTAACCCGCTACGGTACCGACATTGCCGAGTACACCATTGATTGCGCGCCGGGCATCGCTCGGCCCGTGAAGTACTGGTGACCGCAATGGGCCGCAAGTCCGCAGTCGACCGGCTGCCAGACGACATCAAGGCATACATCCACGGCCAGCTGGCCGATGGACGCATGACGCTGGATGAGCTGATCAGCGATTTGCAGACACGCTGGCCAGACGAAGCTGAGGCAGGCGAGCTGCCCAGCCGCTCGGCTGTCGGCCGTTATGGCCAGAAGCTGGAACGCAGGCTGTCTGCCATCCGCGCCAGTACCGAGGCGGCCAAGATCATTCACGCCCAGGCGGGCGACCGCGAGGACGCGCGCAGTGGCGCGCTCACCGCGATGATTCAGTCTGAGCTGTTTGAATCGATCATGGCCCTGCAGGAGGTGGACGACGAGGATATGACGCCCGGTGACCGGGTGGATCTGTTGTCCAAGGCCGCTAAGAACATCGCCACGTTGACCCGCAGCTCTGTGGCGCTCAAGCGTTACCAGGACGAGGCCGAGGAGCGTGCCCGCGCGCGCCTGATCGCCGAGCAGCGCGAGAAACTGGACGAGCTGGGCCGTACTGGTGAGGTTGACCAGGAAGTACTCGACAAGGTCATCAAAGCGGCGTACGGGCTATGAGCATCATCCGGCCCGCACTTCCGCTTTACGACTACCAGCGCCGCTGGGTCAACGACGACAGCCGTTTCAAGATCGCCATGTTTGCCCGCCAGTGCGGCAAGACGTTTACCAGCACGCTGGAGCTGGCACTGGACTGCGCACGCGCCGAGGCGCTTGGCCAGCGCCGCCGCTGGGTGATTCTCAGTCGGGGCGAACGGCAGGCGCGCGAGGCAATGAACGAAGGTGTGAAGCTCCACCTGCAGGCCCTCAGCGCGGGCTTTCAGGCATACGACTACGACTGGGAGCCGGGGATCAAGGCGCTTGAAGTTGAGCTGCCCGGCGGCAGCAAGATCACCGCACTGCCAGCCAACCCGGACACCGCGCGGGGCTTCTCGGCCAATGTGCTGCTTGATGAGTTCGCCTTTCACCAGGACAGCCGCGCGATCTGGAAAGCCCTGTTTCCGGTGATTTCCAAGCCCGGCCTCAAGCTCCGCGTTATCAGCACCCCCAATGGTAAGGGCAACAAGTTCTACGACCTGATGACCGGCAAGGATGACGGCTGGAGCCGCCACACCACCGACATCTACCAGGCCGTGGCCGACGGCTTGCCGCGCGACATCGAGGAGTTGCGCACCGGTGCCGGTGACGCCGACCTGTGGGCGCAGGAGTTTGAGCTGCAGTGGCTGGACGAGTCCAGCGCCTGGCTCGACTTTGATCTCATCACCAGCTGTGAGCACGAGTTTGCCGGCCTGCCTGAGCATTACCAGGGCGGCCCCTGCTATGTGGGTGTGGATATCGCCGCCCGCAATGACCTGTTTGTGATCTGGGTGCTTGAGCGTGTGGGCGATGTGCTCTGGACCCGTGAGATCATCGAGCGCCGGCGCGCCAGCTTTGCCGAGCAGGACATGCTGCTCGATGACGTGTTCCGGCGCTACAACGTGATCCGCTGCTGCAAAGACCAGACCGGCATGGGCGAAAAGCCGGTAGAGGACGCCAAGCGCCGCTATGGCGAATTGCGCGTGGAGGGGGTGCTGTTCACCGCAGCTAACAAGCTGACGCTGGCCACCCAGGGCAAGGAACACTTCCAGGACCGCAAGCTACGCATCCCCCAAGGCAGCAATGCTCTGCGCGCCGACCTGCACAAGCTGCAGCGCGTCACCAGCGCCACAGGCGCACCGCGCTTTGTGGCCGACTCCGATAGCGCTGGCCACGCCGACCGCACCTGGGCGGGCTTTCTGGCTATCAACGCGGCAGGCGTTGAACCCATGGTCATCGACTACCGCTCATCCGGCGCCCGCGCCGAGACCCGCCAACTGGAGCGCTACGCCCCCGGCTCAGGTGGCCAGGTCACCAGCCGTGGCTGGGGCACCGTGGGCGGCAATAACCTGTTTGAGGACTACTGATGGACAAGCCAACACTCGGCCAACAGATCGCCACCAGCGGCGACGGCATGGACATCACCCGGCCGTGGGTGGGCGCGCTGTCGCAGCCCGCCGACCCGCTGCTGCGCAAGGTCGGCGCAGACGTCAAAATCTATGAGGAGCTGCTGAGCGACTGGCAGGTCAAGTCCGTGTGGCAGCAGCGTCAGCGGGCTGTGGTCAGCCGCGAGTGGCAGGTTGACGCGGGCGGCGATCGCCCGATCGATCAGGCCGCAGCTGATCACCTGCGCGAGCAGTTGAACCGCATCGGCTGGGACCGGGTGACCGAGCGCATGCTCTACGGCGTGTTCTACGGCTACGCGGTGGCCGAAATTATCTATGGCCGCGACGACAACTACATCACCTGGGAAGCGATCAAGGTGCGCAATCGCCGCCGCTTCCGCTACAGCCCCGAGGGCGAGCTGCGCCTACTGACGCCCAACAACATGATGAACGGCGTGCCGTGCCCAGCCCCGTACTTCTGGCACTACGCAACCGGCGCAGACAATGACGACGAGCCCTACGGCATGGGCCTGGCCCACTGGCTGTACTGGCCGGTGCTGTTCAAGCGTAACGGTGTGAAGTTCTGGATGATCTTCCTGGACAAGTACGGCATGCCGACCGCCAAGGGCGAGTTCGACCCGCAAACCGCCACTGACGAGGACAAGCGCAAGCTGCTGGAGGCTGGTGAGGCCATCCGCACTGACTCGACCGTGCTGATCCCCAAGGGCATGGCACTGGAGCTGCTGGAAGCCGCGCGCAACGGCACCGCAGACTACAAAACACTGTATGAAGCCATGGACGCGGCAATCGCCAAGGTCACCGTGGGCCAGACCGCCAGCAGCCAGGGCACGCCCGGCCGCCTGGGTAACGATGACCTGCAGGGCGATGTGCGCCTGGATCTGATCAAAGCCGATGCCGACCTGGTGTGCGAGTCATTCAACGATGGGCCGGTGCGCTGGCTGACTGAGTTCAACTTCCCTGGTGCGGTACCGCCGCGCGTGTACCGCGTGGTGGAAGAGCCAGAGGACTTGAACGGCCGCGCTGATCGGGACGAAAAAGTCAGCCGCATGGCCGGCTTCAAGCCGACGCGCCAATACGTGGAAACCACCTACGGCGTGGAACTTGAAGAGCAGCCCGAGCCTGCGCCGCCTGCCGCCCCGGCCCAGTTTGCCGAGGCTGGCGAGCCGAGCGACCCGGCGTCTGCGATGCTGGAGCGCACCGAGCAACAGGTGCAACCGGCTGTGGATGGTTGGGCGCAGCAGCTGGCCGAGCTGGCAGAGGCCGGCGCATCACCTGACCGCATGCGTGACGAGCTGCTGCGCCTGGCACCCAACCTGTCACTGGACGAGTACAGCACCCGCATGACCGAGGCGCTGGCGCTGGCCGGCCTGGCCGGGCGCAACGACATTGAGGACGAGGTGCGCTGATGGCGACCCCGGCCACCTACGGCAGCCTGCCGTTCGACGAGCAGATCCAGTTTTTGCAGCGCAAGCTGCCGAGCGTGGACTATGCCCAGGTGCGTCAGGCAGCACATGACCAGGCGTTTGTGGTTGCCGGTGGCCACCGCCTGGATATGGTCAGCGACATCCATGCCGTGCTGAACCGCAACCTGCGCGAGGGCGATACCCTGGAGCGCTTCCGCGCGGACTTCTACGCCGTACTGGATAACTACGGCTGGGACCCAGAGGGCGGTCGTGGCTGGCGCTCACGGGTGATCTACGAAACCAACCTGCGCACCAGCTATGCCGCCGGCCGCTACCAGCAGCTGCAGGCAGTGAAGGAAGACAGGCCGTTCTGGATGTACGTTCATTCGGATGCAGTGATCACCCCTCGGCCGGAGCATGAGGCGTGGGACGGCCTGGTGCTGTCTGCAGACGACCCATGGTGGCAAACTCATTACCCGCCCAATGGCTGGGGCTGCCAATGCGGTGTGCGCGCGTTGAACCAACGGGATCTCGACCGCCTCGGCAAGAGCGGCCCGGACCAGGCGCCGCCGCTGAACGAACGGCAGATCGTCCACAAGGGCGAGCGCGTGAGCGTGCCCGAAGGCATCGACGCCGGCTGGAACTACGCGCCCGGCCGCAGCGCCTTTGAGCAGCAGGTGCAACACGTACTGGAGAAGGTGCCGGCACTGCCGGCGGACCTGGGCGCCGCAACCAGCCGCGAGCTAGTGCTGTACCCGGCAGTGCAGCAGGCGCTGGCCAGTGACTGGCGGCGCATGCTCACCCAGGTGATGGATGACGGCAAGCCGCGTGGCCGCCAGCTGGTGGTGGGCACGCTTAGCCCCAATGTGGTCAGCGGCATGCAAACGGCGGGCGTCGTTGCGGCTACGGCAGCAATCACCATGAACGATGCCAGCGTGCTGCATACGCTGCGCGGCAGCAAGGCAGCGGCCGCCACCGCTGCTGGCGCACCCAAGGCGCTGAATGTGGACGAACTAGCGCAGCTGCCAGCCGTGCTGGCCTCGCCGCAGGCGGTGCTATTGGACGTCGCGGCCAACACCCTGTTGTACGTGTTCCCAGCTGAGCGCCGGGAGGCCGGCAAGCTGGTTGTGGTGGTGAACTATCGGCTGAAAGGCAATGAGCGGACCAACGCCGTGCGCAGCGGCTCGCTGATCGACTGGCAGAATGTGCGCAAGGACGTGGATAACGGGAAGTTGGTATTGCTGGAGGGGCAACTGTGAACGCTCAGGGTGGACGCCACTTCCACCGTACAGGACTCCGCAGAGGCCCGAGCCGGAGCTGGCGGTTTCCCGGCCGTCTGAACGCTCACAGTCTGGAGGCAGTATAAACCATGGCCGGTGCAAAGGTAGAGCTTGAACTGGACAACCAACAGGCCATCGCGGCGCTACGCGACGCCCTGCAGCTCCTGCAGGAGCCACAGCGCCTGCAGCGGGATATCGGCGAGTACCTGATCAACAGCACCCGCGACCGATTCCGCGATGAGAAAGGCCCAGATGGACAAGCCTGGCAGGCGCTGTCACCGCGTTACCTGGCGAACAAGGAACCCAACCCCGGCAAGATCCTGCAGCGTTCAGGGCACCTGGCGCGCCAGATTTCGTACCAGATCCAGGACGGCGATCTGTTTGTGGGCACCGATCGCATCTACGGTGCCATTCACCAGTTCGGCGCTAAGCAAGGACAGTTCGGCAAGACCAAGCGCGGCGGGCCAATCCCTTGGGGAACGATTGCAGCACGCCCGTTCCTCGGTATATCCGACGCAGACGCCGACGAGATCATCGCGCTGTGCCGCGATCACCTGAAACGCCGTTTGAGCTGATGGCCGCAAACGGGCCTCTGTGCGCGTTTTGAGGCCATTAGGCGCTACCATTTACCGAGTGACACCCCGTCCGGCGCAGGAATAGCGTTTATAAACGCGTTTACGGGCACTCGTTCAGGGGCGCGCTGACGTATCCGCCGGCAATCGGCTGATTTCAAGTTTTGCCCTGGTACAAATTACATTCCCGCCACCGGGGCTCACTCTGGCCCCATGAACACATCACATCGCGCCACCTTGCCCATTCTCCCCGCCGGCCAGCACGTCGCTCTGGACGGCCGCGCGGTGGAGTTCACCGAGGCCGTCCTGCAGGAGATCGTCGATAGCTACGATCCGGCACTGCATGAGGCGCCTCTTGTCATTGGCCACCCGAAGCTGAACGGCCCCGCTTATGGTTGGGCCAAGAGCGTTGAGATGCGCGACGGCATGCTGTTTGCCGAGCCCCATGAGGTGGTGCCGGAGTTTGCCGAGTTGGCAAACCGCAAGATGTACAAGAAGCGGTCGGCCTCGATCTACCTGCCGGACTCACCGGGCAACCCCACACCAGGCAAACACTACCTGCGCCATATCGGCTTTCTGGGCGCCATGCCGCCGGCCATCAAGGGCATTCCCGATGCCGCGCTGGAGTTCGCCGAGGACGATGATGCGCTGGCGGTTGAGTTTGCCGAGGCCCCGTATGCGTTCACGGCAATCGCCGACATCCTGCGCCGCCTCCGCGATGTGTTCGTCGAGCGCGATGGCGCCGAGCAGGCCGAGCTGATCATCCCCCAGTGGCAGATCAAGTCCATTGAGGAGAGCGCCCGCAACAGCGCCGAGCGTGACGTTGCGTTCTCCGAGTCAGAACAAACCAACAGTGATACCCCAACCCCTGAAGGTGTTGACGGTACTGCAGCATCAGCCGCTGCAGCACCAGAGCCGGGCAACGACGGCGCGTCGGCGGCTGATGCCGGCGCAGCTGCCACCGAGGAGCCAGCCATGGCCGACGATGATCGCGAAACACAGCTCGCCGAGCGTGAGCGCAAGGTGGCCGAGGGTGAGGCGCGTATTGCCGCAGCCCAGGCTGAAGAGAAGGAAAAGGAAGCGGCCGAGTTTGCCGAGGGGCTGGTTGCCTCCGGCCAGCTGCTGCCGCGTCAGAAAGCGCGAGTCGTCTCGCTGCTGCTGAACCTACCCACCGACACCCCGCTGGAGTTTGCCGAGGGCGAGCAGACCATCAGCGAGCCGGCAGACAAACTGCTGCGCGGGTTGCTGAGCGATCTGCCCAAGCAGGTGGACTTCGCCGAGAAGTCCGGCGGCGGCGACATCGTCGACGACCAGGACGCCAACGCTATTGCCGCCCGCGCAACAGCGTATCAATCCGAGCAACGCCAGGCTGGCAACAACATCAGCATCAGCCAGGCAGTCAACCACGTAACCAAGGGAGCCTAACCGGCTATGAACATTCCCGGACTCATTACCCCGTTCACCGCCACCGCCGCCATTGGTGCGTACCTGATTGCCGCTCACGGCGCTGCCGATGGTGCGGCCGTACAGGCCGATGACGGCAGCACCATGATGCTGGGCGTTACCACCGACATTCCGGCCGCCGCTGGCGAGACCGTGGACGTTGTGCGCAGCGGCCCGGCCAGCGTGACCTTCGGTGGCAACGTGACCCGAGGCGCTCCGCTGACCGCTGATGCCAATGGCCGTGCCATTGCCGTGGCGCTGCCGGCAGAAGCGGACACTTTCATTGTTGGGTACGCCGAGGTCTCGGGCGTGGCAGGCGACATTGCGTCCGCCTTGATCGCGCCTGGCTTCATTCCGGCGACTGCCCCTTAACCGGCCCCGGCCACATCAGGAGTACCTGACATGAGTAATGCCCCGTTCCCTATTAACCCGGCGCTCACTGCCATTGCCATTGCGTACCGCAACACCCGGCTGATTGCCGATCAGGTGCTGCCGCGCGTGCCGGTGGGCGCGCAGGAGTTCAAGTACCTCAAGCACGACCTGGCTGAAGGCTTCACGGTGCCGGATACCAAAGTTGGCCGTAAGTCGCGTATCAACCAGGTGGACTTCTCAGCCACCGAAGAAACCGGCGCAACCCAAGACCACGGTCTGGAATCCCCGGTACCGCAGCGCGATATCGACAACGCGCCGCCGAACTACGACCCGCTGGGCAGAGCTACGGAGCAGACCACCAACCTGATCCTGCTGGATCGTGAGGTGCGTGCCTCCAATGCGGTTTTCAATGCCGCCAACTATGCGGCGGGCAACAAAACCACGCTCTCGGGCACCAGCCAGTGGAGCCATGAGGACAGCAACCCGCTGACCGCGATTGCCGATGCGCTGGATAGCGTGGTGATGCGCCCGACCATTGGCGTGCTAGGCCGTGCGGTATCCACCAAGCTGCGTCGTCACCCCAAGGTGGTTAAAGCCTTCAATGGCACCCTGGGTGATGAGGGCATGGTGCCGCTGCAGTGGCTGGCCGAGATCCTGGAGCTGGAAGCCATTTTGGTCGGTGAGGCGCGCCTGAACATCGCCCGTCCTGGTCAAGCCGCCAACCTGTCGCGCGTGTGGGGTAACCATGCCTCATTCATCTACCGCGACGAGCTGGCTGACGCCAACAACGGCACCACCTTTGGTTTCACTGCCGAGTTTGGTGGCCGCATCGCGACGTCCTCGTTCGACAAGAACATCGGGCTGCGCGGCGGGCAGATGGTACGCGTTGGTGAGTCGGTTAAAGAGCTGATCACCGCGCCTGACCTTGGCTACTTCTTCGAGAACGCCATCAGCTAAACGGCTGACCAACCCACCCTTTGACCGGGCGGCAACTGCCGCCCCTGGGAGATCAACATGGCAGCGAAGAAAGCCACCGCAAAACCGACTGAGCCAGTCGAGAAGGAAGCCGCAGGCGCTATCCAGCAGGATGCGCCCGTTGCCGATCCGGCCGACGCTCAAGCGGCACCAGCACCAGAAGCACCTGCTGCAGACGACAAGCCGGTCACCGATCCGGTACCGCCGGCACCGGAGCAGAACCAAGCCAACGACGAGCAAGCCGAGACCGTTGTCTTGGTAGTGAACCGTGAGCGCCTGGAGCATGACGGTGTGCCGTATGGCATGGGCGACTCCATCGAGCTGACTCATGACCAGGCTAAACCGCTGCTGGCCATCGGCGCTGTTCAATTTGGCGGGGACGACTGATGGACAACCAGCACCGCAAGGTCTCGGGCTATCGCGAGTTGAACCAGGACGAAATTGACCTGATGAATCGCATCAAGGCCAAGGGCGCGGAACTGTTGCAGCTGCAGGCTGAGCTTGAGCAGGCACTGATGCAACAGGTCCGCATCAAGGCTGCAAATGCCCTTGAGAACACCAGTGACCATGCCGAGTATGAGCGCTTCTGTTCAGCCGAGCCACTGCGCTGGGCTTCCATTGGCAAAACCGACATCCAAACGGGCTTGATGGCGCTGGTTCGTGCTGTCGCTCAACCGGCAGGAGTCTGACGTGGCCTATATCACCCTCACTCAGTTGGCCGACCGGCCGGGTGCTGTCGAGCTGGCCCAGGTGGCCACGCCCCGGCAGTACCGGCAGGTGGATGCCGAGCTGCTCGATGCGCTGCTGCGCGGGCAGGATCTGGCCGCCTGGCCAGCTGATGAGGTGGCCATTGCCGAGGCAACCAAGGCCGTGATCGAGGATGCCCTGGCCAATGCTGAAGCAACCATCAACGGCTACCTGGCACGGCGTGGGTACAGCCTGCCGCTGGCTACCGAGTTTCCGATTGTGACGGGCTGGGCGCGGTCGATTGCCCGCTACCACCTGCACAAGGACCGTATCAGCGGCGAGCAGAATGACCCGATTGTGCGCGACTACCGCGATGCGCTGAAGTTTTTGCAGCAGGTCGCCAGCGGCCAGTTCAGCCTGGGAGCCGATGACCCGCTGACGCCGACCACCAGCGGCGCGCCGATTGTCTCGGCGCCGCCGCGCACCTTCAGCCACGACACGCTGAAGGGCTTTTGAGTATGAGTCAGCCGTTCGACATTCAAATGGTGATCGACAGGCTGCGGTCAGTCGAGCAGCTGCAAAGCGTACAGGGTGCATCGGAATACGCCGCTGTCACCAGCATCAAGGATTTCAGGACGCCGTGCGCCTACGTCGTGTTGCTGGATGAGCGCGCTGACGATGCCCCAACCAAGCCAGGTGGGCGGCAGCGCGCGATAGTCAGCTTTGGCGTGATGGTTGCGGCGCGCAACTACGGGGACCAGCGAGGCGAGAAAACAACCGCCGAGACGCGTCCCCTGCTGGGCGCAATTCGCGCGCGGCTGATGGGCTGGACGCCGGAGGTGCCAGGGGCACGGCCGGTGCAATGGTCGCGGGGTGCCGTGTTGGATTACGACCACAGCACGCTGCTCTGGACCGAGGTGTATACAACGCAACATTTCATAGGGGGTGCCCCGTGACCGACAAGAAGCAACCGCAGCAGCAACTGGAAGAAGTTGTGCTGCTCAAGCCACATACCCATAAGGGGCGCCAGTGCGCCGTTGGCGACAAGATCGACGTCAACGCCCGCCAGAAAAGCTGGCTCATGTCCCTGGGCAAGGTAGCTACCGATGAACCTGCCGCGCCTGCTGTTAAGCCCGCGCCGGCTAAAGCCAACAAGGAGTAACCCATGAGCCTGTTTAGCTTTCAAGGCAAGATCTGGCTGGCCGAGCGCTCAGCTGTCGGCATGCCTCTGGCGTTCACCTGGTTGGGCAACGCGCCGCAGCTGCAGCTGCAGATCAACACCACCAACACCGATAAGACCGACTCGTTCTCGGGCAACCGCCTGCAGATCGGTCGGCTGCCCGGTGCCAAGACGGTCAATATCAATATCACCTTGGATGAGTGGACGCTGCACAACATCGCGATGGCTTTCTATGCCCAGCAGGTAGCCATTACCGGAGACGATGTGACCGGCGAGCCACTGCCAATGCCCCTGGCGGCCGGCGACGTCATTCGGCTGAATGAGTGTTTTATCAGCTCTTTGGTGCTGGACAACGGTGGGACGCCGCTGGTGCTGGATACCGACTACCGCATCGAGTCAGCCCCCGCCGGTTTGGTTGAGATGCTGACCGCGCAGGCGTCGCAGATCGAGGCGGATTACAGCTACGGCAACGCTGTTTCAATGGCCCTGTTCTCCGAGCAGCCCAAGGAGCGCTGGCTGATGTTTGACGGCATCAATACCGAGAACGGCGAGCGCTCGGTATTTGAGCTGTACCGCACCATCTTCAACCCGCCGGGCGACCTGAACATGATCACCGACGAGTACGGCAACCTGCCTCTGACCGGCGCTGCCTTGGTGGACGTGGCCAAGTTGGCTGATGATGTGCTCGGTGGCTTTGGGCGCTTTGTTGAGGCGGCCGCCTGATGGCCTCCCGCGCGAAGAAGAGGCCGTCGCCTGGTACAGAGGGTGCAGATGACCTGCAGGTGCTGCACCCTGAACTGCCGGTGAAAAATGTGGGTGGCCGTGACCTGGTCATGCGCGAGTATGGGTTTATTGAGGGGCTACGCGTACGGCCCATCATTGAGCCCATGCTCAAGGACATGGAGGCGCTGATCGGGCTAGCGACGCAGCCCACCACCGACCAGGTGCTCGACCTGATGGGCAACCACATCGACGAGTTTCAGGAGCTGCTGGCCGCGGCCAGCGACACGGACGTCGCCTTTGTGGCAGGGCTCAATCAAACAGATGGCACCCGGCTAGCTGATGCCTGGTGGAAGGTGAACGGCCCTTTCTACTGGCGCACCGCGATCAGCCGCGTAGCGGTGGCCAAGGTGCAGGCGCGGGCCGGCAAAGCCGGTGGGGCGACATCTACGCCACGCTCATCCGGCACGGCCACAGAGAGTGCGACCTCGGACGCTACACACGCCGGCAGTTGATGCTGTATTACGAGCGCGCCCTGGCCGTTGACCGGCTAGACCGCGCAGGCCGAATGCAGGACATGAGCCTGGCTGTCGGCGGCGGCAAGAAAGCCGCTGACCACCTACAGAAGTTGTTGCGGTAGGCATGGCCCAGGGAGGCGGCAGGACGCCGCTGCGTCCGACCCAAAGGAAGCCTTCAGCGCCCTGAGTGCCCCCCAGCACCAGGGCGTTTTCTTTTTGCCCTTGTTCAAATTACTCACAGCGAGCAACCGGGCACCCTGAACCTGAATCCCTCAGGTAATCAGGCACTCCATGAGCAGAAAACTCGAACTGGCGATGCGCATCCGGTCTGACATGAATCAGGCCCGCAATGACGTGCGTGCGCTCGGCGGCGACGTTGAAACCTTGGGAGATAAGTCGGAGAAAGCCAGCCGAGACATGGAGCGCATTAGCTCGGTTATCGGCAAGATTGGCGCAGCGCTCGCTGGAGGCGCGCTTTACAGCGCGGTGATTAGCGCTACCAGAGAGCAAGAGCGTGTGACGGCGCAACTCGAACAGCGCTTGCGGTCAACGCAGGGGGCTGTTGGGCTGACCCGCGACGAACTGTTGTCCATGGCCAGCGTGATGCAACAGGTGACTACCTACGGCGACGAAGCGGTCATTCCGGCGCAGGCGCTGCTGCTGACCTTTACTAAGATTGGCGGTGACGTTTTCCCCCGCGCGCTTGAGGCGGTGCTCGACATGAGTGTCGCCATGGAGCAAGACCTCAAGTCGGCCGCCATTCAAGTGGGCAAGGCCCTTAATGACCCTGTTCAGGGCATCACCGCGCTGTCACGCGCAGGCATTCAGTTCACCGAAGACCAGAAGGAGCTGATCAAAGAGCTGGTTGAGACCGGTCGGCAAGCCGACGCACAGCGGTTAATCCTGAGCGAGCTGGAGACCCAGATGGGCGGTTCGGCCCGTGCCGCGCGCGACACGTTCGGCGGCTCGATTCAGGCGCTGCAGAACGCATTCGGGGACCTGCTGGAGGGCGACCCCAGCAGCCCCGGCCTGGTTGCAGCACGGACTGAAATTGAAAGTCTGACGGAGGTGCTAAGCGACCCTCAGACCAAAGAAGCCTTTAATACCCTGATCGCCCTGGTCGCACGCCTGACCAGCGCAGCCGCAGGGGCGACGACTGAGTTCGCGGGGCTGGGCAACTGGCTTGCTATCAATGCAGCCAACGTCACCGGCAACCTGGACCCGCTCGATAGGCTGAACCAAGAAATCAAGGACGTTGATGCCTCGTTGAAAGGTGGGCTGAGCACAAAGGTCGGCTATCTATTCACGTCAGAAGAGGAGCTGCGCGCCATTCGCGAGCAGCTGGTCGCAGAGCGGGATCTGATTTTGGCTGCGCGTGGGCAGCTAGACTCCTCTGGCGCCGCGAGCGACACACCGTCGAGCGCTCCAGCCGAACAGTCTCAAGACCCGGTGCTGAACGCCGACGCCCAGAAGCTGCTGGATACCCTCAAAAAGCAGGCCGAGACCATCGGCCTGATCACCGAAGAAGCCAAAACCCGCTACGCCATCGAGTCTGGCGAGCTGGGCGATCTGATCCCCGAGCATCAAGAGCTGCTGCTAACTCAAGCCCGCCAGCTTGACCAGGCCAAGGCCAACGCCACAGCGTCCGATGCGCAGCGCAAGGCTACCGAGAAGCTGGCCAGCGCACAGCTCAGCTTTGTCACCAATCTTGAGCGCCAGGCATCGCTGATCGGCCTGAACACGACCAAGACCCGCGAAGCTGAGATCGCCGAGAAGGGCCTGGCCGGTGCGCTGCTGGAGCGCGCGCAGGCCGCTGCGGCGCTACTGGCTGCCGAGGAAAAGCGCCAGATCGTGGCAGCAGATGCGGTAACTGTGGCCGGCCTGCAGGTGCAACTGCTACGCGCCCAAGGCAAAGAGTCTGACGCGCTGGCGTTAGAGATGGAGCAGCGCTTCGGGGCGTTGATCAAGAGCCTCAATGAGCACAGCGAGGGCGTTGGCGTCGATATCGTCAATGAGCTGATCAACGTCGAGGCGGCGCGGACTCAACTGGATGAGTTCGAGCGCGAGATCGATGAGGTACTCGCCCGCCAACAGCGCGGCGAGCAATCCATCAACGTGCAGCAGGACGCGGGACTGCTGTCTGAGGTCGCAGCCCGCGAGCAGCTGCTGGAATTGCACCGCGCTACCGCTGACGAGCTGGAGCGCATCCGGCCGATGCTGGACGACATGGCGAGCATGCCCGGTGCAATTGGTGAGGCGGCCACTGCCGTGCTCGCCGAGATTGATAACCAGATGATCCGCCTGCAGTCCACCACCAGCCTGCTGGTTGAGACGCTGCGCGGCGGACTTGAGGACGGCCTGGCCAACGCACTGACCGGGCTGGCCACCGGCACCATGAATCTGCGCAGCGCGATTCAGTCCCTGGCTCAGACAGTCATCCAGGCCATGGCGCAGATGGCTGCCAACCAGCTGGCCAACGCAGCGATGGGCGCGTTGTTTTCGTCATTCGGCGGTGGGCTGGGCGGCGCGGGAGCGGCAGGCTCTCTGGTTAAGGTCGGCAAGATGCGCGCGGCCGGTGGCCAGGTGCTCGGCCCCGGTACCGGCACCAGCGACAGCATCGCTACATGGCTCTCAAATGAAGAGTTTGTTACCCGCGCTGCCGTGGTGAACCAACCCGGCATGCTGCCGCTGCTGGAAGACATCAACGCCCGAGGCTGGGCAGCGCTACATGACCACTTTGCGGTCGGCCAGGCTACCGGCGGCTTGGCCGGAGTGCCGGCGCCTGCCATGCCGTCGCCCGTCATGAACGCGGGCCAGCTTGCCGAGACAGGCCGAGCCGAGGGCACGCAGCTGCAGAACAACGTCGACGTATTCGTCGGGGTGCCGGAGCAGTTCATCGTCAATGGCGCATGGAGCCGTCAGGGCCGCGAGAAGTTCCTCAGCGTCGTGCAGGAAGACAAGGCCACCATTCGCCAGCTACTGGAGCTTTAAATGCCACACGATATCGGATACGTCGATAACACCAGCCAGCTTGCGCACTACGCGATGCTGGAGCAGATCCGCGACTTTGCTGCAGACAACGGCTGGACGGTGCTGCGCTACGACACCGCGCCGGATAACCGCGAGCTTATTCTCAAGGGTGCTGGCTACAGCGGCGAAGAGGAGATATTCGTCGGGTTTCGTACCTACCAGAATGCAGCCGCTGACTACTACAACCTGTGCGCGGCCGGCTTCACCGGCTACGTGCCGGGTAACCCGTTTGATAGCCAGCCGGGGGCGATGCTCTCTGGCATTCCCTGCCACAACCAGCGTGTTGACTACTGGCTGACCCTAAACCCGCAACGCATTGCGCTGGGCATGAAGGTGGGGACGCCGGTTTATGAGCTGGGCTATGCCGGCAAGTACTTACCCTATGCCAGGCCGAGCCAGTACCCCTATCCACTAGCGGTAGGCGGCATGCTGAACGGCACCCCGGCGACCCGGTTTTCTGATACCGGTCATTCGATGCCGTTCAGAGGCGGGGCCAACATGCGGGCGCTGTTCAACGATGGCGTGTGGCACCAGCCCGACTGCTGGCCGTATGCAAACCCGTGGCTTGCCGGTGCAACAACGCAAGAGCGCGATTCCAATGGCAACTATGCGCTGAACACCATCGCGCTGAGTTCAGGCACCTTGGGTGATTTGGGTGAGCTGGATGGCGTTGCCCACATCACCGGGTTCAACAACGCAACCGAAAACACCCTCGTGATTGGCGGCGAGACATGGGTGGTGCTGCAGGACGCCTGGCGCACCGGGTTCAACGACTACGTCGCATTGAGGATGGATAGCTAATGGCTTACGTGAACGGCAGCGCAGCCTCATGGGGCGACCTTTTGAGTGCCTTGGTGTCCGCTTGTACCGACGAGGGCTGGGCGTGGAATGACGGCATCCTGAGCAAAGGCACGGCATTCGTGAAGCTATGGGTGCGCAGCCCGGAGACGTTTTCGGAGGGTGAAGGTATTTTGCTGCAGGGCGGCACCGGCCAAGCCGCCGCGGTATTGACTGACCCATCCCCCCAGATGCCGCGCCTCGGCTGCCCCAGCCGGTTGCTCAACCAGGTGGTTTGGCCCGTCGATTATTACGTGCATATCCACTCCGACCCGGACGAGGTGTATTTCGTCGTGCGCTACAGCGTGGACTACTACCTATGGTGCGCGTTTGGGGTGTCAACACTCGACCTGCCAGGGTCAGGGCTGTGGCTATCGGCAATCAGCCGGCGCTTGCGTGGGCCAACTGGTGAGGGCATTCGGATTACTGACTTGGGCGGCGGCGGCACTCGGGGCACCGATCATACCTCTGACTCTCAGACCTCTGCAGGTCTGCTATGGAATAGCAACGGCAGCGGCAGTGGAGGAAGCCAGAGCGCAGACAGTCAGAATCACGCCGTCTGCAGCGGTTTTGACGGCAATCTGTGGCCGTGGCCCAGCGCGAACAGCAGCTCGTACAGTTTGATCAACACCATTCACGCAAACGTGCCCCTGAGCCCGCTGCTATTGCGTAGCGTTGGCTGGAATCAGCAGGCAGCGCTGCTACCGATCCAGCCAGTGCTGGTCAGAGCAGAGAGCAAGGTATCGAAGGTTGCAGACCTGGCGCATGCCCGCTACGTGCGCGTCGACAATCTGGAGGCCGGCCAGATCATCGCGATGGGCGGCGAGCAATGGCGCGTTTACCCGTTTTATCGCCGGGTGCCCGGCGTGACCTCGGTAACCAACGAGGCGCACACCGGTGCATTCGGTATGGCCATCAGATACGACGGGCCATGACATGCTGCTGACTGGATGGGTTCCTCAAGGTCTGGCGCTCTCAGACAATCCCTATATCAGCGGGGATGTGGACAGCCTGGACCCCGATGCTATCGTCGGCTGGCCGCCGGCCGAGTCGGCCATGCAGCGCCGGCCTGCCCAGCCGCTCACCCGTCAACTGCCGGTTAGCGCGCCGCAGCAGAGGGTGCTTGGTGGCCAGCTACAGCGCCGTTTCTCGGACGACTATTACCACCGCGTTCACAGCAGCCCGCAGCAGCTGGACCTAGGCAACGTAGCATCCACCCAGACCATGTCGGTTTTCATCTGGAACGCGCACCTGGTACCGCAGTCGCTGAGCGAAATCGGCGGGCTGGACGAGGGGCTGGACGTCTCTGGTCAGCCCGCACCGCCGCTGCTGTTCACCGCCCTGCAGGAGCGCGAATACCAAGTATCAGTCACCCCAGATGGGCAGCCAGTGCTCGACACGCTGCTGAGCTGGGTATTTGCCAACGGAGAGCAGCCCGGCCTGCGTATCACCGCCAACCGCATCATTGCCTGGGCGTTTGCACCTGATTGGGGTCAGGGGGTGCAGGAGCAGCTGGAGTGGCTGACCGATGTGCTGGCATCAGAAAGCCAGGCCGAGCAGCGCCGCGCGCTGCGCACGGCCCCGCGCCGTGAACTGAGCGCGCCTATGTACGTGGAAGGCCGCGAGCGCCAGCTGCTGGACCTGGCGCTGTTTGGCTGGGGCAGCAGGATCTGGGCGCTGCCCATCTGGCCGGATATCCAACGGCTGGGCGTAGATGTGCCGGCAGAGTCGCTGAGTATTCCCTGCGCTACTGAATATCTGGATTTTCGCGCGGGTGGCCTGGCGATGCTGCGCGCTGAAACGGCGTTTCATTCTGAGGTGGTGGAGATTGATTCAGTAGACGCTGGCGGGCTCACCCTGAAGCGACCAACCCTGCAGGCCTGGCCGGTGGGCACCCGGCTTTATCCTGTTCGCACAGCCCAGTTGATGCAGCAGCCTGACCTGGTGCGCTTGACTGACCAACTGATGCAGGCGGACGTGACGTTTCAAGTGATGGAGGCATGTGACTGGCCAGCGCTCGACGTCGCGGAGTTGCCGGCCTACCGGGGCTGGCCGGTGCTTGAGCTGCGGCCGGACGAGACCGAGGATCTGACGCATCAGTTTGAGCGCCTGCTGCTGACACTGGACAGCCGTACCGCTCTGCCGCTGGTAACCGACGTCGCCGGACGCGCGATGCCAATCACCGACTGGCGCTGGGTGGATCTAGGGCGCGCCGAGCGCGCCTGGCTGCGCTCGCTGCTCTACTACCTGCGCGGCCGGCAGCGGGCGGTATGGGTACCGACCCACGCCGATGACCTGACCGTTGTTGCAGCAACGACCGATACCTCGCTGACCATCGACGTTGCCAACGTAGGTTACAGCCGGTTTGGTCTGCAGCGCGTGGGACGGCGGGATATCCGCATCGAGCTGGTAGACGGCCAGGTGCTATATCGCCGCATCACCGGTGCCAGCGAGATTGATGCAGAGGTCGAGCGACTCGCCATTGACTCGGCGCTGGGCGTTACCGTGGCCCCTTCGGCGATCGCTCGCGTCTGCTGGCTGGTGTTGTCACGAGGCAGCGCTGACCGAGTGACGCTAGATCACATAACCGACAGCGAGGGTGCCGCCGCTGCACAGGTGACATTCAGAGGGGTGCGCGACGATGACCTTCAATAGCTACGAACAGTCTATTGATGCCGCCCAGCCTGTGGCCCTGTATCGATTCAGCCGAGGCGTGCTGCGCTGGCTGTACTGCAGCGCAGACCGCGATATCACAGTTGGCTCGGAGGTCTATCGCTCGCTCAGCGGCGGCGTGACCGATGCCGGTGCCAAGTTCACTGGCGATGCTACTGCTGACAAGTTCGTTGTGACTGCGCCGGCAGACATTGAGGTCGCGCAGCCGTGGCGCACAGGCTGCCCAAGCGATCAGATAGAACTGACTGTATTTGACATGCACTACGGCGACAACGACCCCCGTTTGAGGTGGGCCGGGCGCATCCAGTCTGTGAACTGGCCAGCGCTGGATCGTTGCCGCATTACTTGCGTCAGCCGTGATGCCGAGATGGGCCAGCCTGGCCTGGATGATGCGTATTCCCAGTTTTGCACGGCAACCCTGGGTGACGAGCGCTGCGGCGTGGATCTGACCGCCCACCGGGTTTCGATGACCATTCAGTCCATGGATGGGGCGGCTGTTCAGTGCGCTGCGGCTGCCGGGTACCCGGACGGCTGGTTTATGGCCGGGTGGGTTGAGTGGCCGATTGGCTCAGGGGAGTACGACCGCCGGCACATCGATCGGCATGTGGGTACCGAGTTGCGGTTGCTGGGCGGCACCGCCGGTATTCCGGCATCGGCAACACTGCGAGTGCTGCCTGGCTGCGACTTTCTGTTCGGCACCTGCACCGATAAGTATGCAAACAGTGACCGGTTTCGCGGCATTCCTGATCTGGAGCGCCGCAGTCCATTCGATGGCAACGCCGTCTGGTAAGGAGTACTGCTATGTGGGTCCAAATCGCAATTATGGTTGCGTCCTACGTCCTATCGGTTGCGCTCGCGCCCAAACCGCCGCAGCAGAAGCCGGCGGCATTTGAGGACTTTGACTTCCCCCTGTTTGAAGAGGGTGAGCCAAAAACGGCCGTGTTCGGTCAGTGCTGGAGCAAAAGCTGGATGTGCCTGACAGTCGGTAACTACCGCACGCGGCGAGTGAAGATTGGCGGGGGCAAAAAGTGATCATCACTATCGACCACCTGCACTCGGTACCTACCTGGAACGGCCGCCAAGGCTACTGCCATAGCCAGAGCCGCGCGTTCTTCGCACGCCATGGACTGGACTGGCTGGCGTTTCTCCGTTCAGGCATCGACAGCGAGCAGCTGCGCGCAACCGGCGACGCGTTGGCTTTGCACCTGGTGGAACACGCGGAGGCACTCCATGGGCAGCAGTAGCAGCAAGCCGAAGGTTACCCGGTACTACTTTGACATTCACATGGGGCTGGGACTGCCGCTTGATGAGCTGGTGGAGATCCGCGCGAGCGACAAGCGGGCGTGGCGCGGCTCAATCACCGATAACGGCCAGATATTTATCAACGCGCCAGAGCTGTTTGGCGGCGATGAAGGTGAAGGCGGCCTGCAGGGCCGGATGGACGTGTTGTTCGGCGAAGAAACCCAGGGCGTCCTGCCCAAGCTGGCCGCAATGCTGGGCGGAGTGGCGCCTGCCTTCAGAGGGTTCACCTCGGCGTTTTATAGTGGCCTGATTACGACAGGCAACCCGTACCCAAAGCCATGGGAGGTGCTGCGTCGAGGCGGCAACCGGCTATGGGGCCAGGAGGCGCCCTGGTACCCGGAAAAGCAGTTCATCTGGCTGGCCGATGGCGAAATCAAGGCCATGAACCCGGTGCATATCCTGTATCAGATCCGCACTAGTCGGCTGTTCCGAGGTTGGAGCCGGTCAATCATGGACGATGCGGCCTGGCGAGCGGCTGCCGATACCTGCTACGCCGAGGGGCTTGGGCTGTGCATCGAGTGGCACCGTGGCGATACCTTCAAGGCGTTCACTGACGTTATTGAGTCGCATGTTGGCGCCGAGGTGTTTAACCACCGCACAACCGGACTGTGCAGCATCCGCCTTCTACGGGATGACTACGACCCTGCCGAGCTGCCACTGTTTGATGAGGACAGCGGGCTGCTTGAAGTGCTGGAGAATGAAGCCCCGTCGGTCGACGACATGCCGTCGGCGATGTTGGTCAATTACATCGATGCGATCGATGGTGAAAAGAAGACCGTACGCGGCGTCAACGCCGCCATATCCGCGCGTGGCAAGCGCGCGCCCAAAACGGTCGATTACCTCGGCGCGCCAACAGCCGAGATTGCTGGCCGGTTGTTGGAGCGCGACATGCGCATTGAAACCGGGGGGCTGCGCCGCTTCAAGGTCGTGCTCGACCGCCGCGGCCGCGATCTGAACCTGGGCGACCCAATCCGCATCCGCTCGCTGCGCCGTGGCATCGAGCAGGTGGTTGTGCGCGTAGGTAAGATTGAGGACGGGCTGCTCACCAATGGCCGTATTACCGTCACCGTGGTGCAGGATCTGTTCGGCCTGCCCACCAGCTCCTTTGTTGGAGTGCCGCCGGCAGGTTGGCAGCCGCCCGATCGCACGCCACAACCTGTTGTCATCAGTCAACTGATGGAGGCCACATGGCGCGACCTGGTTCAGCGTGTTGACCCGGCCAACCTGCAACTGATTGATGTATCCGCCGCCTACCTCGGCAGCCTAGCCAGCGCACCGTCGATGATGTCTCTCAACTACAGCCTGACCACCCGCGTGGGCGGCAGCGGCGAGTTCATCAACCAGGGCATCGCAGATTGGTGCCCCTCCGGCGTTCTCGCAGCGGCGATCGACAAGTTGGCCGGCGAGATCACCCTCAACAGCGCCACCCGCCTTGACGACGTCACAGTCGGTACCGCTGCGCTACTGGGCGACGAGATTGTGCGCATCGACGCCATCGACACGGAGACAGGTGCAGTCACCATCGCACGCGGCTGCGTTGACACGGTACCCGCTGACCATGATGCCGGCACCCGGATCTGGTTCTATGAGGACTGGACCGGCCTCGACGAAACCGCCTATTCCCTGGGCACGACGATGCAGGCGCAGCTGCTGACCAACACATCAAGCGGCCGCCTGGCCCCAGAGCTGGCCGGCACACTCACACAGACCCTGCAGGCGCGCCAAGGGCGGCCGTATCCGCCGGGCCAGTTCCTGATCAACGGCGAGGCATACCCAGTCGAGACCGGCAGCGAGCTGGTGCTGAGCTGGGCGCACAGAGACCGGCTGATGCAAGCAGATCAGTTGATCGATACCGCGTTTGGTACTGTTGGGCCGGAGCCTGGCACAACCTACAGCGCGCGAATGCTGCTGGCGGACACGGCAACGGTGCTGGACTCTGCATCCGGCGTTGCCGGCACAGAGCTGACGCTGTCAACCGAGTACCAGGGCGTGGATGTCGATATCGAGCTGTGGTCAGTACGGGAAGGCCTTGAAAGCCCCCAGCGCCACACCCACCGCGTCGCTCTTGCCCCGCCCGCAGGCGTCGGTGCGCATCAGTTCTGGCGCCTGTACGTGACTGAGAACAACGGTGCGACGGACTTTTACTTGGCTATCGCCGAGCTGAAGCTGCTGGACGCGTCGGATACGAACATGGCCGTAGGTGGCACTGCGGCGGCAAGTTCAACGGCCGGCGCACCTTACCTGCCCGCCGCAGCATTCGACGGCGAAACGTCGACACGGTTTGTGTCGCAGAACGGCACCCCGCTGCCTATTTGGCTCAGCTATGAAATGCCTGTCGCTGTTGAGTTGGCTAGCTACTCGGTTCAGGTGTTAGGCGCTGCCGCGTGGGGATTGAGAACGCCGAAGGCGTGGGTACTGCAGTACTCGGACGATGGTGTGGTCTGGTCTGATGCCCACGTGGTTACAGATCAGACAGCCTGGGCGTCTGGTGAGGAGAGGACATACACGCTGTGAGCACGCAATGAAGACGGGCGACCATTCAGGCGTAGTCGTCTTCAGTTGGTATGTTAGCGCGAAGCCTACTGGGCTAATCTGGCGCTCGTATGGCACCGGAATGGAGAAATGGATGGAAGACGACAATGCGGATGTCCTGTATCGCTATAAATACAGGGAAATGACTGACGACAATCTCAAGATCATCACCGAGGGCACGCTTAGCTTTTCGCGGCCCTCGGATTTTAATGATCCGTTTGACTGTTCTCCTGCTTATGACAGGGAAAGCATGACCGATATTTTTAGGCGGCGGCCGGACTTGGTAAAGAGAGTTGGTGATTCCAAAGGTTTGAGCCCAGCAAAGCGCATCCAACAGAAAGGAAAGTGGGTTGCCAACATATTGCGGGCCGTCGATTCAGGCGCATGGACAGAACAGCTTGGGGCCCAAGCGGGTATCTTTTGCCTCAGCCGCAATCCTTCAAGCCAGCTAATGTGGGCCCACTACGCAAAGAACCATACAGGCTTTTTGGTGGAGTTCAGTATCAGTATGGATGCACCGTATCTGGATCTAACCGAGTTTATGCCTCTTCCGGTCAGGTATGCGGACGAGAGACCCAAGCTGGAGTGGGGTGCGGTGAAGCCCGACTTTGAAGATGTGTTCCTGACCAAGAGTCGCGACTGGGAGTATGAAGAGGAGGAGCGCACTCTGGATGTAAGGCGCGGTCCTGGTATTCACCCTTATTCTCGACAGCTGTTCCTGAACTCTGTGACCGCCGGCGCGAGAATGAGCGATGAGATGTTCGAGAAACTCAAACTGGCGGTCACCAAAGCGGAACAGGATACCGGCAAGGAAATCCCACTCTATCGGGCCCAGCTGTCAGGTAGCACCTATGAAGTATATATACCTGGGCATCCTGACCCTAAGCTCAACCCGCCAAGTTGAAATTTCTTTGCGCAGAGCGCAAGAGAGCAATCCGTCAAAATATCGCGCTTCACTAACTCAAATATCGCGCGGCGCTACAAAAGACTGACCCAGTAACAGCACAATGCAAGAAGTGACGGAGTTTGATAGCGCTCAGCGTCCGATGTTCCGACAACACGATTACCCCGGGCTGCCCTCTTCCGGAGGTGCCTAGCAATACGGAGAGCGCTCTAAGTGCTGCTGGGGCTAACCCTGGCAAAGCCCCGCCAGTCCATGCCCGACATTTAGCGACGCGTGTTGAGCCAGCAAGCCAGGCTGCGGACACACTAGATGCCGTGCCCACACGCCAGCCAGAAACGCAGAAAACCAGCACAAGGCAGGCCAGGAGAATTAATTCAGATATAAAGGAAAGGTTATGCTAGGAAGGTTTTGAGTGGTGGGTCGTGTAGGATTCGAACCTACGACCAATTGGTTAAAAGCCAACTGCTCTACCAACTGAGCTAACGACCCATGCTCAAAAAAACTGGTCGGGGTAGAGGGATTCGAACTCTCGACATCCTGCTCCCAAAGCAGGCGCGCTACCAGGCTGCGCTATACCCCGTACTATTTCAAGTTGGCTCCGCGACCAGGACTCGAACCTGGGACCCAATGATTAACAGTCATTTGCTCTACCAACTGAGCTATCGCGGACCGGCCTTGAAACACCTCAACAAAGGCAGTGGTTGGTACACATATCCCCTGCTGAGGCGCGCCATTTTACCGGCCAGCGCTGGAGTGTCAACCCTTTTTATCTCTTTTATTTCAATGTTCTATGCCTGTCGCCCAGAAACACGAAACCCGCCAGCAGGCGGGTTTCGTCAGAGCAGCGGATTAACGGCTCAGGCCAGTTGCGGACCTGCTGCAACGATGGCGTCGGAAACCTCAAACTTCTTGAAGTTCTCGACAAACAGCTTGGCCAGATCCTGCGCCGCCTGATCGTAGTCTGCGCCGTTGGCCCAGGTGTTGCGCGGGTTCAGCAGCTTGGTTTCAACGCCCGGAACGGCCTTGGGCACATCCAGGTTGATAACCGGCAGGTGCTCGGTCTCGACACCGATCAGCGCGCCAGACTGAATCGCCGCGATAATCGCGCGGGTCGTCGGGATGCTGAAGCGGCTGCCGGTGCCGTAGGAGCCACCGGTCCAGCCGGTGTTGACCAGGTAGACCTTGCTGCCGAAGGCGTTGATGCGCTTGATCAGCAGCTCGGCATACTCGCCGGCCGGACGCGGGAAGAACGGCGCGCCGAAGCAGGTAGAGAAGGTCGACTTGATGCCGCCGCCAGAACCCATCTCGGTAGAACCGACCAGTGCGGTGTAACCGGACAGGAAGTGGTAGGCAGCTTGCTCGTTGTTCAGGATGGAGACCGGCGGCAGGACGCCAGTCAGGTCGCAGGTGAGGAAGATAATGGCGTTCGGCTCGCCGGCCAGGTTGGCCTCGACGCGCTTCTCGACGTGTTCCAGCGGGTAGGCTGCGCGGGTGTTCTGGGTCAGGCTGACGTCGGTGTAGTCGGCGTGACGGCTCTGCGGGTCGATCACTACGTTTTCGACGATGGAGCCAAACTTGATCGCATTCCAGATAACCGGCTCGTTCTTCTGCGACAGGTCGATGCACTTGGCGTAGCAGCCACCTTCGATGTTGAACACAGAGCCTTCGGCCCAGCCGTGCTCGTCGTCACCGATCAGGTTACGCGCCTCATCGGCGGACAGGGTAGTCTTGCCGGTACCGGACAGACCGAAGAACAGGGTGGTGTCACCGTCGTCGCCCACGTTGGCAGCGCAGTGCATCGGCAGCACGTCTTTGGCCGGCAGCAGGAAGTTCTGCACCGAGAACATGGCCTTCTTCATTTCACCGGCGTACTGCATGCCAGCCAGCAGTACCTTGCGCTGCGCAAAGTTGATGATCACACAGCCTTCGCTGTTGGTGCCGTCACGCTCAGGCTCGCAGACAAAGTAAGGCGCGTTCATGATCTGCCAGGCGTCCTTGGCGGACGGATTGTACTGCTCTGGATTGATGAACAGGGTACGGCCAAACACGTTGTGCCAGGCGGTCTCGGTTTCCATCACCACCGGCAGGTAGTGCTGCGGGTCGGCACCAACGTGAACGTGGGAGACAAAGCTTTCCTTGCTACCCAGATAATCGGCAACGCGGGCCCACAGGCCATCGAATTTGTCGGCCGGGAAAGGACGGTTGACGGCGCCCCAGGCGATCGCAGCGCTGGTGGAGGGCTCATCAACGATGAAGCGGTCCATCGGCGAACGGCCAGTGCGCTCGCCGGTCTTGACTACCAGAGCGCCGGTGTCGGCCAGCTGGCCTTCGTTGCGCTGAATGGCCAGCTCGATCAAATGTGCGACGCTGAGGTCGGTATACACGGTGTTGGTAGCTTGCGTCATCAAACAGGGTCCTCTTCGACTTTGACCGAATATAGCGCTAAGACCGACCAATTCGGTCTAAGTCTGTGGGGTTCAATTAGGTTTCATCCATGGAATACAGCGCTGGCTAGCGCGCAGGCGCGCCATTATGCCAAAAAAAAGACAATGACGCAGCCTGCCTCAGTGCAGACTGCGCGCGTGCTCGGCGGCGGCATCGAACAGCGCCTGCACTGCCGCCTCATCGTAACGGTAACGGCTGTTGCAGAACTGACAGTCGACGGTGATCTCGCCGCCCTGCTCCTGCAGCAGTTGCAGCACATCCTCGCGCCCCAGGCTGACCAGCGCATTGCCTGATCGCTCGGCCGAACAACTGCATTCAAAACGGGCCGGGCGCGCGTCAAACAGTCGCACCTCTTCCTCGTGGTACAGCCGATGCAGCAGCGTCTGGTTGTCCAGGCTGATCAGCTCTTCGGCAGTCAGCGTGTCGGCCAGGATATTCAGCCGCTGCCAGGTTTCCTCACGCTCCTGGACATCGCGCTGGCGGTCCGCCGGCAGCGCCTGCAGCAGGAAGCCCCGGGCCACGCGACCATCGGCCCGTAGACGGAAACGGGTGGGCAATTGCTCGGAGTTGGCAAAATAGCTGTCCAGCGCAGCGGCCAATGAACCGCCTTCCAAAGGAACGATCCCCTGATAGCGCTGACCATTGGTCGGGTCGATGGTAATCGCCAATACGCCATCGGGCATCAGCTCACTCAGCGTCTCGCCCTGCAGGTCATCGGCATAACGTGCAATGCCGCGTACAGCCTGCTCGCTGGAGCACTCAACCATCAGCGTAGACAGCGGGCCACTGGAGCGCGCTTGCAGGATCAACAAGCCATCGAACTTGATGGTGGTCGACAGCAGCACGGCAGCAGCGAGCATTTCGCCGAGCAGCGCCTGCACCGGCTGCGGGTAGGCATGCTTGGCCAGGATCTCGCGATAGCTGCTGTCGAGCGACGCCAGCTCACCGCGCACATCGGCGTTGTCGAAGATAAAGCGCTGGGTAATGTCCTGAGCGGCCATGATGCACCTTTAAAAAGCCGCGATTATAACCAATCAGTCCGCTGACGGTGTATTACGCTCATCGCGAAAACGAAAGATCTGCCGCCGTTGCTTCTTGCTGGGTCGGCCATCGCTGATCAGTCCGCCGGCGCCCTGCGCCTTGCGTTGGGCAGCCGCCGCCTCACGGGCAGCGATGCTCTCGGCGCTTTCGCGGTAGAGCAACTGAGCCTCCGGTGCACCACGGCGCTGATCAGATAACTGCAATACTTCGACGCTACGCTGGTCCAGGCCTTGCCGGATCTGCAGCTGATCGCCAACACGGATTTCCTTGCTGGCCTTGCAGCGCTCGCCGCCACAGTGCACCTTACCCCCTTCAATGGCGCTTTTGGCCAGTGAACGGGTCTTGAAAAAACGGGCCGCCCAGAGCCACTTGTCCAGGCGCAACTTGCCAACATCCTGCATAGGGTCTGTACTCCTCTTGCCGCGTCACTATAACAGGCTTGTCGAATTTTCAGAGTTGCCGCATGATGCGCGCCCAACGGCCTGCGGCCTGGAGAATCCAGCGTGAAAACCTTTGATCATCTGAGCGTGATCGGCCTGCGCGAGTGGGTCGCGCTGCCCGACCTTGGCATCAGTCAGATGATTGCCAAGGTCGATAGCGGTGCCAAGACCTCAGCCCTGCACGCCAGCAATATCTGCACCTTTGAGCGCGATGGACAGGACTGGGTCCGCTTTGACGCCCACGTCGGCAGCCGCAGCAAGCAGAAAACCCGCACCTGCGAAGCCCTGCTGATCGATCTCAAGCGCATCAAGAGCTCCAACGGCCAGATGCAAGAGCGCTTCGTCATCCGCACCTCCATGGTGCTGGGTGACCGCAGCTGGCTGGTCGACTTCACCCTGACCTGCCGCAAGGCGATGCGCTATCGCATGCTGCTGGGCTGCACCGCCATGCAGGATGGCCAACTGGTGATCAATCCGGGCCTGCGTTTCGTGCAGGACAAACCACAGCCCGACAACCTCGGCTGACCCCTTACCCCTCATTCCGCCGTAGCCGCGCCAAGGGAAGTATCATGAAACTTGCGATTCTGTCGCGCAACGCCAAGCTGTATTCCACCCGTCGCCTGATCGAGGCCGCGACCGAGCGCGGCCATGAGGTACGCGTGATCGACACCCTGCGCGCCTATATGAACATCGCCAGCCACAAGCCGTCGATTCACTACAAGGGCGAGGAGCTGGAGGGCTTCGACGCGGTCATTCCGCGTATTGGCGCCTCCATCACCTTCTACGGTACGGCGGTGCTGCGCCAGTTCGAGATGATGGGCGTGTTCCCGCTGAACGAGTCCGTCGCCATCAGCCGCTCGCGCGACAAACTGCGTTCATTGCAGCTGCTGGCGCGCAAAGGGGTCGGCCTGCCGGTCACCGGCTTTGCGCACTCCCCCGACGATATCCCTGACCTGATCAGCATGGTCGGCGGCGCGCCGCTGGTGATCAAGCTGCTGGAGGGCACCCAGGGTATTGGCGTTGTGCTGTGCGAAACCGAGAAGGCCGCCGAATCGGTGCTGGAAGCCTTCATGGGCCTGAAGGCCAACATCATGGTGCAGGAGTACATTCGTGAGGCCGGCGGCGCCGATATTCGTTGCCTGGTGGTGGGTGACAAGGTGATTGCCGCCATGAAGCGTCAGGCCAAGCCCGGCGAGTTCCGCTCCAACCTGCACCGCGGCGGCAGCGCCAGCCTGATCAAGATTTCCCCGGAAGAGCGCATGACCGCCGTACGTGCGGCCAAGGTCATGGGCCTGAACGTCGCCGGTGTGGACATTCTGCGCTCCAACCACGGCCCGGTGGTGATGGAGGTCAACTCGTCACCCGGCCTCGAAGGCATCGAAGCCACCACCGGCAAGGACGTCGCCGGCCTGATCATCGACTATATAGAGAAAACCGCACGGCCCAATCAGACGCGGACGAGGGGGAAGGGTTAGCGGCAGCTGCAAGCCATAAGCTGCAAGCCGCAAGCTAAAAGCCTTGGCGGACACGCCTTTGGCTATGCCCGCCCTACCGCACCATGCTCTCGTCATGGCGCAAAGAACCATACAAACCCGCGCGATTCAACACCGCACGGGTTTTGCTTGAGGCTTGTGGCTCAATCCGCGCTTGCGCGGATGACCCCTGCGGCCAGCGCCGCATAACCCTCTACCGCCTCAAACTCCTCCGTGTCACGGCGTGCGCCGCGACTATCGGGTTCGCGTACGGCGAGCAGGTGGGCGATGCCGTAGTCACGGGCTGAGCGCAGCACGCTCAGGCTGTCGTCGATAAACAGGGTACGCTCCGGGTCAAAGGGCATGTCCGCCTGCAGGGCATGCCAGAACGCCTGCGATTCCTTGGGGTAGCCGTAATCATGGGAGCTGATCAGGCGCTGAATCCAGGTGCGCAGCTCCACCCGTTCCAGCTTGAGCGACAGCGAGTCGCGGTGGGCGTTGGTGATCAGCACCACTTCGCGCCCGGTTTGCTGCAGCGTCTGCAAAAAAAGATCGGCATCCGGTCGCAGGCTGATCAGGTGGGCAATCTCTCGCTTGAGTTCGACAATCGGCAAGCCCAGTTCACGGGTCCAGTAATCCAGGCAATACCACTCCAGTTGCCCCTGAATCGCCTGCATCATCGGATACAGCTCGGACTTGGCCCAAGCGACCGACTGGCCGTGATGGCGGGCGTAGCAGGCGGGCATATGCTCCAGCCAGAAGTGGTTGTCAAAGTGCAGGTCCAGCAGGGTGCCGTCCATATCCAGCAAGACGGTATCGATCATGTTCCAGTTCAGCATGGCGGCTCGGACTTGGGCTTGGGAATGTGCTTTGGGTGCGGCTATGATACCCAAGCCCCCGGCCTATCACCACGGAGTCTCCATGCCGCAAAAGCCGCAAACGCTGGAAGCCAAAATCGTTGCCAAAAGCCGCCTGTTCACCGTCGAGCAAGTGCAGCTGCGTTTCAGCAATGGTGTTGAACGCACCTACGAACGCCTGGTCAACAAGGGGCAGGGTTACGGTGCGGTGATGGTGGTCGCCATGCAGGATGCGCGCACCGCCCTGCTGATCGAGGAATATTGCGGCGGCACCGACGACTATCAGCTGTCGCTACCCAAGGGGCTGGTCGAGCCCGGCGAGGACGTGCTCGATGCGGCAAACCGTGAGCTGATGGAGGAAGCCGGCTTTGGTGCGCAGCAGCTGGAGTTTCTGACCCATCTGTCGCTGTCACCCGGCTACATGAGCCAGAAGATCGCCGTGGTGCTGGCGCGCAACCTGTTTGAAAAACGGCTCCCGGGCGATGAACCGGAGCCCATCCGCGTCGACCAGGTCGACTTGTATCAGCTCAGCGAACTCACTGCGCGGCCCAACTTTACCGAGGGCCGGGCGCTGGCGGCGCTCTATCTGGTGCGTGATCTGCTGGAGCAACGCGGCGAGCTGCAACGCTGAGCCACACAGGAGGTTCCGATGTTTTTCCAACGCATCCCCGAACACAAGCTGCGTCTGCCCACGGCAGAAGAAGCCCTGCCCGGCCGCGACACGCCGCTTGCCACCAACCAAACCCATCACAGCGTGCTGAAAACGCCGCTGCACGGCCCCTTTCCCGAGGGCATGCAGCAGATCATCTTCGGCATGGGCTGCTTCTGGGGCGCTGAACGGCGTTTCTGGCAGGTGCCCGGCGTCTATACCACCGCCGTGGGTTACTGCGCCGGCCTGACGCCCAACCCCACCTACGAGGAAGTGTGCAGCGGCAAGACCGGGCACAACGAGGTGGTGCTGGTGGTATTCGACCCGCATGAGGTGCCCTTGCAGCAACTGCTCAAGGTGTTCTGGGAGTCCCATGATCCCACCCAGGGCATGCGCCAGGGCAACGACCAGGGCACCCAGTACCGCTCCGGCATTTACGTCAGCGACCTGTCGCAACGCGCCTTTGCCGAGGCCAGTCGAGCCACTTTTGCCGATGCCCTGCAACAGGCAGGCAAGGCCGAGATCACGACCGAGATACAGCCGGCGCCGACCTTCTACTACGCCGAGGATTACCACCAGCAGTACCTCGCCAAGAACCCCAACGGCTACTGCGGACTGGGCGGCACCGGCGTCTGCCTGCCGGGCTGAAGCAAGGGAAGCACCGGACAATTCCACTCGCAGGCGCGGAGTGAATCAGTGCTGGCTTAGCGCTGACTCAGGCGTTGCAGACACTGCCCGGTCAGTTCGGCCATACGGGCAAAGGCTGCCAGCTGGGGCTGCGCCAGTTCGCGGCCCGACAGGCGCATATCGCCATACAACACACCCACCCGGCGGCTGCCGGCCACCACGGGCGCGATCACCAAAGGGCCGCTGCCAACCAGCGCCACCACCTCCTTTGTCAGCAACGCAGTCAGCGCACCCTGCTCGGCGCCGCCCAGCAGCAAGCAGTCACGCTGCTCAAGGGCGTGGGAGAACACATGTGGTTGACCACTGCAGGGCAGCACAAAGGTGTCACGCCAGCGCTGCGTCCCCTTGCCGATGGCGGCCCTGACCCGAAACTGGGTTTTCTGCTCGGCCAGCACCATCAAGGCCACGCGCTCGATACCGGCACCCCGGTGCAGCCCCTGCATGAGGGTATTGAGGATGGTGTCGACGTCCATGACCGCCCGCACCATCAGCTTCAGGTGGTCGACCGACAGCTTGAATAGCTCCAGATTAGGCTGCAGCAGGGTCTCTGGCTCGGGCTCCGGGGCTCGCTCCGACGGCGTTTGCTCAGGCTCAGGAAGCACCTCCATCTGCAGCAGTGCGGACAGATCCAACGGCAGGTCATCGGCGCGCGGAATCCACTGCTGCAGGTCGGCGTTGGAACAATGACCGGCCACGCGCACGGCCTCCTGACCACTGCTGACCAGCTGCTGCCAGGCATGCTCGGCATCGGTGCCGATCAGCTCGGCGACCGGCTCGATCAGTGCCTGCACCGAGGCATCAGTCCAGCCAGCGCTGGCCACTCGCCCCGCCAGCTCACTACCCAGGGCAACCGCTCTGGCCGCCGGACCGTCGCTGGTGCGGCTGGCCTGCACCAGTTGGCCGATCTCGCCCATGTTCCAGGTCTTCAGCAGGCCCACCGTCAATTGCTCGAAGGTGACACCCAGCTCGCGGCGCAGGACCTTTTCCGGCTCGGCACCGGGTTCTGCCAACGCGGCGGCCAGGCGATCGCCCTGCTTGCCCGCGTGGCTCCAGAACGCCAGCTCACCGATATGGCTCAGCAGCGTAGCGATAAACACCTCCTCCTGCTGCCGCTGGTCCAAATACTGGGCCAGGTTGCGGGCCTGCACCGCACCATGAAACGAGCGCGCCAGCAACGCCTGCAGCTGCTCACGGGGCGACTGTGTCAGCAAACCGTCGAGCAGACTGACCGAAAGCCCGATCATGCGCACCTGATCAAAGCCCACCACCACCACCGCCCGCGACAGGGTCTTGATCACCTCGCGCCCCGGGTTGCAGTAGACACTGTTGCTGACCCGCAGCACCTTGGTGGCCAATGCGGCATCGCGCATCAGCACCTCGGTCAACTGCCCGACCGACGCGGTTTCGGACTGCGCCAGACGCAGCAAGTCATGCACCACCACCGCCATGGCCGGCAGCTCGGATCGATTGAGCTGATCCATCCAGGCCCGCAGCCCGAAGGTTTTGTTGTCCAACGTCTTATCTCCACTTATCTAGTGGCACTATAGCATCAGCCAGAGACACACTCGCAGCACGCTGAAAAATCCCTGTCTGGCAGATACAATGGCCGCATGCCCATGACTCGACTCGACATTCACCATTACCCTGACGCCAGCGCGGCGCACAGCCACGAGCTGCAGACGCAGCTGGTGTTTGGCCTGCAGGGCAGCCTGGAACTCGAGTACGGCGCAAGCGGCGGGCGCGTGCAACACGGCAGCGTGGCAATCATCGCGCCGGGCGAGCGTCATGCCTTTTTCAGCCCTGATCAGGGCCACTGTCTGGTGCTGGATATCGACAGCGACTCGCCGCTCGCCGGCCTTGAGCATGACCGCAGTCGCCAGCGTCGACTGCTGGAGGGCAACCAGCTACTGACCCTCAGTAGCGAACAGGGTGCCCTGGTGCGCAGCCTGGCCGGGCTGATCCGCAGCCAGCCCCACCTGGCCGACACCAGCGCCGCTCTGCTGGTCAGCACCCTGCTGGGTCAGCCAGCCGCGCCCAGCCGCCTGCCGCTGGCACGGTTGAATCGCTACATCGATGCGCACCTGGCGCACCCACTGGGCGTGCAGGACCTGGCCCGCGTTGCCGGCCTGTCGGCCTCTCGTCTCAACCACTGGTGCCTGCAGGAGCTGGGTTGCGCGCCGCTGGAATACGTGCGCCAGCGCCGCCTGCAGTATGCACGCCAGCGGCTGCTGCACAGCGCCCTGCCCCTTTCGCGTATCGCCGCCGAGTGCGGCTATACCAGCCAGAGCGCCTTCAGCCAGGCATTTCGCCGGCACTGGCAGGTCTCGCCCAGCGCGCTGCGACGCCAGCAATAAGGCGACAATATTCAACACGCGCGCAACAGCCAGCGCGCGGCGGCAGCGCTAAGATGGCGCCTCACCCTGCCCCGAGAGCGCCATGACTGACCTGACCCACAACCGCGCACTGCTGTTCATGCATATTGCCGCCCTGCTGTTCGGACTGACCGGCATCTTTGGCAAGCTGGCCAGCACCTCACCCGACGCCATTGTGCTGGGACGCGCCGTGTTTGCAGTCGCTGCACTGGTGCTGTTCGCCCTGTGGGCACGCACCCCGCTGGCTGCCGGACTGAGCGGCAAGCGTCTGGCCAGCCTGCTGCTGTGCGGGGTATTTCTGGCGATCCACTGGCTGACCTTTTTCCACGCCATCAAGCTGTCGGGCGTCGGCATCGCCACCCTCGGCTTTGCCAGCTTCCCGGCCTTTGTGGTGGTACTGGAGGCGGTGTTCTGGCGGGAGAAGCCCAGCGCCTCAGACCTGCTGAAAGTGGCTTTGGTGTGCGCCGGCCTGCTGCTGATTCCGCCGCAGTTTGATCTGGCCGCCAGCAACACCACCGGCCTGCTGTGGGCGATCCTCTCGGGCTTCTGCTTTGCTGCCGTCTCGGTCGGCAACCGCCTGACCAGCGGCCACCTGCATCCGGTACAGATTGCTTGCTGGCAGAATCTGGTCGTGCTGGCGTGCGTATTGCCCTTCGGCGCCGGCGCGATGTGGCGGATGCCACCACTGGACTGGCTGTGGATCGGCCTGCTGGGGGTTCTGTGTACCGGACTGGCGCATGTGCTGTTCGTCTCCAGCCTGAGCGTGCTGAAGGCCCGGGTGGCCTCGCTGTTCTTCGCGCTCGAGCCGGTCTACGGCATTCTCATCGCCTGGTGGCTGTTTGCCGAGCAGCCCACCCTGCGCATGCTGCTGGGCGGCGCGTTGATTATCAGCGCCGTGCTGCTGGTGCAACGCGCGCCCAAGCCAGCCTGAGCGCCCCGTCGAATGCGTGTCAATGACGCCTAGATCGGGCTTTCGATCAGTTTGACCCAGTGCGGGAACAGCCGTAGCCGCGCCGCCGCGAGCTTCAGGCAGACCAATAGCGGCACGGCGATCAGTACACCGACCACACCCCACATCCAGCCCCAGAGAATCAGCCACAGCATCAGCACCAGCGGGTGCAAACGCATGTTGTGGCCCAGCACGGTCGGCGTAACAAACTGCGCCTCGACCAGATTGATGCAGAAATAAATCAGCGCGGGCAGCAGCGCCGCCAGCACCGGACCGTACTGCACCACGCCGGCCAGGCAGAGCACCCCCATACCAATGACCGGTCCGACGTACGGTGCGAAATTGAGCAACGCGACCATCACGCCCCACAGCAGCGCGTCTTCCACGCCCATGAAAAACAGCACACAGCCGGTCACCACACCCAGCAGCGTATTGATCACGCTGACCGTCAGGATGTAGCGCGACAGTTCATATTGCACCTGCTCCAGCAGGTCCGTCGCCGCCTGTTTGTCACGAATCTGCGGAAATACCCGAATAAAGGTGCTGTACAGGGTCGGCCCGAAGATCAGCATGAACAGTACCAGCACCAGAAAGGTGAAGAACTGCGCCAGTACCGCAGGGGTCGCGCCGAGCATCTGCACCATCAGCTCGACACCACCTTGCATCAGCCGGTCCGAGACGGCGCTGTCCCCCACCGGCGCGGGCGTCGGCGAGGGGGCGGAGCGTGGCTCCGGGTCATCACGAAACCAACCAAAAAAACGAAACCCGCTGTCCTTTTCCGGCTCGGTCACCGTGACAGGAGACTCGCTGACGGACAGTCTGCGACTGAACTCATCCAGTTCGTCGGTCAACTGCGCAGACAGCTCCGGAATGCGTTGAAACCACTTCTCCGCCGGCTCGGACAGCTGCATGCCCATCACCGTGAACGGCACGCCAATCGCCGTCAGCAGCACCAGCGCCGACAGGGTCCGCGGGATGTGGAAACGCTTGAACAGCCCGACCAGCGGGCTCAGCAACAAGGCGAACAACGCCGCCACCAGCACCGGCAACAACAGCGTCTTGGCCAGGTACAGGGTGTACAGACAGGCCAGCGCCAGCAGCCAGTAGAGCGCCATCTGTACCGGCGGCATCTTGGCTCTGGGCCCGGTAATTTCTTCGATCTCGCTCGGCGGTGTCTGCTCGGTCACAGCGCCAGCCCCAGGTTGCGCAGCAGCGGCAGCAGGCTCTGTGCCACCGGCAACAGACGCACGCCGGTCAGGCCCATGCCCCAGGTCCGTCCCAACCCCAGGCGCTGCGTCGCCGCGCCGGCCAGGGCACCGCCACCTACCAGTAAAGCCGGGTTTACCTGGCGCAACTGATGGCGCACCAGCGCGCCACTCAGCTCGACGATGTCCAGGCGCAGCGCCAACTGCTTGTCCAGTTGCTCAATCTCGTCGATCAGTTGCTTTCGCTTCATCATCTGCTCCCTGCATGAGTCGCTTCAGGTGGGCGCGCGTGCGGCGGAATCCCTGGGACCGTTGATAGATACCGATCTGCCTGGCCAGCAGCCCGGCGCACAGCAACTGCAGAGCCAGCGCGGCGAGCAGAGCAAGGCTGACCGACTGCGTGGCCTGCCATGCCCACCAGCCCAGCAGCGCACTGAGCAGCAACCAGGCGAACAACAGCAGCGGAATCAAAATCACACCCAGCAGCAACACACGTTTGGCGTCGCCCAGCGTCAGTTTCCACTCCAGGCGGAACAGACGCAGCAGCTCGCCGCTGGCCGAGGCAATCTGTTCCAACCAAGCGGCCGTCTGCTGCACCAGCGCCTCGCTGACAGCCTCCTGATCAGCTTGCTGTTCGGATTGCTGTTCGGATTGCTGTTCGGATTGCTGTTCGGATTGCTGTTCGGATTGCTGTTC
>NZ_LMAZ01000001.1:0-154985 GCF_003444685.1 Pseudomonas abyssi | reverse complement strand
CCTCGCTGACAGCCTCCTGATCAGCTTGCTGTTCGGATTGCTGTTCGGATTGCTGTTCGGATTGCTGTTCGGATTGCTGTTCGGATTGCTGTTCGCCGGAGGCGGCGCCCTGAGGCTCCGCTTCCGGCTGATCGCGCGTCGGCTCAATCATTTGCGCGAGAGCAACTGCGACAGCACAAAGCCCGCCGCAAAGGCCAGGCTGATGGTTGCCAGTGGTTTCTCGCGAATGTAGGTGTTGGCCTGAGCGCCCAGTTCTTCGGCCTTCTCGCGCCCCTTGAGCAGATGTTCAAGGGCGTCGTGTCGCACTTCCAGCCCAGCGGCCTGAGCCGCGGAGGCAAAGTGGTCGCGCGCCTCCAGCAGCTTCTCATAGGCCTCACCGACCGCCACCTTGCTGGCGGCCAGCTCACTCTGCTTGTTCGTGGCGCTCTGCGGTGTCTTCTCTGCAGCCATGTCGATCTCCTTGCATTCGTTGTTTGTAGGCCGGTCAACGGCCATCAGTCCACTATAGGTGCCGCCCGTCATCGCTGCGGATTATTGGCCGCCATTCGCCCCGGAGAAACCGGCGCGAGCGCTCAACCCTGCCCCGCAATCTGTGCCAGACTAGCTTGAATATCAGGCACCCACACTGGCTGGGACTGGCTCGCATGACACAAAGTTCAGCCGCCACTCCCCGCCCACCAGGAGGACACCCCGCATGAGCAGTACGCCAGAGTTTGACATCATCGTCTACGGCGCCACCGGCTATACCGGCCGTCTGGTTGCAGAATACCTGAGCCAGGAGTATGCCAACGACAGCGACCTGCGCTGGGCCATGGCGGGCCGCAGCCAGAGCAAGCTGGAAGCCGTTCGCGATGAAATCGGCGCCCCTGCCGGCACACCGCTGGTGGTTGCCGACACCGGCGACGCAGACAGCCTGCGCGCCATGGCCGAGCGTACCCGCGTGGTACTGACCACCGTTGGCCCCTACCAGTTGTACGGTTCTGACCTGGTGCGCATCTGCGCAGAAACCGGTACCGATTACGTCGACCTTTGCGGCGAGCCGGCGTGGATGCGTCAGATGATCGATGCCCATGGCGAGACCGCCAAGCAAAGCGGCGCGCGTATCGTCTTCTCCTGCGGTTTTGACTCCATTCCATTCGATCTGGGGGTCTACTTCCTGCAGCAGGCCGCGCAGGAGAAATTTGGCGCGGCGCTCCCCCGCGTCAAGGGCCGCGTGCGCAAGATGAAGGGCACCTTTTCCGGCGGCACTGCCGCCAGCCTGAAGGCCACACTGGCGGCGGCCAAGGCCAACCCGGAAATCTACCAGTTGCTCGGCAACCCCTTTGCGCTCACGCCAGGCTTCACTGGCCCGGCCCAGCCGCCGGCGGCCAAGCCGGAGTTTGACGAGTCACTGGGCAGCTGGGCGGCGCCCTTCGTCATGGCGGCCATCAACACCCGCAACGTGCACCGCTCCAACGCGCTGCTGGGGCATGCTTACGGCAGCGATTTTGTCTACGACGAGATGATTTTGACCGGCCCGGGCGAACAGGGCGAAGCCATCGCCAAGGCAGTCACAGGCGACAAGTCACTGGCCGGCGACGACGCGCCCAAGCCGGGTGAAGGCCCGACCAAGGAGGAGCGTGAAAACGGCTTCTACGATGTACTGTTCATTGGTGAAGGCGCCGACGGCAAGACGCTGATGGCCAGCGTGGCGGGCAAACGCGATCCGGGTTACGGCTCGACCTCGCGCATGATTGCCGAAAGCGCCATCTGCCTGGTACGCGATGCCACCGATACCCAGGGCGGCATCTGGACGACCGCACCGGCCATGGGCGACAAGCTGATCAAGCGTCTGCAGGAACACGCCGGGCTGACCTTCCAGCTGGAGGGTTGATCGCGCGGCAATCGTGGCGGGCACGGCATGTCGTGCCCCTCGACAATCCGGCGGCGGTGCGCCCTGACCTCAGGGCGCGCCAGCCAGCCAATCCATCCGCCAACTCCCACCAGCGGACTGCGCCAGCTCCCGGCTCAGCCACGGCAATATCTGCTCCAGCTCTTCCCAGATCGGCCACGGCGGGTTGATCAGCATCATGCCTGAGCCGTTCAGCCCCAATTGATTATCAGCCGGACGCACGTTCAGCTCGACTCGCAGCGCCTTGGGCGCGCCGCTATCGGCGATGCCTTGGTAGAAGTCCTTGAGCAGCCGCTGATCCTTGATCGGGTACCAGATCGCAATCACCGTCTGACGCATGCGCGCGACTGCCTGCTCGACTGCAGCCACGCAGCGCTGCAGGTCGTCGGTCTTTTCAAAGGGGGGGTCCAGCAGCCAGAGCGCGCGTTTTTCCGCAACCGGCAGGAATGCCTTGGGCAGCTCGTAGCCATCGCGCTGATGCACCGCGATCTCCGGCTGCGGCGCAAAATACTGGCGCAGGGTATCGGCGTCCTCGGGGTGCAGTTCGCTGAGGATCATACGGTCCTGCTCGCGCAGCAACTCAGCCATGATCTGTGGCGAGCCCGGATACCAGCGCAGCTGTCCGTCCGGATTGTGCCGCGCTACCGCATCCCGGTAATCAGCCAGCCACAGCGGCAGGTCATCGCGGGCCCAGAGCCGGCCAATACCCTCAACGTATTCACCGGTCTTGCCGGCGGCCTCGCCCTGCAGATCATAAAAGGCGGTACCGGCGTGGCTGTCCAGACAGCACAGCGGCGTCTGTTTGCGCTGCATCAGCACCAGCAACTGGCGCAACAGCGCGTGTTTGAACACGTCGGCGTGATTGCCGGCGTGATAACTGTGACGGTAGTTCATAGGGCGGCTCCGCGCGATCACTCAGCGTAAGCCGCGCATTCTAACAGGCCGCCGGCCTTATACCTCGGCCCATTGTCGCAGCAGATTATGGTAGTGCCCGGTCAGGGTCAGCACCTCTGGGCAGTCACCCAGTTTGCCGCGCAGCTGCTGAATGGTCGCATCCAGGTCGTAGAGCTGCGAGCGCTGAGCATCGGAGCGCACCATGCTCTGGCTCCAGAACACACTGCACACCCGCTCACCTCGGGTGACCGGTGTAACCTGATGCAGACTGCTCGACGGATAGAGAATCAAGTCCCCTGCCGGCAGTTTGACTTCGTGGCAACCGTAGGTGTCCTGCACCTCCAGCTCGCCGCCGTCGTATTCCTCCGGCTCAGACAGGAACAAGGTGGACGAGACATCGGTACGCAGGCTGAGCTGATTAAACGGCAATTGTCGTACCGCGCCATCGACATGAAACCCGTAGTGCTCGCCCCCGCTGTAAACGCTGAACAGCGGCGGTACCGAGCGCAGCGGCAAGGCGGCGGCCATGAACAGTGGATGGGCGTACAGGCGCGTCAGGATGATCTCACCCAGTTCGCGCGCCACCGGCGAGTCTACCGGCAACTGGCGATTGCGCTTGACCACCGCGCCCTGCTGCCCGACCGTCGCGCGACCGTCCACCCAGTCGGCCGCCGCCAGGCGCTTGCGCACCTCAGCCACCTCGGCCTTGCTGAGAACCTCTGGAATATGTACCAACATAATGCGTTCACCTGCTGAGGGCCACGGTCACCGCCGGCGCTGCCCCTGCGAGCAACGGCACGGGCAATCAGTCCGGGCCGACGACTGAAAACAGCAGCACCCGCAGAGTGCGGGTGCCACCGGTAAAACACCACGGCAATGGCTGCGACCGAGCGCCGGGACAGGGCCCGGCGCGCGGATCAGAAGCTCATGTCGGCGCTGAGCAGATAGGTCCGCGCCGCGCCGGGCGTGTAGCGATAGCCGCTCTTGTTGATCGCCGCCACGTACTCCTCGTCCGCCAGGTTATAGGCATTCAGACGCAGCGCCAGGTTATCCGATACCGGATAGGACACTACCGCGTCGAACACAGTGTAGGAGTCGGTGTGATCGGGCGTGCCCACGGCGCCGTCGCGGCCACGGGTGAGGCCCGCGGTGTAGCGCGCACCGCCGCCCACCGTCAGCCCAGACGGGAAGCGATAGGTGGTCCAGCTGGTAAAGGCGCTGTCCGGCGTGTAGGTCAGGTCGCTGGAGCCGCTGGCGGTGATCGCATCACCTTCAGTCACTTCGGTGTCCAGATACGTGTAGCCCGCCGACACGGCCCAGTTGGGGGTAATGTTGCCATTCATCCACAACTCAACGCCCTGCACGCGCTTCTCACCATCCTGTGTCGGGTTGCCCAGGTCATCCTCGCTCACCTCATTGAGCACGTCGGTGCGGAACACCGCGGCATTCAACGTCAGCGCGTCCGGAACCGCATCCCACTTGACGCCAACCTCGTAGGTGCGCGCTTCCTGCGGATCCATGCTCGGGTTATTGGCGCTGGTGGCAGAGTCGCTCAGCTGGAAGTTGAGACCGCCCGGTGGCTGCTGGGACAGCGCGTAGTTGATGTACAGACTGGTCTGCGGCACCGGCTTGTAGACCGCGCCCAACTTCCAGTTGATCAGGGTGTCGCTGTCATCGGTGTCGATCGTATTGACGATACTGCCGGTCGGCAGCGTGCCGCAGGGCACGGCGCGACGCCCGGTGCCACCACAGATGGCATCGTTGCTGTACTCGGTTGAATAGTGATCGGCACGCACGCCGCCGGAGATCAGGAACTGCTCGCCAAACTTCAGAGTATCGAACACATACAACGAGTAGGTGTCGGTCGAGCCTTCACTGTTGGCACCGTTGCGCCCGTAGGTCAGGTCCCCGGTGTCATTCCAGTTCGGGTTGAACAGGTTGGCATCCGGGCGGCTGCCGGCAGAACTCACACCATAGCTGGTCTGCTCTTCGCGGGTCAGCTCGACGCCGGTCAGCAGATTGTGCTCGATAGTGCCCGTCTCGAAATCAACCCGCAGGTTCAGCTGATCGGTGAGGATGGTGTTCTCGATATCCTTGAAGGTCGGCAGGCTGCGCGCCAGTGCGTAGGTGGAGAGGTCGTTGATGTCGGTGTAGGTGATGTTGGTACCGGTGCTCATAAAGGCGGTCAGCAGGTAGTCCTGCTTGGTCTCGCCCCAACGCACCACGTTGGTCAGCCGCACCCGCTCGGAAAAGTCGTGCTCCAGGCGGAAGGTCGCCATCTTGGCGGTCACATCGTCGTGGTCCTGCTTGGTGCCGTAAAAATTCTCGCTGTCGACCGGGTTACCCACCAGGTTTTCCAGTCCGGGCTGGGGGCTCCAGTGATCAATGCCCACGGTCGGCACATAGCCGTCTGGAATATTGTCCTGCTTGACGTACAACAGATTGAGATAGGCGCGGGTAGCGGTGTCCAGACCAAAGCCGAAGGAGGCAGCGACGCCGTTGCGGCTGTTGTTGACGTGGTCACGCCCTGCGACATCGCTGTCCTGCCACAACAGATTGAGGCGCACGGCGCTTCCCGGCAGGCCATCCAGGGTCTGGTTGAGATCCGCCGTTGCGCGTTTCTGACCGTCAGTTCCGACGGTGGTGCTGACCAGGTTGCTGTCGCGCAGATTGGCCTGCTTGGTGCTCAGGTTGATGGAGCCGGAAGGCGAACTGCGACCGCTGTCGGTGCCGGCCGGCCCCTTCTCGACTTCCACCTGCTCAATGTTGAACAGATCACGCGAGATCGACCCGATATCCCGCACACCGTCGACAAAGATGCTGCCGGAGGTATCAAAGCCGCGCATGTAGATGGAGTCACCGGTGGTCGTGTTGCCATTCTCACCGGCGTAAAAGGTGCCCACCCCGGCACTATTACGCAGGGCTTCAGTCAGGGTAGTGGCGCCCTGCTCGGTAAAGACCTGATTGGTGATGACCTGAATGGTCTGCGGGGTATCCAGCAGCGGCTGGGTAAATTTGGCGGAGCTGACCGAGTCGGCCCGGTAGGAGGAGGCTTCGCCCTCAATCTGGATGGCGTCCAGCTCCACTACATCAGTGGCTTCCTGCGCGATGGCAGTACCGGACAACAGCAACAGTGAAGAGACCGCAGTGGCGACCGGTTGCTGCAAACGATGCTTTCTGGCACGAATGAACGGCGACGTCGATTTTTGCATGGCTTAGCTACCCTTTCCTCTAGCATGTTCAGGAGTCAACATGCTCCTGATTTATAATCAGATGCGGATAGTAATGAGATAGATTCTCACCATCAAGCGATTTGTGAACAAATGTTTCGCCTTGGAGCCCCGCGGATCACGCAGAGCCCGGCCTAGAGCGGTCGAGCCCTGCAGCCAGCGTTAGCAAGAGGAATTAGCTGCCCTCGCCCCCGCCAGGACTTCATGCGGGGGCGACGACGCGCGGCCTACTCAACCGCGCCAGAAAGGCAGGTGGTGAAGCGGATCAGGTCTGCTGGCTCTGCGGCGTCACCCGCAACACCTCTTCGATGGTGGTGAGCCCGGCGCCCACTTTCTGCGCCCCTGACAGGCGCAGGCTGTGCATACCTTCCTTGTAGGCCTGACGGCGCAACTGGCCCAGGTCGGTGTCACCGTGAATCAGCGCTTTGATGCCATCGCTCAGCGGCATCAGCTCGTAGACACCGGCGCGGCCCCGGTAGCCGGTCTCACGGCATTCCAGACAGCCTTCGGCGTGCCGCGATTGTGTTGGCAGCGGCGCATTCCAGGGTTTGGTCAGCGCGGCCCAGGCCTCCTCATCGACCGGCGCCGGGGCGCGGCAATGCGGGCACAGCGTACGCACCAGACGCTGTGCCATGACACCGAGCACCGTGGCCTTGATCAGGTAGGGCGGCACGCCCAGCTCGATCAGACGACTGATGGCGCTGGGCGCATCATTGGTGTGCAGGGTTGAGAGCACCAGGTGGCCGGTCAGCGCCGCCTGAATCGCCATCTCGGCGGTTTCCAGGTCACGGATCTCGCCCACCATGATGATGTCCGGGTCCTGCCGCATCAGCGCGCGGACACCACTGGCAAAGTTGAGCTCGATATTATGCTGCACCTGCATCTGGTTGAAGCTGTCCTCGACCATCTCGATCGGATCTTCAATGGTGCAGACATTCACCTCGGGCGTGGCCAGTTGCTTCAGCGTGGTGTACAGCGTGGTGGTCTTGCCGGAACCGGTTGGCCCGGTCACCAGCACGATACCATTGGGCTGGCTGACCATCTGCTGCCAACGGCGCTGATCCTCGCCGGAAAAACCCAGCTGATCAAAGGTGCGCAGCAGCACGTCCGGGTCGAAGATCCGCATCACCATCTTCTCGCCAAAGGCCGTGGGCAGCGTCGACAGACGTAGCTCCACCTCGTTGCCCTTGGGCGTACGGGTCTTGATGCGGCCATCCTGCGGCTTGCGCTTTTCAGCCACGTTCATCCGGCCCAGGCTTTTCAGCCGGCTGACCACCGCCACGGTGACCTGCAACGGGAACTGATACACCGTGTGCAGCACACCATCGATGCGCAGGCGCACGCTGCCGGTTTCGCGGCGCGGCTCGATATGGATATCACTGGCGCGCTGCTCAAAGGCGTACTGGAACAACCAGTCGACAATGTTGACCACGTGGGCATCGTTGGCGTCCGGCTCCTGACTCATGCTGCCCAGGTTGAGCAACTGCTCGAAGTTGCCGACACCACTGCTTTTCTGATCGGTGGCGTTGGCACCGGTCACCGAGCGGGCCAGACGGTAGAACTCTACCGAATAGCGTTGCAGGTCTTCCGGATTGGCAACCACGCGGCGGATATCGCGTTTGAGCACATGCTGCAGATTGGCTTCCCAGCCATGTACAAAAGGCTGGGCGCTGGCGATGGTCACCTCGCGATCATTGACCTCGACCGCCAGAATCCGGTGGCGCTGGGCAAAGGCGAAGGACATCAACGGCGTCAGCGCCGTGACATTGATCTTCAGCGGGTCGATACGGAAAAACGGCTGGCCGCTCTCGCTCGCGAGCCAGCGGCTGAGGGTATCGAGATCCAGCTTCTTGCCCGGCCGAGCCTGATCCTCGACATCCTGCGCGGCAATGAACTGCAGCGGGTGCAGCTTGGCAGTGTCGCCCACGGCGGCGCGGCGCAGGCTGACCAGGTGATCAGCGCTGTCCTGGCTCAGCCGCCCTTGGGCAACCAGTGTGTTCAAAAAATCGCCCAGGTCCAGTGGTCGATCACTGCCCGGGATCGCCAGGTCGGCCAGTGTCTTCATCGGTCTCTCCCTTTACTCAGATAGGACTCAGCTCAGCCGTTGAGGGCGCGCCAGCCGTTCAGCCGGCGCACGCGCACACCCTGCTTGCGCAGCGCATCCAGCAGCAGCTCGCGCTGCTCCTCGGCGACCTGCGGGTACTGCTCCAGCAGTGCCTGCAACTTGTTCAGTTCACCAAACAGGCGGTCAGGCTCGGGCACCTGCAAAAAGGCCCGAAAATGCCCCAGCAACAGCTGCAGGCGCCCAAGGCGCGGCAACTGATCCAGCCATTCACTGACGGCATGCTCCGGATCGTTGTTGTGCGGCACCCGCAGCTCCTGAATCTCCTTGCCGCAGGCCGCCAGCAGCCAGCGCTCAAGCGGCAGGGCAGCAATCTTGCCACCGCGCGGCGGCCGATTCAGCGTCCAGCGCTGCTCCAGCAACCACAGCGCCAGCTCGACAAACAGCGCCCCCCAGGCCGTTCCGCCCAGCTGTTGGTCGAACACCGATTCAGCCTCGCGGCGCGCCGCCTCACCATCGGCGTCATCCGCCCAGCCAGCCAGCACCAGCGGCTGAAAGGCCGCCAGCAGCGCATCCAGCGGTGCCACGAAGGGGCTGGCTGCCGAGCGCGGCAACGCCAGGTCAAATACGCCGAAGCAGGCCCGCAGCTGGGCCATGGCGGTCGTCAACTCGCGGAACAGCTTCCATTGGCGCGCATAACGATACTGCTCGGCCAGACGCTGCACCCGACCCAGCAGCTGGCCAACCAGCTCGGCAATCACCTGATCAACAGGCGTGTCGGCCTGCCAGCGGGGTTGTTCCAGTCGCAGGCTGAAACTGCCGGCATCAAACAGGCGGTAACCGCGCTCAGCCTTGGAAATGTCGCAGGGCATGAGCGGCAGTTCGCGAGCCAGCTCCAGGGCCAGCTCCAGCAGGGCAACCGCTGGCCCCTGCCTGACTTCCAGTTCCAGTTCGCTGATCGGCTCGGCAGCGCCGTCGGTACGAACCTCGCCACTGTCCAGCGCCGCTTCCACCTCGACCAGCTCGCCGTCGCGCTCCCAGCGCAGCAGTGCACGGGTGCGCTCAAAGTCCGTGGTAAACAGCGGTTGCAGTTGCTGCTTGTCCAGCTCCGCCAGACTGGCCGGCCAGCAGCTGTCATCCAGCAGCGCCAGATCCAGGGCGTCGGTCTTCAGATACCAATCCCACTCGTTGCGCTCGGACAGCCCGGCCACGCTCTGGCCTCGGCTTTTCAGCGTCTGGATGTGGGTATCGCCGTCGCGGCGCAGGCGCAAAGCCACCCGAGCGGCGCTCAGGTCCCGCGCAGCGGTGTCGAAGTACTGGTTGTAAAGGGTACTGCGCTGCCAGTCGCTGGCGCGGCGTTCATTCAGCAGCGGGTGTTGCTGCAGCGCTGCAAGCGTGTCGGCGCTGGCACGCAGCTTGATTTCGGTTTCCTTGACCATGTGCGATTCTCTAACGGCTCGCTGGCGGTGAAAGCCAGCGCGCAAAAATGTTCATTTCGTTTCAATCTGATGACGGCTGCAAGCTCAGCACCTATACTCTGCGGCCTCAATTCCAGCGGGAGGCGTCATGCCAAACAATCCGTTCCTCACCCTGTTCGGTCGTTCGCCGATTGGCCCCATGCAGCAGCACATCGCCAAGGCCCACGAGTGCGCAGCGCAGTTGCTGCCCTTTATCGAAGCGCTGCAGGCCGAGGACTGGGCCGAAGCCGCACGACTGCAGCAGCAGATTGCCCAGCTTGAGCGCGATGCCGACAAACTCAAGAAAGACGTGCGTGTGCATCTGCCCAAGAGTCTGTTCCTGCCTGTGCCGCGCTCAGACCTGCTGGAGCTGCTCAGTGTACAGGACAAAGTCGCCAACCGCGCCAAGGATATCGCCGGCCTGATGCTGGGTCGGCGCATGGTCATTCCCGAGCCGCTGTTCCCCGCTTTCAAGGCGTTCGTTGCCCGCTCCATTGACGCTGCAGCCCAGGCGCTGACGGCGATGAACGAGCTGGACGAGCTGCTGGAGACCGGCTTTGCCGGCCGCGAAGTCACCCTGGTCGAGCGCCTGATCGAAGAGCTCGATCGCATCGAGCACGACACCGACAACATGCAGATCAGCCTGCGCTCGGAGCTGTATCTGCTGGAGAAGGGTCTGCCGCCAGTGGACGTGATGTTCCTGTACCAGATCATCGAATGGATTGGCGATGTTGCCGACCGCGCACAACGCGTGGGCAACCGCTTGGAACTGCTGATGGCTCGCTAGGACAGCGAATACCCGGCCATCAGCACGCATGCCGGCGCACACCCAGAAACGCCGGCGGCCCATGCACCCGTATAGAGAATGTGACATATGACCCTGATTGCGGAATACGGCACCATACTGCTGATTCTTGCCTGCCTGTTTGGCTTTTTCATGGCCTGGGGCGTCGGCGCCAACGACGTTGCCAACGCCATGGGCACCTCGGTAGGCTCGCGCGCGCTGACCATCAAACAGGCGATCGTCGTCGCCATGGTATTCGAGTTCCTGGGCGCCTATCTGGCCGGCGGCTCGGTTACCCAGACCATCCGCAGCGGCATTGTCGATGCCGAAGCCATCAGCCCGGACCAGATGGTCCTGGGCATGCTGGCCGCCCTGCTCGCCGCCGGCACCTGGCTGCTGGTCGCCTCCATCAAGGGCTGGCCGGTCTCGACCACCCACTCGATCATCGGCGCGGTCATCGGCTTTGGCGCGGTTGGCGTGTCGATGGACGCCGTGCACTGGGATGGCGTCGTGCCGATTGCCGCCAGCTGGGTCATCTCGCCGCTGCTGTCCGGTATCGTCGCCTTCATGATCTTCATCAGCGTACACAAGCTGATCCTCGACACCGATGACCCCTTCGCCAACGCCAAGCGCTACGTCCCCTTCTATATGTTTGCCGTCGGCTTTGTGGTCACCATTCTGACCCTGACCAAGGGCCTCAAGCACATCGGCCTGGAACTCAACGGCTGGGAAAGCCTGGGCCTTGCCCTGCTGGCGGGTATCGCGGTGTCGACCCTTGGCGTCGGCCTGCTCAGCCGCATCAAGGCCGATCCGGAGGCGGACCGCAGCTTTCATTTTGCCAGCGTGGAAAAGGTTTTCGCGGTGCTGATGATCTTCACCGCCTGTGCCATGGCTTTCGCGCACGGTTCCAACGATGTAGCCAACGCCGTCGGCCCGCTGGCCGCCATTGTCGGCGTACTGCACTCGGGCGGTGACATCGTCGCCAAGTCGGTGGTCCCGGGCTGGGTACTGCTGCTCGGTGCCGTGGGTATCGTGGTCGGTCTGGCCACCTACGGCTACCGGGTCATCGCCACCATCGGCAAGCACATCACCGAACTGACCCCCAGCCGCGGCTTTGCCGCCGAACTGGCCACGGCTACCACCGTGGTCGGTGCCTCCAGCATCGGCCTGCCGATCTCCACGACCCACACCCTGGTTGGCGCCGTACTGGGCGTCGGTCTGGCCCGCGGTATCGGTGCACTGAACCTGCGCGTGGTCGGCACTATCTTTACCTCCTGGGTGGTTACCCTGCCGGCCGGTGCCTTCCTGGCCATCATCTACTTCTTCACGCTTACCAGCATTTTCGGCTGACGGCGCCGCGCCTGGCGCGTAAGCTCAAGAGACCTTTACTGCCTGCCCGCCGCCTTCCGGCGGGCAGGCTCCGGTCCATGGAGTTGCCATGTCACTGCCGACGCTGAAGGCGCAATTCGACGCGCTGCTCAAGCTACCCTCCATCAGCTGTACCCAGCCAGCACTCGACCAGTCCAATCTGGCCGTCATCGAGCAGCTCGCCAGCTGGTTCGAGACGCTGGGATTCAGTTGCCGCATCCAGCCCATCGCCGGCCAGGACGGCAAGGCCAACCTGATTGCCACACTGGGCAGCGGACCGGGCGGGCTGGTGTTCGCCGGCCACACCGATACCGTGCCCTGCAACCCGGAACGCTGGCAGCACGACCCCTTTGCCCTGACCGAGACCGACAACCGCTGGTACGGCCTGGGTAGCTGCGACATGAAGGGCTTCTTCCCGCTGATTATCGAAGCGGTAAAAGCCTACGCCGAGCAGCCCTTCAAGCAGCCGCTGATCATCCTCGCGACGGCCGACGAGGAATGCTCCATGAGCGGCGCTCGGGCGCTGGTCGAGGCGGACTTGCTGGGGGCCCGCCACGCGGTCATCGGCGAACCGACCGGCATGCGGCCAATACGCCTGCACAAGGGCATTCTGATGGAGCGCATCGACATCGTCGGGCAGGCCGGACACTCCTCCGACCCGAGCCTGGGGCACAGTGCCATGGAGGCGATGCACGCCGTGATCGGTGATCTGCTGCAACTGCGCAGCGACTGGCAAAAGCGCTGGAACAACCCACTGTTCGGCGTGCCAACGCCCACACTGAATCTGGGCTGCATACACGGGGGTGATAACCCCAACCGCATCTGCGCCAAATGTGCGCTGGAGTTTGATATTCGCCCGCTGCCCGGCATGGCCAGCGACGCCCTGCGCGAGGCCATCCGCGAACGCCTGGCGCCCATTGCCGCCGAGCACCAGGTGCAGATCGACTATCGTCCATTGTTCCCGGGCGTGCCGGCCTTCGAAACCCCGGAAAACGCGCCCATCGTGCAGGCCTGCGAAGCCCTCACCGGCTACCGCGCCGACGCCGTGGCCTTTGCCACCGAAGGCCCCTATCTCAACCAGCTGGGGGCGCAGACGCTGATCCTCGGCCCCGGCGACATTGCCCAGGCACACCAGCCAGACGAATTTCTGGCCATGGACCGTCTGCAACCCACAATCGACCTGCTGCAAGGGCTGATCCGCCGATTCTGTCTGCAGTAAGCGGCTTGCCGCCAGCGTTGCAAACACCGTTAAATAGCTCTTTTTTCTGGAACACCGCGCATGCTCGACTACGTCAACTGGTTCCGCCACTCGACGCCCTATATCAACCAGCACCGGGACTGCACCTTCGTCCTGATGCTGCCGGGCGAGGCCATGATCCACGCCAACTTCAGCAATATCATCCACGACATCATGCTGCTCAGCAGCCTGGGCGTGCGTCTGGTGCTGGTGCACGGCTCACGACCGCAGATCGAGGAGCGACTGGCCGCACGCGGTGTGCAGTCACGCTATCACAACGATCTGCGGGTGACTGACCTGGATACCCTGGGTTGCGTGATCGACGCCGTCGGCAGTCTGCGCATCGCTATCGAGGCCCGGCTCTGCACCCAGCAGTCCGGCAGCCGCCTGCGCGTGGTCGGCGGCAACCTGGTCACCGCCAAACCCATCGGCGTGGTTGACGGGGTGGACTTCCATCACACCGGCGAGGTGCGCCGCATCGACCGCAAGGCGATTACCCGGCATCTGGACGAAGACGACATCGTCCTGCTCTCCAGCCTCGGCTACTCGCCGACCGGCGAGGCCTTCAATCTGGCAGCCGAGGATGTCGCCACCAGCGTGGCCGTAGCCCTGGGGGCGGACAAGCTAATCCTGTTTGGCGAGGACACCGGCATCCGTGACGAGCGGGGTGAGCTGCTGCGCGAGCTGAAGCCGACCCGCGCCGCACCATTGCTGGCCAAACTCGGCACCAGCCAGGCCGGCTGTCTGCTGCAGGCAGCCTGCAAGGCCTGCAATGCCGGGCTGCGGCGCAGTCATATCGTCAGCTTCGCCGAGGACGGCGCCCTGCTGACCGAGCTATTCACCCGTGACGGCGGCGGCACACTGGTCAGCCAGGAGGCCTTCGAGCAGATTCGCGGTGCCAGCATCGACGATGTTGGCGGGCTGCTGGAATTACTGCGGCCGCTGGAGGAAGCCGGCATCCTGGTACGCCGTTCTCGCGAGGTGCTGGAAACCGAAATCAGCCAATTCACCCTGATCGAGCGCGACGGTCGCATCATCGGCTGCGCTGCGCTGTATCCACTGGAAGGCTCCAGCTCGGCGGAACTGGCCTGCGTAGCGATCGACCCGACCTACCGCCAGGGTGGCCGCGGCGATCAGCTCCTGCAGCACATCGAAAGCCAGGCACGCAGCCTGAAGATCGACACCCTGTTCGTGCTCACCACCCGCACCGCCCACTGGTTCCGCGAGCGCGGCTTTGAACCCAGCAGCGTAGAACGGCTGCCGGCCAAGCGCGCAGCGCTCTACAACTTCCAGCGGAACTCCAAGGTTTTCGAGAAAAAGCTATAAGCAAATAACTTTTTATTTCTTCTAGCTTAAAAATATTTCAATTATGTTACCGGCGCCATCTCCACCGAGATGGCGACCATTCGCGCCTGCCTCACCGCTGACGCGGGCGCCCCACCCTGCGCGCGGCTGAGCTGATCCAGGCAGCCACCCTAGGGCATACGCCTGCGCCGACCGCCTGTGAAGCAGTTGCCGCACGACGCCAGCGCATCCCCCGCCGCCCGTCCAGCCGCCCCAGCGAACCGCTTGCCACTCTTGTTCATCGGAGCAGACACCATGCGTTACACACCCATTGCCGGCGCCATGGCCGCCAGCCTTCTTGGCCTCGCCCAGCCAGCCCTCGCCAGTGGCTTTGTCGAGGACAGCAAAGCCACCCTCGACACGCGCAATTTCTACATCAATCAGGACAACCGCAGCGGCGATGCCGCCCCCTCCTACGCAGAAGAATGGGGCCAAGGCTTTGTCCTCAACTTCCAGTCCGGTTACACCGACGGCCCTGTCGGCGTCGGCCTCGATGCCCTGGCGCAACTGGGTATCCGTCTGGACTCGGGTGGCCGCACCACCAAGGCTGGCCGTAGCCGCAACCCGGGCAGCGTGTTCCCGCTGGACAGCGATGGCAGCGCCGTCAACGAATTCAGCCGCATCGACTTTGCCGCCAAGGCCCGTGTGGCCGACACCGAACTGCGCTACGGCGTACTGCAGCCCAAACTGCCGGTACTGACCTACAACGACGGCCGCCTGCTGCCACAGACCTTCCGCGGCACTCAGCTGACCTCCAGCGATATCGACGGCCTGACGCTGACCCTCGGTGAAATCCGGGAGGCCAGCGGCCGTATTTCCAGCGACTACGACGACCTGCGCATAGCCGGTGGCACTGAGCGCGTTGACCGCTTCCGCTACGCCGGCGGTGACTACGCGCTGACCGACAACCTGACTACGTCCTACTACTTCGCCGAGCTGAAGGATTACTACCGCCAGCACTACCTGGGCGCAGTACACAATCTCGCGCTAGGTGACGGCAAGCTGACAACCGACCTGCGCTACTTCGACAGCAACGCCCACGGGGCCAACGATGACCAGCGTGCGGGCTACGGTGCCAGCGGTTTCCACAACAACGGCAAAGTTGATAACCAGGCAGCCAGCGCGCTGTTCACCTTCAGCCAGAGCGGCCATAGCCTGGGGCTGGGCTATCAGCACCTGAGCGGCACCAGCCACTTCCCGTTCATCAACAACGGTGACGGTGCCAGCGCCTACCTGATCACCGACTCGCAGATCGGCAAGTTCCAGCGCGCCGGCGAGCGCACCTGGCTGGCCCGCTATGGTTACGACTTTGCCGGCGTTGGCCTGCCCGGCCTGAAAACCACCGCCGCCTACCTGCGCGGCACCGACGTGGACAGCGCCGTTGCCGGCGCGGACAGCGAGTGGGAGCGCGACCTGCGCGTGGACTACAAGGTGCAGAGCGGCTACCTGAAAGACCTCGGTATCTCCTTGCGCCACGCCAGCCTGCGCAGCAACGTGGTCGGGCAGCGCGATATCGACGAGGTACGCGCAATCCTCAGCTACCGCTTCGTGCTGCGCTGAGCCCAACCGAGGCTGGCGTCCAGCCAGCCTCGCCTCCCTCGAACACGCATTGGCCTGCAGTGCACCGGGTCCAGCTGATCGTCGCTTACTGCATGCCGGGCAGCGAATTGGTATGCTTGGCAGTCTGCACTACACCACGAGATCTCCGTCATGCCTGATTATCGCTCGAAAACCTCCACCTTCGGCCGCAACATGGCCGGCGCACGCGCCCTGTGGCGTGCCACCGGCATGAAGGACGAAGACTTCAAGAAACCGATCATTGCCATCGCCAACTCCTTCACCCAGTTCGTGCCCGGCCACGTGCACCTGAAGGATCTGGGTCAGCTGGTCGCGCGCGAAATCGAGAAAGCCGGCGGCGTTGCCAAGGAATTCAACACCATCGCAGTCGACGACGGCATCGCCATGGGTCACGACGGCATGCTGTACTCGCTGCCCAGCCGCGAGATCATCGCCGACTCGGTCGAGTACATGGTCAACGCGCACTGCGCTGACGCCATTGTCTGCATCTCCAACTGCGACAAGATCACCCCCGGCATGCTGATGGCAGCCCTGCGTCTGAATATCCCGGTGGTCTTCGTTTCCGGCGGCCCGATGGAAGCCGGCAAGACCAAGCTGGCCAGCCACGGCCTGGACCTGGTTGATGCGATGGTGGTGGCCGCTGACGACAGCTGCTCGGACGAGAAAGTAGAAGAATACGAACGCAGCGCCTGCCCGACCTGCGGCAGCTGCTCCGGCATGTTCACCGCCAACTCGATGAACTGCCTGACCGAAGCCCTCGGCCTGTCGCTGCCCGGCAACGGCTCGACCCTGGCCACCCATAGCGACCGTGAACAGCTGTTCCTGCGCGCCGGTCGCACCATTGTCGAGCTGTGCCAGCGCTACTACGCCGAAGGTGACGACAGCGTGCTGCCGCGCAACATTGCCAACTTCAAGGCGTTTGAAAACGCCATGACGCTGGACATCGCCATGGGTGGTTCGACCAATACCATCCTGCACCTGCTGGCCGCCGCTCAGGAAGCGGAGATCGACTTCGATCTGCGTGACATTGACCGCCTGTCGCGCAAAGTGCCGCAGCTGTGCAAGGTGGCGCCCAACATTCAGAAGTACCACATGGAAGACGTGCACCGCGCTGGCGGTATCTTTTCCATCCTCGGCTCGCTGGCACGCGGCGGCCTGCTGCACACCGACGTCAGCACCGTCCACAGCCGCAGCATGGCCGATGCCATCGCCCAGTGGGACATCACCCAGACCAGCGACGAAGCAGTCCATACCTTCTTCCGCGCCGGCCCGGCCGGCATCCCGACCCAGACCGCGTTCAGCCAGAGCACCCGTTGGGACACCCTGGACGACGACCGCGCCGAAGGCTGTATCCGCAGCGTCGAGCACGCCTACTCGAAAGAAGGCGGTCTGGCCGTGCTGTACGGCAACATCGCGCTGGACGGCTGCGTGGTGAAAACCGCCGGTGTCGACGAGTCCATCCATGTGTTCGAGGGCAACGCCAAGATCTTCGAAAGCCAGGACACCGCCGTCAAAGGCATCCTCAACGATGAGGTCAAGGCGGGCGACATCGTGATCATCCGCTATGAAGGCCCGAAAGGTGGCCCGGGCATGCAGGAAATGCTCTACCCCACCAGCTACCTGAAATCCAAGGGCCTGGGTAAGGACTGCGCGCTGCTGACCGACGGTCGCTTCTCCGGCGGCACCAGCGGTCTGTCCATCGGCCATGCCTCCCCCGAAGCAGCGGCCGGTGGCGCCATTGGTCTGGTGCAGGATGGCGACAAGGTCCTGATCGACATCCCCAACCGCAGCATCAACCTGCTGGTGTCAGATGAAGAGCTGGCTGCTCGCCGGGCGGCTCAGGACGCCAAGGGCTGGAAACCCGCCGCCTCGCGCCCGCGCAAGGTCAGCACCGCGCTCAAGGCCTACGCCCTGCTCGCAACCAGCGCCGACAAGGGCGGCGTGCGCGACAAGACCATGCTCGAAGGGTAAACCTGCCGGCGCAGGGGCGCCCGCCCCTGCGCCAACTTTCTGCCTTTTCATCGCGTAGCACATTTTTTCAGCCGACGCATTGACACTGAAGGCATTTAGCCATACCGCTGGTCGGAGATTTCGGCCATTGACTCAACAGCAGAGGTGCTACAAAACCGTGACGGCGTTAACATACCGCCGTCAACAATTTGTGCATGGACGATAACAAGCTCCCACAACAGAGCACACCTAATGGATCCCGCACGCACCATACTGCTGGTTGAAAGCAATCCCACCAAGCGCGAGCAACTGCTCGGGCTTTGCCGTTCCTCTTCGCCGCAAGCGCAGGTCGAGATCTGCACCAGCCCGCGCGAGGCCGTCTCGCGCCTGAGCCAACAGCCCTACAGCGCTTGCCTGCTGCCCAACGACCTGGGCCTGCTGAACGAAGCCCGGCGTACCGCCGAACATACCCTGTTCCTGCTGATCAGCGACGATGACAACGTCGAACGCGACGCGGGCGCGATTGCCGAGGGTGCCGACGACATCCTGCCGCGCGAGACGCTCAGCAGCGAGAGCCTGCAACGCGCCCTGATCAATGCCGAGCGCCGCCGCGACAGCGGCCGCAAACTGCAGGAAATGGCCCGTCAGGATCCGCTCACCGGGCTGGGCAACCGCGCTCTGCTGGAAGCCGAGCTGGACCGCATGATCCTGCGCGGCCAGCGCAGTCCGACCGGCTTTGCCCTGCTGTATATCGACCTGGACTACTTCAAGCAGATCAATGACAGCTTTGGTCACGGCCTGGGCGACCTGCTGCTGGCCGTGATCGCCAACCGCCTGCGCCGCACCATGCGCCAGGACGACCTGATTGCCCGTATCGGCGGCGACGAGTTCGTCGCCCTGCTGAACGATCTGCACGACCCGAACGACGCTGCGCTGATCGCCAGCAAGATTATCCACGCCCTGAGTGAACCCGTGACGCTCAGCGGCCATCATCTGCTGGTCTCGGCCAGTGTCGGCATTGCCACCTACCCGAGCCACGGCTCTACTGCGGCCGAGTTGCTGCAACACGCCGACCAGGCGCTGTACCGCGCAAAGGCCAACGGCCGCAACGGCTATGCCTTCTTCAATCCGCAGAAAGATGCCGCTACCCGGCACAACCTGGACATCGAACAGGGCCTGCGGCACGGACTGCTCGAGGGTCAGTTCCGCCTGCATTACCAGCCGATTGTCGACACCCGCAACGGTGACACGGTCTCCTGGGAAGCCCTGCTGCGCTGGCAACACCCGCAACTGGGCCTGCTGACGCCGGACGCCTTCCTCAAGCTGGCCGAGCACAGTGGCTTGATTCTGCCGATGGGGCACTGGGTCATCGCCCAGGCGCTGGACGCCGTCAAGCAATGGCTGGATGCCGGCATCCAGTGCCGACTGTCGATCAACCTGAGCGACCGCGAATTGAAGCAGCCGCGCTTTGCCGAGCAGCTTCGCCAGTTGCTGGAGCGCAGTCAGGTGCCACCGCAGATGATTCAGCTTGAGCTGCGTGAGGACACCCTGCTCAAGCACGCCAATCAGGCCAGCAAGCTGTGTCAGGCACTGCATGCGCTGGGCGTGGAAATCTGGCTGGATCACTTCGGTTCGGAATACGGCGCGCTGGGCTATCTGAGCCGCCTGCCGATCACCGGGGTCAAACTGGACAGCCGCGAGCTGACCGGCAGCAAGGGTGAGGAACACGGCGCCTACCTGCAGAGCCTGATCACCCTGTCGCGGCAAATGGACAAGCAGGTGGCAGCCAACTATGTCGAAGACGCGCGTATCGCCGACCAGCTGTCACGCTGGGGCGGCAACCTGCTGCAAGGCTACTGGATTGGCCACCCGCGCACACTCGACGAGCTGATCAGCCAGAACGCGCTGCACTGAGCCACGGGGCGCGTTTCAGCGTCGCTCAAGCACCTGATAGACATGCGCTGGATAGCCATCGCCAGCCGCCACCGCACGCTCACTCGCCAGCGCCCAGGCCTGCTCATCAAACGGCGGAAACCAGGCGTCGCCCTCAGGCTCGGACTCGATACGCGTCAGATACAGGCGATCGGCCTGTTCCAGGGTTTGGCGATAGAGATTTTCGCCACCAATCACCATCACCTCAGCAACACCATCAGACAAGGCTTTCCGACGAGCAAAGGTCAGCGCAGCGGCAATGGAATTAAACACCTGCGCGCCATCGATCTCCAGACCCGGCTGCCGCGAAACCACGATATTGGTCCGCCCCGGCAACGGTCGCCCCAGAGAGTCGAAGGTCTTGCGGCCCATCACGATGGGCTTGCCCAGCGTGGTGGCTTTGAAGTAACGCAGATCCTCCGGCAGATGCCAGGGCATGGCGTTGTCGCGGCCGATCACGCGGTTACGCGCCATGGCTGCAATCAGCGACAGCTTGATCTCGCTCATACCGCCACCGGTGCCTTGATGTGCGGGTGCGCCTGGTAGCCCTGCAACTCGAAGTCCTCGAAGCGGAAGGCAAACAGATCGCGCACCTCAGGGTTAAGCTGCATGGTCGGCAGCGGCAGCGGCTCGCGGGTCAGCTGCAGGTCGGTCTGTTCGATATGGTTGGCGTACAGGTGGCAATCGCCCCCCGTCCAGATGAACTCGCCCGGCTGCAGGTCGCAGACCTGCGCCACCATCAGCGTCAGCAGCGCGTAACTGGCGATGTTGAACGGCACACCGAGGAAGATATCAGCCGAGCGTTGATAGAGCTGGCAGCTCAACTTGCCGTCTGCCACATAGAACTGGAACAGCGCATGGCAGGGCGGCAGCGCCATCTGGTCAACCAGCGCCGGGTTCCAGGCCGAGACGATCAGGCGACGGGAATCCGGGTTGCTCTTGATCATCGCAATCAGCTTGCTGATCTGGTCAATCGACTCACCATTGGGCGCCGGCCAACTGCGCCACTGATAGCCATAGACCGGCCCCAGGTCGCCATTCTCGTCTGCCCACTCGTCCCAGATGGAGACGCCGTTTTCCTTCAGATACCGGATGTTGGTATCGCCCTGCAAAAACCACAACAGCTCGTGGATGATGGACTTGAGGTGACACTTCTTGGTGGTCACCAGCGGGAAACCCTCGGCCAGATCAAAGCGCATCTGATGGCCAAACACACTGTAAGTGCCGGTGCCGGTGCGATCACTCTTAAAGGTGCCGTTCTCGCGCACGTGGCGCATCAGGTCGAGATATTGTTTCATGCGGTGCGCCCCTCACGCCGGTAGGCCAGCCCCATCAACAGGGCGCCAAATACAATCATGGGAATACAGAGTAGCTGACCCATGGTCAGCCAATCGAAGGCCAGATAGCCCAGTTGCTCGTCCGGCACGCGGACAAATTCCACGGCAAACCGGAAGCAACCATAACAGATGGCAAACAGGCCGCTGACCGCCATGGTCGGACGCGGCTTGCGTGAATAGAACCAGAGAATCGTGAATAGGGCGACGCCTTCCAGCGCAAACTGGTACAGCTGCGACGGATGGCGTGCCAGCTGCTCAGGATCAGTCGGGAAGACCATGGCCCAGGGCAGGTCGGTCGCCTTGCCCCACAGCTCGGCATTGATGAAATTGCCGATGCGACCGGCGCCCAGACCGATGGGGACCAGCGGCGCGACAAAATCGACCAGCTCGAAGAAGCGCTTGTTGTGCTTGCGGGAGAACCACAGCAGCGCCAGCAACACACCGAGCAGGCCGCCGTGAAACGACATGCCACCTTTCCATATTTCCAGGATCAGCACAGGGTTGCTGATATAGGCGCCCAGATCATAAAACAGCACATACCCCAGACGCCCGCCGGCGATCACCCCGAGGGCCACCCAGAACACCAGGTCAGACAGCGTTTCCTTGCTCCAGGTAGGGTCAAAGTCGGCCAGCCGACGTTTGGCGAGCCACCAGGCACCGCCGATACCGATCAGGTACATCAGGCCATACCAGTGGATCTGCAGCGGGCCAATGGCCACTGCGACCGGGTCAATTTGCGGATAGGTCAGCATGCTCTATTCCTAGACAAGAAAGTTGATTCCAACACACAGCAGCAGCAGGGCAAACAGGCGCTTGAGCACATCCTGCGATAACCGATGTGCCAGGCGAGCGCCAAAGCCCGCAAACAGCATACTGGTGGCAGCGATACCGACCAGCGCCGGCAAATACACATAGCCCAGACTCCATGACGGCAGTGCGGTTTCATGCCAGCCGGTAACAATAAATGACAACGCACCGGCAACCGCAATCGGCAGACCACAGGCCGACGAGGTGGCGACCGCCTGCTGCATCGGCACACTGCGCCAGACCAGAAAGGGCACAGTCAGCGAGCCACCACCAATGCCGAAAATCGCCGATGCCCAGCCGATGACACCACCGGCCGCGCCAAGAGTCGGCTTGCCCGGTTCGCCCAGACTGGCTTTAGGCTGCAACTTGAACGCCATCTGGATAGCAACACAGATGGCAAACACCCCAATGATCTTTTGCAACAGCGGTCCGCTGATCTGCGCGGCAGTCAAGGCACCCAGCACGGTGCCCAGCACAATACCCACGGTCAGCCAGGCGAACAGATACCAGCGCACGGCGCCCTTCTTATGATGCGCGCGAATGGCATTGATAGAGGTAAACACGATGGTGGCCAGCGAGGTGCCCACCGCCATATGCGTCAGCACCTCGGCGTTCATGCCCTGCAGCGAGAAGCTGTAGACCAGCACAGGCACGATAATCATGCCGCCGCCCACGCCAAACAAGCCGGCGAGGGTGCCCGCAAATCCACCGAGGACCAGATAGATCAGAAACTCCACAATACCCCCAGACTGCCCGCCGGACTTAAGGAAGCACTGACTAATGCCACTCGCAGAGGGCTGGCGAAATGCATCAGCGCATCCCTGACGCGCAAAGCCGCTAGTCTACTTAAATCCCCCCGCTGGCGCACCGACATCGTGCACTGCCGCCGCCACAACAGGTAGACTCCAAGGACAATTAAAAAGGAGCCTAGAGCCGTATGTGTTTGATTGCCTTTGCCTGGCAGACGTCCAAGCACCACCGCCTGACCCTGATCGGCAACCGTGATGAATTCCACCGCCGCCCCACTCGCCCTCTGGACTGGTGGGACGATCTCGACCAACCCGACCTGCTAGCTGGCCGAGACCTCGAAGCCGGCGGCACCTGGCTGGGCGTCACCCGCGACGGGCGCTTTGCCGCCGTCACCAATATTCGCGCGCCGGGTGCGGCCAAGGCGCCGCTGTCACGGGGCCAGTTGCCACTAAACTACCTGCAAGGCCGACAAACACCCGAAGCCTTTATGCAGCAGCTGGCCGCCCAGCGCGAACAGTACAGCGGTTTCAACCTGCTGGTCGGCGATGCCGACGCACTCTGGTTTCTCAACAGTCTCGACGGCCAGCCTCGCGAGCTAGGCCCCGGCATATACGGACTGTCCAACGCCGACCTGGACAGCCCCTGGCCAAAAACCGGCTACCTGCGCGACGCGCTTTCTGCAAGTGTGGACGCAGACAGTGAGCACCTACTGAGCCTGCTGGCCGACAGCCGCAGCTACCCGGATGAGCAACTGCCCGCCACCGGCATCAGTCAGGAGTGGGAGCGCATGCTGGCACCGGCGTTCATTACCGGCAACCGCGAATACGGCACCCGCGCCAGCAGTCTGCTGCGAATCGGTCACGATAACGGGATTAGCCTGATTGAAAAACGCTTCGGGCCATTAGGTCAGCCGGAGGGGGAGCGCCTCTGCGAGTGGGCCTGAGGCGCTCGCAGGTCAGCCGTGCTAGCGCGGCTGGCTGAGCACCTTGCCGAGCCCCATGCGGCGCAACGCCAGGTGCAGGGTGCTGAGCACCAGATGCGGGTTATCCAGCTCGATCACCTCGTCGAGCAGCGCCTTGGCATCAGTCAGCTTGATCTGACGCAGCAGCCACTTGACCTTGGGCAGGTTGGTGGCGTTCATCGACAGGGCGTCGCAGCCCATGGCCATCAGCAGCACTGCCGCAGCCGGGTCGCCCGCCATCTCGCCGCACACGCTCATCGGCTTGCCGGCTTCACGACAGGCCGTTGCCACCTTGATCAACGCCTGCAGTACTGCCGGGTGCAGCGAGTGGTACAAATCGGCCACGCGCGGATTGTTGCGATCAACCGCCAGCAGATACTGCGTCAGGTCGTTGGTACCCACCGACAGGAAATCCACCATCTGGATCAGCTCGCGCGCCTGATAGACCGCCGCAGGCACCTCGATCATCACACCGACTGGCGGCATCGGCACGTCGACCCCTTCGTCCAGCACCTCACTGTAGGCACGGTGAATCAGGTGCAGCGCCTCTTCCACCTCAAACAGGCTGCTGATCATGGGCAGCATGATGCGCAGGTTATTCAGGCCCTGGCTGGCCTTGAGCATGGCCCGCGTCTGCACCAGGAAGATTTCCGGATGATCCAGCGTCACGCGAATGCCGCGCCAGCCGAGGAACGGGTTTTCTTCGTCGATGGGGAAATAGGTCAGCGCCTTATCACCGCCGATATCCAGCGAGCGCATGGTGACCGGCAGCGGGTGGAAGGCTTCGAGCTGCTCGCGGTAGGTCGCCTGCTGCTCCTTCTCGCTGGGGAAGCGATCCTGAATCATAAAGGGCACTTCGGTGCGGTACAGCCCGACACCCTCGGCGCCCCGATCAAGTGAACGCGCCACATCGGCCTGCAGGCCGGTGTTGACCATCAGCGGCATACGGAAACCGTCGAGGGTGACACAGGGCACGTCACGCAGTTTCTCCAGCCCCTGGACCAGCTCACGCTCCTCGCGTACCAGCTCCAGGTAATGCCGACGCAGCTCCGGGGACGGGTTGGAATACCCCTCGCCGCGGTTACCGTCGACGATCAGTTCCATGCCGTCGAGCCGGGTGTAGGGCAGGTCCAGCGCGCCCATCACCGTAGGAATACCCATGGCCCGTGCCAGAATGGCGACGTGAGAGCTACCTGAGCCGAGCACCGACACCAGGCCGACCAGTTTTTCCTTGGGCACCTGCCCGAGCATCACCGGCGACAGCTCTTCGCTGACCAGAATAGTCTGATCGGGGAATACCAGCTCCTGGCGACCGACCTCCTGCAGATAGGCAAGAATACGCCGCCCCAGATCCTTGACGTCCGCCGCACGTTCGCGCAGGTAGGGGTCATCCATCAGCTCGAAGCGGGTCACGTGGGCCAGCACCACCTCACGCAGTGCGCCCTGGGCCCACTGGCCGGACCGGATGATACGGGTCACTTCATTGCCCAGCGCCGCATCGTCCAGCATCATCAGGTAGACGTCGAACAGCGCCAGTTCTTCAGGCCTGAGCTGGGAAGACAGCTTGCTGGACAGCTGCTGCATGTCGGCACGCACCGCGTCCAGCGCCCGACGGAACAGGGCAATTTCGGCGTCGACATCCTGTACCTGCTTGTCCGGCACCGATTTCAGGTCCGCCGGAGGCAGAATCACCACCGCATGCCCCATGGCAATACCCGGCGCCCCGGCAACGCCGTCGAAGCGGGTATCCTGCACCACTTCGCCGCCCCAGCCGAGGCCGCCGATGGCGCCGGTTGCCTCGGCATGGGCAATCACACCAGCCAGCTGCGCACTCATGGTCACCAGGAAGGCTTCCTCGCCCTCGTCAAACTGGCGACGCTCCTTCTGCTGCACAACCAGCACGCCCATTACCCGGCGGTGGTGGATGATGGGGACACCCAGAAAGGAAGCAAAGCGCTCTTCGCCGGTCTCGGCAAAGTAACGAAAACGGGGGTGGGAGGCAGCATCCTCGAGGTTGACCGGTTCTTCGCGGGCGCCGACATAACCGATCAGACCCTCGCTGGTACCCAGGGTCACCGCGCGCACGGCGTCCTTGTTCAACCCCTCGGTGGCCATCAGCACGTAGCGACCGATCTCCGGGTTAAGCAGGTAAACCGAGCACACCTCGGTGCCCATGGCCTCGCGCACACGCTGCACGATAATGTCCAGAGCCGCTGCCAGATCTCTGGCAGAGTTGACCTCTTGGACAATACGACGCAGCGTGTTGAGCATCATCAACTACCCGGTAAACTGGAAAGCAGACGGGGCGCCAATTCTTTCATGGCGCGGCGGTAAACATCACGTTTGAACGGGACAACCTGTCCCAGAGGATACCAGTAGCTGACCCAACGCCAACCGTCGAATTCCGGTTTTGCGCTACGCGTCATGCACACGCGCTGATCTTCACTTTTCAGCCGCAACAGAAACCACTTCTGCTTCTGTCCGACGCAAACCGGTTGCGAGTGACTGCGAATCAGCCGCTGCGGCAATCGGTAGCGCAGCCAGCCACGGGTGCAAGCCAGAATTTCGACGTCGGCAGGCAGCAGACCAACCTCTTCATGCAGCTCGCGGTACAGCGCCTGCTCTGGACTCTCGTTACGCTGAATCCCGCCCTGCGGGAACTGCCAGGAGTCCTGACCGATGCGTCTGGCCCAAAGCACCTGACCCAACTCATTGGTCAGGATGATGCCTACATTGGGTCTGAAACCATCGGGGTCAATCACAGCCGTTATCCTTGTACAGTAACCTCCGCATTGTTCCACAAAGGACGCCGGGGCGGCAATTCTGGAAGCGCCTCCTCGGCGTGGGCAAATGCGCGCAGACTGCTTTATCCTATGCAGCCGTTTCCCAGCCTTGGAGAGCTGCCTTGTCACTTGCCATCTTTGATCTCGACAACACCCTGCTTGGCGGGGACAGCGACCACGCGTGGGGCGAATTTATCGTTGCCCACCGCATTGTCGACCCGGAGCAATACCAGGCACGCAACGACCAATTCTTCCACGACTACCTGGCCGGCAAGCTGGATATTCAGATCTACCTGAATTTTTGTCTGGCGCTGCTGGGCGAGCACTCCCAGGACCAGCTCGACGCCTGGCACGCGCAGTTCATGCAGGAGAAGATCCTGCCGATCGTACTGCCCAAGGCGCAGGCGCTGATCGAGCGTCACCGTCAGGCCGGCGACACCCTGATGATCATCACCGCCACCAACCGCTTCATCACCGGCCCGATCGCCCGTCACCTGGGCATCGATCTACTGCTGGCCACCGAGTGCGAGCGCAGCGAGGGTCGCTACACCGGCCGCACCACGGACATACCCTGTTTCCGCGACGGCAAGGTCACGCGCCTGGAACGCTGGCTGCTGGAAAACAACCGTACTCTGGAAGGCAGCTACTTCTACAGCGACTCGCACAACGACCTGCCGCTGCTGGGCATGGTCGACCACCCCGTCGCCGTCGACCCCGACGACACCCTGCGCGCCCATGCACAGGCGCAGGGGTGGCAGATCCTCAGCTTGCGCTGAGGCGCAGCAGCGGCAAGCGGCAAGCGGCAAGCGGCAAGCAAAAACCAGATTCGCACCTGTAGCGAGATCCTCAAGGGTTTGAATAAGGAGCTACCGCTACCGTCAGCATAAAAAAACCGCGCGGTTCAACTCCGCGCGTTTTTTTCTTGCAGCTTGCAGCTTGCAGCTCGCCGGCGCGAAGCCGGCGCCTCAGGCCGGCGTGACCCGACAAAACAACGCCTTGATATAACCGGTTTCCGGAATCGCCGGGTGCAGCGGGTGGTCCGCCCCCTGGAAGCCGCGCTCGGTAATGATCAGGTTGCGATCCAGGTGGCGGCTGGCGCCCAGCAGGGCGTCGCGCAGGCGGTCTTCTTCCAGGTGCATCGAGCAGGAAGCGGAGACCAGAATGCCGTCCTTGTTGAGCAGACGCATGGCCTGTTCGTTGAGGCGACGATAGGCCGCCTCGCCGTTGCGGATGTCCTTGCGTTTCTTGATAAACGCCGGCGGATCGGCAATCACCACATCAAAACGCTCGTTCGCCCCCTTGAGCTCACGCAGCGCCGCCATCACGTCACCCTCAACGACCGCCATCTTCTCCGCCACACCGTTCAGCTCGGCGTTGGCTTCGACACAATCCAGCGCCGGCGCCGAGCTGTCCACGCACATCACCTCGCTGGCACCAAAGGCCGCCGCCTGCACGCCCCAGCCGCCGATGTAGCTGTACAGGTCGAGTACCCGCTTGCCAGCCACGTAAGGGGCGAGGCGGGCACGGTTGGCACGGTGATCGTAAAACCAGCCGGTTTTCTGGCCGTCACGCACCGGCGCCTCGAAGCGCACGCCGTTCTCTTCCAGCGCGACCCGTTCGGGCATCCCCCCAAAAGCATCCTCGACGTAGGCGTCCAGCCCTTCCAGCTTGCGCGCGCCGCTGTCGTTCTTGAACAGCACCGCCTGGGGTTTGAACACCTGCACCAGCGCTTCAACGATCTGGTCGCGTACCCGCTCCATGCCGGGGTTGGCGATCTGCACGACGAAGTAATCACCAAAGCGGTCCACCACCAGCCCGGGCAGCAGATCGGACTCGCCGTACACCAGACGATAGAAGGGTTTGTCGAACAGGCGCTCGCGCAGACTCAGCGCCACCTTGAAGCGGTGCACCAGCAGTGACTTGTCCAGCAGGTGGCCGGTATCGCGACCGAACAGGCGAGCACAGATCAGGTTGTTGGGGCTGACGCACACCAGGCCCAAGGGCTTGCCGCTGCTGGTTTCCAGCTGGGCCTGCTGGCCGGCCTCAAAGGCCGTCAGCGGCGTCTGTGCGGTATCCACCTCGTTACTGAAAACCCACAGGTGCCCTGCGCGGATGCGCCGTTCGGCATTGGCTTTGAGACGCAGACTGGGCAGTGACATGAGAAACTCCTGGGGAACAAGCGGGATGTAAAAACACAGCGACCGATTATACAGGCTGTCGGCCCTTCGCGCCGCGCCAGCGAAGGGCCTTTGCGCCAGAGCCTCGCGGGGGTTTCCCAAGCGCCCCCCTGTGGCGCTAAACTCGGTGATTCAGCCACCAGCGGATCACGCCCATGAATGCCGAACTCACCGACCAGCAGATCAGCAGTGCACTGCAGGGCATCAGCGTGCCACCGCAACCACAGATCATGGTTGATCTGCAGATGGAACAGCTGATGCCCGACCCGGACCTGAAAGCCATCGCCCGCCTGATCAGCCAGGACCCGGGCTTGTCCGGCAGCCTGCTCAAGGTAGTCAACTCGGCGTTCTTTGGTCTGACCAACCGCATCAGCTCGATCCAGCAGGCGGTCAACCTGCTGGGTGTGTCGCGCGTCGTCAACATCGTCAACGCCCAATCCATTCGCGGCGAGCTGACCGATGAAAACATCGTCAATCTGAACCGTTTCTGGGACAGCGCCCAGGATATTGCCGTGACCTGCATGACGCTGGCCAAGCGCATTGGCTGCGTAGAACCGGATGAAGCCTACGCGCTGGGGCTGTTCCACAACTGCGGCATTCCGCTGATGCTCAGCCGCTTTCCCTACTACATCGAAGTGATGGAAGAGTCCTACGCACAGAACGAGGTGCGCATCGTCGATGTGGAAAACCAGCGCATGAATACCAACCACGCGGTAATCGGCTATTACACCGCCAAATCATGGCGGCTGCCGCCGCACCTGTGCGAAGCCATCGCCAGCCACCACAACGCCGAGCAGACCTTTCTGTCGCCGCTGGGCAAGGATGTGGAACAAAAGAACCTGCTGGCGATTCTGAAGATGGCAGAGCATATCTGCCAATCCTACCGGGTGCTCGGCAACCACCCGGTGGATCACGAATGGAACGCCGTCGGCGCGGCCATTCTCGAATACGTTGGCCTGTCGGATTACGACTTCGAGAACCTGGAGGCCACCTGCCAGGAAATGACCGCCACCGGCGAAGGTCGTTACTATTAAACCGGCCCGCCACCGGCCCAAAGGAGACACCCCATGACCACCCCGCTCGTACTTACCGTCATTTCAGCCGACAAGCCCGGCCTGGTAGAGAGCCTGGCCCAGACCATCAACCGCCACGGCGGCAACTGGCTGGAAAGCCGCATGGCGCGTATGGCCGGTCAGTTCGCCGGTATCCTGCGGGTTGACGTTGGCAACGATCAGCTCGAAGCCCTGCGCATCGACCTGGAAGGCCTGACCAGTCTGGGCATCAACGTACAGGTGGCGATCAGCGGCCAGGCCGAGGAGCCGGTGCAGAGCGCGCTGATTCTGAATCTGGTCGGTAACGACCGCGCCGGCATCGTGCATGAAGTATCGCGCGTGCTGGCCAGCCATGGCGTGAACGTCGAATCGCTGGAAACCGAATGCGTGCCTGCGCCGATGAGTGCCGACATGCTGTTCAAGGCCGAAGCCCACCTGGGCGTGTACCCGCAGACTGATCTGGATGCCCTGCGCGATGCGCTGGAGAATCTGACCGACGACCTGATGGTCGAACTGCGCAACGCGGACTGAGCTAACAGACGGCGCGTTCGGGCACCTCAAGCCCCACCTGAACGCGCCAGCCCGTCACAGCAAAAACGTCAGCCCCACCTGGAACAGGCGCTCTACCGCCTGCATGTCGCGCTTGTCCGGCACCAGCACGATGACATGATCCCCCTCTTCGATCTGGGTGCTGTCATGGGCAATAATCACATCCTCCCCGCGCACCACAGCGCCGACCATGGCGCCGGGCGGCAGCGGCAGTTCGTCGATGCGTTTGCCAACCACCTGCGAGCTTTGCGGATCTCCGTGGGCAACCGCTTCCATGGCCTCAGCGGTGCCACGACGCAATGAGTGCACCGCCACCACGTCGCCGCGTCGCACGTGGGTCAGCAGGGCGCCGATGGTGGCCTGTTGCGGTGAGATGGCGATATCGATACTGCCGCCCTGCACCAGCTCGGCGTAGGCGGGGTTGCTGATCAGGGTGATCACCGTGCGCGCGCCCATGCGCTTGGCCAGCATGGACGACATGATGTTGGCTTCATCGTCATTGGTCAGGGCCAGAAAAACGTCGGCGGACTCGATACTCTCTTCCAGCAACAGCTCACGGTCCGACGCACTGCCGTACAGCACCGTGGCCTTGCGCAGGCGCTCGGAAAGATACTGACAGCGCCCCATATCCTGCTCGATCACCTTGACCCGGTAATCGTCCTCCAGCACGCTGGCCAGCCGCGCGCCGATATTGCCGCCACCGGCGATCACCAGGCGTTTGTAGGGCTTCTCCCGGCGCCGCAGCTCATTGAGCACCAGCCGAATGTCGGGGCGCGCAGCAACAAAGAACACCTCGTCACCATCCTGAATCAGGGTATCGCCGTCAGGCACCACCGCGTGATTCTGGCGAAAAATGGCCGCCACGCGGATTTCTACCGCCGGCAGGCGCTCGCGCAGCGCCGAAATACGCTGGCCGACCAGCGCGCCACCGGTCGTCGCGCGGACGGCAACCAGCTGTGCCAGACCACCGGCAAAATTGATCACCTGCAACGCGCCAGGATAGCGAATCAGCTTCTTCAGATGCTGGGTGATCAGCGCCTCCGGGTTGATCAGCACATCCACCGGCACCGCCGCCTTGGCAAACAACGCGTGATTCTGCTCCATGTAACCCGGCTCTCGTACCCTCGCCACCTTGTTGGGCACATGGAACAGGGACTGCCCAACCTGACAGGCAATCATGTTCACCTCGTCGCTGTTGGTCACGGCTACCAGCATGTCGGCATCGTCGGCACCGGCCTTGGACAGGGTCACCGGATGCGCGCCATGGGCGCACAGGATGTTCACATCGTGCAGCTCGTGCACCATCTGCAGGCGGTCCGGATTGGTATCCACCACGGTTATGTGATTCTTTTCACTGACCAGATGCTCGACCAGACTGCGGCCCACCTGGCCGGCGCCAAGAATGATAATGCGCATCAGACTGTCTCCCCGGATCCCATGTATTCACCCACGCCAGAACATGGGGGTAAAGAGTACCATCAGCGTCAGCAACTCCAAGCGCCCCATCAACATGGCGAACGACAGCAGCCACTTGGCCGCTACCGGCAGGCTGGCAAAGTTACCCGCTGGCCCGACAATGTCTCCCAGCCCCGGACCGACGTTGGTCAGCGCCGTCGCTGCGGCGGTGAGACTGGTCATCAGGTCCAGCCCCATCAGCGCCAGCAGCAGAGTAACGACCGCCAGAGTGACAAAGAACAGAAAGGAAAAGGCCACCGCCGAGAGAATGATGTCGTCCTGCACCGGCCGGCCGTTGTACTGGGTAACGAACACCCCGCTGGGGTGAATCAGCTTGCGGATCTGACTGCGCAGAAACAGGTAGCTGAGCTGAAAGCGAAACACCTTCATGCCGCCACTGGTCGAGCCCGAGCAGCCACCAATAAAGGTGACCACAAAGAACAGCGCAATACTGAAGCTGCCCCACTGGGTGTAGTCGGCCGAGGCAAACCCGGTGGTGGTAATCACCGAGACAAGATTGAAGGTCGCCTGGGTAAAGGCTTCGAAGGGCGCGAACACGTGCAGGTCGATCAGATCGGCGGTCAGCACCAGCGACACCGCCGCGATGATGGCAAAAAAGCCCCGCACCTGCTGATTTCGCAGCAGATCCATCGAGGGGCGGCGGAAGAATCCGATCAGCAGGGTGAACGGCAAGGCGCTGAGCAACATGAACACGATAGAAACCCACAGTATGCCCAGCGAGAACCGGCCCATGGAACGATCGTCCGTGGCAAAACCACCGGTGGAGACGGTCGCCATCGCATGGTTGACCGCATCAAACAGGCTCATGCCCGCCAACCAGTAGCTGAGCACACAGCAGACTGACAGGGTCAGGTAGGTCAGTACCAGCAGGCGCGCCAGCGACTGCACGCGCGGAATCGACTTTTCCGACCAGTCCGACGATTCGGTGTGGAACAGCCGCATGCCGCCCACCCGCAGAAACGGCAGGATGGACACCGCCATGCCGATCACCCCCAGGCCGCCGAGCCACTGCAGCAGTGAGCGCCACAGCAACAGGCTGGGTGCCAGATGCTCAATGCCACTGAGAATGGTCGAGCCGGTCGTCGTGATGCCCGACACGGCCTCGAACACGGCATCTTCGGCGCTCAACTCGAAGTGGCTGAAAAACAGCGGCAAGGCGCCGAACAGCGACATCAGCACCCAGCTCAGACTGGTCAACAGGTACAGCTGACGCGAGACCAGATGAAAGCCGCGATCACGACAGCTGAAGACCAGCAACAGACCGCAGCCAAGGGTGATGCCGAACGAGATCAGGAAGACTTCCATCTCCGGGTCCTGCCGCCACCAGGCGAAACAGGCAACCGCAAGCATCAGCCCTGCCATCAACAGGGTCAAAATGCCACAGACAAAGAGTACTGGACGCAGAAAGCGCACCATACAACAGCCCCCAACGGCGCAAGAATGCCGCACATGATAGCCAAAGCACGGCGTCGGTGCCCGCTTTCGCTGTCACACCAACAGCCGACGCTGCAGGTCGGGCACCGACAGGCTACCATGGCTCGACGGGGCGACCCGCACGGCCGGGAGACACATGTGGACCATCTCAACCTTCGTCATCTGCACTATTTCTGGATGATCGCGCGCAACGGCTCCATCGTACGCGCAGCGGAAATTCTCAAGCTATCGCCACAGACACTCAGCGGCCAGCTGGCTACTCTGGAAGCCAACCTGGGCAATGCACTGTTTCAGCGCCGGAATCGCTCGCTGCAGTTGACCAAGTTCGGACAGACCGTCTTTACCTACGCAGAGGAGATCTTCCAGAGCGTTCAGGCGCTGGACGACCTGCTGCAGCAGCCACCGGAAACACGCCCTCTCAACCTGTCCGTAGGCATTGCCGCATCCATTCACAAACTCATCGCCTATCATTTGACCGCGCCGGCACTGGCGCTGTCGCGGCCGGTCCACCTGCGCTGCCAGACAGGGGAAACCGGCGAACTGCTGAAACGCCTGGGGCGCCGTGAGCTGGACATCCTGCTGACCGACCGCCAGCCCGACTTCAACGACGCCGGGCAGTTCCGGGCCACTCAGCTCGCCAGCTCCTCCATTTCCCTGTTTGCAGCACCCGCGCTCAGCGATCGACTGATGTCGGGATTTCCGGCCAGCCTGGATCACCAACCCTTCCTCACCACCTCCCTCAACGCGCCCTACATCAACGACTTGATGAACTGGTTCGCCGCTCAGCGTATTCGCATCAACGTGGTCGCCGAGGTGGATGACAGTGCACTGATCAAGGTATTCGGGCGGTCAGGGCTCGGCTACTTTGCAGCCCCCACGGTGATTCGCGAGGAGGTATGCAGGCAGTACGAAGTCACCTGCATTGGCGCCATCGAGCAGGTACGCGAAACCCTCTACGCTGTCACACGCGGGCGCTCCAGCAGCAACCCGGGGGTGAACGCGTTGCTGCATGCGCGTCCAGACCTGGATGACAGCATCGAAAAAACCGAACAATAAATAAGAAATAACTCTATTTATTACGATCTCTTGCCGCGCGATCCTAGCCACGTCATCCCCGGCTCGGAGAACAGGCATGAAGACCATTCACCAGTACATCCTGAACAGCGACAAGAAGACCACCACCCTCGCGCTGCGTGAAGGCTACCGGATAGTGCGCTGCGAGTACCTGTTGGCACAGAAGAAGATTTACCTCTGGGTCGAAGAGTCGCTAAGCATCGATCTGCCGACCATCCAGCGCCAGTTCGTGGTGATCGAATCCGGCGCCGCGGTGCCGTTGAGCTACCGTCACGTCGACACCGCTCTGGATCCTTTCGGCCCGCAGGCTTTTCACGTCTACGAGGTAGCCCAGCCGCATGAAAACCAGCACGCCGGGCATTTCGCGCGACCAGCAGCAACGCTGCATCAGGCCCAGCCAGCCTAACGGCTAACCAGCGTGACCAGAGCCCCGAGATCGGGGCTCTTTTTTGCCCGCCCCACCCACTACCCGCAGGACTGCCGCGCAATGCCCGACATCATTGTCATGTTTTTTATCCTCGGCCTGATTGCCGGTTCGGTACGTTCGGACCTGGCCATCCCCAAGGCGGTCTACGACATTCTGTCACTGCTGCTGATGTTGACCATTGGCCTCAAGGGCGGCATGGCGCTGCACGGCAACCTCAGCTGGTCGTTGCTGGGCGAGGCGCTGGCGGTCACTGCACTTGGCTTTCTGATCCCCCTGCTGCTCTATCCGGTGCTGCGTTATCTGGTCAAGCTGACGCTGGCCGACGCCGCGAGCTTCTGCGCGCACTACGGCTCGGTCAGCGCCGGCACCTTTGCTGTCGCACTGGCCTGGACCGAGTCGCGCGGTCTGGCTACCAGCGGTCAGGTAACGCTCTATCTGGTGCTACTTGAGTTACCCGCCATTCTGACCGGCCTGTGGCTCTATCGCCGCTTCACGGCCGGCGGGCAACAGCGCGACGACAACGCCGTTCCGCTGTGGCAGGAAACCCTAACCAACCGCAGTGTGATCTTGCTGGTGGGTGGCCTGATCATCGGCATGCTGTATGGCAAGCACAACGGCAGTCAGGTTACTGCGCTGCTGACCCAGGCCTTCCCGCTTATCCTCGCCCTGTTCCTGCTGGAGATGGGGTTGGTCGCGGCCGAGACGTTGCGCAAGATTCAGCTGCGCCACTGGCGTGTGATTGCCTTCGCGCTGTGCACACCGCCGCTGCTGTCGCTGGCGGGGCTGTTCACCGGCATTGCGCTCGGACTGACGCCGGGAACGACCATCGTGCTTGCAACGCTGACCGCCAGTGCCTCGTACATCGCCGCCCCTGTCGCCGTGCGACACGCCATCGAAGACGCCGACATCGGTCTGGTGATGCTGGCATCACTGGGCATCACCTTTCCCTTCAACGTATTGATCGGTATCGAGCTATACGCCAGCTTGCTTGCCTTGCTCGGCTGAGTCGGCGCGCTTCAACTGCCCGGAGCCGCAGCCACCCTCAATGGCAGGCGCAGCGGCTCAACCGGCCCGCTGCGCGCGGCGCAGGCCTCATCATGCGCAACGTACTGCACCAGCGCACAGGGCAGCGCCTGCAACACCGGACACTGGCCCAGCAGCGCGCGCACCTCGCTGATCGAGCGCAGGCAGTAGCGCTTGCCGCGCCTGTCCTGCACGGTTTGGCAGCCATCTGCTAACTGGGCCCGCAGCATATAGCGCCCGCCTTGCAGCGACAGTACCTCCAGCGCGCGGACCTGACCTGCGTTGGCCCGGCTAACCAATTCTGCCAGCGTCATACACTCGCTCCCGCTTACCAGGGTACGGCTTGCCCGTCATAAGCATAGAAATGGCCACTCTCAGCGGCGGTGCTGTTGTCCACCACCGTCAGCAGCTCGGCCGCCGCCTGGCGCGCAGGCCGGGCCGCCGCCGCGCCCCGGAACGGTTGTGATAACGGAGAGATGACCGTACCGGGGTGCAAACACAGCAGCCGCGCCTGCGGGTGCTTGCGCGCATGCTCGATGGCTGCGGTCTTCAGCAGCATGTTGAGCGCAGCCTTGGACGCGCGATACGCATACCAGCCACCGAGACGGTTATCGGCAATACTGCCGACCCGGGCGGACAACACGGCCAGCGCGCCACCCGGATCGAGCAGCGGCAGGAAGTGCCGAAGGACCAACGCCGGGCCGATGCTGTTGACCTGAAAGACCTGCTGCAACACATCGGCATCCAGCGCGGCCAGGGACTTCTCCGGTTGAAAGCCGGGACCATGCAGGACACCGGTAGCCAGCAACATCAGCTGAAAGGGCGCTGCGCCCGCCAGCGCTTCGGCGGCGGCGGCGATGCTCTCGGGCTCCTGCAGATCCATGCCCGGTGTTGTCCGGCGCCCCAGTTCGACTACCTCGGCGCAGGCCGGGTCGCTGCGCAGCAGCTGGCAAAAAGCGCCACCTAGCGCACCGCTACTACCGATCACCAGCGCGCGGTAGTCGTCCCCAAAAGATGTCAACTGCAATGCAGCACTCCTGTCTCCATGCCGCGCAGCTGCAGCCCCCTGCTCTGGCGCTCAGGTCTGCAACCGCGTGGCGGCAAAACGGTTCAGCAACAGGTGCATCAGATACACACCGGTCAGCGACAGCACCACCGCGACCGACAGCGACCAGAACCGATAGAGGTCACTATAGAACAGGTCCTGCCGGGGCGAGAGGTACTGGCCAAACAGGATCGACATAGTGGTCAGTGCGGCAAAGCCCGCACCCGTGCCCCCTTCCAGCAGATGAATACGGGCAAACAGCATAAGACTGACCCACAGCCCCACCGCGACAAAGGGCAGCACGTCAAAGTGGTCCATCAACACGAACTGCACCAGCAGCCCGACGTTACACCCCACCAAGGTCCCCAGCGCCCGGTTCCAACCGGCCGGCCCTGCCCCCTTCCAGTTCAGCGGAAACAGGACCAGGATGCTGGCCACCTGCGCCGACAGGCCGCTTTGCAGATTGAATACCTGAAACACGATAAATGACAGGGTTGCCACTGTGGTGGCCAGAATCACCTCATGACGCTGGTTGGTCAACGGCTTGACCGGCATCTGCCGTGGCTGGCGCGGCGCCACATCGGCGAATACCACATGCATCAGCATGGCGATGCCCAGGGTGGTGAACACCGAGACGATATTGGAGGCGACGATGTCACCGATGTCAGCCGAGGGGTAACTGGCGAAGTGCAGCTGCATCGACATATTGACGATCGCCATGGCCCCGAACAGGAAGTGACTACCCGCGCTCATCTGCCGAAACAGCACCGCGAACATGCCGGCCACCAACACGATCATAGGTACCGGCTTATCGCCGAACAGCCCCTGCACCACCAGCACGGACAGGCTGACCAGCAGCATATTGGCGAGGAACTGGCGCATGATATGCCCGTTCAGCGTCGGCACCATGCCCAGCAGCAAAATGGGCTGCACCACGAAGAAGGCACCGTAGTTCCAGCCCATCAGCTTGCACAGCACAAACCCCAGGGTGCCGCCAAAGGCAATGCGCAGACATTGGCGCAAATCGTTGGCATCCAGGTGGCGTTTGCTCATCAGCAGTATGGGTTTCATCACCGGACCTCAGTAGATGTAATGCATCAGGCTGACCAGACGGATCTGCGCACCGCCGAGCAGCGCAGCTAGCCCGCCCACCGGGTACAGCTGCACCGTGGCCCGGGCACCTGTGGGCAATTGTGCCAGCAGTTGCGGCTCATCCAACTGCAGATGGATGCGCTGACGCTGCGCGTCACGGACCCAGCGGTCAGAGGTTTCCGGAGCGGCCAGGGAGCCGTCGGGCAGCAGTTGTCCCTGCTGCGTGCCAGCATCGACGGCCGTCACGCTAGCGTCGAACACGTGTCCCGGCATGGCATCAAAGACAATGGCGGCGGCTTCACCGCGCTGCATGTGTACCAGCGACTTCTCGCGAAAATCGGCAATCACGTCAGCGTCATCGCTGACCAGCGCCGCCAGCGAATTTCCCACACTGGCGAAGGTACCGGGCTTGACCTGCAGGTTGGAGATGACCCCGGCACTCTGTGCACGTACCTCGGTGTAGCTCAGGTTCAGCTCGGCACGCTCAAGATCGTTGCGCGCCTGACGCAGGCGCAGGTTGTCCTCGTCGGTCAAACCGCGTTGCACGCGCAACTGCTCGGCACGCGCCTTGGCGCTGGCCAGGCTGGACTGCGCCGTCTGATAGCTGGACTGGGTCTGGTCGTACAGTTGCTGCGAAACGTTGCGGCTGGCCAGCAGGGTCGACAGGCGGTTGTGTTCGCGGGCCAGCTCATTGACCTGCACTTGCGCCGCGCGGACATCCGCCTCCGCCGCCGCCAGCGAGGCATCGTAACCGGCGTTGTCGCGCTCAGCTGCCTCCAGCGCCAGCTGCGCCTGTTGCACCGCCAGCTCATAAGGGCGCGGATCGATACGAAACAGCACATCACCTGCCTGCACGTGCTGATTGTCGGTGACCGGCACCGCAACGATCTGGCCGCTGACCTGGGGTGCCACCCGGATGACCGGGTGCATGACCCGGGCCTGCGGGGTCAGCGGCATCCACAAGTCCGCTGCCAGAAAGTAGACAAACACCACAGCGAACAGCACCAGTGATGCGCGCACCCAGCGCGCGAATACCTGATCGGGTGTCATTGCTGTTCCTCCCCGGAGCCAAGCAGGCCGCGTACATTGGCTTCCATTTGCAGCAGCACCTCGGCGCAGGCATCCAGCTGGGCGGCACTCAGCCCCTGATAGATCTGCTCACGTACCCGTTCGACGTGCACCGACAGATCGGCCACCCGCTGACGGCCTGCGGCAGTGAACCACAATGTATGCACCCGCCCGTCGGCCGGATCGCGTCGACGTTCGATCAGTTGCTGCGCCTGCAACTGATTCAACGTGCGCGTCAACGACGGCATCTCGATAGCCAGTTCATCGGCCAGCACCTGCTGGGTACAACCTTCACCGAGCTTGGCCAGGTGCAGCAGCACCGCCCAGCGCGCCTCGGTCATGCCCAGCTCACCGACCGCCTGATTGATCGCACTGCGCCAAAGGCGGTGGAGACGCCCCATGGCGGCGCCCATCGAGGGGCGCAGCGTTTGATGCAGCGCAGGTTTGTTGTCACTCATGCCTCACCTCAATTACTTAGCTTGCTAACCAATAGTCTACGCCGATCAAATTATTTAGCAAGCTAAGCATTGGTGCAATGGCGGAACAGCCTGTCGCGCCGCGGGTCACAGTCAGGCTACAGTTGAGCCTGATCACCAGCCACAAGGGAAAGGAAGCACCGCATGTCCTACATCGAAGAGTCGCTATCGAGCGGCGAGACCATCCACAAGGTCTTCCAGCTGCACTGGTTTGCCAGGGTGCCCATGTACTGCTGGCTGGTATTGGGATTGATCACCTTCGGGCTGACCTGGCTGATTGCGCTGTATGAGTACTTTCGCTTGCGCTCCATCGAGCAGGGTGTGACCAATAAGCGGGTGATCCTCAAGACCGGCATCATCAGCCGGCATACCGAAGAGATGAAGCTCAGTTCGATCGAGACCGTCGAGATCGAGCAAAGCATCTGGGGACGGATGTTCGGTTACGGCACGGTCAAGCTGACCGGCCGCGGCATCAGCGATGTGAAGTTTCGCAACATTGACGATCCGATGTACGTCAAACGCGAGATCGAAAGCGTCAGCAATCCAATTGACTGAGCGGCAGGCTCAGAGCAGAAACAGCGTCGCCAGTCCAAGGAAGGCCAGAAAGCCCACCACATCGGTGACGGTCGTCAGAATCACGCTACCGGCCAGCGCCGGGTCAACCCCGAAGCGGCGCAGCAGCAGCGGGATCGCCAAGCCAGAGACCGCCGCGCAAAGCAGGTTGAGCAAGATGGCGGCGGCGATCACCGCTCCCAGCTGCCAGTTGCCGAACCAGGCAACGGCTAGCCCAGCCACCACCAAGGCCCATAGCACACCGTTAAGACAGGCAATGCCCATTTCCTTGCTGAGCAGCAGCCGCGCGTTACCGCCTTCTACCTGGCCCAGCGCCATCCCCCGTACTACCAGTGTCAGCGTCTGACTGCCGGCGATCCCGCCCATGCTGGCCACAATCGGCATCAGCACGGCCAGCGCCACCAGTTGCTCCAGCGTGCCCTGGAACAGGCCAATCACCCAGGCGGCCAGAAAGGCGGTCACCAGATTGATCCCCAACCAGACCGCACGGCGACGGCTGCTGGTCAAAACCGGCGCGAACATGTCTGCCTCATCATCCAGGCCCGCCATACTCATCATGGCCCGCTCGGAGTCTTCGCGGATGATATCCATCACGTCATCCACGGTGATACGGCCGATCAGCAACTGGTTCTCGTCAACCACCGCCGCCGACAGAATGTCCAAATCCTCGAAGCGACGCGCTACGTCCTGACTGGGCAGCATCACATCAAAGGGCTGAAAGTCGGCGTCCATGACATCGCTGACCACCGAGTCCGGCGTGCTGGTCACCAGCCGACTGAGGCGCAATACGCCCTGATAGCGGTTCTTGCGGTCGACCACCATGACCTTGTCGGTGTGGTCCGGCAGGTCTTCCAGCAGCCGCAGATAACGTAATACCGAGCCCACCCGCACATCAGCGCGCACCGAGATATGGTCGGTGTTCATCAGACCGCCAGCGGAGTCTTCCGGGTAGGACAGCATCGACAGCAACTGCTGACGCTTGCGCACGTCCATCGCCTGCAGCAGCTGTCGGCCACTGCCGCTGGGCAGCGCCTGAATCAGGTCAACCAGGTCGTCGAGATCAAGCTTGCGCGCGGCAGCAACCAGCTCGTCCTCCTCCATCTCCAGCGCCAGACGCGCGCGTACTTCGTCATGCAGATGGACCAGAATCTTGCCCGCGCGCTCGGCGTCGAGCATTTCCCAGACGCTGCTGCGCTCGGCCGGCGGCAGCGCTTCAAGCAGACCGGCCGCCTTGGCCGGATGCATCTGCCGGAAAGCCTTGCCCACGCGCTTGAACTTGCCTGCCTCCAGGGCATCACGCACGCGAGCGATCTGCGTCGCCGCGCCGTCACCCTCCTCGCTTTCTTCCGCCAGATCGGATTCTTCCGGCTCGCGGCGCAGCTGGGCACCCAACAGCGGGCTCAGGTGCTTGAGTACCTGCTCCTCCGACTCGTCCTCGATTTGCTGCCAGAGCGCGGCTCGCAGCTCGCCATCCAGCGCCTCCAGAAGACTCGCCACCTTGCCTGGATGCATACCGCGCAGCAGCTTGCGCACCCGCTTGCGCTTGTCGCGCTCCAGCGCCTCGACGATGGCATCGAGTTCAGTGCGAATGCTGAGGCTGTCGGTATCGGTCATAGGCAGGCAGGTTCCGGCAGGGGGAGGAAGTACAACAATGTACCGTCGGAAGACGACATGCACCAGAACAGGGTCACCGGTAAAAACCACACACAAACCACATACGCAGCACAAAGGCGGCCAACACACTGCCTGTCACAGTCCACAGGGAGACCGACATGAAGACCGCATTCATCTGGCTAGTGCTGCTTGGCGCCCTCGCCTCACTCAACGCGCAGGCCGCTGCAAACGACCAACCGGGCACCGGCAGCTTCCTGCTGCGTGCCGACGACGGCAGCTGGCAACCCGCCCTGCTGCTCAACACCGATATGCAGGTGCAGATCAGCGGCCCGGTCGCCGAAGTACAGATTCGCCAATCCTTCAGCAACCCCGGTGGCGCCTTTGCCGAGGGCCGCTATGTGCTGCCCACCAGCGAAAATGCCGCCATTCACGCCATGACCCTGGAAATCGGCGAGCGCCGCATCAACGGCCAGATTCAGGAGCGCGAACAAGCGCGCAAGACCTACCAGCAGGCACGGGACAACGGCCAGCAGACCGGTCTGGTCGAGCAGGAACGCCCCAACCTGTTCAGCACCTCGGTCGCCAACATCGGCGCAGGTGAAACCATCAGCGTCATCCTCAGCTACACCGAACTGCTGCAGCCGGACGCAGGACGTTACAGCCTGCGCCTGCCGCTGACCATGACCCCGCGTTACAACGCTCGCCCGCAGCCGGTCGATGGTCAGCAGCAGCCCGTCGCCGCCAGTGATGCACGCCCGGAAGGCCCGATTGTCGGCAGCCTGTGGCGTGACGGGCCATCCCATCAGGCCGACATCCATATCAACCTGCACAGCGGCTTTGCCCTGCACGAGGTGAGCAGCCCGAGCCACGCCATCAGCAGCCATTTTGACGGCCGCCAGTACCGCATTCAGCTGCAGGACAATCCGGTGGTCATGGATCGCGACTTCGTCCTCAACTGGCAGCTGCCCAGCGAAGCCGGCAACCAGGTCGCCGTATTCACCGAACAGGTGGGCGACGACCACTACGCGCTGATGATGCTTTCGCCTGCTGCCGAACCGGTCAGCCGTGAACGCCAGCCACGCGAGGTGTTTCTGATTCTCGACACCTCGGGCTCAATGCAGGGCGAGCGCATTCGCCAGGCACGTGACAGCCTGATCCAGGCGCTGGGCCGCCTGCAGCCCGAAGACCGTTTCAATGTGCTCGAATTCAACAGTGAATACAGCATGCTCTACCGTGAGCCGGTGAACGCCACCCAGGACAACCTGCAGGAAGCGCGCAGCTGGGTGGCCGGACTGCCGGCCGGCGGCGGCACCGAGATGCTGCCCGTGCTGCGCGAGGCGCTGACTCAGCCAAACGAGCCCGGCTACCTGCGCCAGCTGATCTTCATCACCGACGGCTCGGTCAGCAACGAGCGCGAAGTCCTGCAGATGATTCAGCAGCGCCTGCGTCAGGCGCGGATCTTCACCGTCGGCATTGGCGCGTCCCCCAACAGCTTCCTGCTGCGCAAGGCAGCCGAAGTCGGCCGCGGCCAGTTCACCTCGATTGATGACCGTGCAGGGATTGAAGACGCCATGGAGCGGCTGTTCGAGAAACTGGAGTCACCGGTACTGACCCACCTGCAACTGGAGCTGCCGGAAGGCATCGATGCCGAAATCTGGCCGCAGAAACTGCCCGATCTGTACTCGGATCAGCCGTTGCTGATCGCCATGAAACTGAACCAACTGCCGGAGAAAGTGGCCCTGCACGGCCGCCAACCGGCGCCATGGGAGCAGCACCTGCACATCCCCGAGCCACAGCAGGGCAATGGCATCGCCAGAATCTGGGCACGCCGCAAGATCGAAGCCGCCATGGACCGTCTGAACGAGGGCGCCGGCGAGGACGAAGTGCGTGACCTAGTGTTGCCGGTAGCGCTGGAGCATCAGTTGATGAGCCGCTTCACCAGCTTCGTCGCCGTCGAGGAGCAACCGGTACGCGCCGCTGACGAACCGCTCGACAGCCAACGGGTGCCCAACCTGAACCCGGTCGACCACCGCCTGTATCCGCAGACCTCGCTTGGCCTCACCGGCTTGTGGGCACTGGCACTGGCGCTAATGCTGGCGGCAATTCTGGTGCTGAACTGGAAGCCGCGCCATGCGTAAGCTGATTGCTGCGGTCCTGCTGCTGGGCGCCATTGCGGCGGCCGCCCAGGGCGGCTGGCTGCAGGCCAAGGCGTGGCTGGCCCAGATGCTGATTGCCGACGCCTGGGCCGAGCAGCTGCAGGCGGGCACGCCGAGCAAACCTTGGCCCTGGGCCGATACCTGGCCGGTGGCTAAACTGACCACCCCGGGCGGCGAGGCCCGCTACGTGCTGGACAGCGTCAGCGGGCAGGCCCTGGCCTTCGGCCCGGGGCAACTGGATAACGGCGTCATGCCGGGCGGCACAGGCACCCTGCTGCTGGCCGGCCACCAGGACAGCCACTTCGCCTTTGTCGAACACCTGCAGACCGGTCAGGTGCTCACCCTGCAGGCTGCCGACGGCCAAGAGTACCGCTACCGGGTCGCCAGCCAGCGCATTGTTGATAGTCGGAATGAGCCAATGATTCTGCAATACGAGCGCGCCGAACTGCGGCTGGTCACCTGCTACCCGTTCCGCGCCCTCACCAGCGGTGGCCCGCTACGCTACGTGGTCACCGCCTGGCTGGAGGCACCCGCCTCGTGATTGCACTGGCCATAGGGTCTGTTGACGTTTCGTTCACCCGCCTGTTGCTGCCTGTAAGGCCGCCAATCAAGAAGCAAGGAGCGCAGTTTGGTCATTCCAAATAAGCGACGAGCGACGCCGAGTGGCGGCCTTACAGGCGCAACCCGAGGGGCCGGGGCCATTTTTCGGCCATGCTACGTTGTCGGTCGCTTGTGTAGATCAACTACACTACGCATCCTCCGCCTTGCCTGGCCAAAAAAATGGCCTCCGGCAGGCGGGCGAACGAAACGTCAACAGACCCTAGCGAAACCGCCACAATCGGCGGACGATTCACGGACAGAGCAGACCATGCCGGACAGGATTCTGATTATCGAAGACGAGCCCGCCATCGCCGATGCGCTGGTGTATGCCCTGAGCACCGAAGGCTTCGACGTCCACTGGTGCGGTCTGGCTGGCGAGGGCATGCAATGGCTGCGCGACAACCCGGTCGACCTGCTGGTGCTGGACGTTGGCCTGCCCGACGAAAGCGGCTTTGAAGTCTGTCGCCGCATCCGCCAGTTTTCCGCCCTGCCAATCATGTTTCTGACCGCACGCAAGGAAGAAGTCGACCGCATCGTCGGGCTGGAAATCGGCGCCGACGACTACGTGGTCAAACCGTTCAGCCCGCGGGAGATTTCCGCCCGGGTGCGCGCCATTCTGCGTCGCACCCGCGCCGAGCCTGTCGCCAGCGAGCAACCGGCGCCCGCCGAGCTGTTTCTACACGACGCCGAGCGGCGGCGCATTCGCTACCACCAGCAGTGGCTGGAGCTGACCCGCTACGAGTATCTGATTCTCAGCACCCTGCTGCGCCGTCCCGAGCACGTTCTCAGCCGTGATCAGTTGATGGAAGCCGTCTGGGCCGATCCTGGTGCCAGTCTCGACCGGGTGATCGACACCCACATCAAGGGCATTCGCACCAAGCTCAAACGCATCCTGCCCGGCCACGACCCGATCGTCACCCACCGCGGCCTTGGTTACAGCATCAACCCGCAGCTGCCGGACGCCCACCCATGAGCCTCACTACCCGGCTGCTTCTTGGCTGGTTTCTGATCGCCGGGCTGGCCACGGTGCTGTTTCTCAACAGCATCCTCAATCAGGTGCCCTCGTCCGTACGCCAGGCCAGCGAGGAGGTGATGGTCGACAGTGCCAACCTGCTGGCCGAAATCGCCGAACAGCATTGGCAGGAGGGCTTTGCCGCAGACAGTCCGTTTGCCACCGCCATCGATCGTTACCTGGCGCGCCAGCTCGATGCGCAGATCTGGTCCCGGCACAAGACCGGCACCGAACTGGTGATCTACCTGACGGATCTGAACGGCAGCGTGCTGTACCACACCGATCCGCAGCAGATCGGCGAAGACTATTCACAGTGGCGCGACGTATCACTGACCCTGCGCGGCGAGTACGGCGCGCGCACCACACGCATCGACCCCGAAGACGACACCAGCAGTCTGATGTACATCGCCGCGCCGGTGTATCAGGGCGGCCAGCTGGCCGGTGTACTGACCCTCGGCAAACCCAACGCCAGCCTGCACCCCTTCATCACCCTGGCGCACGGCTACTTCTGGCAACGCGGCGGCATCATCCTGTTTGGCGCGCTGCTGCTCGGTGCCGGTATGGCGTTCTGGCTGACGCGGTCGGTGCGCCAATTGGTCGATTACGTCGAACGGGTGCGCCACGGTGAGCGGGTCAGTCCACCGCAACTGGCCGACAAGGAGCTGGCAAGGCTGGCCGCCGCCACCGAGGCCATGCGCCGCGAAATCGACGGCAAGGCCTACGTCGAGCAATACGTGCACACCCTGACGCATGAAATGAAGTCGCCGCTATCGGCCATCCGCGGCGCCGCCGAGCTGCTGCAGGAAGCAGACGTGCCGGAGCCCATGCGCGCGCGCTTTCTGGCCAATATCGACAGCGAGTCCAGTCGTCTGCAGCGCCTGGTTGACCGCCTGCTATCGCTGGCCGGGGTGGAAAAACGTCAGGCGCTGGAGCAGACCGAGAGCCTGGATCTGGCCGAGATTGCCGCGCTCGAGCTGGAAGCCAAGCGCCCGCTGGCCGAACGCAAGGAGCTGACGCTGCACCTTGAGTGCAACGTCGACAGTCGGCTCGCCGGCGACCGTTTTCTGCTCGAACAGGCGATCAGCAACCTGCTGGATAACGCCATCGAGTTCAGCCTGCCCGGCGGCGCCATCACCCTGCAAATCAGTACCAGCGGCACGGCACTGAGCCTGCGCGTGTGCAACGACGGCCCGGCCGTACCGGACTACGCCCTGGATCGGGTGTTTGAGCGTTTCTATTCCCTGCCGCGGCCGGACGGCCAGCGCAAGAGCACCGGTCTGGGGCTGAGTTTTGTCAGGGAAATCGCCAGACTGCACCGCGGCCGGGTGAGCCTGCATAACCGCGCGGAAGGCGGCGTAGAAGTGGAGATGATGCTGGACAGAGCCCAGCAGGAGAAAGAGGGCAGCGCCCCACTCTCCTGACAGGCCCGATCTTAGCCCTCGTAGGCTTCGATCGGCGGGCAGGCGCAGAACAGGTTGCGGTCCCCGTACACGTTGTCGATCCGGTTCACGCTTGGCCAGAACTTGTTGGCCGCGACCCAGGGCTGCGGGAACACCGCTTCCTCGCGGCTGTAAGCACGCTGCCAGGCGCCGGTGATGTCAGCCAGGGTGTGCGGCGCGTTGTGCAGCGGGTTGTCCTCTGCCGTCCACTCGCCCTGCTCGACCTTGCGGATCTCGGCACGAATGGTCAGCATCGCGTCGACAAAGCGATCCAGCTCGGCCTTGGACTCGCTCTCGGTCGGCTCGATCATCAAGGTGCCGGCCACCGGGAAGGACATGGTCGGCGCGTGGAAGCCGAAGTCCATCAAACGCTTGGCCACGTCTTCTTCACTGATACCCGAGGCCGCCTTGAGCGGACGGATGTCGATGATGCACTCGTGCGCCACCCGGCCGTTACGACCGCTGTACAGCACCGGGTAAGCATCGCCCAGACGCTTGGCCAGATAGTTGGCGTTGAGGATGGCGACCGAGGTAGCCTGACGCAGACCGATAGCGCCCATCAGGGCGATGTAGGTCCAGCTGATCGGCAGGATGCTTGCGCTGCCCCACGGCGCCGCACTGACCGCACCGTTCTCCGGGTTCGGGCCATCCAGCGGCACCACCGGGTGGTTGGCAACGAAGGGCGCCAGGTGCGCCTTGACGCCGATCGGGCCCATACCCGGGCCGCCGCCACCGTGCGGAATGCAGAAGGTCTTGTGCAGGTTCATGTGCGATACGTCGGCGCCGATGTCGGCCGGACGGGTCAGACCGACCTGCGCATTGAGGTTGGCGCCGTCCATGTACACCTGGCCACCGTGCTGGTGAATGATCTCGCAGATCTCGCGGATACCTTCCTCATAGACACCGTGGGTCGACGGGTAGGTGATCATCAGGCAGGACAGGTTATCGGCGTTGTCGGCCGCCTTCTGGCGCAGATCCGCCACATCCACGTTGCCCTGATCGTCACAGTTGACCAGCACCACGCGCATGCTTGCCATCATCGCCGAGGCCGGGTTGGTACCGTGCGCCGAGGTCGGGATGAGGCAGACGTTACGGTGCGCCTCGTCGTTGCTTTCGTGGAACTTGCGGATCGCCAGCAGACCGGCGTACTCACCCTGCGCGCCGGAGTTCGGCTGCATGCAGATGGCGTCGAAGCCGGTGATGGTACGCAGCATGGCTTCCAGCTCGTCGATCATCTGCTTGTAGCCTTCGGCCTGCGCCAGCGGGGCAAACGGGTGCAGCTGACCAAACTCCGGCCAGGTGATCGGAATCATCTCGGTGGTGGCGTTCAGCTTCATGGTGCAGGAGCCGAGCGGGATCATCGCGTGGTTCAGCGCCAGATCCTTGTTCTCCAGCGACTTGATATAGCGCAGCATCTCGGTTTCCGAGTGGTAGCTGTTGAACACCGGGTGAGTCAGATAGGCGGAGGTGCGACGCAGAGCCGCCGGAATGCCCATCTCGGTAACGCTGACCTTGGTATCCAGCGCGGCGACATCCTGACCGTGCGCGGCGCCGGCGAAGGCCGCCAGCAGCTGATCAATGGTCGCACGTGTAGTGGTTTCATCCAGGCTGACGCCCAGGTGATCGGCATCGATCACGCGCAGATTGATGCGCGCGGCGCGGGCGCGTTCAAGTATCTCGCGGGCCTTGCCCGGCACCTTCAGGGTCAGGGTGTCGAAGAAGGTCGCGTTGCGACGCTCGATACCCTGCGCACTCAGGCCTTCAGCCAGAATCGCGGTAAAGCGCTGCACCCGCTCGGCGATCTGCTTGAGGCCCTGCGGGCCATGATAGACCGCGTAGAAGCTGGCGATGTTGGCCAGCAGCACCTGCGCGGTACAGATGTTGGAGTTGGCCTTCTCGCGGCGAATGTGCTGCTCGCGAGTCTGCAGCGCCATACGCAGGGCGCGGTTGCCGCGGGTATCCACGGATACGCCGATAATACGGCCCGGCATGGCGCGCTTGTAGGCATCGCGGGTGGCAAAGAACGCCGCGTGCGGTCCGCCGTAGCCCATCGGCACACCGAAGCGCTGCGCCGAGCCGAAGACCACGTCAGCGCCCAGCTCACCCGGCGGGGTCAGCAGGGTCAGGCCGAGCAGGTCGGCGCCCACACAGGCCAGACCTTTCTGCGCCTGAACCTGTTCGATCAGCGGCTTGAGGTCGCGGATCTCACCCCAGGTCGTCGGATACTGGAACAGCGCACCAAACACCTCGTACTCGCCCAGCGTGCTGACGTCGTCGACCACCACGTCGAAGCCGAAGGCCTCGGCGCGGGTCAGCACCACGGAGATGGTCTGCGGATGGCAATCCTGATCAACAAAGAACAGGTTGCTCTTGCTCTTGGCAACCCGCTTGGCCAGGGCCATGGCTTCGGCTGCGGCGGTGGCTTCGTCCAGCAGCGAGGCGCTGGCCAGCTCCATGCCGGTCAGGTCGATGGTCAGCTGCTGGAAGTTCAGCAGCGACTCCAGCCGGCCCTGGGCAATTTCCGGCTGATACGGGGTGTAGGCGGTGTACCAGCCCGGGTTTTCCAGCACGTTGCGCAGGATCACGGTCGGCGTCAGCGTGCCGTGGTAGCCCATGCCGATGCAGGAGGTGAAGATCTGGTTGCGGCCGGCAACCTGCTTCAGATAGTCCAGCACCTCGGCCTCGCTGCGCGGGCCGTCCAGCGGCAGCAGGTCATTGCGCAGAATGCTTTGCGGCACGGTCTGTGCGACCAGCGCCTCCAGTGTGTCGGCGCCCAGAGTCGACAGCATGGCTTGCTGCTCTGCGGCGTCGGGGCCGATATGGCGGCGAATGAAGGCGTCGGTCTGTTCCAGCTCGACGAGGCTCGGGGTGTGGCTCATGGGGTGTACCTGTGCAAAGTGTGAAAGCAAAAAGCCCCGACGCGAATCAGGGCTTCAGCACAACAACCAGCGAATAGCGATCAGATGGAGGCGCCGTAGGCGGCCGCATCCATCAGCTTGTCCAGCTCGGCAGCGTCGCTGGGCTTGATCTTGAAGAACCAGGCATCGCCGTAGGGCGCGCTGTTGACCAGCTCGGGGGAGTCGGCCAGCGCCTCGTTGACCGCAATGATTTCGCCGCTGATCGGCGCGTAGATGTCGGAAGCGGCCTTGACCGACTCGACCACCGCACACTCTTCACCGGCAGCGACTTCGCGACCGACCTCGGGGCATTCGACAAACACCACGTCACCCAGCAGGTCCTGAGCGTGGTCGGTAATACCGACGGTCACGGTGCCATCGGCTTCCAGACGGGTCCACTCGTGGCTGGAGGCGTAACGCAGTTCGGCAGGAATGTTGCTCATGGGAATATCCTCGGAAGTTGAATCAATACTTATTCGATGACCGACTGGCCGTTACGCACGAAGCTGGGCTTGACCACGCGCACAGCCAGCAGCTTGCCGCGAATCTCGACCTTGGCGCTGCTGCCGGTCGCACGGGGCACACGGGCCAGCGCGATGGAGTAACCCAGCGTCGGGGAAAAGGTACCGCTGGTAATTTCGCCTTCGCCGACACCGTCGACGATGACTTTCTGATGGCCGCGCAGCACCGCGCGCTCTTCCAGTACCAGACCCACCAGCTTGGGCTGATCGCCCGCAGCTTTTTGGGCTTCCAGCGCCTGACGACCGATAAAGTCGCGCTCGGCCGGCTCCCAGGCGATGGTCCAGGCCATGTTGGCGGCCAGCGGGGAAATGCTTTCGTCCATATCGGAGCCGTACAGGTTCATACCGGCCTCCAGACGCAGGGTGTCACGCGCACCCAGCCCGCAGGGCTTGCAGCCGGCGGCCAGCAGCGCCTGCCAGAAATCGGCGGACTGCTCGGCCGGCAGCATGATCTCCAGACCGTCTTCGCCGGTATAACCGGTACGACCGATAAACCAGTCGCCAGACGGCAAGCCCTGGAAGGGCTTGAGATCGCTGATCAGTGCAGCGCGGTCATCGCTGACCACCGATTTGACCAATTCCAGTGCCTGCGGGCCCTGAACCGCGATCATCGCCAGCTCGCTACGCTCGGTCAGGTTTACGGCAAAGGAGTCGGCCTGCTTGCTCATCCAAGCCAGGTCCTTCTCGCGGGTCGCGGCGTTAACCACCACACGGTAGCCGTCGCCGGCCAGGTAGACGATCAGGTCGTCGATCACACCGCCCTGCTCGTTCAGCATGCCACTGTAGAGGGCCTTGCCCGGGGTCTTCAGACGCGCTACGTCGTTGGCCAGCAGGTATTGCAGGTAAGCCTGCGCTTCGCTGCCATCGACATCGACCACGGTCATGTGCGACACATCAAACATGCCAACGGCACGACGTACCTGATGGTGTTCTTCCAGCTGGGAGCCATAGTTGATTGGCATATCCCAGCCGCCAAAATCGACCATCTTGGCGCCAGCAGCAAGGTGCTGGTCGTACAGGGGAGTCCGCAGGGCCATTGCGCCATCCTTCGGTTCGGGGGGTTGCAAAGGCCGAATTGTAGCCGCAAACCCGGTCGCTGTGCAGCCCGCCGATCAGTGCGCGTTGCCGCGACCGACCGACTGGGCCGAACGGCGGATCAACACGATCACCGGCAACAGGCCGGTTGCCACCAGCGTAATGGCTGGTAGTGCCGCTTCCGGCCAGTTGCCTTCAGCGGTCAGGCTGTGGATGCGCACGGCCAGCGTGTCCCAGCCGAAGGGGCGCATCAACAGGGTGGCGGGCATTTCCTTGAGTACGTCGACAAACACCAGCAGGCCGGCGCTGAGCAGCCCCGGCATCAACAGCGGCAAATAGACGCGCCAGAACACGCTGACTCCCGAGTGCCCAAGGCTGTGCGCCGCTTCCGGCAAGGCCGGCCGGATACGCGCGAGCGCAGTATCCAGCGGCCCGCTGGCCACCGCCATAAAGCGAATCAGGTAGGCCAGCAGCAGGGCAAACAGGCTACCCAGCAGCAAGGGAGCGGGCGACTCGACTCCCAGCCAGCGCTGCAGCGGCACCACCAGCTGATTATCCGCCACGCTGAAGGCAAACATGATACCCACCGCCAGCACCGAGCCGGGCAGCGCGTAGCCGAGGTTGGCCAGCGCCACCGCCGAGCGCACCCGACGAATGGGCTGCAGACGTCGCGCCAGCACCAGCAGCATCGCCACCACCACCGTGGTCACGGCGGCGATGCCGCCAAGGGTCAGGGTATTGCGGATCAGCGACCAATAGCGCTCGTCAAAGTCACTGCCGCTGGTGAACAGCCAGTAGAACAGCTGCACAAGGGGAATGATAAATGCCACCGCCAGCACTAGCAGGCAATAGCCGGTGGCCAGCCAGCCGCGCACACCGCGCAGCTGAAACAGCGGCCCCTGGCGCGGCTTGTCGCTGCCGGGAAAGCGCTTGCTGCCCTGTGCTCGCCGCTCGGCATACAGCGCCAGCAGCACAAACAGCAACAGCAGGCTGGCCAGTTGGGTCGCCGTCTGCAGGCTGTAGAAGCCGTACCAGGTTTTATAGATCGCCGTGGTAAAGGTGTCGTAGTTGAACACCGAGACCGCACCAAAGTCAGCCAGCGTTTCCATGACGGCCAGCGCCGCGCCGGCACCGATAGCCGGCCGCGCCATCGGCAACGCCACCCGCCAGAAGGCCTGCCAGGGGCTGTGCCCGAGAATCCGCGCGGCCTCCATCAGACCGCGCCCCTGCGCCAGAAACGCGCCCCGGGCGAGCATGTAGACGTAGGGATAGAACACCAGCACCAGCACAAAAATCACACCACCGGTGGAGCGGATGGAGACCATGCGAAAGTCGCTGCCTAGCCAGCCCCGCAACGTGGTTTGCAGCGGCCCGGCAAAGTCCAGAATGCCGATCATGACAAAGGCCAGCACATACGCCGGCACGGCGAAGGGCAGCATCAACGCCCAGTCCAGCCAGCGCCGACCAGGGAAGTTACACAGGCTGGTCAGCCAGGCCAGGCTGACACCCAGCAGCACGACCCCGACGATCACGCCAATGGCCAGCACCAGCGTATTGCCCAGCAGGCGGGCCATCTGGGTTTCCAGCAGGTGATTCCAGATGGTGCTGTCCAGCGAGTTCCAGCTCAGCGCCAAGACCAGCAGCGGCAGCAACACCAGCACGGCGCCAGCGTAGGCAACAGCGCGCCACTGGGGCTTGGAAACAATGGACGGAAGCGGCACTCAGACTCCACGGATCAGCGACAGGAACAACAACGCCCAGCAGAGCCGGGCGTGCAGTATATCGGCAAAACGGCGGTGAATCAGTGCCAGCCGACGCGATCCATCAGCATGATGGCCTCGGCCTGGCGGCGGCCAGCCACCTCGACATTGACGTCGTCACGCTTGAAGTCACCCCAGGAGGCCACCTCCTCGGAGGGAGCAACCGACTCGTTGGCCGGGAATTCCTGGTTCACATCAGCAAACACGCGCTGCGCCTCTTCGGTGGTCAGCCACTCGAGGAAGGCAACGGCCTCATCCGGGTGCTTGGCATGTGCAGTTACACCTGCGCCCGAAATATTCACGTGCACACCGCGGTCTTGCTGGTTCGGCCAGAACAGCTTGACCGGGAAGGACGGATCAGCCTTTTCCAGACGACCGAAGTAGTAGCTGTTGACGATACCCACGTCACACTGGCCCGCAGCGATGGCATTGAGCAGCGCGGTGTCATCACCAAAGGCCGGCGTCGCCAGGTTGTTGACCCAGCCCTGCAGCACCTCGGTGGTGCGCTCAACGCCGATGCTTTCCATCATGGTTGCGGTCAGCGACTGGTTGTAGACCTTGCGCGAGGTACGCAGGCACAGGCGCGCCGCCCAGTCTTCGTCTGCCAGCGCCTCGTAGGTGCTCAGCTCGGACGGATCAACCCGCTCGGTAGAGTAGGCGATGGTCCGCGCGCGCAACGACAGGCCGGTCCAGTAGCCATCAGCGGAGCGGTATTTGGCCGGAATGTTGGCACTGATGGTCGCGGAGTCGACGGCGCGCAGAACACCCTGCTGCTCGGCCTGCCAGAGGTTACCGGCATCAACGGTGATCAACAGGTCAGCCGGGGTGTTGGCCCCCTCGGCCTTCAGACGCGCCAGCAGCGGCGCCTCACTGTCGGTGATGTATTTGAAGGTGGTGCCGGTCTTCTCGGTATAGAGATCGAATACCGGCTTGATCAGATGGTCCTGACGGGCCGAATAGACTACCAACTCTTCGGCTTGGGCGACGCCACCCAAGGTGCTGACGGCCAACCCGAGGGCGGCGAGCTTGCGGATCACAGACATGAAAGGTCGCTCCGTTGCGTGTGGATGGCGGATGATAATAATTCCTGTTTTAACTGGCAATGCGGCGTTGCGACTCATTACGTCGCCAGATGTTGCCAGACAGATACTGACCAGCGTCTGTCGACTCAGCGTGCCAGGCTCGGCAGCTCGCCATCCAGCCCCATTGCCTGGCGCATGACCCGAGCCTTCAGCAACGGCGCACGCTCAAACAACTGCATGCCGGTGTTGCGCAACCAGCGCAGCGGCAAGGCGTCAGCATGAAACAGGCGCTCGAAGCCCTCCATCGCAGCCATCACTGCCAGATTGTTGCCCATGCGCGCACGCTCGTAGCGCTCCAGCACCGCCAGATCCGCGATGTTCTCGCCACGCTCGCAGGCGGCCAGCAGCACATCGGCCAGCTGGGCAGCATCGAGAAAACCGAGGTTGACGCCCTGCCCGGCCAGCGGATGAATACTGTGGGCGGCGTCACCCAGCAACGCCAGCCCCGGCATCACGTAGCGTTTGGCATGTCGCTGGCGCAGCGGAATACAGACCCGCGGATCAGCCGCTTGCACCGTGCCAAGCCGCTCTTCCAGCCCGTCAGTCAGGGCCAGGCAGAAGGCCTGATCGTCCAGCGCCATGACCTTCTCGGCGGCGTCTGGCAGTAGCGACCAGACAATCGAGCAGAAATGCCGGCCGTCGCGCGACGGCAACGGCAGGTAGGCCAGTGGGCCGCTGGGCAAAAAGCGCTGCCAGGCGGTGTCCTGATGGGGCCGGTCCAGCTCAACCGTGGTCACTACCGCGTGGTGCAGATAGTCCCACTCGCGCATGGCAAAGCCGGCCAGCTCACGCAGCCGGGAGCGTGCGCCATCGGCGCCCAGCACCAGCGGCGCGCGCAGCTGCCGGCCATCGTCCAGGTTGAGCCGCCAGCCTTCGTCTTCGCGCACCAGGCCTTGCACCCGGCTTTCGCCCAGCAAGGTCACATCGGTCTCCTGCAGGCGAGCCAGCAGTGCGTTCTGTACCTGCCCGTTCTCGACGATATGCCCCAGCCGCGGCTCACTCAGCGCGTCAGCATCAAAGCGCACCTCACCGGTGCCCTCGGCATCCCAGACACACATGTGCCGGTAGGCGCAAAGGCGCTCTGCGGGAATCCGCTGCCAGGCATTGACAGCGCGCAGGATCTGCTCAGAAGCCGCGCTCAGCGCACTGACCCGCGGGTCGTAACCCGAGGCGCTGCGCGGCTCAGGCAACGCCGCCAGCGGCTGGGCGTCCAGCAGCGCCAGGCGCAGCCCCTTGCCCGCCAGCGCACAGGCGAGTGCCGAGCCGACCATACCGGCCCCGACGACGATCAGATCAAATTGTCCGCTTTGCATGCCCTATCCCTTGAGTCCCATTGCCTGCCGGGCAAACACTGATTTGAGCGGCGCGACGATATCCATCCCCAGCAACCCGAGGTTGCGCCCGGCCGCCAGCACCGGACGACGGTTGCTGAACAGGCGCGTCAGCCCGTCACTGAAGGCAATGGTTTGCTGTTGATCCCGACGCTGGCGCTGCAGATAGCCGTTGAGCAGCGCCAACTCACCCGGTGACTGATCGGGCGCGGCGCTGGACAGCGTATCGGCCAGCGCCAGCACATCCCGCAGGCTGAGATTGAAGCCCTGACCAGCGATCGGATGCAGGCTGTGCGCTGCGTTGCCCAGCACCACCAGCCCGGTGCGTACCTGCTCTTCGGCCTCGATCAGGCTGAGCGGGTAACTGTGGCGTGCACCGACGCGCTTGAGCGCGCCCATGCGAAAACCGAAGGCGTCCTGCAGCGCGTGCAAAAAGGCTGCATCAGACAGCGCCATCACGTCGTCAGCCTGCGCCTCGGGCTGGGTCCAGACCAGTGCACTGCGCCCGCCGGACATCGGCAGCAGCGCCAGCGGGCCGCTCTCGGTGAAACGCTCATAGGCAACACCCTCATGCCCTTGGCTGCTGGCGATATTGGCAATAATCGCGGTCTGCCCGTAAGGGCGCACCTGGCGGTGGATACCCAACTGCTCCAGCAGGCCCGAACGGCCGCCGTCAGCCAGCACCAGAAGATCGGTCGCCTGCTCGTGCACCTGCCCATCCTGCTCTACCTGCAGCAACCAGCCAGTGCGAGCGGGTTCAGCGCGCACCACCCGCGCCGGCGCCTGCCACTTCACCACCCGCTCGTCCAGCGCGCCTAGCAGCGCCCGGCCCAGCTGCGCGTTCTCGACAACGTAGCCGAGTGCCGGCACCCGCTCCTGCTCGGCATGCAGACGGGTGACACCCGGATGACCGCGGTCGGAGACATGGATCTGTCTGATCGGCTCGGGCGCCGCCTCGGCCTGCACGCCGGCCCACACGCCCAGCCGCTCGAACAGCAGCCGACTACCGTGGGACAGCGCCGTGGAGCGTGCATCAAAACTGGGTTGCAACTCACCGCTGACCGGCGGGTGCGCCTCAATCAATTCGATACGCCAGCCGTGCCGTGTCGCCAACGGTTGCAGAGCCAGCGCCAGGCTGGCGCCGACCATGCCACCGCCGACAATACTGATGCGGCGGCTCACGCCGGCTCGGCCTCGGCCTGGCGCGCAGCTGCCATCAGCGCCTCGATCTCGTCCGGGTCCTTGGGCACCTTGGCGGTCAACACCTCGTAGCCTGTCCTGGTCACGACCACGTCATCTTCGATCCGCACGCCGATGCCGCGCCATTTGCGTGGTACGCTGTCGTCATCCGGCGAGATGTAAATGCCGGGCTCCACGGTCATCACCATACCCGGCTCCAGCTGGCGCCAAACGCCGCCCACGCGGTATTCACCCACGTCGTGCACATCCATGCCCAACCAGTGGCCGAGGCGGTGCATATAGAAGCGGCGATAGGCCTCGCCGGCGATCAACTCGTCAACCTCGCCCTGCAACAGACCCAGCTCCACCAGCCCGGCCGTAATGGCGCGCACGCTGGCATCGTGCGATTCGTTCCAGCTGTGCCCCGGGCCGATCACCGCCATAGCCGCCTCCTGCGCCGCCAGCACGATGTCGTAAATGGCACGCTGCTCGGGGCTGAAAGTGCCGCTGGCCGGGAAGGTACGAGTGATGTCGCTGGCGTAGCAATCCAGCTCGCAGCCCGCATCAATCAGCACCAGGTCGCCATCGCGCACCTGCGCAGTATTCTCGGTGTAATGCAGGATGCAGGCATTCTTGCCGGCGGCGACAATGGATGAATAGGCCGGTGAGCGACTGCCGTGATGCATGAAGCAGTGCTGCAGCTCGGCCTCCAGCTGATACTCGTAGCAGCCCGGGCGACAGAACTGCATGGCCCGCACATGGGCCTCGGCGGAAATATCGGCCGCGGCCTGCATGACCTTCTGCTCGCCGGCGCTTTTGTACAGGCGCATGTCATGCAACAGGTGATCCAGCGCAACAAACTCTTTGGGCGGCTGGGCACCGAGGCGCGCCTTGCTGCGAATCAGGTTGATCCAGTTGGTCAGCCGACGATCAAACTCGGCGTTGGCGCCCATGGCGTAATAGACACGCTCGCGGCCCTCGATCAGCCCGGGCAGAATGTCGTCGATATCACTGATGGGGAAAGCGTCGTTGGCGCCGTATTCGACGACCGCGCCCTCCTGTCCGGCTCGATAGCCGTCCCACAGCTCCCGTTCCTTGTCCTTTTCACGGCAGAACAACACGTACTCGCCATGCTCGCGGCCGGGAATCAAGACAGCCACTGCCTCTGGCTCAGGGAAGCCGGTGAGATACTGAAAGTCGCTGTCCTGGCGATAATTGTGCTCGACATCACGGTTGCGGATAAACACCTGGGCCGCCGGCAGCACGGCAATGCTGTTGGCTTCCATCTGGTTCATCAGCGCCTTGCGGCGGCGGGCATATTCCTGCTTGCTGATTCGCATCTTCACCTCGATCAATGCAGTGCGGCGGGCGGGGCGTCCTGTTGCTTATCATTGCTCTGACATTCGCTGAACACCATCAGCGTGGCCATGCGCACGTATTCCATGACCTCCATGAAGTCGACCTCGTTGCCTTCCGAATCATCCAGATCGGACTGTACCTGCGCGATGGCGGCGAAATCACGCAGCACGCCATCAGCCTCCTCGCTCAGCTGTGCGCTGCGTTCGACCAGGCCAAAGCCGGCCAGAAAGCCATCACACCATTGCCCCAGCGCGGCGGTGCGCAGGTCTATCCCGGCGTCATCGTCGGGCAGCAGCAAGGTCAGGCTGAAGCCGCTACCGGCCAGCTCGGCGAGACTGGCATCGTAGAGCTGGATCAGCGCTACCTTACCCGCCTCGGACAGGCTGCCGCGCCCATCCAGCAACTCCTGGGCAACATTCAGCCAGGTGGTGTGATCCAGGCGCGAACCCGCGCTCAGACGACCGACCAGGTGGCCGTGCAGCTCAGGCGGACGACCCACGGCAGCCAGATCGCTGCAGATCTGCGCGTAACGGTCATAGTCAAATACAGCGTGCATCAAGGCCATGCGGTGCTCCCACGAAAAACAGTCGCTGCCGAGCGGCGCGGATACAGGTATGCTGTCGCCGGCACCGCGTTGCAGCGGGTGAACCCAATGGGGCTATTGTGCCTGTGCGCAGCGGTTTAAATCTACCGCCCGGGCCGCTGATGCAGCGCAGACCAACCGCCCCACGCAGCCACCGGCTGCGGGTTTGACCACCCTGCAGGGCGCCTCTATAGTGGCTCAACCCCCGGGAAGACAGAATGGCGGCAATGGACGATTTGGATATCCAGGCACTGACCCAGCGCATCAGCCAGCTGATTGATCTGTGCGACCAGCTGAAACTGCAGAATCAGCACCTGCAGGCGCAGGAGCGTCTGTGGCGCGATGAACGCCTGCAGTTAATTGAAAAGAACGATTTGGCCCGTCAGAAGGTCGAAGCCATGATTCTGCGACTCAAATCCCTGGAGCACGACTCATGAGCCAACCCCTGACCGTCACCCTGCACATCCTCGACAAGGAATATCGCGTCAGCTGCCCGCCGGAAGAGCGCTCCAATCTGGAGCAGGCAGCGCGCCACCTGGACACCACCATGCGCGACATCCGCAACAGCGGCAAGGTGGTGGGCGTCGAGCGTATAGCCGTCATGGCCGCGCTGAACATCAGCCATGACATGCTGACAGGCAGCCACCAGAAAAATGCCGACCTGAGTGCTCAACAAGCCCAGATCAGCGAGCTGGTCAAGCGCCTAGATCAGGCCCTGGAAGGGCACCAGAGCTGAGCCCGGCCCGCGCGCAGCGGGCAAGAGCAGACAGCCATCGAAGTCAGCGACAAACTTCTGTATAGTGACTCCCATCCCTGGGGTGTTGGCCAGCCGGAGATGTCCCTGAGCCGATACTCCTGTACCAGGGGACTACGCGCGGTGCCAGTGTGCACGTCCGCATGACGGAAAGCCTGAGGTATCGCCGTAATCTCCGCCTTGAACTTTCGGGTTCAAGGGCTAACCCGGCAGCGGCACTCTGGGGACTCCTTTCAGCATGAACCCGCCTGTTTCCCGCACCCAATTACGCCGTCAACTGCGCCAGCGGCGCCGCGCCCTCAGCCGCGCCCAGCAACGTGCCGCTGCACGTCGTCTGCAGCGCACCATGGCACAGGATCTGCGGTTCATTCGCGCCCGGCATATCGCTTTTTATCTGGCCAACGACGGTGAAATCGACCCCGCTCCGCTGATGCGGCTCGCACGGCGCCTGGGCAAACACTGCTACCTGCCGGTGCTCAGCCGCTGGCCCGCCACAGCCATGCGTTTTCAGCGCCTGGTCAAAGGACAGCGCTGGCAGCGCAACCGCTTCGGCATCCGCGAGCCGCAGACACAGCGCGCCCTGCAAGCCAGGGCCTGGCGTCTTGATCTGGTGTTTTTGCCCCTGGTGGGGTTTGATGCTGCGGGCAACCGTCTGGGCATGGGGGGCGGCTTCTATGACCGGGCCTTCGCCTGGCGACGCTGGCGCACCCACACGCGCAGGCCTCGCCTACTGGGCCTGGCGCACCACTGCCAACAGGTTGAACATCTGGATGGCGCGAGCTGGGATATCCCACTCGACGCCGTTGTCACCGATCGCAGGCCCTGATCAGGGCGCGCGCTGCATGTGCGTCTCAGCGCTGCGATCAAGGTAACTCTGGGTATACCCCGTGGTCACCACTCCCAACCCGAAAACAATAACCAATACCCAAAGCAAATCTGGTTTGCGTCGCACGCGTTGCCTCCTGACGATAATGGCAATCTAATAATATGAATTGCGCAGCGCCCCCTGAATGAGACTAATTGTCGCTGCGTATCAACCGTTTTCCTACACCTTTGTCACAAACTTGTCAACAATCGGGGAACACATCATGGCCTACTGGCTGCTCAAGTCTGAGCCTGACGCCTTCGCGATCGACGACCTGCAGCACCTGCAGCAAGGCGTCTGGGATGGAGTACGCAATTATCAGGCGCGCAACTTCATGCGAGAGATGCAACCCGGAGACAGCTTTCTTTTCTATCACTCCAGCTGCCAACCGCCAGGTCTGGCCGGCGTCGGCCGCATCACCAGCTCGCCCTACCCTGACCGCACAGCGCTTGACCCGAACAACCCGTATCACGACGCCCGGGCCAGCGAGGATCGCCTTCCTTGGGTCGCGGTGGACGTCGCCTTCGAAGAAAAGTTCCCGCGCCTGTTCAGCCTCGACCAGCTGCGCGAGCTGGCCGGTCTGGAGGATCTGGCCCTGCTGCGGCGAGGCAACCGTCTGTCGGTCATGCCGGTGAAACCAGACCAATGGCAGATTATGTTGGCGGCTGCGCGCGGCTGAGCACTGGCCTGGCTGCAAGCACTGTGCTATCACTATGCTAACGAGGCAGGGCGACAACACGCAGAACCGCCACAGGGGTGGGTGGTGACGCAGGTATAGGCTTTGCTGGTGGCCGGGCAGGCTGCTTGCAACCTGGTGCCAGAACAGCAACAGCCCAGCCTCTGCCGTCCAGAGAACTGCCATGCCCGCTACAGCCATACCTGCGCCAATCAAACAGTTTCCGCGACTGATTCTCGCATTATTCTGCATCCTGGCATTGGCGCTGTATCTGCTGTGGCAGGCGCTGCTGAACGCGGAGCAAGAGCAAGCCCGTGCCCGCCTGCAGATCGAGGCTGATGCCCTCGCCCACCAGATTCAGACCCGCTTCGAACAGCAGGCCGCCACCTTGCTGCGCCTCGCCGAACGCTGGCCGCAGCACCGCGAAAACCGAGACCTGTGGACCCGCAACGCGAGCCAGCTGCTACGCGACTATCACAACTTTCAGGCCATCGAGTGGATGGATGCCAGCTTTCGCATGCGCTGGATCGAACCACTGAATGGCAACGAGGCCGCCATTGGCCTGACCTATAAACCCGATCACCCCAACTATCCGCTGCTGCTGGCGGCCCGTGACAGCGGCCAACCGCGCTTGAGCAACTCCTTCGAGCTGGTGCAGGGCGGATTGGGGCTTGCCTACTACATACCGCTGCACCGCATCAGCGGCGACGTACGTCGCTTTGACGGCTTTCTGCTGGGCATCTTTCGCGTCGAAGTTCTGATCAACGATCTGCTCAGCGAGCTGCAGGCAGCAGATCGCAGCCTGCGCTTCGAGGAGCAAGGCGTGGCACTGTACCGCTCCGAGAGCGACTATCAGGCGGCCCCGTGGCGCGTGAGCAGCCCGGTCACCCTGGCGGACAACAGCAATTTTGCGCTGGTCATGCAGCCCACTCATCAATTGCTCGCCAGCACCACCACACACCTGCCGCTGATGGTTGTGGTCTCCGGCGCGCTGGCCGCACTGCTGCTGTGCATCTCGCTATTACTGACTGTGCGCGGCGCCCAGCGCAGTCAGCAACTGGCACGCAGTAATCATCAACTGCAGGCCGAGGTAAAGCGTCGCCAGGACACCGAGGAAAGCCTGCAGCACAACCAGGCACGCCTGAAACTGATCCACGATATGACCGATCACAGCCACGACGCCCTGTTCATACTCGGGCTGGAGCCGCTTGAGGTCGTCTATCTCAACCGTACCTGCTGGCAAAGTCTGGGCTACAGCGAAGCAGAGCTGCTTGAGATCCTGCGCATAGCACCCAATGACGTGATGCCGGGTGCCATCAAGTGGCTGGAAGAACTGAGCAGCATGATTCACAGCCAGGGCGACGCCATCTTTCAGAAACGGGTGATAAGACGCGATGGCCAGAATCGGCCGCTGGAAGTCAGTGTGCGCCACCTGCGCCGCCTGGGCCGGGACTACCTCATCTGCGTGGGGCGCGACAACAGTGAGCAGCTGCAGCTGGCGGCACGCCTGCAGCAGCTATCCCACCAGGACGGACTGACCGGCCTGTTCAACCGGCGCTACTTTGACAAGACGCTGATCAGCGAATGGCGACGCCTACGCCGGGAGCAAACGCCGCTTGGACTGCTGATGCTGGATGTCGATCATTTCAAGCATTTCAACGATGAGCTGGGGCACCAGGCCGGGGACGATGCGCTGCAACAGGTTGCCACGGCGCTGAACAGCTGCCTGATGCGTGAAGGGGATTGCGTATGCCGCTACGGCGGGGAGGAGTTTGCCGTCATTCTGCCCGGCGCGGGCGCCAGCCAATGCCTGCAGGTTGCCGAGCGGATTCATGACGCCATCGCCAAGCTGAATATCCGCCACCCGCACACCACCGTGGAGCACGGACGCCTGACGGTCAGCATCGGCGCTGCGAGCCTGATACCCCAGCCGCAATGGAGCCCGCACGACCTGGTCCACCAGGCCGACACCGCGCTTTACCAGGCCAAGGCCGCTGGACGCAACCGCTCGCAGCTGAGCAAGCCCGAAGAGGCTCAGCCCAGGTAAAGTCGGTAGGCCGGGTTATCGGTTTCGTCCCAGTACTGGTAACCGATGCCATCGAGCGCCGCCGGCAGCAGATGGCGCTCACTTGCCGGTACCTGCAGGCCGGCGACGACGCGACCATAGGCTGCGCCGTGGTTACGGTAGTGGAACATCGAGATATTCCAGCGCCCGCCCAGCTTGTTGAGGAAGTTGAACAGCGCGCCCGGACGCTCCGGAAACTCGAAGCGAAACACCTGTTCGTCGGTTACGTGCTCGGCGTGCCCACCGACCATGTGCCGAATATGCAGTTTGGCCAGCTCGTTGTCGGTCAGATCCAGCACCGGAAAGCCATCTTCGGCCAGTTGACTGACCAGCTTGTCGCGCGGATCGAGTTCAGGGTGAGTCTGCACACCCACGAAGATGTGCGCCTCGCTGCCGGTGTGATAGCGATAGTTGAACTCGGTAATCGCGCGCTTGCCGATGGCTTCGCAGAAGTGCTTGAAGCTGCCGGGCTTTTCCGGAATGGTCACCGCCAGCAGAGCTTCCCGTTTCTCGCCGATCTCGGCACGCTCGGCCACATGACGCAGACGATCAAAGTTGATGTTGGCGCCGGAGTCGATGGCCACCAGCACCTGACCACTGCAGCCCTCGCGCTCGACATATTTCTTGATCCCGGCAACGCCCAGGCAACCCGCCGGCTCGCAGATGGAACGGGTATCGTCGTAAATATCCTTGATCGCGGCGCACATCTCGTCGGTGGTCACGGTAATCACTTCATCAACATACCGGCGACAGACCTCGAAGGTGTGCTCACCGATCTGCGCCACCGCTACGCCGTCGGCAAACAGCCCCACCTGGCCGAGCACCACCCGCTCATCGGCGGCCATGGCGGCCTGCAGACAGGCTGAATCCTGCGGTTCGACGCCGATCACCTTGATGTCCGGGCGCAGATACTTTACGTAGGCGGCGATACCGGCGATCAGGCCGCCCCCACCGACCGGGACGAAGATCGCATTCAGCGGACCCTGCACCTGACGCAGAATTTCCATTGCCACGGTACCCTGACCGGCAATGGTGTCCGGGTCGTCGTAAGGGTGGATATAGACGAAGCCCTTTTCCTTAACCAGCTTCTGCGAATAGGCCAGCGCCTCATCAAAGGCGTCGCCGTGCAACACCACCTTGCCGCCGCGTGCGCGCACCGCCTTGACCTTGATCTCGGGCGTGGTGCGCGGCATCACGATAGTCGCCTTCACGCCCATATGACGAGCAGCGTAGGCCAGGCCCTGGGCATGGTTGCCGGCAGACGCCGCCACCACACCGCAAGCACGCTGTTCGTCGGTCAACTGCGCCAGCTTGTTGTAGGCACCGCGAATCTTGAAGGAGAACACCGGCTGCAGGTCTTCGCGCTTGAGCAGCACGCTGTTGCCCAGCCGCTCGGAGAGAAAGGGCGCGGGGTGCACCGGGGTTTCCACCGCCACATCGTAAACCGGAGAGCAGAGGATCTTCTTGACGTAGGTTTCCAGCATGGGTGAGGTCAACTGATCGGGGAAATGGGAAAGGCGCAAGTCTAGCGAATCACAGCCCCCGCGACTACACGCGCCCCGTGCTGCACCGTATAATCGCGCTTTTGCACAGCCCGCGATGAGGAGCCAAGATGACCCAGGACGAAATGAAACAGGCGGTAGGACAGGCCGCCGTTGAGCGTCTACTGCCGCATCTGGATGCAAACAGCATTGTCGGCGTTGGTACCGGCTCCACCGCCAACTGCTTTATCGACGCTCTGGCCAAACACAAGCTGGCCTTCGACGGCGCCGTCGCCAGCTCCGAAGCCACTGCCGAGCGCCTGAAAAGCCACGGCATCACGGTCTACGACCTCAACGGCGTGCCGCAGCTGGACTTCTATGTCGACGGCGCCGACGAAAGCAACGAAAACCTGGAGCTGATCAAGGGCGGCGGCGCAGCCCTGACCCGCGAGAAAATCGTTGCCGCGGTTGCCGACACCTTCATCTGCATCGCCGATGAGAGCAAGCTGGTACCGGTGCTCGGCAACTTCCCGCTACCGGTCGAAGTCATCCCGATGGCGCGCAGCCATGTAGCCCGCGAAATCGTCAAGCTCGGTGGCGACCCGGTCTACCGTGAAGGCTGCGTGACCGACAACGGCAATGTCATCCTCGACGTCTACAACATGTCGATTGTTAACCCCAAGCAACTGGAAGCCGACCTCAACGCCATTGTCGGTGTGGTCTGCAACGGACTGTTCGCCGCCCGCCCGGCCGATGTGCTGCTGCTGGGCACGCCTCAGGGTGTACGCAGCATCGAACGCAGCTGAGGCAGCAGACCCGGGCGCGCTACTCACCCGGCACAAAGCGATAGAACAGGTTCGGCTCGCTGACCAGATACAGCCGCCGCTGCTCATCCATCGCCAAGCCTTCGGCCTGTGGCACCGTGTGCTCCAGGCCGTGCATGCCGCGCCACAACCCCAGCAGACTGCGAGGGTGGCTGTCTTCGTCGTACTCGACCAGCATGTTTGACTCGTCGCTGAGCAGCAGCAGATGCCCGGTGTCATCGTGCAGGCTCAGGGAAGACAGGTCGCGCATGAACAACCAAGGCGAGTCAGGGGATTTCAGTTCCTCGATACGAATGGCGATCGGAGCGCCCGGCGGCGCGCTGACAAAGCCGGTGACCGCCAGCACGCGCAGCGGGTCGCGCTCCTTGACTACCAGCAAACGCTGCTGCCGCTGATCCCAGGACAGGCCCTCAAAGCCCTTGTTGCCATTGAGATCAAGCCCGATGGTCAGGCTGGGCGCTCCAGTGACGTCCAGCTCTGTAGCGTCATCGGCAATCTCGATCTCGATCAGCCGCTGGGTGCGCTCCTCAGCGATAACAAAGCGGCTTCCCGCCACATAGGTGAGCCCCTCCATGTCCTGCACACCGTTGATGCGCACCTTGCGCAGCAACTGGCCCTCAGCCGACAGCTCGACCAGCAGCGGCTCACCGTTAAGCACCGCAAACAGCGTGCCGGTCTGCGGATTGAAGGTCAGGGCCGACACATCGTCGTCCAGCCCCTCGATGGGTTGCGCCTGAATATCCACGCGATAGCGGTCCAGCGCGAGCGAGTCATGATGCGCTGGCGCCTGCTGCATCCGCCAGCTGTGCCACCAGAGCACGTCCAAATGCAGGTAATGGAGCACGGCACCGCCCAGCACCAGCAGCAGAACAAGGGCAAACAGCAGCTTTTTCATCGGCGCTCCAGACGTTGACAGCCCTGCTGGGACCGGCGCCAGCGCCGCAGGTTCATCCGGCGATACGCGTGTCGATTTGCAACCGGCCCGGGATCGCCAGACTCAGCGCATCGTTTGGCTTGAGTACTCCTACACCGGCAGGGGTCCCGGTGATCACCACGTCCCCCGGCAGCAGAGTGAACTGGGTAGCGATATGCCGCAGCAGCGCCACAATCGGCGTAATCATCTCGGCAGCCGTGCCGTACTGGCGGCGCTCACCGTTGATATCCAGTTGCAGGGCCAGCGCATGCAGATCACCCGCCTCGGCTTTCGGCACAAAGGGCGACAGCGGGCAGGCACCGTCGAAGCACTTGGCACGCTCCCACGGGTGGCTCTTGCCCTTCAACTGATCCTGCAATTCACGCAGGGTCAGGTCGAGCGCCAGACCAACACCAACAATTGCCGCCTCTGCCTCTTCTTCACTGACCATGCCGCTCAAGGGCGCACCGATCAGCAGGGCAATCTCGGTTTCGTAGTGCACCGGCCCACGGCCCTGCACCAGCTCGATCGGCGGCGTCATTGGCACTACCGAGGTGGCCGGCTTGATAAACAGCAGTGGCTCGGTTGGCACCGGGTTGTTCAGTTCGCGGGCGTGCTCGGCGTAGTTGCGCCCGACACACACCACCTTGCCCATCGGCAGATCGATCACACTGCCGTCCACATACTGATGCTGGTAGGTCATATACCCTGCTCCCGCCCTGGCTGTTACATACCGCTTTGCTTTCGCCTGTCGCTTTTCGCTTGAGGCTTTGCTTTTGGTTTTGCTTGAAGCTTGCCGCTTGCCGCTTGCCGCTTGCCGCTGTCAGTTAAATATCTTGCCCGGATTCATGATGCCGTTGGGGTCGAATACCGCCTTGATCGACCTCATCACGGCAATCTCGGCCGGGCTGCGGCTGTAGGTCAGGTAGTCGCGTTTGGTCATGCCAACACCGTGCTCGGCGGAGATCGAGCCGTTGTACTTCTCGACGATCTCGAACACCCACTTGTTGACCGTGGCGCACTTGGCGAAGAACTCGTCCTTGGACAGGTTCTCCGGCTTGAGGATATTCAGGTGCAAATTGCCATCGCCAATATGGCCGAACCAGACGATCTCGAAATCCGGGTAATGCTCGCCAACGATATTGTCGATGTCATGCAGGAAGGCCGGCACCTTGCCGACGGTGACGGAGATGTCGTTCTTGTAGGGCGTCCAGTGGGAGATGGTCTCGGAGATAAACTCGCGCAGCTTCCACAGGTTTTCCAGCTGCTGCTGACTCTGGCTCATGACGCCATCGAGCACCCAGCCCTGTTCGACGCAATGCTCGAAGGTCGCCAGCGCGTCGTTGGCGATGTCTTCGCTGATCGCCTCGAACTCCAGCAGCGCGTAGAACGGGCACTCGGTTTCGAACGGCGCGGGCACATCGCCACGGCCCATGATCTTGGCCATCGCCTTGTCGGAGAAGAACTCGAAGGCGGTCAGATCCAGCTTGTCTTGGAAGGCGTGCAACACCGGCATGATCGAATCAAAGTCCGGCGTGCCCAGCACCATCGCGGTCAGGTTCTTCGGTGCGCGTTCCAGACGCATGGTCGCCTCAACCACAAAACCCAGCGTGCCTTCGGCGCCGATAAACAGCTGACGCAGATCGTAGCCGGTGGCGTTCTTGATCAGGTCACGGTTCAGCTCCAGCAGCTCGCCGGTGCCGGTAACGACTTTCAGGCCGGCCACCCAGTTGCGGGTCATACCATAGCGAATCACCTTGATACCGCCGGCATTGGTGCCGATATTGCCACCAATCTGGCTGGAACCGGCGGAAGCGAAGTCCACCGGGTAGTACAGCCCCTTTTCCTCGGCAAACTGCTGCAGCTGCGCGGTGACAACGCCGGGCTGGCAGACCACGGTGCGGTCGTACGCATTGAACTCGCCAATCTGATTCATGTAATCGAACGACACCACGATCTCGCCGTTGGCGGCCACGGCAGCAGCCGACAGACCGGTACGACCGCCAGAGGGCACCAACGCCAGCTTCTGCTCATTGGCAAAGCGCACCACCGCCTGCACCTGCTCGACCGTCTTGGGAAAAACAATCGCCAGAGGGGCCGGCGCAAAGTGCTTGGTCCAGTCCTTGCCCCAATTGTCGAGGGACTCGGCGTCCACCCGCACCTTGTCCGGGTCGACCAGTGTCTTGAGGGTTGCAATCACAGCATCTGGGGTCATGGCGAGCTCTCAAAGGGAATTCATGCAGTGCCTGAACACATTTCATGCGTTCACGGGCATCAAAAAAGGCAGATTATGCTAGCATACGCGACTTCCGAACCAGGCCCCTTCTGTCATCTGTGACCAAAGTGGCCTGCTCGGACTTTCCGATATCAGCACCCGGGTAACTCACACCATGGCCAACACCTCGCTGGACAAAAGCAAGATCAAGTTCCTGCTGCTCGAGGGCGTACACCAGACCGCCGTTGACACACTGAAGGCAGCCGGTTACACCAACATCGAGTACCACACCGGCTCGCTGCCTGAAGAGCAGCTGAAGGAGTCCATTGCCGACGCCCATTTCGTCGGCATTCGCTCGCGCACCCAACTGACCGAAGAGGTCTTTGCGCAGGCGCACAAACTGGTCGCGGTTGGCTGCTTCTGTATCGGCACCAACCAGGTAGACCTGGACGCGGCCATGCGTCGTGGCGTAGCCGTATTCAACGCCCCCTACTCCAACACCCGCTCGGTTGCCGAACTGGTGCTGGCCGAGGCAATCCTGCTGCTGCGCGGCATTCCGGAAAAGAACGCTGCCTGTCACGAAGGTGGCTGGAGCAAGAGCGCAACGGGCTCCTTCGAGATCCGCGGCAAGAAGCTCGGCATCATCGGCTACGGCTCGATCGGTACGCAGCTGTCCGTGCTGGCTGAAGGCCTGGGCATGCAGGTACTGTTCTACGATGTGGTGACCAAGTTGCCGCTGGGTAATGCTACGCAGGTAGGCTCGCTGGCAGAACTGCTGGCCGAAGCCGACATCGTCACCCTGCACGTACCGGAAACCGCCGCGACCAAATGGATGATCGGCGAGAAGGAAATCCGCACCATGAAGCAGGGCGGCATCCTGATCAACGCCGCCCGCGGCACCGTGGTCGACATCGACGCGCTGGCCGCCGCACTGGGCGACAAGCACCTGAGCGGCGCCGCTATCGACGTGTTCCCGGTTGAGCCACGCGCCAACGGTGAAGAATTTGTCAGCCCGCTGCGCGAGTTCCAGAACTGCATCCTGACCCCGCACATTGGCGGCTCGACCATGGAAGCGCAAGCCAACATCGGTCTGGAAGTCGCCGAGAAGCTGGTACGTTACAGCGACAACGGCACCTCCATCACGTCGGTCAACTTCCCGGAAGTGGCGCTGCCGTCGCACCCGGGCAAGCATCGCCTGCTGCACATCCACGAGAACGTGCCGGGCGTCATGAGCGAGATCAACCAGGTGTTCGCCGCCAACGGTATCAACATCTGCGGTCAGTTCCTGCAGACCAACGAGAAAGTCGGCTACGTCGTCATCGACGTCGACGCCGAGTACTCGGACCTGGCACTGGAGAAAATCCAGCAGGTCAAAGGCACCATCCGCGTTCGCGTACTGTTCTAAGCAGCTCGCAGCAACGCAAAAAGGGGCGCAACCACAGGGTTGCGTCCCTTTTTTCCGCGTAATAGCAGGATTCTCGCCGGGCGTTTCGCTGCCAAAACCAAGACTGGTAGCACGATCAACCGCTCTGAGAAGGCACGGCGCGGTAGGGCGGACTAAGCCAAAGGCGTGTCCGCGCCTCTGGTGCCTGCACTCCTGCTGGTTTTCGCTCGCTACGCCGCACAGCCCCGCTCATGGACTGCGGCCAACTCAAAGCAACGCCGCCAGCTCAGCGACCTGCTCTTCATTGAAAACCCGCACCCCCACCTGCCGCAGCGCAGCCGCGGTAACCCCTTCACCGCTGACCCGCACACCAGAAAAGCTGCCATCGTAATTTTCGACATTGCCACAGGAAGGGCTGCGCGCCTTGAGCAGCGCGTAGTGGATGCCGTGCTGACGTACCAGAGCCACGGCCTGCCCGGCACCGCGAACAAAGGCCTCGGTCACATCCTCGCCCTGATCGGTGCGCACGGGCCGTTCGCCGTTCAGTACCAGCGCGCCCTGCCCGCCCGGAATTTCCGCCGGCGCGCGCGGCGTTGGTAATCCACCCACCACTTCAGGACAGACGACCACCAGACGCCCCTGCGCCTGCCACGCCAGCAGCTGTTGCAGCGGCTGAAAACCGCCGCCGTCATAGCGAACGCGCTGCCCAAGCAGGCAGGCGCTGACCAGAATTTTTTCCACGCAAACTCCTGTCGACGCTGCGCGACTGGGGGGTCAGCGCAGCAGCGGATTATCCGGGCGACGGCGAAACCAGCCGGTCAGGCTGGCGCGCTCAAAGCGCGAAGCCAACACTTCGTGCTCGATGTCGGCACTGGTAAAGACCACGACAGTGCCGGCGCGAGGCGCCACATCCACCTCGCCGTCCGGCAGGTAAAGACGAAGCTCACCGCCATCACCCGGCTGCCAGGCCGTATTCAGGTAGCTTACCACCGAGATGGTACGCAGCGGGTTATCCTGAAAACGGTCGAGATGGCGCTGATACCCTGCACCCGGCGGGTACAAGGCATAGTGGGTCTCAAAGGTATCCAGCCCCAGAAACAGGCTGCGGTTGAGGGTTTCGCGCACGCCGTCCATCAGCGCCAGGTAGGTGCGACCGGCGGAGGTTTGCGGACAGTCATCCAGCCAGCGCGTGTAATCACCACGAATGCCAGGCGCCACCAGCTGGCCGTCACCCCGCCCGATGGCGGCCGGGCTCAGGTCATCCTGCTGCCACAGGGCACGACAATCAGACTCCAACGCCTGCGCCAGAGGCTCAGGCAACAATTGCTCCTGTACCGACCAGCCGCGCTCGGCCAACTCATCGGCCATGCTCACGAAGCGACGGGCCGGCACCAAAGGGAACTCGGGCATAGTGACACTACTCAAAGGGAAGGACGCCTGTTCGTCACTGATACGGAGGGCCTAATCACGCGCACGGATGAACATCCGCCCGAGTGAGCAGCAACGAAGGCAACATCGCATTGTTATGCCAATGCCGGTTGCAGGCAAGATATTTCACGCGGCTGTTATGTAGCTCCCGCACTTCAACAGAGACCACCATGACCCGACTTTTACTGCGCGCCACTTGCGGTGCCCTGTTTGTCAGCCTGCTCAGCTTCGGCATGAGCGCTCAGGCCGACACCTCCCAGCTGTACCGTGCCTCTGGCATGGAAACCCATCAGGCGCACTTTCAGCAGGCGCTGGAAAAAGCGCGCAGCCGCTATGCTGCACAACTGCCGGCTGCCGTCGCCGAGAACCTGCTGCGCAAAAGCAACGAACGCTTTGAGCCCGAGCGCATGCACGCCCGTGCCATGGCAAGCCTGGCGGTCAACCTGTCCGATGAGCAGCTGACCGACGCCCGCGAGTTCTATCGCTCAGAGCTGGGCCAGGCAGTGGTTGCTGCCGAGACCCGCGCCACCTCTCCAGCAGAAGTCAGCCGGATGCAGAACGGCCTGCCACCGCTGACCCTCAGCGCCGAGCGCGAAGCCACACTGCAACGCCTTGGCCAGCAGCTGCCGGCGCTGGATATGGGCGAGGAGGTTTCCCTCGCGCTGGCCAGCCTGGCCACGCAAAGTGCCAACGACATGCTTGGCGGCCTGCTGACCATCCCGGACGGCCTGGCCAACCAGCGCCGCGGCAGCATCCGCGCGCAGATGGAACCCAATCTGCCGCAGACGCTGGCCTACGTTTATCGCGACCTGACAGATGCGCAGCTCAATGCCTACGCAGACTGGAGCGAAACCGACAGCGGCCAGGCGTTCTTCCGGGCCAGCAGCGCAGCGGCGCGCGACGCGCTGAATCCCTGATAGCTCACCCGGCCCATAGGCCTACTTGCGCCCGCGCTCCGCTCCGGGCGCCCAAACCAGCAACGGCAGCAGTAACGGCGCCAGCCAGCGCGGTCGGTAACTGAGCAGCAGCAAGCTGAGCACCGCCGCCGGCGTTAGCGCGGCAGCCCAGAGCGCAAGCCCCACCGACGGGCCCGCCGCACGCACAGCAGGCCAGAGCGCCAGCAGCAACAGCCCCCAGCCGAGCAGCCGCAGTGCTCGCCCCTGAGCGGCGGCCGGCTTGCCCCCACAGGCCGCCTCAAAATGCCTGGGCATGGCCAGGCAGAGACAGGCCATGCCCAGCAGACACAGCAACAGCGTCAACAGAATCACAGCGCGACCTCCTTCTGACGTGGCGCAGGGCGCGGGCGGGCAACGCGCACGAGCGGCTGGTGTCGGGCCAGTTTCCAGGTAGCAAACGCCAACCCCGTCGCGGTTGCCAGCAGGGTCAGGTCCATGCCGGCCAACAGCCAGTCACCGCGCCCAAAGCTACTGAGCAGCCCACTGTGAGCCGTCAGCAGACCGAGCAGCGGCAGACTAGCGAACAGCAGGGCCCCAACTGCCAGCTGCTCCAACCAGGCCTGCCGCGACGTACGCAGCAGCGGATGCAGCAGGCACAGCGCCCAGACCAGAAAGAACGCATTGATCTCCCAGTCCAACCGGCCCGACAACTGTGCCGGCAGCAGCCGGTTAGCCAGAAAATAGGCCGCGATGGCGCAGGGCAAACCGGCGATGGTGCCAACGTTCAGCACCTCAACCAGGCGATGCCCCAGTGGTGTATGCCCGGCCTTGATACGCTGCGGCAACCGCTTGACCACCCACAGCACCAGGCCGGTAGCGATCATCGCCGTGCCCAGCAGGCCACTGACAAAGAACAGCCAGCGCAGCGGCGGGCCGGCAAAGCGGATCAGGTGCAGGCTGGAGAACACATTATAAACCGCACTGGCCACCGCCGGCGCGCTGTCTGCCGGCTGCTCCAGTGCAGCGCCGCTGACGCCATCGAACAGCAGTCGCTCGGCACCGCCCCGGTGCAGCAGGCTGTCACCGCCCTGCGCGCGCAGCTCGATCTGCGCCGCCGAGGTGTTGGGCCGGGTAATGCGGATGCTTGCCACCCCGCGCTCCCAGCGTGCGTCAGCCTGCTCCAGCAGCGACGCCAACGGGGTCAGCGCAGCGGGCTCGGCAACCACCTGGGCCATAGGCTCACCGCGACTGCGCAGCTCGCCGAAGAACGCCTGCATGTTGCCCTGATACTGGCTCTGCACACCCCAGGGCATCAGCATGAACATGAACAGCAACAAGCCGCTGTAGGTGATCATGAAATGAAAAGGCAGCGCCAGCACGGCGGTGGCATTGTGGGCATCCAGCCAGGAGCGCTGCCCCTTGGCCGGGCGGAAGGTGAAGAAATCCTTGAAGAGCTTCTTGTGCGTCACCACCCCACTGACAATGGCCACCAGCATCACAAAGGTCGCGATGCCGACGATCCAGCGCGCGGTCTGGCGCGGCATGGCATACAGCTCGAAGTGAAAACGATAAAGAAAGCCCCCGCCCCGCGTTTCACGCACCTGCAGAGGCTCACCGCTTGCCGCGTCCAACGTCAGCCGCTCGCCTCCCCTTTTGCCGATATGCTCACCCGGAGCAAACCACTGAACCTGCAGCTCCGGATCGCGTTCATCCGGCAAATCGATCTGCCAGAGCTGCGCATCAGGCGCACGGCGTTGCAACTGCTCCAGCGCCAACTGGGCGCTCTGCGGGCCCGGTGTGGCCGCGTGCAGCTCGGGTTTCATCCAGTAACTGATCTCATCCTGGAAAAAACTCAGGGTGCCGGTCAGAAAGACCGCGTACAGCAACCAGCCCAGCAGCAACCCGACCCAGGTGTGCAGCCAGGCATTACTTTGACGAAAACCCATGCCGTTCACAACACCTCCACCGACAGCAGATGCGCCAGCGGCGTCAGGCAGCAGAGCAACGCGACCAACCAGGCGCGCAGCGCACTCCCGGCAGAAAACGCCCAGATCACCAGTACGCAGTAGATCAGAAAGGACAGCTGGGTTGCCGCCAGCACCGCCTGTGCCGGCTCGCCAGGCAGCAGCCGTGCCAGACTGGCGGTGCAAAGCGCGGTCAGCACATAGCCGCCCAGCACCGCCAACAGACAGCGTGCCGCGACATCCATACGCCGCCGCGCCACGACCGACAGCCAGGGCGTCGGCGAAGAAAGATCACTCATCGGGAGGTTCCATGACTTGCGCCCAGCACAGGCGCTGAATAAGAATGCCTATCACTATCGTAAACCCGGCTGACCACAGACTGACACGCCGACAGGAAATCCAGGCTATGAAGCTACTCATCGTCGAAGACCATCCCTCCCTGCGCGATCTGCTCGGTCGCCATTTGCGCCGCAGCGGTTTTGTCGTCGACAGCGCCGAGGACGGCAAGGCCGCACTGGCGATGCTGGAACTCAGCCAGTACGACGCCATGCTGCTGGATCTGGGGCTGCCGGACATGGATGGCCTGCAGCTGTTGAGCCAGCGCAGCCGCAGCCGCAACCTTCACCTGCCCTGCATGATTCTCACCGCCCGCGACGCACTGGACAGCCGCATCGCCGGCCTGGACGCCGGAGCCGACGACTACCTGCTCAAACCCTTTGAGATGGCCGAGCTCGAAGCCCGCCTGCGCGCCATATTGCGTCGCGCGGGGCCGCGCCCCGACAGCCGCCTGCACATAGGCAACCTGAGCTTCTGCGAGCAGCACCGCGATGTGCAGGTCGATGCCCGCCCGCTGGTGCTACCCAAGCGCGAACTGGCGTTACTCGAAGAGCTACTGCGCTGCGCGCCACGGGTCGTGGTCAAGGATCATCTGGAGGAGCGCCTGTACGCACTGGACCAAGCCGTCACGCCCAATGCCATTGAGGCGGCGGTATCACGACTGCGCCGCAAACTGGCGAAGGCAGGTGCCGACGCCAGTATTGAAACCCTGCGCGGGCTGGGCTACCGGCTCACACAGCGTCAGGCACTCTGAGACCCGACGCCACTCGGCGCGCCGCGACCTAGAAGTTGAAAGCAACACCCAGGTTCAGGCGGCGACCATCCAGGGTCTTGCCGTAATCCTCGGCGGTCACTTCCTTGTCGAACAGGTTGTAGAGCCCGCCATAGACATCAAAGTTGTCGCTCACGCGATACAGCGCTCCGACGTCAACCAGGGTGTAAGACGGCAGCTGACTGCTGGAGTCCTCCACCGTACGGCTCTTGTATCGGGCTTTGGCCCAAACGCCCAGCGCCTCGGTTGCGGCCCAGTCCACCCCCACGTTGACCATATGCTTGGGCAGGTTGTTGAACGGCTGACCAACGCTCTCCGGCGAATCCTTGGACTCGGTGATTTCGCTGTCGGAGTAGGTGTAGTTGGTCTTCAGATCAACCGGCCCCAGCGGCACATTGAAGAACAGCTCCACCCCGTGCAGCTCGGCGGAGTCGTGGTTGGTGTACTGGTTGATGTACTGGCGCTGCACCCCGTTAACTTCGCAGACCGGGTCCGAGCCGTCGCGGGTATCACAGATCACCTTGCGGCCGATCTGATCTTCAAACTCGGTGTAGTAGACGGTCGCACCAGCGTTGATGCCGTTAGCCGCGTCCCACATCAGACCGGCTTCGTAGTTGATGCTGCTTTCCGGTTTGAGGTCGGCGTTGCCCATGTCAAAGGCGCGGCTGCGAGCGGCGTTCTCAACAATGTTCGGATCTGCCTGTTTCAGCGTTGGCGCCTTGTAGCCACCGCTCACCCCGCCCTTGAGCACCCAGTGGTCAGTCATGCGGTAGACCGCATACAGACGAGGAATCAGCTCTTCACCATAGTGCTCGTTTTCGTCGTAGCGCAGGCCGCCGGTTAGCGACAGATCATCGGTGACATAGTATTCATCTTCGATAAACAGCGCGCGCTGCCAGCGCTCCAGCGACAGGCTGTTGGCGCCACCGTAGAAGCGGCTGGCGTCGTGATCGGTGGTTTCCCACTTGTACTCGGCGCCCAGGGTCATGGTCTGATTTGCCAGCGGAAGCACTGTCTTGGTGTTGGCCAGGGTGCTGGTGTAGGCGGACTCGACACTGCCATTCTCGATCTCCACTTCCTCATCGATCAGGAAGCTGCGCGTCTCGAATCGCTCGCCCCAGCGCAAGGTGTGAGTCAGGCCGTAATGGGTGCGAATGTTGTTCATCTCTCCCGGGGAGCCGGACTTGGCGGTGCGCTCGTTGTCGTGCTCGGCACGGCCACCCTCCAGCTCAAGGCTGTTAGCGTCATTGACTTTCAGGTTCAGCTGAGCAGTGCCATCGATGCGCTCCTTGGCGGTGTAGCCACCCTGGATTTCATCCTCGTCGCGCTCATAGCTGGAGCCATACAGGGTCAAACCCAGGCGATCTTCGACCAGCGGACCGCTGAGGTAGAAGTTGGCCTGACGCGCCGTGCCGGCGTCGTCATTTTCCTGCAGCAGGTGGTCATAGCTGATGCGCCCGTTCCACGCGTCTGCCACTTCCTTGGTGATGATGTTGATCACCCCGGCCAGCGCACTGGAACCGTACAGCGAGGACATCGGGCCGCGAATCACCTCGATCCGCTCGATCGCGTTAAGCGGCGGCAGCCAGCCAACCTGAGTCGCGCTGCCAAAGCCGTTGTAGTAGGCCTCAGTGGAGGCGCCCAGCGGTTTGCCGTTGATCAGGAACAGCGTGTAACTCTCACCCAGGCCACGAATATTGATGCTGGTGCTTTCCAGCTTGCCGCCAGCGCCCCCTTCGATGGACAAACCGGGAATATCCTGCAGAGCGTCAGTCACATCGCGGTAGTATTTGCCTTCCAGGTCTTCCTGGGTAATGACCGTGATAGACGCCGGCGCATCGATCAGCTGCTGCTCATAACCAGCCGCCGTGACCACGACCTCCTTGAGCTCGACCACGTTGCTGTTGTCATCTTCCTCGGCAAAGGCCGGCGCTGCGGCCACGGCCAGCGCCAAGAGCGCTGGGCTAAACCGCTTGTGCAGATGTGTGCTTTGTGCTGGCATGCGTGCTGACTCCCCTGATGAAAAATACAAATGATAAATATTCTCAATATTATTGGCGGGCGCCACTATGCCAGCGCTAGCTGACAGCAAGCTGACAAGATCTCGGCGCAGCCTGCGTCTGCGCATCCTCGTCGCCCTGCTGCTGGTCTTTGTACTGGGTTCCAGCCTGTCAGCGGTGCATACCTACGGCACCCGGGACGATCTGCGGCGCAGCATTCTGCTGCTGCAGGCGCGCACGGTCAGCGAGGGTTACAGTGCCGACCAACCGATCAGCGCATTGCCGCGCTACCACGCTGGCAGCGAAATGGAGTACACCCTCTACGCCCCCGACGGCAGCCTGCAGAGCTTCGCCGACTACATGCCGCGACCGCGGCGTCTGCGTCTGCCCGCCCCCGAGGATCACGACAGCTGGTGGCACTGGAGCCCCTTTGGCGGGCAGGTAATCAATGTGCCCGTTGCCCTGCCCGACGGCTCGGTCTTGATGGTTTCGCGCAACGACGCGGCGGAGCGCGCCATGCTCAACCATCTGCTGCTGGATCGCCTGCGTCACAGTGTGCTTTTTGTCATCCCCCTCGGTTTGCTGGCTGCCGGGCTGATTCTGGCCCTGCTGCACTGGACTCTGCGCCCCGTGCGCCGGGCCACCGCGCTGGCAGCGGAGATCGGCCCGCAAGCACCGGACCAGCGCATCCCGCTGGCCGACCTGCCAAAAGAAGTACAACCCCTGGCCGATGCCGCGAACCGGGCACTAGACCGCCTGGCCAGCGCGTACGACGCCTCCCAGCGCTTTATTGCCGATGCCACTCACGAACTGCGCACACCGCTGACAGTGCTGGACCTGCGCCTGCAGGACGCGCGCCGCAGCGGCCACCCGGACTGGCCAGCGCTGGAACGGGAAATGCGCCAACTCACCCGCCTGGTCGAGCAGATGCTGACACTGGCACGGCAGGATGAGGGGCAGCGCATGACCACATCGGGCGAGCGCACCGCACTGTCGCGCCTGGTGCGCGAGGTAGCGGCATCACTGCTGCCGCTGTTCGAGGAGCAACAACGTGCGTTGGAGGTGGCGGTAGAGGATGGCCTGCAGTGCAATGGACAGGCCGAGGAGTTACGTCAGGCGCTGGTCAACCTGCTGGAGAACGCACTGCTGCACGGCCAGGGCAAGGTATGGCTACAGGCCAGGCGTAACGGGCAATGGGTTGAGGTCAGCGTCGGCGATGAGGGCCAGGGCGTGCCGCAGGCCCACCAGGAGGCGATGTTCGAGCGCTTTCGCAAGGGTAGACAGGGCAGCAGCGGGACAGGGCTGGGCCTGCCGATTGTTCGACGGGTGATCGAAAACGCCGGCGGCAGCGTCAGCTTCGACGCCGCGTTGCCGAGCACCCTGCGTCTCAGCCTGCCGGCCGCCGACTAGCGTCACCCGTCGCTAAACGCATCTGCTCAGGACAGCAGACGCGGTGCCAGCCAGTCCAGATACTGCTGCCGCAGGCTCTGGTGCTCGTTGGCCAGATGATGACGCGCGGTCGGCAGATAGAAGGTGTCCAGGCCGGCGAACTTGCTCTCCAGCACCTGAATATTGTGCTGCCAGTCCACGGTGCCGTCTTCCTGCCCCTGAATGATCAGCGGCTGATGCTCTACCGCGGCGGCCGATTCGATGCGCGGAATCCAGCGCTCCAGCGCCTGCACCCAGGCCACCGGCAGCACCTGGGGCTGCAGCGGATCGCGCGAGCGAATGAATTCGAGAAAGGCCTCATCGGTGGAGTTATCGGTAAAACGTCGTCCCAGCTGCTGCACGAACCCGCCAAGCAGCTTCAACCCCATTTGCGAGAACAGCCACTGGCGCGGGCGCACCAGCGGCGCCATCAGCACCGTGCGCCCCAGCTGTGCGGGCAGCTCACCGTGCAACAGACGGTCGATCAAAATCGCACCACCGGTGCTCTGTCCCAGCATGTGCCAGGGCGCCGGCAGCTGCCACAGCAGCGCCTGCTCCAGCACCCCGTCGAGTACTTTCTGGTAGCGCAGAAAGCAGTCGATACTGGCGCGCTCGCCACTCGACAGGCCGTGCCCGGGCAGATCGAAGGCCAGCACCGCGTAGTGCTGCTCCAGCGCCCACTGGATCAGATGCCGATACAGCCCCATATGATCGTAATAGCCGTGCAGAATCAGCAGCGTGCCGCGGGCCACCGGCGGCTTCCATATCTGCGTGGCAACGCTGAAACCGTCCACCTCGATGCGCCCCAGGTGCTGGGCCGCGCGGTCGTGAAAGTCGATACCGTAATAACCCGCATAACGGCGCGCAGCTTCATCGGCAGCGCGGCCAGGCTCAAGCTGCGGCAGGGAGTCGGCAAGGGAAGAAAAAAAAGCCTGATCCATCGAGTGTCTCGTCTGGTGGTATGACCCGCGAGTCACTCCCTGATCTGCGGTGGCCCCGGCACAATTGCGCCCGTCAGGCATGCTTTGCAACAGATCATCGTGTAACATACCGCGTCTCCAATTTCCACGTCCTGATGCGCGTAGCGCGCAGGTTGTCAGCACAGTGAGGGTGTAACATGACAGATCGCGTCCAAGTTGGCAGTTTGCAAGTAGCCAAGGTTCTCCACGACTTCATCAACGAGCGTGCCATCCCCGGCACCGGTGTCGAGGCAGCCGCCTTCTGGGCCGGTGTAGAAGCCCTGATCAAAGACCTGGCTCCCAAGAACAAGGCACTGCTGGCCAAGCGCGACGACTTCCAGGCGCAGATCGATGCCTGGCACCAGGCCCGCGCCGGTCAAGCCCACAACGCCGCCGAGTACAAAGCCTTCCTGCAGGAAATCGGCTACCTGCTGCCCGAGCCGGCTGACTTCCAGGCTACCACCCAGAACGTTGACGAAGAAATCGCCACCATGGCCGGCCCGCAGCTGGTTGTGCCGGTCATGAATGCCCGTTTTGCCCTGAACGCCGCCAACGCCCGTTGGGGTTCGCTGTACGACGCACTGTACGGTACCGACGCCATCTCCGAAGAAAACGGCGCCACCAAGGGCCCGGGCTACAACGAAATCCGTGGCAACAAGGTCATCGCCTTTGCCCGTGCCTTCCTTGATGAGGCAGCTCCGCTGGCCAATGGTTCCCACGTTGACTCCACCAGCTACACCGTCAAGGACGGCCAGCTGAGCGTTGCCCTGAAAGACGGCAGCACCACCGGCCTGAAAGACGCCGCCCAGTTCATCGCCTTCCAGGGCGACGCCGCAGCCCCGACTGCCGTGCTGCTCAAACACAACGGCCTGCACTTCGAAATCCAGATCGATGCGACCAGCAACATCGGCCAGACCGACGCTGCCGGCGTCAAAGACGTGCTGATGGAGTCCGCGCTGACCACCATCATGGACTGCGAAGACTCCGTTGCCGCCGTTGATGCCGCCGACAAGACCGTGGTCTACACCAACTGGCTGGGCCTGATGAAAGGTGACCTGGCCGAATCCGTCAGCAAGGGCGGCAGCAGCTTCACCCGCACCATGAACCCGGACCGCGAGTACACCAAGGCCGACGGTTCCACCCTGACCCTGCACGGCCGCTCGCTGCTGTTCGTGCGTAACGTTGGCCACCTGATGACCAACGATGCGATCCTCGATCAGGACGGCAACGAAGTGCCGGAAGGCATCATGGACGCAGCGGTTACCAGCCTGATCGCGATCCACAACCTGAACGGCAACACCAGCCGCAAGAACACCCGCACCGGTTCGGTCTACATCGTTAAGCCGAAAATGCACGGTCCGGAAGAAGTGGCCTTCACCAACGAGCTGTTCGGCCGCGTTGAAGACATGCTGGGCCTGACCCGCAACACGCTGAAAGTCGGCATCATGGACGAAGAGCGTCGCACCACCATCAACCTGAAAGCCTGCATCAAGGCCGCCAGCGAGCGCGTTGTGTTTATCAACACCGGCTTCCTCGACCGTACCGGCGACGAGATCCACACCTCTATGGAAGCCGGTGCTTTCATCCGCAAGGGTGAGATCAAGGGCGCAGTCTGGATCGGTGCCTACGAGAACAACAACGTCGACATCGGTCTGGCCACCGGCCTGAAAGGCCGCGCGCAAATCGGTAAAGGCATGTGGGCCATGCCCGACCTGATGGCTGCCATGCTGGAGCAGAAAATCGGTCATCCGATGGCCGGTGCCAACACTGCCTGGGTTCCGTCCCCGACCGCCGCTACCCTGCACGCCCTGCACTACCACAAGGTCAACGTGGCCGAGCGTCAGGACGAGCTGGCCAAGCGCACCCCGGCCTCCGTTGACGACATCCTGACCATCCCGCTGGCGCCTAGCACCGACTGGTCCGCTGCCGACATCCAGCAGGAACTGGACAACAACGCCCAGGGCATCCTCGGCTACGTTGTACGCTGGATCGACCAGGGCGTTGGCTGCTCCAAGGTTCCGGACATCAACGATGTAGGTCTGATGGAAGACCGCGCCACCCTGCGTATTTCCAGCCAGCACATCGCCAACTGGCTGCGCCACGGCATCTGCAGCGAAGAGCAGGTGATGGAAACCATGAAGCGCATGGCTGCAGTGGTTGACCGTCAGAACGAAAGCGACCCGGCCTACAAGCCGATGGCGCCGAACTTTGACGACAGCGTTGCCTTCCAGGCCGCCGTTGAGCTGTGCGTTGAGGGTACCAAGCAGCCGAACGGCTACACCGAGCCGGTCCTGCACCGCCGCCGCCGCGAGTTCAAGGCCAAGTTCGGCCTGTAAGCCGTACCTCAAGACGCGCATCTGTTACCAACTGGTATAGAGCGCCATTACAACGCCCCACACGGCTCCAGCCGTGTGGGGCGTTGTGCTTTCTATGCCCGCCAACGCAGATATCGCCTCCATTTACACATCCGCAGAGCAGCGAAACCAGAAGCGGAATGAATAATCATTTTATATTGACTAGCAAGTCACGCCCTCATAATCTCATCCCGGTCTTCCCGCCTCAGCAAGCGCTGACAGGCGCAGCACAGCAAAACGATAACGACAATAAAAACGGAGGTCGCTGCAATGTTCCCCCTGTTCAAACAACAACACATTCGCGTAGCCACATGGGCTCTGATACCGCTCGCCCTGAGCGGGTGCCTGTCCGGCTCTGGCTCAAGTGGGAGCGATCAAGAAGTTGGGCGCTTTATCGACGGCCCAGTCAGCGGCCTTGAGTACCGCAGCGCCAGCGGCAATGGTAAAACCAATAGCGATGGCGAATTTCGTTACAAGCCTGGTGAACGGGTGTATTTCTCGCTGGCGGGGATGCCGCTGGGCAGTGCCCCTGGCCAAGCTCTTATCGGCCCCCAAGACATCATCGACGCAGCAGAGGACAGCAGCCACCCGGCGGTGATCAATGTGGCTAGGTTGCTACAGACCCTGGATGCCGACGAGAACCTGAACAACGGCATCGAACTCAGCCCTGCAGTCAGCGACGCACTAAGCGACTTCCAACAGCAAAACCCCTCATTTGAATTGGCGCTGGATGATGACGCAGCATTCCAAGCTGCCATGCAGGCATTACTCGACTACCTGAACGCCGCCGAGACGTTCGGAGCAACACCGCGACAGCCCCGCCCGCGACTGGCAGCCTGGCTACACCTGCGCGACTACATGGAGCAGAGTCAAGGCTCGGACATTGACTTCTCGCTGCGACCGGTCATTTTTGTACACGGTGGCGCCGGGTCCGCCTCACAATTCGAGTCTCAAGCCCAGCGCTTTATCGCCAACGGCTACCCACGCAGCCATCTAGCCACCTACGAATACGACACAAACCCACCCGACTTCACCCGGACCACCCAGGAGCTCGACGCAGCAATTGACAGCCTACGCGCCAGCACCGGCTTTGATCAGGTCAACTTGATGGGGCACTCCATGGGGACCGAGGTAAGCCGCATTTACCTGGCAGACCCGGCCCGTGCAGCCAAGATCGCCGCCTATGTCAACTTTGATGGTCGCGGCGGAGACGAGCCACCGGGCGGCGTGCCCAATCTGGTTATGTGGGGCCAATACGTTACACAGGAAGTGACCGGCGCGACCAATGTTTACCCAGACCCCGAGGACCCGATAGGCCATATTGAGGTCGCAACCGCAGCCAGTTCCTTTGCTCGGGTATATGCGTTTTTCAATGGCCAAGCACCGGCAACAACAAGCATTAGCGAAGCGGCAGGCGAAGACGTCTGGATTGCAGGCAGAGCCAATCTATTCCCGGCCAATAGCGGCGCAGTTGGCACAATTCTGGAGATTACCGAGGTAGACCCGTCTAGCGGGCGCGAGCTGAGCAGTCAGCCAAGATACAGCCAGGCAATCGACAGTGATGGCCAATGGGGGCCAGTGCGGCTCAGCAAGGGAGCCAGCTACTCATTCCTGCTCCATCGGCCCGGCACGCCCAATGCTGACCATTACTTCTACCGCGAGCCCTATGATCAGGACAGCTTCCAGGTTCGCCTGAACACCTCCGAACCCGGCAAAGGCGTGGGTGCGCTGCTCAGCCGCAGCCCGCGGCACAGCAACCTCAGCATCAGCCGAGACATGGAGCTATGGGGTGACCAAGGAGACCGCAATGATCAACTGACAGTCAATGGCACCCTGGTAGTTACCGCGCAGACCGCGCCACTGCTCAATCGCTTGAGCAATATTTTCCTGCATGACCGCAACGCAGACGGCATAAGCAAACTGGATACGCCCGACCCGGTGCTCCACGCCATCCCTTTCATGTCAGGATTAGATCTGTACTTACCGGCAGCCAGCGAGCCTAACGGCGTAATAAGCATCTCGCTAAACTCCCGCCGAGGCGACGGTACAGTTCGCACTATCAACGTTCCAAACTGGCCGTCGGATCAGATCAGATCGATTTCCGTGCACTTCCGCGACCACAGCGACTAAGCTCACCACACCGCCTGGCAAGCCACAAAGCTTGCCAGGTTCGAGCACGTGCCGACCGCCTGGGCAGCGAGCCTCGGCCCGACAACTCTCCGACTAAAGCAAACTGCTTTACCAGGCTTTCGCTGAGCCAACTGATTGCACAACCGATACCGCTACTGGCTGATTCGACCTCGCGGGATAACACGGGCATGATACAAGCATTGATACTCAGCACTGGAGAAAGCCAATGTCAGCCAGACAGGTTGCTGCGTTACTAATTAGCGTCTTAGCTGCCTCGGCCGTACAGGCCGCAACCATGCGCTGTGATCGCGGCATCATAGCGACCGGCGCCCTGCAGGCCGAAGTGCTTGAACAGTGCGGCGAGCCTGACTCGCGCCAACTGACCCCGCGCCATATCGACCCCGATGGTTACCCGGCCGAAGGCAGCGTCACGGTCGAGCACTGGGTCTATGGGCCGAGCAACGGCATGGTCCGCGAGCTGCGCTTTATTGACGGGCGTCTGGTCGATATCGAGAGCACGCGACGCTGAGCCCGGGAGCAAGAGATGAAATATATATTCGAGGTGACCATCAAGCCCGGCTACCGCGCCGAGGATTATGCCGAAGCCTGGGTACATGCCAGCGAGCTGATCCAGCAGGCCCCCGGTGCGCGGGGCACCGAGCTGCACCGCAGCCTGCAATCGCCGGACAAGCTGATTGCTATCGCCCACTGGGACAGCAAGGCCCAGCGCGACGCGATGGAAGGCAAGCCAAACGCCGAGGTGGCCGACATCATTCGCGGCGCCGCACGCTTTTGCGATATCCGCCTGATCGGTGAGTTTGATGAGCCTGAATGGGTAGTCATGCCGCCCAAGTGACCGCTGCCGGCCCGAACTCAGCCCGGCAAACCCGGCCGCAGCGGCCCTTATGCCTTCAGCGCCTCAAGCCACTCGCTATACAGGGCTGGCTGATCTGCAGGTAGACCACGGGCGAGCAACGTCTTACGCAGTTGCTCGCGTTCGGCAACCAGCTCCAGCATATCGCTGCTGTTACCCTCCAGGTGATGCATTTCCTGCAGCCCCAGATGGTAGAAACGCAGCACCCGCAGCGCGTTCTCGTCGCCGGCCTGTACCCCGTCCTTGACCTGATGCATCTGGTTGGTGACCCGCATCAGCGCGCGCTTGAGCCGCCAACCATAGGCCGCCGACGCCATCCAGCGCTGCTTCAGAAACACCGTGCGCACCAAGGTCACAGTCAATACGACCGCCAGCAGGACGCCGGTCAGATTCCAGCCAAAATTGCTGCCATCGGCGCCGCCAAACAACGCAACCAGCAGGGCCGGTAACCCCATACCGAGCACCGCGAAGACCACCACAACAATCACACTGCTGCGCCGGGTCTCGCTTCTGAAGGTGTCGGGAGCACGATGTTCGATACGAAAAAGTTCACTCACTGGCTGTTACCCTGACGACATGCGAAGAGACTAGTGTACGTGTCTTGGCGCCCCACGCGCATCAATGCCGCTCGGCGAGCCAAGAAAGATTCTGCTGCAGATTGTTGCACCGCCTTCAACGCGATACCATTTGCGGTCCGCCAGACCGCTGTCAACTGACATCCTAGTCGGTCCGCCACTCTATTTCCCAAGGAACGTTACGCCGTGAACCGACGTATACTCGTCTCCCTCCTTGCGCTGGGTCTGTCGATCCTGCAAGGCTGTGCGACTTACACCACCCCCGCTGCGGGGGTCAATATGGCCGCCCTGGGCGACGGAGACATCAGCGCACTGATGTCCCTGGAGCCTGCGGTACAGTTTCCCGCGCGCCTGGCTACCGTGCGCGTGCAGTCCTCCGGCTACCACTCGCTGACAGCAGACAGCTATGGCAGCGGCCAGTTCAGCGTGGTCACCACCCGTGATATCGAAAGTGCCGATGATCTGCAGCGGCTGGCCAGCCAGGACCAGCTCAGCGCGGTCGCGCCCATGACCCGCCTGATCCTGCCGCAGGAACTCAACACCCTGCGCGACCTGCGCCTGGGTGCGGCGCGCCTGAAGGCCGATCTGCTGCTGGTCTATACGCTGGACACCAGCTTCAACGTCGAGAGCACGGCACTGGGTCCGTTGTCGGCTATTACCCTGGGCTTTTTGCCGAACAAGCAGGCCTTTGTCAGCGCCACAACGTCAGCCCTGCTGGTCGATGTCCGCACCGGTTTTGTATACGGAGCCGCCGAGGCCACCGAGCGCGAATCCCAGCGCGCGACCGTATGGAACAGCCGGGAAGCCATTGACTCCGCACGTCAGCGCGCCGAAGCGCAGAGCTTTCACAGCTTTGTTGGCGAGTTCGAGCGTCTCTGGCAAGCCACCCTGGCTGAGCACCTGACAGTCGTTGAACCAGAACCGGTCGCGCCGCCCGCCCCCAGGCCGACGCCCGAGCCAACGCTCACACCTTCGCTGCCGCCCGTGCTGGACCCGACACCCGGCACCTACACCTTCTGATCCACCCGCTGCCCGCCTCTGGGCAGCCCGCTACGGCGCATAATCGATGCCCAACCCATGGACGCTGCCACTATTGCTCGCCACCGGGTACGGCCTCTGGTTGGCGCTGCGGCGGCCCGCTGACGGCACTGCGCCCGCAGGCCCTATGCCCGCGCTGCACCTGCCGCTGTTTTTGCTCACATTGGCGCTGATCAGCACGGCACTGATGCTGAGCGGCCTGGTCGCCGAACTGGACCAGCAGCTATTGCTGAGCCTGCGAGCCAGCCTGACACCCTTGCTGATGTCCGGCTTTGGCTTGTTTACCCATAGTGGCTCGGCGTTCTTCCTTACTCCGCTGATCGCCCTGCTGAGCGGCTGGCTAGTCTGCCAGGGCAGGCGCGCTGACGCCCTGCTGCTATGCCTCAGCGGCCTCGGCGGGGCGTTGCTGGTGGTGCTGCTCAAGGCTGTCTTTGCCCGTCCACGCCCCGCGCTGTGGGACACCCTGGAGCTGGCCAGCTTCAGCTTTCCCAGTGGCCACACCATGGGCACGGCCGCGTGCGCCAGCGCATTGGCCGCTGTCCTGTGCAGGGTATACCCGGCACAGAGCCGCACTTGGTGGGGGCTGGCACTAGGCTGGATCGCGCTGGTTGGCCTGTCGCGCCTGACGTTGGGAGTGCACTGGCCGAGTGACGTGTTCACCGGCGCAACCCTAGGCATTGCGCTGACGCTACTGGTGAGCAGGCTACCCGGTTGCCGCCAGCAGCCCTGAGGTCCCTAGGGGCAAGTCAATGTCAGCGCAGCTGCCGGCCCGGCAGCATGCGCCGGAGCGTGTCGTCGCGCAGCACATAGTGGTGCAGCACCGCCGCAGCCGCGTGCAGGCCAATCAGCCAGTAGCCAGCTACACCAAGCCACTCATGAATCTCCTTTAGCTGACCGGCCAGCGCCTGGTTCGGCGCCAGCAATGGCGGTAGCGTAAAGCTGAGAACCTGCGTCTTGTCCGCCGCACTGAGCACCAGCCAGCCGAGCAGCGGCAGGCCAATCATCAGGCCATACAATGCGAGGTGCATCGCCGCTGCCAGCTTGTTCTGCCAGCCAGCGGCGACCGTGGCGGGTGGCGCTGGCAACAGCATGCGTGCCAACAGCCGAGCCCAGACCAGCGCCCAGACCAGCATGCCCAGCGCAAAATGCCACTGTTTGAGCAGCTCTCTGGGTTCACTGCCACGCGGGAAGCTTCCCTTGAGCTCGATGCAGGCGTAGACGGCTGCAATGAGCAGCAGCATGAGCCAGTGGAGGGCAATGGAAAGGCCGTGATAACGGCGTGGCGACGCGTGCATGGCAGGTACCTGTAAGCAATTTGGAGAAGTGGCCGCGACGTTACGCTCACCACCTTAACCCAGCCTTAAGGCTTGGCCTGCCGAAGCGCTGACATTGAACCTTCCGGCGGCGAATCAGGACTAAAACCCAAACCCACCTTATCATCAGGTTAGAGACCGACCATGCCCACAACCGCAAGGACGCCACTGGCAGCGGACACACCGCTGTTTATCGTGCTCAACACCGGCTCCGGCAATCACCGCGGCAATGAAGTGGAGGACAGCATCCGTCGCGTACTGGACGCGGCCGGACGGCGCTACGAGCTGTTCAAGGTTGGCTCCGGCAGTGGCCTGGAAAGCGCCGCACAACAGGCGCTGGAACGCGCTCGCAGCGAGGGCGGCGCGGTGATTGCAGCGGGCGGCGACGGCACCTTGAACGCCGTCAGCAACGTGGTGCTCGGCGCCGATGTACCCTTCGGCATCCTTCCCCAGGGGACCTTCAACTATTTCGGCCGTACCTACGGCATCTCCCAGGACACCGAAACGGCGACACGCTGCCTGCTGGACGCGGTCATCGAGCCGGTGCAGGTAGGTCAGCTCAATGGCCGCGTGTTTCTGGTCAACGCCAGTCTGGGTCTGTATCCGGACCTGCTTGAGGACCGTGAAGACTACAAGCAGCGCTACGGACGCAGCCACTGGGTCGCGCTGTGGTCAGCACTGGTCACCCTGTTACGCGCACACCGCCAGCTCAACTTGCAACTAGACAATGGCGAACAAACACGCCAGCTGCGTACCCAGACCATCGTGGTCGGCAATAACGAGCTGCAGCTGGAGCACATCGGCATTCACGAGCAGACACGCCTGCAGCAGGGCGAGCTGGTCGCCATGACCGCACGCCCACTTGGCACACTGGCGCTCTACGGGCTGGTCCTGCGCGGCCTGCTGAGCCGCATGGGCGAGGACGAACACGTCATCAGCTTCGGTTTCAAGCGGCTGCGGATACACCTCAGCCATCGTCGTCGGCGCGTCAAGGTGGCGATGGATGGCGAGATATGCTGGATGCAGTCACCGCTGGAGTTTCGCGTTGCCGAGCAGCCGCTGCCTCTGCTGGTGCCGCGCGACGACCGTCTGCGGGAGCGTGCATGACCCGTATCCTGCACCTCTCCGACCCGCACTTCGGCACCGAACAGCAAGCCGTCATGACCGCGCTGATGCAGCTGGTAGAGGAACAGCGGCCCACCCTGGCGCTGCTCAGCGGAGATATCACCCAGCGCGCCCGGCCAGATCAGTTCCGCCGTGCCCGGCTGTTCATGGAACAGCTCGGCATTCCGATGCTGGCGGTACCCGGCAATCACGACATGCCGCTGTTCAACCCCTTCAAGCGCCTGCTGCGTCCCTATGGCCACTATCAGGACAACTTTGCCGCCGACCTCGAACCCCTGCTGGAAACCGAGCGCCTGCTGGTAATCGGCGTCAACTCCTCGCGCGCCGACCGGCACAAGAACGGCGAGCTGACCGCTGAGCAGATCGAACGCGTTGAGAATCGCCTGCGCCAGGCCAGTGCGCGCCAGCTGCGCCTCGTCATGCAGCACCATCCGGTGCGCGCGGTGGAAAGCTCGGACCGCAGCAACCTGCTGATCGGCGGCGAGGCCGTGGTGCCGCGCTGGGTCGATGCCGGGCTGGACCTGCTGCTCGCCGGGCACATTCACCTGCCCTACGTGCGCCCGCTGAACGGGCAGACCAGCGGGCGCCAGGCCTGGACTGCGCAGGCCGGCACCGCGCTGTCGTCACGTGTGCGCGGCGACATTCCCAACTCGGTGAATCTGATCGAGCACAGCACCGACGGCCCGTTTCACGCCTGCTCGGTGGCGCGCTGGGATTACGCCGACACCAGCCGCAGCTTTCGCCTGTACAGCCATACCGATCTGGCGCTGGACCGCAGCGCCTGAATCGCGCGTTGATCCGCGTGGGCAACAGAGCGTCCGCCGCAGCGCAACGCCAACCTGGCAGCAAGATCGGTATACTGAGCGGCTTTGTTGATCCGGCGGGCACCCATGACCGACTTGAGTCTCTGGCAATACGTATTAATCGGTCTGGTCTTTGTCTGGAGCGGTTTTGTGCGTTCCGGACTGGGCTTTGGCGGCGCAGTACTGGCACTCCCCTTCCTGCTGCTGATACACGACGATCCGCTGGTATTCCTGCCCCTGATTGCCGCCCACCTGCTGCTGTTCTCCTCGCTAACGGTGATCATGAACAACCGGCGACAACCCAGGACAACGCAGCAGCAGGGCAACGCAGGTGGCTCGGTCGACTGGCGCTACCTTGGCCATATGCTGCTGGTAATGATGGTCCCCAAGCTGATCGGGGTATTCGGCCTGCTGACCCTGCCGCCGAAGATCATGAGCCTGATCATCTTTGTGATCGTCTCAGGCTACGCCCTGTCGTACATCTTCAACCGCCCCTTTCGCAGCAACAGCCGGGTAGTCGATACCCTGTTCCTGATGCTCGGCGGCTACATCAGCGGCACTTCGCTGATCGGCGCTCCGCTGATCATTGCTGTAGCAGCGCAGCATGTTGCCCGCGAACAACTGCGCGATACGCTGTTCGTACTCTGGTTCGTGCTGGTCTCGATCAAGATGGCCGCCTTTGTCTGGGCCGGCGTAGACCTGCAACTGATCCACCATCTCTGGCTGCTGCCCTGCGTCACCGTAGGCCACCTGATTGGCTTGCGCTTTCATAACCGCATGCTGCACAACGACAGCGGCCAGTTCTTCCGCGTGCTCGGCGTCACCCTGCTGGTGACCAGCGCGGTGGGGCTGGGTAAGGTTTTCATGACCTGACGCCGCCGCAAGGGCTATGCTGGGTGTTGGCCAAAAAGGAGAAACACCCATGCATGGACTCACCCTGTACAGCAACCCGCAATCGCGCGGTCGTCTCGTTCACTGGATGCTCGAAGAGCTACAGATGCCGTATGAAACAGTCTGGATCGACTACGGCGACGACATGAAGAGCGACCACTACCGGGCTATCAACCCGATGGGCAAGGTGCCTGCACTGATGCACGGCGACCTGCTGATTACCGAATGTGCCGCCATCTGCGCCTATCTGGCCGATCGCTTCCCCCGCGCCCAGTTGGCGCCGCCGGTCGACGACCCGCGGCGCGCCGCCTATCTGCGCTGGTTGTTCTTTGCCGCCGGGCCGCTGGAACAGGCGATTACCGCCCGCAAGCTTGCTTGGGAGGTGCCCGAAGAGCGCACACGCATGGTCGGCTTTGGCACCTTTGAAGACACCTTGAACACGGTGCAGCAGGGGCTGCTGGGCGGCCCCTGGTTATGTGGCAACCATTTCACCGCCGCCGACCTGTACCTGGCAGCCCAGCTGGGCTGGGCGATGAGCGAGGGTGTGGTGCCCGAGCGTCCAGGCTTTGCCGACTTTGTCGCCACTGCGTTCCAGCGCCCGGCGGCCCTGCGCGCCAAGGCCTTCAACGATCAGTACCTGACCAGCGCCTGAGGTCAGACCGGCGGGCTGAGCTCTTCCGGATGGCGACGCTGACGCTGCCAGGAGAGCAGGAACAGGCCCAGGCCAGCTACGGCGGTCAACGCACCAACATAGCCGGTGACCGTCCAGCCCAGTCCGGCGCCGATCGCCAGACCACCCAGCCAGGGGCCCAGCGCGTTGGCTACGTTGAAGGCCGCGTGATGGGAGGCGGCGGCCAGCGTCTGCGCATCGGCGGCCACGTCCATCAGGCGCGTCTGCAGCGGGGGTGACAGCGCCACCATGGTGCCCACCAAAAATGCCGCCAGCAGTGCGCTCCACAGGGTCTGCACGGCAAAGGGAAACAGCAGCAGCACGCCGATACTCCAGAGCAACACCACCCCTACCGCAGCAAACTGCAGCCGCTCAAACAACCAGCCCCCGGCCAGGTTGCCCAGCAGCGTACCGGCACCAAAGGTCGCCACCGCCAGTGGCACAACCAATGGCGTGACACCGGTCACCTCCAGCAGGGTCACCGCCAGGTAGCTGAACACACAGAACATGCCGGCAAAACCGATGGCACCAATACCCAGCGCGTACCACACCTGAATACGGCGAAAGGCCTGCAATTCGGCCAGCGGATTGCTGCGCACCACGCCCCGATCCAGCGGTAGAAACAACGCGATCAGCAGCACCGTTAGCAGCGCAATGACTGCCACGGCAACAAAGGCATAGCGCCAGTCGATTTGCTGCCCGAGCAAGGTCGCCAGCGGATTGCCCAGAAGGATCGCCAGCGTCAGCCCCAGCATGACCAGGCTGACCGCCGCCGCGCGCTTGTTCGGTGCCACCAGCGAGGCCGCCACCAGTGCCGCCACGCCAAAGTAGGCGCCGTGCGGCAAGCCGGCAACAAAGCGCGCCAGCAGCAGGCTGTGGTAGTCCGGAGCCAGCGCACTGGCGAGGTTACCCAGTGCAAAAAACACCATCAGCAGCAACAGCAGATGCCGGCGATACAGTCTGGCGCCAAAGATCGCCAGAATCGGCGCGCCAACCACCACACCGAGGGCGTAGCTGCTGATCACATGCCCAACCTGCGGCTCGGTAACCGCCAGATCCGCGGCAATGGTGGGCATCAGCCCCATAATCACGAACTCGCCGGTGCCAATGCCAAACCCGCCCACGGCCAGCGCCAGCAGGATCAGCCAGGATAACGAGCCAGCGGGGTGAGCGGGGGAAACATCGGTCAGGTCTGCAGACAACTCGGACATGCACACTCCAGTACGGCGGGAAAAACGCGCCATTATTCCTGCTTTGCCTGACACGGTGAAGCATTGATTCGATATTTATGGAAATTAGAAATAAATCCCTGGCATCAACCCGCCTGCCAGCAATGCCACCGGCCCAGACGCACAACGACACACAATCATCTGGCGGTGCGCGGTCAGCCGCCAGCCTCGACTGCTATGCTGGGGCGCCGAACCGCGCCGGAGCCGCCATGTGGGAGTTGAGTAGTTATATTGGCCTGTTCCTGATCGCCCTTGGCGCCGCCACCGTGCTGCCGCTGCAGTCGGAGTTTGCGCTGGTCGCCATGCTGCTGAGCGGTCACTACGATCCACTACCGGTTCTGCTGGTCGCCACCGCCGGCAACCTGCTGGGGGCCATCCTCAACTGGTGGCTGGGGCGCTACATTACGCACTTCCAGCAACGCCGCTGGTTTCCGCTGACACCCGAGCGCCTGGCCCGTACCCAGGCGGCCTACCACCGCTGGGGCTACTGGTCGCTACTGCTGAGCTGGGCGCCCTTCGTCGGTGACCCGCTGACCATCGTCGCGGGGGTCATGCGAGAGCCGCTCTGGCGCTTTACCCTGATCGTGGCCGTAGCCAAAGGTGGGCGCTACCTGCTGCTGAGCGCCGCAACACTGGGCTGGATGGCTTAGCGCTGAGCGGCGATATACAGGGCCTCCACCTTCTCTCTGGCCCAGGGCATGCGACGCAGAAACTTGAGACTGGAATTCATGCTCGGTTCATGCAGGAAGCAGTTGATGGGTACCCGACGTCCCAGCTCCTCCCAACCATAGTGCTCTACCAGCCACTCCAGCAACGCCTTCAGAGTAACGCCGTGCAAGGGGTCTGCAGAGCCCGGGCGGTGGTTCGATGACATACCGTTTTCCTCCAATAGCCGATAAGGCCGCATTCTACGCAGGCTCCCCAACAATGCTAGAATTCGCCGCTTCCAGCCATCCATTCGCGGACTCCTGACGTGCCCCAGCCAGCCTCCGACTTTGACGTGATCGTACTCGGCGCCGGCGCCTCCGGGCTGATGTGCGCCGCAACGGCAGGCCAGCGCGGACGCAGGGTGCTGGTGCTCGAGCGGGCTAACCGCATCGGCAAAAAGATCCTGATGTCCGGCGGCGGGCGCTGCAACTTCACCAATTACAGCGTGGAAGCCGACAACTTTATTTCCGCCAACCCGCACTTCTGCAAGTCGGCACTCAAACGCTATAACCAATGGGACTTCATCTCGATGGTCGGCAGCTATGCCATCGACTACGAAGAACGCAAACATCAGCAGCTGTTCTGCCGCGATTCGGCCAAGCCGATTCTCGACATGCTGGAGTATGAGTGCCTGCAAGCCCAGGTGGACATTCGTACCCGCTGTGAGCTAACCAGCGTAGCGCGCCAGGAGAGCGGCGGTTTCATCCTGCAGGTTGAACAGCAGGGCCGCGCGGTTACCCTTCGCTGCCAGTCGCTGGTAGTCGCCACCGGCGGCCTCTCGATCCCGACACTGGGCGGTAGCGGTCTCGGCTATCAGCTCGCCGAACAGTTCGGCCTCAAGCTGACGCCACGCCACGCAGGCCTCGTGCCCTTTACCTTCAGCGACCAGTTCAAGGCCGTTTGCGAGCGGCTGGCCGGCCTGGCGCTGGATGTCGAGGTCAGCTGCAACGGGCGCCATTTCAGCGAAGCGATGCTGTTTACCCATCGCGGCCTGAGTGGCCCGGCAATGCTGCAGATATCCAACTACTGGCACAACGGCGACACACTGCGCATCGACCTGCTGCCCAGCCTGGACGCCGCCCGGTGGCTGCTGGATGAAAAGCAGCAGCAACCGCGCAGCCGGCTGAAAACCCGCCTCGGCATTCACCTGGCCAAGTCACTGGTGGCGGAACTGCAAACGCTCTGGTGGCCTGCCGACGACGACACCGCGCTGGCCGAGATGCCGGACCGCCAGCTGCGGGAGATTGGCGCTCTGCTCAACGGCTGGCAGCTCAAACCATCAGGCACCGAGGGCTACCGCACCGCGGAGGTCACCCTGGGGGGCGTCAGTACCGACGACGTCAGCTCCAAAACCATGGAAGCCAAAACCTGCCCGGGGCTGTTCTTTATTGGCGAGGTACTGGATGTCAGCGGGCATCTGGGAGGATTCAACTTTCAGTGGGCCTGGTCCTCAGGCTACACCGCCGGCCAGTTCGCCTGAGCAGACGGCCTCAGCGCCGCCGACGCGGCCACAGCGCGCAGCCCAGCAAGACGGCCAGCGCCGTGTACCAGACCCCGTTCAGGTATTGCGCATGACGAGTAAAAAAGCTGCCGCCGCTGGTTGGCGAATAGGGTAGATCAACCAGCATTTCGGCACGACTGAAGGCCGGCGTACCGGCGATCGCGCGACCGCTGGGCAGGGCCGCCACAGAAGGGCCATTGTTGATCAGGTGCAGCATGGGCACGCGATTCTCAACCGCGCGCACGATCGACATCGCGCGGTGCTGAAAGGGTTGAGAGCTTTCGCCGAACCAGTTGTCCTGGGAGACAAACAGCAGCACCTTACCACCGGCATCGCTGCCGATGGCCTCCGCGATAAATTCGGGAAAGGCCGTTTCGTAGCAGATTTTGGGCACTACGCGCATGCCCTCGATAGGGAAGTCGACATGCTCCTGCCCCTCCCCGACCTCACGCAGATAGTCGCCAAGAAACCGGGTGGTCAGCCAGTTGATGCCCGGCAACGTCCAGAACGTCGGCAGGTACTCGCCAAACGGCACGCGCTGCATCTTGCGATACTGAGCCACTAACGAGCCATCCTGCCCCAGCCAGCCCAGGGTGTTGTAACTGATCGGCGAGGCATGCCGGTTACGGGTTTCCACGTCATGAAAGAACAGGTCTGACGACATGCCCAATATCTGGTCTGCCCAGGCCTGACGCACGCTTTGCTGGTCAAAGTAGCCCTTGTAGCGCGCCTCCGGCCAGGCCACCCAGCGCGCCCCCGCCGCCGACAGCCGGCGCGTGGCTTCCATTTCTTCCGGGTATTCGCGCGAGTAGCCTTCAGGCGGCTCAGGAATACGCCGGGTCGGCGCGTCATTGGGCTGTACCAGTCCGACCCGCATGCTTTGCCATGATGCGGCCTGGCGATCCCAGTGGCCCAGGGCAAACCAGCCGTAGACAAACCAGGCAAGTATCAGCGTCGCGCCGACCGCGGCCAGCCCCCCTTTCGCCCCCGCGATATCACGCTGCAGCCACTGAAACAGCAGCATGTTGCTCAACAGCATAAGCATGTCGAGCCCCTGCGCGCCGACCAGGTCAACGCCCTGCAGCGCCAGTAAAAAGGCTGCCTGGGTTTCACTGAAGCGCAGGTCAAACAACGTCGGGTACAACGCGCAGCACATGACGATCGCAAGCGGAAAACTGATCAGATCAAGCTGCGGCAAACGCCGCGAAATCAGGCGAAACAGCAGGCAGCCGACGGCGAGGGAGGCGCCGGCATAAAGCCAGAACAACGATGCCAACAGCAGGCTGACCGGCAGCGACAGCCCCTTCAGGTGGATGGCGAAGTCAACCATCCAGTAGGCCGTTCCGAGGTAAAACACGGTACCGCAGCACCAGCCGATCAGGGTGGCCTGACGTAGGCTGCTGCCATGCAGCGCAAACAGCAGAGGCACCCAGCCGACCCAGCCACTCCAGTACAGACCACCGTCAACCCAGGGCAGCGACAGCAACGCCCCCGAGAGCAACGCCAGCAGCAGCCGGGTCAGGCTGCGCTGACGCAGTCCCGCACATAGCGCAGCCGATGCCGCGTATTTCAGCTCGGGCTTACCCACCGCCGCCATAACAACCTGCTCCAGAGCCGTGCCGGTGCGCTCTCCGGCGGATTAGTCAGCGCGTCTGCAGGGCTTGCGTCCCCGGACATTGACGATAGAAACCGCTTACCACGCTGCCCATCCCCTGTACGGGTGAACGCCGGCTGGCCGCTCGGCCACAAAACTCGCTATGCTTGGCGCTTGCCAGCGACAAGGAACCCGCCATGCCCCACTGGATGACAGGCCTGCTGACCTGCCTGCTGATATTGCTCAACACCCTGATCGGTATTGGCCCGATGCTGCTGCTGGGGCTGATCAAGCTGCTGCCGTGGCCGCCCCTGCAGCGAGCCTGCTCGGCTGGCGTCATGTGGATCGCCGAGACCTGGGCCGAGGGCAACAAAACCATTTTTGCCCTGCTTACCCCCACCCATTGGGACATCCGCTGCGATACACCGCTCAGCAGCCGACATTCCTACCTGGTTATCAGTAACCACCAGTCCTGGGTAGACATCCCCGCTCTGGTCAAGGCGTTCAATCGCAAGACGCCGTACTTCAAGTTCTTTCTCAAGCGCGAGCTGATCTGGGTGCCGTTTCTCGGGCTGGCGTTCTGGGCACTGGATTACCCCTTCATGAAGCGCTACAGCAAGGCGCACCTGGACCGCCACCCCGAAGACCGTGGCAAAGACCTGGAAATAACCCGCCGCGCCTGCGAAAAATTCCAGAGCCTGCCGGTGACCGTGGTCAACTACCTGGAAGGCACGCGCTTCACGCCAGCCAAGCAACAGCAACAGCAGTCGCCTTACCGCCACCTGCTTAAACCCAAGGCGGGCGGCATCGCCTTTGTAGTCGCCGCGCTGGGTGCTCAGATGCGCACCGTACTGGATGTCACCATCGTCTACCCGGAGGCCAAGCCGCCGGGCTTCTGGCGCCTGGTCAGTGGCCAGGTTGCGCGCGTCATCGTCGATATCCGCGAGTGTCAGCTGCCCGGCGAGCTGCTGCAGGGTAACTACAGCGACGACCCGGCGTACCGGGCTGCCTTTCAGCAGTGGGTTTCAGACCTGTGGCAGGCGAAGGACGAGCGCATCAGCGCCCTGCGCGCCGAGAGCACCCGGGCAGACGGCTGAGCGCCGCCTGCCGGTGCCTTGCTCAGGACGCGCTTCCGAGGGTGGCCAGCGCCTCTTCCAGCGTCTGCACCGGCATATCCAGCGCCGCGCCAACCTCGGCGTTGCACAGCGCACCGTGGCTCACGTTGAGGCCGTTCGCCAGATGCGCGTCCTCGCGCAGCGCTCGCGCCACACCTTTCTCGGCCAGCGCCTGCACAAAGGGCAGCGTTGCATTATTCAACGCCTGGGTCGCGGTCCGAGCGACGCCTCCCGGCATATTGGCCACGCAGTAGTGCACCACCTCGTCAACCAGATAGGTCGGCTCCGCGTGGGTAGTTGGCTTTGAGGTTTGCGCACAGCCCCCCTGATCAATCGCCACATCAACCAGCACGCTGCCGGCCGGCATCGCGCGAATCAGCTCGGCGCTGATCAGCTTGGGCGCCGCAGCGCCGGGCACCAGCACCGCACCGATCACCAGATCGGCCTGCAGCAGCGCCGCCTCCACCGCCGTCGCCGTGGCGTAGCGGGTCTCGATGCGATTGCCATACTGGGCGTCCAGCCGACGCAGCACATCTAGACTCTTGTCCAGCACCATAACCTGCGCGCCCAGGCCCACCGCCATGGCCAGCGCATTGCTGCCCACCACACCGCCACCCAGGATGACGACGCGGCCCGCCGGCACGCCCGGCACCCCGCCCAGCAGGACGCCACGACCACCGCGTGCCTTCTCCAGACAGCCGGCACCAGCCTGAATGGCCATACGACCAGCCACTTCGGACATCGGCGCCAGCAGCGGCAACCGTCCCTGTGCGTCGGTAACAGTTTCGTAGGCAATACAGGTTGCACCAGAAGCCAGCAGGTCGCGGGTCTGGGCGGGGTCTGGGGCCAGATGCAGATAGGTAAACAGCGTTTGCCCGGGACGCAGCAGGCGTCGCTCTTCAGCCTGGGGCTCCTTGACCTTGACCACCAGCTCACTGTCGCTGAAGACCTGCTCGCGTGACACCAGTCGGGCGCCAGCTTCACGGTAGTGCTCATCGCTAAACCCGATGGCACTGCCTGCCCCGGATTGCACCAGCAGCTGGTGCCCATGGGCCGTCAATTCACGCACCGAGTCAGGCGTCAGCCCCACGCGGTATTCATGGTTCTTTATCTCAGTCGGCACACCGATATACATGATTGCTCGTCTCCTCACTGCTCAGCAGGAATCTACCCCCAGTGTAGAAGAGCCTCAGGCCGGCACAACCCCGGTGCAGACGCGCTCACACATCCTTCGACGCGCCATCGTCCGCCTCCGCCACACGCGCAGTCGCCCCGGCCCCCGGCAGCTCGGCACCCAGCGGGTAGCGCTGGCCGGCGGCAACAACCTGATCTCGACCGCTGTGCTTGGCCTCGTACATGCGCCGGTCTGCCGTGCGCAACAGGGCGCTGAGGTCGACACCGTCCTCGCCCAAGGTGGCAACGCCGGCGCTGAAGGTGATCACCACCTGCTCCTGCCCTACCTGCAGCGGCGTATGTGCCAGCTGGGCGCGCAACCCGTCGGCCAGCTCAGCGGCCTGCGCCAGACTAGCCCCCGGCAGCAACAAGGCAAACTCCTCGCCGCCGATGCGGCAGGGCAGATCCGAGTCTCGCAAACGTGCTGCCAACAGCTGCGCCGTGTGCTGCAGCGCGCAATCGCCCACCTCATGGCCAAAGCGATCATTCAGCCGCTTGAACCAGTCCAGGTCCAGGACCACCAGCGACAGATCCTGATCACTGCGCTCCACCTGGCTGCGAATGCGCCGAAATTCGTCAGCCAGGCGCATGCGGTTGGCCAGTCCGGTCAGGCTGTCGGTACCGGCCAGTTCGATCAGCCGCCGCTCGTTATCGACCCGGCTACGCTCGTAGATATGCGAGAAGACCATCATGGCCAGACTGCTGAAGCCCACATTGGCGACCACAACCATCTGCAGCAGGGCACTGTCACCGGTCAGATAGCGCACGTTAAAAGCCACCACGCCAAGACTGATAAATACCAGAGACATCCAGAAACCACCGCGCCGCCCAAGCAACAGATAGGAAATAATGGGGATGGTCTGAATCCAGGCAAACACGGTAAAGGAAGTGTTGGGCAGCACCAGCGCAAACTCCATGATGCAGAAAAACGGCACCAGGTAAGCCACCGTCCAGCGCCACAGATGACGCGTGGTGCCGACTATCGGCAGCAGGGCGCCGGCGAACAGCGCGTAGGCTACTTCCAGGCTGGCCAGCGCATAGAGCCCGCGGGAAAAGTTGATGGCGGCGAACACCAGCCCGGCCGCAACGGTGATCCACAGCAGCGCGCGCAGCACCGAACGACGATGTTCCTCACTCTGTCCCAGACGCTCTGGCATCGACTTCCCCATTCACGTGCGTAGCAGCCAACCAGGACCAGAATAGATGGCAGCACTGCCTGTCCCCCTGAAATGTGCGACCTTTCTCCGAAAAAGGCCCGACATTTCTGCAAGATTGCTTCTCAAGAGGTCAATAAGTTGTCATGCTTGGACGGCACGCTGGCTACTGGCCATGTGCCCTTGTCGGCCACCACCGCGATAACTGAAGCCCAGCGGCACCGATTAGCAACCAGGACTACACCGTGAGTGCTATCCCACTGCTCGTATGCGACGACTCCAACATGGCTCGGAAGCAGCTGATCCGGGCCCTGCCGGCTAACTGGCCATTTCGCATCACCCAGGCGACCAACGGCCTCGAAGGCATGGAGGCGATCCGTCAGGGCCATGGCCAGATCGTCCTGCTCGACCTGACCATGCCAGAGCTGGACGGCTTTGGCGTGCTGACCCAGCTGCGCGAGGAAGGTCTCAGCGCCGAGGTTATTGTCGTCTCCGGCGACGTCCAGGAGGAAGCGGTACGCCGTGCCAAGGCACTGGGCGCCCGTGCCTTTCTGAAAAAGCCGGCCGATCCGATGCAGCTGGCCGAGGCCCTCAACTCCCTGGGCGTCGACGTGCCGCTGGCGCCAGCGCCTGCTGCACAGGACGACATCTACCGCCCCCTGCCCAACGTGTCCTTCCGCGATGCCTTCCGCGAAGTGTCCAATGTCGCCATGGGCCGCGCTGCCGACTTGCTCGGCCGGGTGCTTGGGGTGTTCATCAAGCTGCCAATCCCCAACGTCAATATCCTCGAGGTAGGCGAACTGCACATGGCGCTGGCCGATGCCCAGCGTGACGAGCGCCTGTCCGCCATCTGCCAGGGTTATATCGGCGGCGGTATTGCCGGCGAGGCGCTGCTGATATTCCACGACTCGGAAATCGACGATGTCGCCAAACTGCTCAACACCCAGCGAGATGAAAGCGCGCAGCTGGAGATGCAGCTTGACCTGGCCAGCATCATCATCGGCGCCTGCCTGAACGGCCTGTCCGAGCAGTTGAATATCACCCTGTCGCAGGGTCACCCACTGGTGCTGGGCCAGCACTGCCCCATCGAGGACCTGATTCGTATCAACCAACGGCGCTGGAAGCGTACGCTGGCGGTAGAAATCAGCTATGGACTGGAAAACCTCGACATTCACTTCGATCTTCTGCTGCTGTTTACCGAGGACTCGGTGCCCAAGTTGCGGGAGCGGCTCGATTACCTGATCGACTGAGCACAACCGGACCCTACAGATGGCCGAACACATCGATATCAACGAACTCCACTGGTTGCTCGACATCGTGCAGAGCATTGATGTCGGCGTTGTGGTCATGGACCGCGACTACAATGTCGAGGTCTGGAACAGCTTTATGGAAAACCACTCCGGGGTCGGTGCCGACAAGGCCGCCCGGCAGTCGCTGTTTGCGCTGTTCCCCGAAATTGACCAGGGCTGGTTTACCCACAAGGTCGAAACGGCCGTAATGCTGGGCACCCGCGCGTTCACCATCTGGGAACAACGGCCCAATCTCGTACACTTCAAAAGCTACCAGCCGATCACCGGCATGGCTGACGAGATGTACCAGAACGTCACCATCCTGCCCCTGCGCAGCAGCACCGGCAAAACGGACCATGTCTGTTTGATTATTTATGATGTGACCGGTGTCGCTGTAAACAAACGGCAACTGGAATCAGCCAATACTAAGCTCCAGGAACTGGCCCTGCGTGATGGCCTGACCGGCCTGCTCAATCGCCGGTACTGGGAATCCTGCCTGGAACGCGAATTTGCGCGCCATCAGCGTTACGACAATCCGGTCAGCCTGGTGATCTTTGATATCGACCATTTCAAACGGGTCAACGACACCTATGGCCACCAGACCGGGGACGAGGTGATCCGCGAAACAGCGCGCATCACCTCGCAACTGGTTCGTGAAACCGATTTTGCCGGACGCTACGGCGGTGAGGAGTTCGTGGTGCTGCTGCCCGGCACCACCCTGGATGGGGCAGCGCAGTTTGCCGAGCGCCTGCGCAGCAGTATTGAGCGCCAGCAACTGGACTATCAGGGTAGCCCGCTGACCTTCACCATCAGCCTGGGGGTAGCCACCCTGACCGATGATATGGCTGGCTACCTGACGCTACTGGAGCGCGCGGATAAGGCGCTGTACCAGTCCAAGGAAGGCGGGCGCAATCAGGTGACACTGTCCCGCTGAACCTTTTCACGCATGCTCGGTCAGTTGGGACACGTTTCACAGAACACGAATTCGCGATATGCTGCGCCCATAGGCAGTCAAAAAAACGACAAAAGACAGAAGCCGCCCAAAAAAGGGCGGCTTTTTTGACGATAAATTTCAGACCTCAGGACAAGGCAGTAACTATGGAAGAGCGCAAACGAGGATGGCTCTGGGCATATCGTAAAACCCGCAGCTACCACACCAGCATGCCCCAGGCGTTTTATCGCGCCACGCGCTTCTGGATAACCGGCGATACCGGCTCGTTTGTCAGCCACGGAGGTTTTCGCAAAACGCGCATCCGTCGCTGACGCCAGCCGCCGTGCGGGCGCTCTGATACACTGCACACCCTCTTTGCGCAGATCAGGCTCCGGCACCCGTGACTCAAGTCCCCTTCAGCTCTCTCTCTTTGCCCGCTCCACTGCTGCAGTCACTTGCGCAGCTCGGCTATGAACACACCACCGAGATTCAAGCCAGCGCGTTGCCGCTGATTCTGGCGGGCCGCGACCTGATCGCCCAGGCACCGACCGGCAGTGGCAAGACCGCTGCCTTTGGTCTGGGCCTGCTGGCACCACTCAACCCGCGCTTTTTTGGCTGCCAGTCGCTGGTGCTGAGCCCGACACGTGAGCTGGCAGGCCAGATCACCGAGGAACTGCGCAAGCTGGCACGCGGTATGGGCAACATCAAAATCGTTACCCTCAGCGGCGGGGTCCCCTTCGGCCCGCAGGCGGCCTCGCTGGAACAGGGCGCCCACGTCATTGTCGGCACCCCCGGCCGGGTACAAGACCACCTCAATCGCGGCACCCTGCAGCTCGACAGCCTGAACTGCCTGGTGCTGGATGAAGCGGACCGCATGCTCGACATGGGCTTTGTCGATGCCATCCGCGAGATCGTCGGCCATACGCCAGCCCGGCGCCAGACGCTGCTGTTCTCCGCTACCTACCCTCCGAGTCTGGCCCAGTTGACCGGCGACCTGCTGCGCGACCCGGCGCAGGTCAAGGTAGAACGCGCAAGCGCCGACAGTCCGATCGAGCAGCGCTTCTACGAGATCGAGGCCGAGCAGCGCTTCGCGTCGGTACTGCGCCTGCTGGCCGCCAACCGTCCGCAGCCCTGCATCGCCTTCTGCCACACCCGTCAGCAATGCCAGGAGCTGGCCGACTACCTCGGCGCCGAGGGCATCAGTGCCCTGGCCCTGCATGGTGATATGGAGCAGCGCGAGCGCGACCAGGTACTGGCCCTGTTTGCCAACCAGAGCTGTAGCGTGCTGACCGCCACCGACGTGGCCGCGCGCGGCATCGATATCGCCGGTGTTGCGGCGGTCATCAATGTCGAACTCGCCGCGGACCCTGCCGCGCACACCCATCGCATCGGTCGCAGCGGCCGCGCCGGTCAGCCTGGCCTGGCCCTCAGCCTGGTTGCCCCGCGGGAACTCAAACGCCTGCGGCCAATCGAAGAGAATCATCAGGGTCCGCTGCAGTGGGGCGAGATAGAGCAGTTGCCGGAACGGCCCGAGCGACCGCTGATCGCGCCGATGCGCACCTTGGCCGTCGCCGGTGGACGCAAGGACAAGCTGCGCCCCGGCGACCTGCTGGGCGCCCTGACCGGCGATGCCGGCCTGCCAGGAGATGCCATCGGCAAGATCAGCATCAGCGACTTTCAGGCGCTGGTAGCCATCCGCCGCGAACAGGCCAAGCAGGCACTGCAACGTCTGAGTGATGGCAAGATCAAGGGAAGGCGCTTCAAGGTGCGCCTGATTTAACCCAGGCCTCAACCGGCCCTGAGCGCGCCCAGCCCCGGCTGAGCGCCACAGGCTCGCAGGGCCAACCGGAGCAGTACATCATGGACGCCAGCCAGCAGCTTATTCTGCTCATCCTCGCCTGCACCATTGCCCTCTTCCTCTGGGGCCGCTGGCGGCACGATATTGTTGCCCTGGCCGCGCTGCTGGCCTGCGTCGTGACCGGCCTTACCCCCGCCGCCGACGCCTTCGTCGGCTTTGGTCATCCTGCCGTCATCACCGTCGCCGCCGTGCTGATCCTCAGCAAAGGCCTGCAGACCACCGGCGCCGTCGAGGCACTGGCCCAGCGCGCACTGCCGCAACGCGGCGGGGTGCTGCTGGGGTTGGGCTTTCTGACCCTGCTCGGCGCCGCTCTGTCCGCCTTCATGAACAACGTCGGCGCCATGGCGCTGCTGATGCCGATTGCCATGCAGCTGGCCAACCGCCAGGGCGTGCCCCCCGGGCGCGTGCTTATGCCACTGGCCTTCGGCACCATTCTGGGTGGCATGACCACGCTGATCGGCACGCCGCCCAACCTGATCGTATCGGGCTTTCGCGCACAGACCGAACTCGGCCCCTACAGCATGTTCGACTTCACGCCGGTGGGCCTGGCGGTCGCGCTGGGCGGCGTGCTGCTGGCCGTGCTGGCGAGCCGCTGGCTGGTGCCCCACCGCCCGCAACCCGAGGCGGGTAGTTTTGACACCGGCACCTACCTCACCGAGGTACACATTGATGCCGACAGCAAGATCGATGGCAAGCCCCTGCGCGAGGTGGAGCAGCTGCTGGATGACGGCGATGCGCAGATTGTCGGCATGGTGCGCAACGACTTTCGCGTGATCGCACCGCTGTCCAGCCGCATCCTGCGCGCCAGCGATATTCTGGTCATCGAATCCGACCCGGAGGCATTGGGCGCGTCGCTGACACGCCTGGGCTTGAAGCTGGAAGAGGCCGTGCCGCCCGGCAACACTGAGAAAGACAAAGAAAAGGAAAACGAAGACAGCGACGAGCCTGCCGGCGAGACGACGCCGAACAGCGAGAAAGACGCAGAAGAACAGACGCCACCGGTACGCCACAGCGACGAGATCGTGTTGCAGGAAATGGTCGTCCAGCCCGGCGCCGACATCCTCGGCCGCAGTGCTTCGGACATTGCCCTGCGTACCCGCTTCGGCATCAACCTGCTGGCCATCTCGCGCCAGGGGCATCGTTCTATCCGCCGCCTGCGCTGGACCGAGGTCGAGGCCGGTGACGTTCTGTTACTGCAAGGCGATCCGGAGGCCATCGCCGGCTTTGCCAGCGAATACGGCTGCGCGCCACTGGCCCCGCGCAGCATCCTCATCCCGGACCGCCGTCTGGCGCTGACAGCGGTACTGATCATGCTCGGCTCGGTGGGCCTGGCCGCATTCGGCATTCTGCCGGCGGCCGTCGCCTTCACCGCCGGCGTACTGGGCTACATGCTGACCCGGGTGATTCCGTTGCGGCGCCTGTATGAAGCCATCGACTGGCCGATCATCGTGCTGCTCGGCGCGCTGATGCCGCTGGCCGCTGCCATGGGCGATACGGGCGCTGCCGATGTGCTGGCCCGCACTCTGCTGGAACATGTCGCCCAGGGCAGCCCGATCATCGCCCTGACCCTGATGCTGGTGGTGACCATGACCCTGTCAGACTTCATGAACAACGCCGCGACCGCAGCTGTAATGTGTCCGATTGCCCTGAGCGTCGCCAGCCAGCTCGGCGTGAATCCCGACAGCTTCCTGATGGCCGTGGCCATTGGCGCCTCCTGCGCCTTCCTGACCCCCATCGGCCACCAGAACAACACCCTGATTCTTGGCCCGGGCGGCTTCCGCTTTGGCGACTACTGGCGCCTGGGGCTCCCCATGGAGCTGCTGGTGGTCACCATCAGCATCCCCATGCTGCTGTGGGTGTGGCCGCTATAAGCGGCCACGGCCTCACTCCTCAAGGGCGCGAAAGTCTTCCTTGTAGCGCACAGCGCAGTCCGGACAGGTAAAGGTCTCGGGCAGGCTGTCCCAGGCCGTACCCGCCGGATACCCCTGATGCGGATCACCCGCTGCCTCGTCATATTCATAGCCACATTCCGGGCATTGGTAGCGCGTCATGCTGCCGCTCCCGCACCGTCCAGCGGCGCCTCACTCAGCCCATAACGCCGCATCAGTTGCTCACGCTTGGCCGGCAAAAAGTTGATGCGCTGCGGGTCATGCCCCACCGCTTCCAGCAGGCGCGGGTCCATGACCCGCTGCCACAGCGGCGGAAAGTAGGCCAGCAGGTACATGCCAAAGTAACCATTGGGCAGCCGAGGCAAATCCGGAAAATCACGTAACGACTGATAGCGCCGAGTCGGGTGAGCGTGATGATCGGAATGCCGCTGCAGGTGAAACAGCGCCCAGTTGGAGAACAGGTGATTGCTGTTCCACGAATGATGCGGCTGACAGCGCTCGTAGCGCCCGCTCGGTTCCTTGCGACGCAGCAGGCCGTAATGCTCGATGTAGTTGGCCTGGGTCAGCTGGAAGGCTCCCCAGAAGGCAATCAGCAGCATCACCGGCAGTATCTCGATACCCAGCCAGGCAATCAGCAGCGCATACAGCACCGCACTGATCATCGCCGGCTGCAGCAATTCGTTGTCGAGACTCCAGACCGACTTGCCACAGCGCTCAAGACGTTGCGCCTCCAGATCCCAGGCACGGAAAAAGGCACCGGGCATCTCGCGAAAGACAAAACGATAGATGCTTTCACCCATACGCGCGGAGGCCGGATCTTCCGGGGTGGCTACATCCCGGTGATGGCCGCGGTTGTGCTCCACAAAAAAGTGGCCATAACAGCCCAGCGCCAGCGTAATCTTGGCCAGCCAGCGCTCCAGCCCGGTCTTCTTGTGGCCCATCTCGTGCCCCAGGTTCAACCCAAAGCCCAGACTGCCGCCGGTTGCCAGTATGACCGCCAGCGTGCCGTACCAGGGCAATTCATGCAGCCCCAGAAAGGCGATATTGACGATAAAGCTGCCCCACAGAATGGGCACCAGCGCATAGGTGACATAGCGGTAGTAGGGGTCAGCTTCCAGCGCCGGCACCGCTTCCTCCGGAGGGTTGCTCAGGTCTTCACCCAGCACCCCGTCCAGCATCGGAATCACCACGTAGCCGAAAATCGTCGAGAGCCACAGCCAGAGCACATTGGGCGACACCAGCATGTACAGCAGCGGCCCGACCAAGGCCAGTCCGGGCACCATCAGGGAAAACAGCCAGAGTCTGCGCTTGCGGTCTACGTAGCCGACCAGGCCGTTATCTGCAGCAAGGTGTTGCATGGGGGCGTCCTCTTATTATTGTGTTTGAGCAGTGCGCTTGAGCTGGCGCGCCTGCTGTGGCCCATCATGCGCTGCAGTCACGACAGCGCCACCCGTTGCAAGCGGCAAATAACCGTCATATTGTGACACCACAAGCACTCAACAAGAGCTACCATGCCGTCCGAACACTACTGGCTCAGCCCAGCCGTTCACCCGATCTACGCCCGCCTGGTGCTGGCCGAACTGCGCCGTCAGGGCTACCAGGACAACCCGGCGCTCGACGTGCTGGGGCAGAACTGGGAACAGCAACTGCAGGGCAACCGGTTTCTCAACCTGGAGACGCTCTGCCATCTGCTGCAGGCCGTGATCCTGCGCACCGGCCACCCCGGTCTCGGCTTTGCTGCCGGCATGCACACCGACGTGTCCACCCACGGCCCTGGCGGCTACGCCGCCGTCACCGCTGCCACCATTGGCGAGGCCATTGAGCTGGCACAACACTACGCGCCCCTGCGCCAGCACCTGGCAACCTTTGTCGTCGAACAGCGCAACCCGCCCGTGCTGCGCCTGGACGAACACCTGGTGCCGCCGGCGGTACGCGATTACCTGCTCGGCCATTTCACCACCGGCATGCTGCGCCTGCTGGAAACGGTCAGCGGACAACCGCTGGGGCCGGAGTTGACGCTGGAATGGCCGGGCGCCAAACCTGACTGGGCGGACGCCGTCCGCGACTACGCCGCCAACTGGGTGTTCGACAGCGACGCACTGCGCCTGCACCTGCCAGGCGGCCTGCTGGAGCAACCCTGCCTCGGTGCTGACGCCGAACTGCACCGGCAGGCGCTGCGTGACTGCGAGCATCAGCTGCAACATCAGCATAGCGGTGGCGATCTGAGTCAGCGCATCAAGCAGCGGCTGCTGCAGTGTGAATACCACTACCCGACGCTGGCGCAAATGGCAGCACAGGAGCATCTCACCGCACGCACGCTGATTCGTCACCTCGCCAGCGAGGGCGTGCGCTATCAGCAGATTCTGGATCAGGTACGCAGCGAGCAGGCCTGCTGGCTGCTGGAACATACCGAGTTGAGTATGGAAGTGATCGCCGAACGGCTTGGCTATCAGGACACCAGCAATTTCAGTCGCACCTTCCGGCGCTGGCTGGGTTGCCCGCCACGCAGCTATCGCCAGCGCGTGACGGGCGGCTGATCAGTTGGCCGGCACCACCCGCAGCAGTTGCCCGCTGGGGCTGTCGGTCAACAGATAGACGGCGCCATCGGGGCCAGTGCGCACATCACGGAAACGTTGACCCAGCTCGGTAAACAGCGACTCTTGCTCGCCGGCCGTATCGCCATTCAGCTCAACACGACGCACTTCCTTGCCGGCCAGCGCCGACACCAGCAGGCTACCCTGCCACTCGGGGAACAGCTCGCCCTGATACAGGGTCATGCCGGACGGCGCGATGGACGGATCCCAGTAGACCAGCGGTTGCTCCAAACCGGGCAGCTCGGTATAGGGCGAGATCTGCGAGCCGTTGTAGTCAATGCCGTAGGTGATCTTCGGCCAGCCGTAGTTCTTGCCGGCCTCGATCAGGTTGATCTCGTCTCCGCCGCGTGGGCCGTGCTCGTGACTGAACACGCGCCCGGCGTCGTCGACCAGAATGCCTTGCACGTTGCGATGGCCAATGCTGTACAGCTCGGGCATGGCATCTGCCTGACCAACGAAGGGGTTGTCCTCTGGCGCCGAACCGTCGCGATTGAGGCGCACGATGCTGCCCAGGTGGTTAGCGGTGTTCTGCGCCTGTTCGCGGTAGTCAAAGCCGTCGCCCAGGGTCAGGAGCAAGGTGTTGTCCGGCAAAAAGGCAATGCGTCCGCCATAGTGGGCGCTGCCCTTCTTGGCCGGCTGTACGCGAAAGATTTCATGCGCGTTTTCCAGCGTCTCGCCGTTAAAGGTCGCCGCCGCCAGGCAGGTGTGGTTGGCCTCGCGGGTGCCGCAGCTGTAGCTGAGGAACAGCTCGCCGGACTCGGCAAAATCCGGCGCCAGCGCGACCTCCATCAAACCGCTCTGACCGTTGACGAAGGCCTCCGGCACGCCCGCAACCGGCTCGGCGCGCAACTGATCTGCGGCATCAATCAGTCGCAGCTGGCCACTGCGCTCGGTGACCAGCATGCCGCCGTCCGGCAGAAAGGCCAGCGACCAGGGATTGGACAGGCCGTCAGCCAGGGTTTCAACCTGATAATCGGCTGCCGTGGCAGCACCGGCACAGAGCACCAGCGAGGTACCCAGCAAAGCAAACTTGTTCATTGCCCTTCTCCTTGCACAATCAACCGAGCACACGCAGACCGCGCCGCGCCTTGGGTTTGGTCAAGCGGCCAAACAGTGCGCTGCCCAGGCCGACGGCCGCCATCAATGACAGCAGACCGGGCGTCTCGCGGGTGGCAGCGATAAAGGTTGGCATCGGCAGCAGGTAATTGGCCAGCGCACAGGCGGCCCAGATGCCGACAAAACCGGCGAGAAAATACAGCAACCAACGCCAGGGCTTGAAGATACGCCCCAGTGCTTCGGCCAGCGGCAGCGCCAGCAACAGGCAGGCAGCCACCATCAGGGCCAGAAAGGGGCTGAAAAAGCGTAGGTCGTGCAGACTGGTGTGCAGCCGGGTCGACGCATCGACCGGCACATCCAGGGCCTGCAGTGCGGCCAGATTGAATTGGGTCTGTACCAGGCTGCCCAGCAGGGTCGCCACCAGCACAGCCAGCAGATAAAGGAAGACGATCCGCAGCACGGTCATCACTTTCATTGTCGTTATCCTGTTACGCGGTGCGAGCACTCAGCTCGCGTCAGAACCATCGGGCAGGGTCGGCAGATTGCGTAATGCCTGCTCGTAGGCGGGGGTATCAAAGGGAGCATCCTCTTCCAGCATGCGGTTGATGCTGTAGGCCAACACCTGAGCCATCAGGTCGAGGCTGTCCTCGCGTGCATAGCCGACCAGCGTCAGCTTGTTCAGTGTCGCCTGCGCTGCGGGCGGCTCACCCGCAGCCAGCTGGTTTTCAATCGCCTCGACCAGTCGGGCCTCGGCAAAGGACTCGTCGTCCTGTTCGTCCTGATTACTCATCGCATTGATCCTGTCGCAAAAAGGGCGGCTGTCGCCGCCCTCTGACCTGCTTAGTTGACCTTGGGGTCCAGCTCGCCACGGGCGTAGCGCTCGAACATGTCGTCCAGCGAGATCGGTTTGATCTTGGACGCATTGCCGGCAGTACCGAAGGCTTCGTAGCGGGCAATGCAGACGTCGCGCATGGCATCGACGGTCTTGGCCAGATACTTGCGCGGATCAAACTCGCTGGGGTTCTGCGCCAGGAAGCGACGTACCGCACCGGTCGAAGCCAGACGCAGGTCGGTGTCGATATTGACCTTGCGCACGCCGTACTTGATGCCCTCGACGATTTCTTCAACCGGCACGCCGTAGGTCTCCGGAATCTCGCCACCAAACTCGTTGATGATCGCCAGCCACTCCTGCGGCACAGAGGAAGAACCGTGCATGACCAGATGGGTATCCGGGATGCGCGCGTGAATTTCCTTGATGCGCTGGATCGACAGGGTGTCGCCTGTCGGCGGCTTGGTGAACTTGTAGGCGCCATGGCTGGTGCCGATGGCAATCGCCAGGGCATCCACACCGGTCTGCTTGACGAAGTCGGCAGCTTCTTCCGGGTCGGTCAGCAGCTGGCTGTGATCCAGTACACCTTCGGCGCCGATGCCGTCCTCTTCACCGGCCATGCCGGTTTCCAGACTACCCAGGCAGCCCAGCTCACCCTCGACGGACACACCGCAAGCGTGGGCCATTTCAACGGTGCGACGGGTAACGTCGACGTTGTATTCGTAGCTGGTCGGGGTCTTGCCGTCTGTACCCAGGGAACCGTCCATCATCACCGAGGAGAACCCCAGCTGAATGGAGCGCTGGCACACCGCCGGGCTGGTGCCGTGATCCTGGTGCATGCACACCGGAATGTGCGGAAACTCTTCGATAGCCGCCAGAATCAGATGACGCAGGAAAGGCGCGCCGGCGTATTTGCGGGCACCGGCAGAGGCCTGCACGATCACCGGGGAATCGGTCTTGTCGGCCGCTTCCATGATGGCGCGCATCTGCTCCAGGTTGTTGACGTTGAAAGCGGGTACGCCGTAACCGTATTCGGCGGCGTGGTCGAGCATCTGGCGCAGGCTGATAAGAGCCATAATCAATCTCTCCGTTAAAAAAGTCGTTGCGGCAAGCGACAAGCCCCAAGCGGCAAGCTGTCCGGGCGATCCCGACAGTCTACCCGCCTGAGCTGAGGCTGGTCACCCCTTGCCGCTTGAAGCTTGAAGCTTGAAGCTTGCAGCTGCGCTTAGCGCGCACGCTGCTCCAGAATCTCAACAGCCGGCAGCACTTTGCCCTCGACAAACTCGAGGAAGGCGCCACCACCGGTGGAAATGTAGGAAATCTGCTCGGCGACGCCGTACTTGTCGATCGCAGCCAGGGTGTCGCCACCGCCAGCAATCGAGAATCCCTCACCGGCAGCGATGGCCTGCGCCAGCGCCTTGGTGCCTTCACCAAACTGGTCAAACTCAAACACACCAACCGGGCCATTCCAGAGGATGGTGCCGGAGGCTTTGAGCATCTCGCCAAACTGCGCCGCAGTCTGCGGGCCGATGTCGAGAATCATCTCGTCTTCCGCCACGTCGGCTACCGCCTTGATGGTGGCAGTAGCTGTTTCGGCAAACTCCTTGGCGACCACCACGTCAACCGGCAGCGGCACACTGACCTTGGCGGCAATCGCTTTGGCGGTGTCGACCAGATCAGCCTCGTAAAGCGACTTGCCAACCGGGTAACCGGCCGCCGCCAGGAAGGTGTTGGCGATACCGCCGCCAACGATCAGCTGGTCACACTTCTCGGACAGCGCGTTCAGCACATCCAGCTTGGTCGAGACCTTGGAGCCGGCAACGATGGCCAGCATCGGGCGAGCAGGCTTGTCCAGTGCCTTGGCCAGCGCGTCCAGCTCGGCGGCCAGCAGCGGGCCGGCGCAGGCGACCGTGGCGAACTTGGCCACGCCGTGGGTCGAGCCCTGGGCGCGGTGGGCGGTGCCGAAGGCGTCCATCACGAACACGTCGCACAGCGCCGCGTACTGCTGGGCCAGCTCGTCGGCGTTCTTCTTTTCGCCCTTGTTGAAACGCACGTTTTCCAGCAGCACCAGCTCGCCCGGCTGGACCTCGACGCCGCCGAGATAGTCGCGCACCAGCGGCACGTCACGGCCCAGCGCTTCGCTCAGGTAAGCGGCGACCGGTGCCAGGCTGTTCTCTTCGCTGAACACGCCCTCTTCCGGACGGCCCAGATGCGAGCAGACCATCACGGCGGCGCCCTTCTCCAGTGCCAGCTTGATGGTGGGCAGGGAAGCAACGATACGCGCATCGCTGGTCACCTTGCCGTTCTTGACCGGCACGTTGAGGTCTTCACGAATCAGTACTCGCTGGCCCTTGAGGTCCAGCTCGCTCATGGTCAATACGGTCATAGCCCGCTCCTTGCTTGGTAAGTGTGTCAATCTTTTCGGCGCCGCCGCAGCCTGCGGCCACGCCACCTGTATTCAGTTCGACGGCTGCTCCAGCCAATAGCGCGCCACATCCAGCATGCGGTTGGCGAAACCCCACTCGTTATCAAACCAGACCAGCAGGTTCACCAGCCGCGGCCCGGAGACGCGGGTCTGACTGCCATCGACAATCGCCGAGTGCGGATCGTGGTTGAAGTCACAGCTGGCATGCGGCAGCTCGGTGTAATCCAGCAGCCCGGCGTACTGCCCGTCGGCTGCTGCACGAAGCAGTTGGTTGATTTCCTCGGCGCTGGTGTCACGCGCCACCTGCAGGGTGATATCCAGCGCCGACACATTCACTGTCGGTACGCGGATAGCCTTGGCCTGAATACGCCCGCCCAGCTCCGGCAGCAGGCGTTCGATACCGCGCGCCAGGCCGGTCGAGACCGGAATCATCGACTGGAACGCCGAGCGCGTGCGGCGCAGGTCAGCGTGGTGGTAGGCATCGATCACCGGCTGGTCGTTCATCGCCGAGTGAATGGTAGTAATAGAGACGTACTCCAGCCCCACCGCCTCGTTCAGCAGTTTGAGCAGCGGCACACTGCAGTTGGTGGTGCAGGACGCGTTGGACACCAGTCGCGCATCAGTCGGCAGGCTGGCGTGATTGACGCCATACACCAGCGTGGCATCCACCGCCTCTTCGCTGACCATAGGCTGGGAGAACAACACCCGCGGCACGCCGGCATGCACAAAGCGCAGGCCCTGTTCGCGGGTGGTGTACTGACCGGAGCACTCCAGCAGCAGGTCGATATCCAGCGCACGCCAGTCAACGCCCTCGGGCTCAGCCGAGCGCAGCACCTCAATGGGCTGGCCGTTGATCAGCAACTGCTCGCCCTGCAGCTGTACCTGCCCGGGAAAGCGACCGTGAGTCGAATCAAAACGGGTCAGGTACTCGATGCTCTCGCGGTCGGCCAGATCATTCAACGCCACCACCTGCACGTCCAGATCACCTCGCTCGTGCAGCGCGCGCAGCACGCAGCGACCGATCCGGCCGTAGCCGTTCAGGGCGATTCTATAGGGACGCGGGTGGGACATAACAGCAGGCTCCGCCTGGCTGCAAGCTGCAGGCTACAAGCTGCAAGCAGGCCGAGCGCCGCTTGCAGCTTGAGGCTTGAGGCTTGCCGCTGGTTTAGTCTTCCAACAACTCTTGCGCGGCGGCGAGCACGTTGTCGAGGGTGAAACCGAACTCCTCAAACAGCGCCGCAGCCGGGGCGGACTCGCCGAAGCTCTGCATGCCGATGATGCGGCCGTCGAGGCCGACGTACTTGTACCAGAAGTCGGCGTGGGAGGCTTCGATGGCGATGCGTGCACCGACTTCCAGCGGCAGGACCGACTGTTTGTAGGCGGCATCCTGCTGGTCGAACACGCTGGTCGACGGCATGGACACCGCGCGTACCTTGTGGCCCTGCTCGTTCAGTGCAGTCCAGGCGTTAACCGCCAGACCGACTTCGGAACCGGTGGCGATCAGGATCAGCTCGGGCTCGCCGTCACAATCCTTCAGCACGTAACCACCACGGGCAACATTGGCCAGTTGCTCGGCATCACGGCTCTGGTGCGGCAGGTTCTGACGCGAGAACACCAAGGCGCTCGGGCCATCAGCACGCTCCAGCGCGTACTTCCAGGCAATCGCCGACTCAACGGCGTCAGCCGGGCGCCAGGTATCGAGATTCGGCGTGCCACGCAGGCTGGCCAGTTGCTCGATCGGCTGGTGGGTCGGGCCGTCTTCGCCCAGACCGATGGAGTCGTGGGTGTAGACGTGGATCACGCGCTGCTTCATCAGGGCCGACATGCGCACCGCGTTACGGGCGTACTCCATAAAGATCAGGAAGGTCGCGCCGTAGGGCACGAAGCCGCCGTGCAGGGCGATACCGTTCATGATCGCGGTCATGCCGAATTCGCGCACGCCGTAGAACAGGTAGTTGCCCGAGGCATCCGCAGCCTCTACGCCCTTGCAGCCCTTCCACAGAGTCAGGTTGGAACCGGCCAGGTCAGCGGAGCCGCCGAGCATTTCCGGCAGCAGCGGGCCGAAGGCGTTCAGGGTGTTCTGGCTGGCCTTGCGGCTGGCGATGGTTTCTTCCTTGGCGACCACCTCGGCGATGTAGGCATCGGCCTTTTCGCTGAAGTCGGCCGGCAGGTCACCTGCCAGACGGCGCTGCAGCTCGGCAGCCAGCTCGGGGAAGGCGGCCTGATAGGCGGCAAACTTGTCATTCCAGGCGGCTTCTGCCTTGGCGCCGGCTTCATGAGCATCCCACTCGGCCTTGATATCAGCCGGAATCTCGAACGCAGCGTGCGGCCAGTTCAGCGCTTCACGGGTAGCGGCGATTTCCGCCTCGCCCAGCGCGGCGCCGTGACACTCTTCCTTGCCCTGCTTGTTCGGCGAACCGAAACCGATGATGGTCTTGCAGCAGATCAGGGTCGGCTGCTCGGAGTTCTTGCGTGCAGTCTCAATGGCGGTCTTGATCTCGTCGGCATCGTGGCCGTCGACATTGCGGATAACCTGCCAGCCGTAGGACTCGAAACGCTTGGGCGTGTCATCGGTGAACCAGCCTTCGACTTCGCCGTCGATGGAGATGCCGTTGTCGTCATAGAAGGCAACCAGCTTGCCCAGGCCCAGAGTGCCTGCCAGCGAAGACACTTCATGGGAAATGCCTTCCATCATGCAGCCGTCGCCGAGGAAAACATAAGTGTTGTGGTCAACCACCTCATGGCCTTCGCGGTTGAACTGCGCGGCCAGCACCTTCTCGGCAATGGCCATGCCCACGGCATTGGCAAGCCCCTGCCCCAGCGGGCCGGTGGTGGTTTCAACGCCCGGGGTGTAACCGTATTCCGGGTGGCCTGGCGTTTTGCTGTGCAGCTGACGGAAGTTCTTGATGTCGTCAATGCTGACGTCGTAGCCGGTCAGGTGCAGCAGCGAGTAGATCAGCATCGAGCCGTGACCGTTGGACAGCACGAAGCGGTCGCGGTCGGCAAAGTTCGGGTTGGCCGGGTTGTGCTTCAGATAGTCACGCCACAGGACTTCGGCGATATCCGCCATACCCATGGGCGCACCGGGGTGGCCGCTGTTGGCTTTCTGCACGGCATCCATGCTGAGGGCACGAATGGCATTGGCACGGTCACGACGACTGGGCATGAACAACTCCTGTGGCTTGCAAGGCGTGGGCTTTCAGTCGGCAAAGCGACTGGCCGGGAAAAAGAGGCGGGCATTTTCGCGCAATCCGCCGTCCCCGGCAACGAAAACCCCGTTTCAGCTGCGCTTATCCCCTCCTCGCCAGACGAACGGACATACCTATATCAAAGTATTTTGATATAGCCGTTGCGACACCGGCCGTTCGCTACTACACTGCGCCGCATGAACCAGATTGCGCGCATTCCCGCCGCCAAACCCAGTCAGACCGAGGACCTCGCCGCCTTTTGCAAGGCAGCGGGCGATGCGCTGCGGCTGGACATCCTGCGCGTGCTGCGCAGCGATTCCTTTGGCGTACTGGAGTTGGCGCAGATCTTCGACATGCGCCAATCCGGCATGAGCCACCACCTCAAGGTGCTGGCTAACGCGGGCCTGGTCAGCACCCGGCGCGAAGGCAACTCGATCTTCTATCGCCGCAGCCTGCCGGTCAGCGAGCAGCCATGGCATCGCCTGCACAGCCAACTGCTGAGCGAGCTCGACAACCAGCCCGATGACGCCCAACTGCAGCAGGCCATCGCCGCAGTACATGCCCAGCGCGCCGAGCTGTCACGCCAGTTCTTTGCCCGCTTTGCCGATGGCACCCCGGCGCAGCAGGACCTGATTGCCCACTTCGGCATCTACCGCGAGCCACTGCTGAGCCTGATCGACGCCCTGCCGCTGCCCGCCACGCAGCTGGCCATCGAAATCGGCCCGGGCGAAGGCGGCTTTCTACCGAGCCTGGCCAGCCGTTTCCAGCGAGTCATCGCGCTCGACAATGCCGACGCCATGCTCGAGCGCGCGCGCCAGCAATGCAAAGAAGCAGGCCTGACCAACGTCGACTGCCTGCTGGCCGATGCCCTGCAGCCCCAGCAACTGCCTGCTGCCGACTGCGTGGTCTGCAACATGGTGCTGCACCACATGCCGGCGCCCGCCGAAGCGCTCAAACGTTTTGCCGCACTGCTCAAACCCGGTGGCAGCCTGGTGCTGACCGAGCTGTGCAGCCATGACCAGAGCTGGGTACGCGACAGCTGCGGCGATCTCTGGCTAGGCTTTGACCAGGAAGATATTGCCCGCTGGGCCGAGGCGGCCGGACTGCGTCCGGGCAACAGCCAGTACATCGGCCTGCGTAACGGCTTTCAGCTGCAACTGCTGCAGCTGGCCAAACCCGATTCCCTTTCTCCCGAGGACAGGAAAGACCCATGAGCGATTATTCGATTTTCACCTCTGAATCCGTGTCCGAAGGCCATCCGGACAAACTGGCCGACCAGATTTCCGACGCGGTGCTGGACGCCATTCTGGCTGAAGACAAGTTCGCCCGCGTGGCCTGCGAAACCATGGTCAAGACCGGTGTGGCCATCGTCGGCGGTGAAATCACCACCAGCGCCTGGGTCGATCTGGAAGATCTGGTACGCAGCGTCATCAAGGATATTGGCTACACCTCTTCCGAGGTCGGCTACGACGCCGACACCTGCGGCGTGATCAACATCATCGGCAAGCAGTCGCCGGACATCGCCCAGGGCGTTGACCGCCAGAAGCCGGAAGATCAGGGCGCCGGCGACCAGGGTCTGATGTTCGGCTACGCCAGCAACGAAACCGACGTACTGATGCCGGCGCCGATCACCTTCGCGCACCGTCTGGTCGAGCGCCAGGCCGAAGCGCGCAAGAACGGTACCCTCGCCTGGCTGCGCCCGGACGCCAAGTCCCAGGTTACCTGCCGCTACGAAAACGGCATTGTCACCGGTATCGACGCCATCGTGCTGTCGACTCAGCACAACCCGGACATCAGCCAGGCGGATCTGCGCGAAGCGGTGATGGAGGAGATCGTCAAAAAGGTGATCCCGGCCGAGCTGCTGCACGCCGACACCCAGTACCACATCAACCCGACCGGCAAGTTCGTCATCGGTGGCCCGGTGGGCGACTGCGGCCTGACTGGCCGCAAGATCATCGTCGACACCTACGGCGGCATGGCGCGCCACGGTGGCGGCGCATTCTCCGGCAAAGACCCGTCCAAGGTTGACCGCAGCGCCGCCTATGCCGGCCGCTACGTCGCCAAGAACATCGTGGCTGCCGGCCTGGCCGACAAGTGCGAGATTCAGGTGTCCTACGCCATCGGCGTGGCGCAGCCGACCTCGGTGTCGATCAACACCTTCGGCACCGGCAAGATCAGCGACGAGAAAATCATCCAGCTGGTCCGTCAGCACTTCGATCTGCGCCCGTACGCGATCACCCGCATGCTCGACCTGCTGCACCCGATGTACCGCGCAACCGCCGCGTACGGCCACTTCGGCCGCAACCCGTTCGAGATGACCGTCAAGGGTGACACCTTCACCGCCTTCCCGTGGGAGAAAACAGACAAGGCCGACGCGCTGCGCGCGGACGCCTGAGGCGGAGCGGCAAGCGGCAAGCGGCAAGCGGCAAGCAATCAGGCTAGAGCTGTGCTTCTACTTGTAGCTTGAGGCTTGCAGCTTTCGGCTGAAGCTATCGCCGCTCAGCGGCGATAGCTGTCATGACAACTCTTGCAGGATTCCTGCACCGCGCGCAGCTCATCGGCTGCCTGGTCCAGGGATTTGATGCCGACAGCGGTAACGGCATGCAGGGCGGCGACCTTGGTCTTGAAGTCATCGATGGCCAGGGCAAAGCCTTCGGGATCGGACCAGACGGTGTCCTTGGTGCGATTCGGCTCCGGGTCATCGCCCGGCGTCGGGAAGTGCTGCCAGGGCCGATCGGCGAGCTCGGCCAGAGTATCGGCCTTGCTCATGAATTCGCCCATGCTGGGCGTAACGCGGCCAGTCAGCATGCCGCTCATGGGCTCGGTCTGGCGCAGCATCTGCTTGAACAGCGCCTGACGCTTGCCTTCATGCGAGTTGGGGTCAGGCTCGTTACTGCAGCCGGCCAAGGCCGCGCCAAGCAACAGGGCGACAACGAGTTTTCGGTGTGGAACAGAGGTCATGTTTCATCCAGACGACATACAGGAGGGGCGACAGTATCGCCTCTGAACCGATTCCGGCCAAGGCGTCTCCCTTGAGGAGAGCACAGGCCGGGTAACTTCAGCCCCGGACGAGGGGCGCTGCAGCAGGGGCACCAGCCACTGCCAGGCTCGTCCGCGGCATGCGACATTTAACCGCGCCCATTCGCAACCACGAATGGAGAAATCAGATGAGTGCCGTGATCAACAACGCCTTCACCGACTACAAGGTCGCTGACATCAGCCTGGCCGACTGGGGCCGCCGTGAAGTCATCATCGCCGAGTCGGAAATGCCCGCACTGATGGGCCTGCGCCGCAAGTACGCCGGCGAGCAGCCGCTCAAGGGTGCCAAGATTCTGGGCTGCATCCACATGACCATCCAGACCGCCGTGCTGATCGAAACCCTGACTGCGCTGGGCGCCGAAGTACGCTGGTCGTCCTGCAACATCTTCTCCACCCAGGATCAGGCCGCTGCCGCTATCGCCGCTGCCGGCATCCCGGTATTTGCCTGGAAAGGCGAGACCGAAGAAGAGTACGAGTGGTGCATCGAGCAGACCATCCTCAAGGACGGCCAACCTTGGGACGCCAACATGGTGCTGGACGACGGTGGTGACCTGACCGAAATCCTGCACAAGAAATACCCGGCCATGCTGGACAAGATCCACGGCATCACCGAAGAAACCACCACCGGCGTACACCGCCTGCTGGACATGCTGAAAGCCGGCACCCTCAAAGTCCCGGCGATCAACGTCAATGACTCGGTCACCAAGAGCAAGAACGACAACAAGTACGGCTGCCGCCACAGTCTGAACGACGCCATCAAGCGCGGCACCGACCACCTGCTGTCCGGCAAGCAGGCGCTGGTCATCGGCTACGGCGACGTGGGCAAAGGCTCGGCGCAGTCGCTGCGTCAGGAAGGCATGATCGTCAAAGTCTCCGAAATCGACCCGATCTGCGCCATGCAGGCCTGCATGGACGGCTTCGAGCTGGTGTCGCCCTACCTGAACGGCCTGAACGACGGCACCGACGCCTGTATCGACACCGCCCTGCTCGGCAAGATCGACCTGATCGTCACCACCACCGGCAACGCCAACGTCTGTGACGCCGGCATGCTCAAGGCGCTGAAGAAGCGCGCTGTGGTCTGCAACATCGGTCACTTCGACAACGAGATCGACACCGCCTTCATGCGCGCCAACTGGGGCTGGGAAGAGGTCAAGCCGCAGGTTCACAAGATCCACCGCACCGGCAAGACCGTCGACGCGACCAACGACGACTACCTGATCCTGCTGGCCGAAGGCCGTCTGGTGAACCTGGGTAACGCCACCGGCCACCCCTCGCGCATCATGGACGGCTCCTTCGCTAACCAGGTGCTGGCGCAGATCCACCTGTTCGAGCGCAAGTTCGCTGATCAGTCTGCCGAAGGCAAAGCCGCCGCACTGACCGTAGAAGTGCTGCCGAAGAAGCTGGACGAAGAAGTTGCACTGGAAATGGTCAAGGGCTTCGGTGGCGTTGTCACCCAGCTGACCAAGACCCAGGCCGACTACATCGGCGTTGAAGTCGAAGGCCCGTTCAAACCGGACAGCTATCGGTACTGATCGCTGCAAGGCGGACGGCCGCCCCCTGCAAGCTGCAAGCTGCAAGCTGCAAGCTGCAAGCAAAAGAGCCTGAGACCGCGCCTCTGAGGGGGCAAGGTTTTGGGTTTACTTGAAGCTTGCGGCTTGACGCTTGCAGCTGACCAACCCACAAGAGCACAGAAACAATGACGATCAACAAAACCGTCCCCGTCAACTTCGAGTTCTTCCCGCCGAAAACCGAGGCTGGCCAAGCCAAGCTGATCGCGGTAGCCAACGTGCTGGCCGGCGAGCAGCCCGAGTTCTTTTCCGTCACCTACGGTGCCGGTGGCTCAACCCGTGACGGCACCCGCCGTACCGTGCTGCAGCTGAACAACGACGTCGGTGTACCGGCAGCGCCGCACCTGTCCTGTGTGGGTGACTCGCGCGAGGATCTGCGCACCCTGCTGAACGACTACCGCGACTGCGGCATCCAGCGCATTGTTGCCCTGCGTGGTGACCTGCCCTCCGGTATGGGGCACGCCAGTGGCGAGCTGCGCTACGCCAATGAGCTGGTCGAGTTCATCCGCGCCGAGACCGGCGATCACTTCAAGCTGGAGGTCGCCGCCTACCCGGAATCCCATCCGCAAGCGCCGAGTTTCGAGGCCGACCTGAAGAACTTTATCCGCAAGGCCCAGGCCGGTGCCGACAGCGCTATCACCCAGTACTTCTTCAATGCCGATTGCTACTTCCACTTTGTCGACCGTGTGCGCAAGGCGGGCGTGGACATCCCGATCATCCCCGGCATCATGCCGATCACCAACTACAGCAAGCTAGCGCGCTTCTCCGACGCCTGCGGCGCCGAGATTCCGCGCTGGATTCGCAAGCAGCTGGAGTCCTATGGTGACGATAGCGACAGCATCAAAGCGTTCGGTACCGAGGTGATCAGCCAGCTGTGCGAGCGCCTGGTCGAGGGCGGCGCACCGGGTCTGCACTTCTATACCCTGAACCAGGCCGAACCCACCGTAGCAGTGCTGCGCAACCTGCGCGGCTAAGCTGTCGCGCCGCTTGCCCGGGTGTGCTGACGGCAGCGACACCCGGCACGCACAGGCTGCAGCCAGACCCGGGGCAGGCCCAGCGTTTGTGAAGCCACGCAAAGGCCCTATACTGCCCCCATGAAACCGACAGTCGCGCTGCTGTTCGCACTCGCCCTGCTGTTTTGCGGTGCGCCGCGAGCCGAACCCATCACCGTTGTTACCGAGCCCTGGCCGCCTTATGTCTTTCTGCAAGACGGCCAGCTGCGCGGTGTCGACTATGAAGTCAGCCAGCACATCTTGCAGGACCTTGGCTATCAGCCCGACTGGCGCGTCATGCCCTGGAAGCGCGCCCAGCATGACGTCCTCGCCGGCCAGGCCGATGCGATCCTCGACATTACCGTCAACGCCGAACGCCAGAACCAATATCATTTTCCCACCGAGCCACTGTCGAACAGCGAGTCGGTGCTGTTTTACCGCACCAGCGATCCCTTCCCCTACAGCACCCTCGACGACTTGCGCGGCCTGCGCATCGGCGTGTCTGCCGGCTACAGCTACGGCAACCCGGCATTCAATCAGGCCGAACACCTGACCCGCGAACCCTGTCCCTCGATCGAGTCATGTCTATTGATGCTGCAGCGTGGCCGGGTCGACATGACAGTGATCAATCGCCAGGTGGGCCTCTACACCTTGTCCCTGCTCGGGCTCGAAGGCATTGCCTACCACCCGCAGCCCTTGAGCAGCGGGCCGCTGTACCTGGCCTTTGCACGCCGCCCCGACCTGGCCGATCTGGCCTTGCGCTTTGGCGAAGCACTGAAGACTTTCAAGCAGACAGCCGGCTACCAGAAGATCCTGCGGGCGTACGGCCTGTAACGCAGCCACCTAAAACCAGACAGACCGCTGCCTGCGCTTGCAGACTCCCCGTACAGCTCTGTTATACTCCCGATTCCCGTCAATCCCGCGTTCGGATGCCGTCTACCTCTTTCGGCAGGCCCGAACGGAATCGCCCCTAGTCCACAGCGTGGCGATTTGTGCCTGACGATATTCTCTTGATTACATCAACGGGCCTCGGCCCAACAGGATTGCTCATGTCCTTTGCCTCTCTGGGGCTGTCCGACGCGCTAGTTCGCGCGGTGGCCGCCACTGGTTACACCACACCCACGCCGGTGCAGCAACAAGCGGTTCCGGCTGTTCTCGAAGGCCGCGACCTGATGGTCGCCGCCCAGACCGGCACCGGCAAAACCGCCGGCTTTGCCCTCCCCGTGATCGAACGCCTGTTCCCCAACGGCGAGTCCGACGGCCAGCGCGCCAAGCCCAAGCAGGTGCGCGTTCTGGTATTGACCCCGACCCGCGAACTGGCCGCCCAGGTGCACGACAGCATCCGCGCCTACGCCACCGAACTGCCACTGAAATCCGCCTGCATCTTCGGCGGCGTTGGCGCCAACCCGCAGATGAAAGCCATCGCCCCCGGCCTGGATATCCTGGTCGCCTGCCCCGGCCGCCTGCTCGACCTGGTCGGCCAGAAGGCTGTCGATCTGTCACAGGTAGAAGTACTGGTGCTCGATGAAGCGGACCGCATGCTCGACATGGGCTTTGTCCATGACGTCAAGAAAGTCATCGCCAAGCTGCCGGCCAAGCGTCAGAACCTGCTGTTCTCCGCGACATTCTCGAAAGACATCACCGACCTGGCCAACAAGCTGCTCGACAACCCGGCACGCATCGAAGTCACGCCGCCGAACACCACCGTCGAGCGCATCAATCAGAAGGTCTACCGCGTTGCCGCCGGCCACAAGCGCGCGCTGGTCGCCCACCTGATTACCCAGGGCGCCTGGGAGCAGGTGCTGATCTTCACTCGCACCAAACACGGAGCCAACCGCCTGGCCGAGTACCTGGTCAAGAACGGCCTGCCGGCGGCGGCGATTCATGGCAACAAGAGCCAGAGCGCCCGCACCAAGGCCCTGGCCGACTTCAAGGCCAACACCCTGCGCATTCTGGTGGCGACCGATATCGCCGCCCGCGGCCTGGATATCGACCAGCTGCCGCACGTGATCAACTTCGAGCTGCCCAACGTGTCGGAAGACTACGTGCACCGTATCGGCCGCACCGGCCGTGCCGGACGCAGCGGCGAAGCGGTCTCGCTGGTCAGCCCGGATGAGGACAAGCTGCTGCGCGCGATCGAGCGCATGACCAAGCAGCGCATTGAAGAAGGCACGCTGGAGGGGTTTGAGCCGCCGGCCCAGGCCGAGCTGAACAGCGACCGTCCGGAGCGTCCGCGCGAGCAGAATGGTCGCGGCGGCCAGCAACGCAACAACCGCGGCCAGGGCCAGCAGGGCAAACGTGCCGGCAACGGCCAATCCGCCCAGAAAAGCAGCAACGGCGGTAATGGCGGCAACGGCAACGGCCAGCAACGTGGCCAACGCCGCAACGAACGCCAGCGCGCAGAACAACGTCCGCACCAGCAGCGTCAGCGTGCAGCGGCCGGCCAGAACCGCGCGATGCCCGGCATCCATGAGCCGGAAGATCCGGTAGCCATCGAGCGCCGTCGTCAGGCCCTTGGCAACCGCATCGACGTTCCAGAAGAGAGCAAGCCCGCCGCCGCCCGCAAGCAAGGCAACGGCAACGGCAACGGCAACGGCAACGGCAACGGCAATCGCAAGCCAAACGGCGGCGGCAACCGCAAGCAACGGGAAAAGCCTGCGCTGCTCGGCGCACGCTAAACCGCGCTTGACCAAAAGCGGGGCCTCGGCCCCGTTTTTTTATGGCTCTGCGCAACGGCGAGGCAACCCATCACAAGCGTCTGACGCAGGCTGCAATGACGAAGTGAGCTGCCAGCTTCTTCCTTTTTTCGGCAAAACCTCACATCCCCTCACAACACGACAACGCCAACAAGGCTATAGTCAGTCCTGCACTCGCTACCAAGGACTGTCGTATGCACCTCTCCCGTCTTGCTCTGTTTTGCTCGCTCAGCCTGAGCGCCCTTTCCACCAGCGCTGCCAGCCTGGACACCCTGCCCGAACCCGGCCTGTGGGTCAGCGAAAGCACCACCCTGATCAATGGCATCGATATGCAGGCGCGCATGCGCGAGATGCGCGAAAACATGCTCAAGACGCTGCCGCCGGAGCAGCGCGCCCTGGCAGAAGACATGCTGGGCAGTGAAGGTCAGGTAGGTGAGCGCCAATGCATTACCGCCGAGACCGCTCACACCATGGCCGACCCCGATGCACTGCTGGCAGACGCCCGGGAAAACATGCCCAATTGCGACCTCAAGATTGAGCAGTCCAGTGGCGACGCGCTGCAGTTTTCCGGGCACTGCAATGACCCGGACGGGTTCACTGGCGACCTCAGCGGCAGCATCCAGGTTGTCTCCAGCCGTGAAATGCGCTCCACCTTCAACGGCAACGGCAGCTACGCGCTGCCGGCCGGCCTGCTGGGCGAGAACGCTGGCGCCGGCAATGGCGAGGTCAAGCTGCAGCATTCGCAGGTCAGTCGCTGGACGGCTGAGGATTGCGGTAACACCCCGGCGCTCTGAGCGGCCCTGGCGGGTTTGATGCGCATCACAGCACGCTGCCGTCAGACTCGCCAGACATCGACTTCCGGCGTAAGCTGACGGGCCGCACTGCCGCCACAGGGACGTTCATGCAGCCGACCGCCACTTCCTTTGCCAATAGCCTGGCCGGGCGTTTGCTCGCCGCAGCGCTGGCCTTCGTGCTGTGGGGCGGCTGGGCGCTATTGGCGAACTGGTCAAGCGATCCGCACCATGCCCTGATCGCCGGGCTGCTGCAGGGTAGCGCCAGCGCTCTGATGACACTGGTCATGGCGGTTGCCGCCAAGGCCCTGTTCCGCCAACTGCCCAGCGGTGCAGCGCGTCTGCTGCTGCCCCCCCTGCTGATTGTCAGCGCAAGCTTCACCCTGCTTTATCTGGTCCACAGCTGGCACCAGACCCATGCACTCTGGCAAACAATCCTTCCGCCCACCGCCCTGGCATTCACCTACTGCCTGTTCCTGTGTCTGCGCCTGCAGCGCGAGCAGGCCTGCAACGAGGCCCCATGACCGACAACCGCCGCCCCCTGAAGATTCGCGACCAGCGCATCATGACCCGCTTTGCCGCCTGGCTCAGTCAGCGCAGCGTGACGCCCAATCAGATCTCCGTGCTCAGCGTACTGTTTGCCCTGGCCGGCGCCGTCGCACTGGTCTACTCGGGCCAGCAGCTGGGCGGCGCACGCTCGATCTGGTTGGTCATTGCCGCGCTGTGCATCCAGCTGCGTCTGCTGTGCAACCTGTTCGACGGCATGGTGGCGATGGAGGGCGGCAAGCAGACGCCGGCGGGCGAGCTGTTCAACGATGTGCCTGACCGCATCGCCGACCCGCTGCTGATCGTTGCCTGCGGCTTCGCCGTGCCCGGTTTCGAATCGGCCCAGTGGCTGGCCTGGCTGGGCGCGCTGCTGGCGGTCATGACCGCCTATGTACGCGTGCTGGGTGTCTCGTTGGGCCTGCCGGCGGACTTTCGCGGGCCGCTGGCCAAGCAGCAGCGCATGGCGGTCCTGACCGGTGCCTGCCTGCTGTCGGCATTCGACCCGCTGTGGCAGCAGCCGGGCCTGATCCTGTGGATCAGCCTGATCATCATCGCCGTCGGCAGTGGCCTGACGGTTGTGCGCCGGCTGGTCGGCGCCTATCTGCGACTGCAACGCCGGGGGATTGAATAATGGATATCGGCCTGCCCTTCATGCTCGACCTGACGCCCAACACCCTGTGCGCGATGCTGGTGGTGGTGGCCATGCTGATCCTCGCCAGCATCACTCAACTGCTGCTGCGCTCGCGCCTGAGCGAGGACGGCTACCTGGAGTTGAAACAGCGCATCAACTCCTGGTGGGTGATGGTCGGCGTGGTGTTCACCGCGCTGATGATCGGCCCCACCGCGTCGCTGATCTTCTTCACCATTCTGAGCTTTATCGCGCTGCGTGAGTTCTTTTCGATCCTGCCGGTGCGGGTCACCGACCGCCGGCTGATTCTCGCCCTGTATCTGGCCGTACCGCTGCAGTACTACTGGGTCGGCATGGGCTGGTACGGCATGTTCATCGTGTTTATTCCGGTCTACCTGTTCCTGCTGATTCCCTTCGGCCTGTTGATGCTGGGAGAGACCAAGGGCTTTATCCGGGCGGTCGGCTCCTACCAGTGGGCGACCATGACGACCGTGTTCGCCATCAGCCACGTTGCCTATCTGCTGATGCTGCCCGCCGAAGAAAACCCCGCCGGCGGCGGCGTAGGCCTGGTGATCTATCTGGTGTTCCTGACCCAGTTCAATGACGTTGCCCAATACATCTGGGGCAAGAAGTTCGGCAACCGCAAGATCGTGCCGGCGATCAGCCCAAACAAGACCTGGGCCGGCTTTCTTGGCGGGGTGGCCACCACCACCCTGTTTGGCGCGCTGCTTGCGCCCTGGCTGACGCCGCTGCCCTGGTGGCTGGGTCTCGGCGCTGGCCTGCTGATCGGGCTGGCCGGTTTTATTGGCGACCTGACCGTCTCGGCGGTCAAGCGCGACCTGCGCATCAAGGACACCAGCCAGCTGATTCCGGGCCACGGCGGCATTCTCGACCGCATCGACAGCCTTATGTACACCGCGCCGCTGTTCTTCCACTTCCTCGTTTACACCACCTACTGAGGTCGCCATGTCCGTGATCAAGCGCCTGCCCAAACAGCTGTTCTTCCTGCTGATCGTCAAGCCGGTGGTGTACCTGCTGCTTGGCCTGAACATCTACAACAAGCAACGCCTACCCAGCCACGGCCCGGCGATCCTGGCCGCCAATCACAACAGCCACCTGGATACGCTGGTGCTGATGGCGCTGTACCCGCTGGGCGAGCTGCACCGGGTACGCCCGGTGGCGGCGGCGGACTACTTTCTGCGCAATCGTTTCACCACCTGGCTGTCGCTCAACCTGATCGGCATCATCCCGCTGGACCGGCAGGGTCAGGTCGACAAGGAGCAGGTGTTTGAACAGTGCCAGCAGGCCCTGGCCGACGGCCAGATTCTGCTACTGTTCCCCGAAGGTAGTCGCGGCGAAGCAGAAGAGCTGCAGCCGCTGCGCAAGGGTATTTATCATCTGGCCCGCAGCCACGCCGGCACCCAGGTAGTGCCGATTGCCATGCACGGGCTGGGCCGAGCGCTGCCCAAGGGCGGCTCGATGATCGTGCCGTTCAACGCCGACGTAGCTATCGGCGAGGCGCTCAGCGCCGAGCAGGAATGCGCGCCCTTCATGGATCAGCTGCAGGCCTCACTGGAAAGCCTGCTGGCTGCCTGCATTACCCGGCGCGACGCGCGCTGGGAGGATTAACGAGCTGGCCGCCAGCGCGGGTGTCAGTGCCCGTGCGGCTCCTCATGCCCACCGCAGCACTCACCCCAGCCGCGCTGACGTGAAGTGTGGCCAATACCGGGGTTGAAGCTGTTGGTCGGGTCCAGCTCGCGGTAGAAGCCGGCCAGTGCCGGCTTGGCCACATACAGATGGCCGACATTATGCTCGGCCGGATACTCGGCGCGGCGCTCATCCAGCAGCGCCCACATGCGATGCTCCATTGCCAGCGGATCAACCCCCTTGCGCACGATGTAATCCTGATGGAAGACGTGGCAGAAGAAGTGCCCGTAATACAACTTGTGCACCATATCCTTTTCCAGCTCCGCCGGCAGCGTCTCCACCCAGTCCCGGTCATTACGACGCAGGGCAATATCCAGCGCCACAATGTCTTCCACCTCGCGGCGGTGCACCTCACGGTAGCGAATGGCGGCGCCCGCGACGGCAAAACGGTGCAGAAAGGCGCGCCGCCCCTCGTCGTCGTCGCACTCGAAATAGTCACCGGTATCACTCCCGGCAAAAAAGCCGCTCAGGTGCTCGCGCGTCTGCGCAGCGGTATCGTTGGACACGCGCAGCAGCAGGTGATGTTCAAAGCGGTTACGGTACTCGCGCATGCGCTCTGGCAAATGACTGGGCAACAGATTCATGACCGCCTGAATCACACGGTCACTCACACCGCGCAGCCCCAAACGCTCGAAGAAACCGTCGACTCGGCTCTTGATGGCAAAGGCAGCCGGCACCCGGGCGGTGCCAAAACGGTCGATGATCAGGTAGGTGTCCTTGCCGTAGCGCTCACCGATATCAAAGGCGGTACGGTGAATGTACTCACCGGCAATCGGCAGACTCGGCAGGTTGGTCAGCAGGTGCCGGCGCAGGTCGGTCAGATCCTGCGGGTCGTTGCTGCCGATGTAGAACACGGTGCTGGCTTCCTTCACAAAGGTATCCAGTCGCACGGCAAACAGACACAACTTGCCGGCTGAGCCCGAGGCCTCGAACAGGCGGGACGGGTCGGCATTAAAGCGTGCGGGGGTATCGGCGTCGACATCACGTACGTGCTCGGCATAACCGGCGTCGGAGGCCCTGGCGGACTCGTTGAGGACCGCGTCAGGCTGATAATCGCCACGCTGCAAACGTGTCAGAATTTCTTCCGGGCTGTCGCCCAGCTCGATGCCCAGGTGGTTGACCAAGGTGAGCGTGCCGTCGGCCTGCACCTGCGCATAGAGCGCCAGCTCGGTATAGGCCGGGCCGCGCCGCACCAGAGCGCCACCGGAGTTGTTGCAGACCCCACCCAGCACCGACGCGCCGATGCACGAGGAGCCGATCACCGAGTGCGGCTCACGCCCCAGCGGTGCCAGCTCGCGCTCCAGCCGATCCAGCGTGGCGCCGGGCAGGCAGACCACCTGCTCACCCTGATTGATCAGTTGCACGCCATCGAGTCGGCGCGTGCTGATCAGCACGATATCGCGGTCGTAGTTGTCGCCATCCGGGGTGGAGCCACCGGTCAGGCCGGTGTTGGCTGCCTGCATAATGACGATGCAGTCGGCCGCAACCGCGGCCCGCAGGACCTGCCACTGCTCCAGCAGGGTGCCGGGCTGGATCACCGCCAGCACCTGCCCCTCGCCGGTACGGTGGCCCTTGCGAAAGCGCCGCGTCTGCTGCTCGCCGGTCAGCACATAACGGCGGCCAACCAGACTGCGTAGCTGCTCCAGCAAGGCGTCACGCTGGTGGCTATGCGCGGCACTCATGACGCGGCTACCAGCAGGTCGGCTTTGATCTCACTGATCGACTTGGCACCGGTCAGCACCATTGCCACCCGCATTTCTTTTTCAATCAGCTCCAGCAGATTGGTCACACCCGCCTGCCCATCGGCCGCCAGCGCGTAGATAAAGGCGCGGCCAAGCATGGTGCAGTCGGCACCGAGCGCCAGCATGCGCACCACGTCCAGACCGGTACGGATACCAGAGTCGACCAGAATCTTCAGATCACCTTTGACCGCATCGGCAATCGGCGGCAGCGCGCGGGCGCTCGACAGCACGCCGTCCAGCTGGCGACCACCGTGGTTGGAAACGATGATGCCGTCGGCGCCGAAGCGCACGGCATCGCGGGCGTCCTCCGGATCGAGAATCCCCTTGATCACCATGGGGCCGTCCCAGAACTCGCGAATCCACTCCAGATCTTTCCAGGAAATAGACGCGTCGAAGTTGGCCCCCAGCCAGCCCATATAGTCTTCCAGCCCGGTCGGGTTACCACGGTAGGCAGAGATATTGCCCAGGTCGTGCGGCTTGCCCAGCAGCCCGACATCAAAGGCCCAGCGCGGGTGCATCACCGCCTGCAGGTAACGACGCATCGCTGCATTCGGACCGCTCATACCCGAGTGCGCGTCACGATAGCGCGCGCCGGGCACCGGCATGTCGACGGTGAAAACCAGCGTGGTCACACCGGCGGCCTTGGCGCGCTCCAGCGCATTTTTCATAAAGCCACGGTCTTTCAGCACATAAAGCTGAAACCACATCGGGCGGCTGATCGCCGGTGCGACTTCTTCAATCGGACAGACCGAAACGGTCGACAGGGTAAAGGGAATCCCCTTGTCTGCCGCTGCGCGCGCCGCCTGGACCTCGCCGCGACGCGCGTACATGCCGGTCAGGCCGACCGGCGACAGCGCCACCGGCATACTCAGCGTCTCGTCAAACAGGCGGGTTTCCAGGCTCAGTTCCGCCATGTCTTTCAACACCCGCTGGCGCAAGGCGATACCGGCCAGGTCGTCGACATTCTTCTTCAGCGTGTGCTCGGCGTAGGCGCCACCATCGATATAGTGAAACAGGAAGGGTGGCAACCGGCGCTGGGCGGCGGCACGGTAATCGGTCGAGGCAGAAATGATCATCACGGAGTTCCCATCGAATCTTCAACGGACGACGCCCCGGCAACCAGGCCGGGGCGACAACAGTAGGGTATCAGCCCGCCATCAGCGGGTCGCGAACACCCATTACATAGGCAGCAAAGAGCGCAATCAGACCGGTCATCAGCACGTAGTACAGCGTTGGCCAGACTGTACGACGCAAAATCGTGCCCTCACGACCGAGCAAACCGACCGTGGCCGACGCCGCCACCACGTTGTGAATGGCAATCATGTTGCCGGCAGCGGCGCCAATCGCCTGCACCGATACGATAAGTGCAGTAGACAGGCCAAGGTTGCTGGCCACGCCAAACTGGAATTGGCTGAACATCATGTTGGATACCGTGTTGGAGCCAGCCAGGAAGGCACCCAGCGCACCGATGGTCGGCGCCAGCAACGGATAGATACCACCCACGCTGTCGGCCACATAGCGGGCCATCACGATCGGCATGCTTGGCAGCTCGGCGGCATTGACACCGGAGTTGATCAGGATGCGTACCATCGGCACGGTAAACAGCAGCACAAAACCGGCACTGAGCAGCACACCAAAGGATTCACCGGTGGCCTTGTTCAACTCGCTCAGCTTCATGCGGTGCAGGAAGAAGGTCGCAATCACCACCATCACCAGAATGCCGCCCGGCAGATACAGCGGCTGCACGCCAGCGCTGATGCCAGCCTCACCCAGGATGTCGGTGAAGTTAATCGCAACCGCCTTGAACGCAGCACTGACCTCAGGAAAGACTCGGCTGATCACCAGCAGCACACCCACCAGCAGATACGGCAGCCAGGCGCGGAAGCTGCTCATGGGGCGTGCGGTCAGCTCCTCCAGCTTCATCTCGACCGTACCCATCCAGGCAGCCGGCCAGCTATCACGCGGTGCAAAGTCCCACTGCCGCTTGGGCACCAGAAAGCCTGCGCGGGCGGCCGTGGTGACCACCGCCAGGCCGACCAGACCACCAATCAGCGACGGAAATTCCGGCCCCAGAAAGACACCGCCCAGCACATAGGGAATGGTCATGGAGACGCCGGCAAACAGGGCAAACGGCAGCACTTCGAATACCGCGCGCCAGCTCTTGTCCTGACCGAAAAAGCGCACCAGCATGATCACCATGACCAGCGGCATGGCGGTACCCACCAGCGCATGCACAATCGCCACCTGACTGGTGATCAGCTGCAGGTAGGCTTCCCAGCTGGAACCGGCGGCCGCCAGTTGCTCACCGATCACGGCATGATCCAGGCCGGTGTTCACACCCACGATAATCGGCGTACCCACTGCCCCGAACGACACCGGCGTGCTCTGCACCAGCATGCCCATCAGCACCGCCGCCATGGCCGGGAAGCCGATCGCCACCAGCAGCGGCGCGGCAATCGCAGCCGGGGTGCCGAAGCCGGAGGCACCTTCAATAAAGCAGCCGAACAGCCAGGCAATGATAATCGCCTGGATGCGGCGGTCAGGGCTGATGGTGGTGAAACCGGCGCGGATGGCGGTGATACCACCGGAGTGCTTGAGCGTGTTGAGCAGCAGAATGGCGCCGAAGATGATCCACAGAACGCCGACAGTGACCACCAGCCCCTGCAGGGTCGAGGCCAGCACCCGGTTAAAGCTCATATCCCAGACGAACAACGCGATACCGGCGCTGAGCAGGTATACCAGCGGCATGGCACGACGTGCCGGCCAACGCAAACCGATCAACAAAATGCCCGCCAGCAGAATCGGGGCAAAGGCCATCAAGGCAAGAAAACCGGAAGACATGAAGCGCTCCTGTAGTTGTTATTGGCGATCGAGCACCAATTGGTAATACCAATTTACAAAAATGGATGCCCAGATTAAAAAAGCACCAGCAGCATGTCAAACCTGCGACTGTAGACTTTGGTATAGATGCTGATTCCGGGTTGAACGCACAGCGTCGGCCCGCTACCCTCTTCGCAGGATTGGTAAGACCAAAGGAACATAGCGTGGACATAGGCCAGATCAAACAGCGCAGACTGTCCGACAATATCGTCGAGCAGCTGGAAACCATGATTCTTGAGGGCACGCTGCAGCCGGGCCAACGCCTGCCCGCCGAGCGCGCGCTGGCCGAACAGTTCGGCGTGTCGCGCCCGTCACTGCGCGAGGCGGTACAAAAGCTGGTCGCCAAGGGCCTGTTGATCAGCCGCCAGGGTGGCGGCAACTATGTCAGCGATTCGCTGGGCTCCAGCTTCAGCGACCCCTTGCTGAGCCTGATCGAAGGCCGCCCGGAGGCCCACAGAGACCTGCTGGAGTTTCGCCACACGCTGGAAGCCGACTGCGCCTACTACGCCGCGCTACGCGCCACCGAACTGGATCGCCAGCACCTGCAGGTGGCCTTTGATGCGCTGCAAGCGTGCTACGCCCGCGAGGGCAAGGCCTCACGGGCAGAAGAAGGCGCGGCTGACGCGCGCTTTCATCTGGCGATCGCCGAGGCCAGCCACAATCTGGTGCTGCTGCACACCATTCGCGGCCTGTTCGACCTGCTCAAACGTAACGTGGTCACCAATATCGGTGGCATGTACGCGCTGCGCAGCGAGACCCGACGCATGCTGGTTGAGCAGCATCAGGCGCTGTTCGACGCCATTATGCAGGGCCGCGCCGACGATGCCCGACACATCGCCAGTGAACACATCAGCTACGTACAGGACGTATTGGAAGAGCGCGAAGAGGAAAGCCGACGACTCGCTCGTGCCCAGCGGCGCGAGCGGCCGGTCAGTCGCTGAGCCAGTCGGCCAGCACCTCGCGGTTGTGCTCACCCAGCAGCGGCGGCGGGCGGCGATAATCGACCGGCGTACGTGACAAGCGAATCGGGTTGGCCACCAGATCTACCTCGCCGGCCAACGGGTGAGCCATGCGGATGCGCGTGCCCCGCGCCTGCACCTGGGGATCAGCAAACACCTGGTCAAGGTCGTTGATCGGCCCGCAGGGCACACCGGCCTGTTCCAGTGCGGCAATCCACTCGGCCGTCGTGCGAAACACCGTCACCTGGCGAATCAGCGGAATCAGCTCGGCACGATTGGCCACCCGCGCCGAGTTACTGGCAAAACGCGGATCAGTCGCCCACTCCGGATGCCCCGCCACCTCGCAGAACTTGCGGAACTGGCCATCGTTACCCACCGTCAGGATGAAGTCACCATCGGCGGTCGGGAAATCCTGATACGGGACGATGTTCGGATGAGCGTTGCCCAGCCGCTTTGGCGGCACGCCAGTGGTGAGATAGTTCAGCGCCTGGTTACCGAGACAGGCAATCTGCACATCCAGCAGCGCCAGATCGATGTACTGGCCCTGACCGCTTCGCTCACGTTCAGCCAGTGCGGCGAGAATGGCATTGCTGGCATACAGCCCGGTGAGGATATCGGTCAGCGCCACGCCGACCTTGACCGGCCCTGCCCCCTCTTCCCCATCGGCCTTGCCGGTGATACTCATCAGGCCTCCCATGGCCTGAATCATGAAGTCATAGCCCGCCCGCTTGGCATAGGGCCCGTGCTGACCGAAGCCGGTTACCGAGCAGTAGATCAAACGCGGATTGAGCGCCTGCAGGCTCTGGTAATCCAGCCCATAGGCCGCCAGACCGCCAACCTTGAAGTTCTCGATCAGCACATCTGCGCGCTGCACCAGCTCACGCACCTGCTGCTGCCCTTCGGGCTGGGTAAAGTCGATGGTGATCGAGCGCTTATTGCGGTTGGCTGACAGAAAGTACGCCGCCTCGGAAGTGTCACGCCCATCCGCGTCGCGCAGATACGGCGGGCCCCAGGCACGGGTGTCGTCCCCCGCTCCGGGCCGTTCGACCTTGACCACATCCGCCCCCAGATCCGCCAGCATCTGCCCGGCCCAGGGGCCAGCCAGCACACGGGACAGATCAAGAACGCGTAAACCGGATAATGCACTCATGTCTTTAGCTCCAAGCGGCAAGCTTCAAGCCACAAGCTGGCCGTGCGGGATACGAAGATAAGGGGACGAGCGGTACGCCAATGCAGCGTGAGGAGAATGCGACAAGCCGATCCAACTCAGAACGGCTTGTCGCTTGCAGCTGCCTTCAGTCGTTAGAAAAACGCCTGAAGGCCGGTCTGCGCGCGGCCGAGGATCAGCGCATGTACGTCGTGGGTACCTTCGTAGGTGTTGACCACTTCCAGGTTGACCACGTGACGGATCACACCGTACTCGTCGGAGATACCGTTGCCACCCAGCATGTCGCGGGCAACGCGGGCGATGTCCAGCGACTTGCCGCAGGAGTTGCGCTTCATGATCGAGGTGATTTCCACCGCGGCAGTACCTTCGTCCTTCATGCGGCCCAGACGCAGGCAGCCTTGCAGCGCCAGGGTGATTTCGGTCTGCATGTCGGCCAGTTTCTTCTGTACCAGCTGAGTCTGCGCCAGCGGACGACCAAACTGCAGGCGATCGAGGGTGTACTGACGGGCGGTGTGCCAGCAGAACTCGGCGGCACCCAGCGCGCCCCAGGAGATACCGTAACGGGCAGAGTTCAGACAGGTGAACGGACCTTTCAGACCGGTCACGTGCGGCAGCATGTTTTCTTCCGGAACGAACACGTCTTCCATCACGATTTCACCGGTGATGGAGGTACGCAGGCCAACCTTGCCCTTGATCGCCGGCGCGCTCAGACCGTTCCAGCCTTTCTCCAGAATGAAGCCACGGATGACGTCGTCGTCGGTTTTTGCCCAGACCACGAACACGTCCGCAATGGGGCTGTTGGTGATCCACATCTTGGCACCCTTGAGCAGGTAGCCGCCTTCGGTGCTACGCGCACGAGTAACCATGGAGCCCGGATCGGAGCCGTGGTTCGGCTCGGTCAGGCCGAAGCAGCCGATAAACTCGCCGCTGGCCAGCTTGGGCAGGTACTTCTGCTTCTGCTCCTCGGAACCAAACTCGTTGATCGGCACCATCACCAGCGAAGACTGCACGCTCATCATCGAACGGTAACCGGAGTCGACGCGCTCAACCTCGCGAGCGATCAGGCCGTAGCAGACATAGTTCAGCCCGCTTCCGCCGTACTCGGTCGGAATGGTCGCACCCAGCAGGCCCAGCTCGCCCATTTCACGGAAGATTTCCGCGTCGGTCTGCTCGTTACGGAACGAGTTCAGCACCCGCGGCATGAGTTTGTCCTGGCAGTACTGGCGCGCGCTGTCACGCACCATGCGCTCTTCTTCAGTCAGTTGCTGATCCAGCAGCAGCGGATCTTCCCAGTTGAAACTTGCCTTGGATGCGGCCATGAGCACTCCGATATTCGATTTGTTGGGGGCAGGTTCCGACACGGAACCACAGGTTGTCAGCGACTCTACGCACAGAGAAACCAGCAAACAAGCGTCTTTTGCGCAGACACCTGTGCTAAATTGGAACTCCGACCAATTGCATAGCGACAAGCCGCAAGCTTCAAGCTGCAAGCAACCCCGGCTCAGCGCACGGACAGCTTGCCGCTTGATACTTATAGCTTATAGCTGCTCCGAAGGAGCCCGCCCCATGCGCCGCAAGATCCCTCCGACCCAGGCCCTGATCTGCTTCGAGTCGTCCGCTCGCCATGAGAGCTTCACCAAGGCTGCAGAGGAACTCTCGCTGACCCAAAGTGCAGTCTGTCGCCAGATCGCCAACCTGGAAGCGTTCCTTGATATTCAACTGTTTCGCCGCACCCGTCGGGGCGTGAAATTGACCGACGCTGGACAGATTTACAGCCGTCGCATCGCCAGCCGGCTGGATGCGGTCGAGCGCGACACCCTGTCGGTGATGGGCAATCAGGGCACCGCCACGCTGGAGTTGGCCCTGGTACCCACCTTCGGCACCCAATGGCTGCTGCCACGGCTCAGTCACTTCCTCCGCCAGCATCCGCAGATCACGGTCAACCTGACCAACCGCACCCGCCCCTTCCTGTTTGCCGACACCGAGTTCGACGCCGCTATCTACTTCGGCGACGGCGACTGGTCGGGTACCCAGACGCACTACCTGATGCCCGAGGCGCCCATCCCCGTCTGCAGCCCGGCGCTGATCGCTCCCGCCCAAGAGCTGACGCCCGAGGACATCGCCCAGCTGCCTCTACTGCAGCAGACCACCCGCCCCTATGCCTGGCGCCAGTGGTTTGCCGCCGCCGACATGCGCGTCGAGCACGACCTCAACGGCACCCGGCTGGAGCTGTTCTCGATGCTCGCGCAAGCGGCCATGCACGGTATGGGCATCGCGCTGATTCCGCCCTTTCTGATTCGCCAGGAGCTGGCCGACGGCCGCCTGATCAGCCCCTGCCCGCGCAGCTTTGCAACCGACAACGGTTACTACCTGGTGATCCCCGAGCGCAAGGCCGAGTCGGCTGCGCTGCTCGCGTTCCGTGACTGGATTCTGCAGCAGGCGCAGGCTTATCAAGCGGCAAGCCTCAAGATGTAAGTTATTGGCTGCAAGCGGCAAGCTTCAAGCTTCAAGCTGCAAGCAGAACCGGATGGGCGGCGGTGTCCTGAGAGTGTCCGTAGCGTCGAGCAGCTACCTCCGCCTGAATAAACTCGCGCAATGGAGCCCCGCACGGGTTTTGCTTGCAGCTTGAAGCTTGCCGCTTGCAGCTAAAAAAAGGGGCCCGAAGGCCCCTGAGCACACATGAAGCTTGTTGCGATTACTGACGCACACCTTCCACCGTCAGGATCAGCTCGACGGTTTCCGAGGCAGGCCCCAGGTTGTAGTCGATGCCGAAGTCAGCCAGTTTGAGCGTGGTGGTGGCATCAAAGCCGGCGCGGTAGCCGCCCCAGGGGTCCTCACCTTCACCGATAAAATTGGCGTCCAGAACCACCGGCTTGGTTACCCCGTTCAGGGTCAGATCGCCAGTGACCTTGGCGCTATTGTCGCCAGTCACTTCGACACCGGTCGAGGTAAAGGTGGCCGTCGCATTCTCGGAGACATTGAGGAAGTCTTCGCCACGGATATGTTTGTCGCGCTCGGCGTGGTTGGTATCAACACTCTCGGTGTTGACGGTCACGTTGATTGCGCTGGCCTCGGGCTTATCGGCATCCCAGCTGAAGGTGCCGTCAAAGTCGTTGAAACGGCCATACACCCAGCTATAGCCCAAGTGGCTGATCTTGAAGTTGATCGAGGCGTGCTGCCCCTGCTTGTCGATCTGGTAATCGGCCGCCTGGGCCAGGCCGGCGGCCAACATCAGGCTGCCCAGGGTGGTCGCTGCAATCAGCTTTTTCATTTGCGGTTCTCCGTTGCGTTGAGCAGCCGCATGCCAAGCATGCGCCGCAGGGTATTGTCCTTATCGATGAAGTGGTGCTTTAGCGCACCCAGCGCGTGCACACCCGCCACGCCCAGCAGTCCCAGAGCCAACCAGTAGTGCACGGCACCTGCCCGCTGAGCCTGATCCGGCAGATTGCTGATCAGCGCCGGTACCTCAACCCAGCCAAACAGACTGACACCACGCCCCTTGGCCGTCGAGATCAGATAGCCGCTGATCACAATCAGCAGCATGGCGGCATACATCAGCCACTGCGCCCCGGCCGCCAGACGCCGCTCCCAGCGCTGGTGACTCGCCACATGCGCAGGCGACGGCGTCGCCGCGCGCCAGATCAGCCGCAGCACCAGCAGCGCCGCAAACACCAGGCCGATGCTTTTGTGCCAAAACGGCGCACTGGTGTAGTAGGGGCTGTAATAAGTCAGGCTGGTCATCCACAGGCCGAGCGCAGTCAGGCCGATCACCGCCAGCGCCATTAGCCAGTGCAGGCTGCCGGTAACCAGACCAAATCTGTCGTTAGTGTTGCGCCACTGCATCATTACCTCACTGCCGATGGAGCGATAATCCCATCGACTCAGTTCGATAAAAAGCGCAAAAATTGGTTCACACCAAACAGGTTTCTCGATATTTCACCCAGCGCAAACGCGCTACTTTCCGGCACAAAAAAACCTCCCGAAGGAGGTTTTCTGTCAGCGCAAGCCACCGCGCATCAGAAGAACAGACGCTTGAGCTCCTGCCCTGGATTACCGGCCCGCATAAAGGCCTCGCCAACCAGAAAGCCATAGACCTCATGCGCCAGCATCAGCTCGACGTCCGCCCGGTGCAAAATGCCGCTCTCGGTCACCAGGGTCTTCTCACGCGGGATCTGCGGCAGCAGCTCCAGCGTGGTATCCAGCGTGAGCTCGAAGGTATGCAGGTTGCGGTTGTTGATGCCGATCAACGGCGTATCCAGCTTGAGACCGCGCTCCAGCTCGGCGCCGTCATGTACCTCCACCAGCACGTCCAATCCCTGCTGACGGGCAGTGGCGGCCAGCTCGTTCATCTGCCCATCATCAAGGCAGGCCGCGATCAGCAGCACGCAATCGGCGCCCAGCGCACGGGCCTCGACGATCTGATACGGGTCCACCATAAAGTCCTTGCGGATCACCGGCAATGCGCAGGCGGCGCGCGCCTGCTGCAGGTAATCGTCGTGCCCCTGAAAGAAGTCCACATCGGTCAGTACCGACAGACAGGCTGCACCACCGGCTTCATAGCTGACGGCAATCTCGGCCGGATCAAAATGCTCACGCAGCACGCCCTTGCTCGGCGATGCCTTCTTGATCTCGGCAATCACGCCTGGGCGACGCGCTGCTGCAGCGTTCCGAAGGGCCTTGGCAAAGCCGCGGGTGGGCGGCGCAGCCGCTGCCAGCTGCTCCAGCTCGGCCAGACTGCGCTGCTTCAGTCGCTCAGCCACTTCCTCGTGCTTGCGCGCAACAATGGTCTGCAAGATAGTCGGCACGCTCATTGTGCTGCTTCCTCCCGGAATACCTCGGTAAAGGCGATGAGTTCGTTGAGTTTTTCCCGCGCCAGCCCGGAGTAAAGCGCATCGGAGGCAAGCTTCACGCCTTCGAGCAGGCTGGTGGCGTGATCCGCCGCGTACAGTGCCGCGCCAGCATTGAGAATGATGATATCGGCAGCCTTCTCGCCCGCCTCGGTTTCACGTTTGCCGAGCGCGTCGCGAATCAGCTTGAGCGAGGCAGTCGAGTCCTCGACTGTCAGGCCGATCAGCGAGCGACTCTTGATGCCCAGCTCTTCCGGGCTGACATCGTATTCGCGTACTTCACCGTCTTTCAGCTCGGCGATGTGGCTGGTCGCCGCCAGACTCAGTTCGTCCAGGCCATCCTTGGAGTGCACCACCAGCACGTGCTCGCTACCGAGACGCTTGAGCACCTCGGCAATCGGCCGGCACAGCGCCTGGGTAAACACGCCGATGACCTGATGCTTGACCCCGGCCGGGTTGGTCATCGGGCCGAGCATGTTGAAGAGGGTGCGCATACCCAGCTCGCGGCGCGGGCCGATGGCGTGCTTCATCGCGCCGTGATGAGCCGGGGCGAACATAAAGCCGACGCCGACGCTTTCCACACAGCGGGCAACCTGCTCGGGCGTCAGATTGAGGTTCACGCCTGCCGCCTCCAGCAGGTCGGCACTGCCGCTCTTGCCGGATACCGCCCGGTTGCCGTGCTTGGCGACCTTGCCGCCAGCAGCGGCTACCACCAGCGCTGCGGCGGTCGACACGTTAAAGATATTGGCGCCGTCGCCGCCGGTGCCGCAGGTATCGACCAGCCGCTCGCCGCTGATCTGCACCCCGGAAGCCAGCTCGCGCATGACCATGGCCGCGCCGGTAATTTCGTCGAGGGTTTCACTCTTCATGCGCAGGGCAACCAGAAAGCCGCCAATCTGTGCGTCGGTGCACTGGCCGGTCATGATCTGGCGCATGACGTCCTGCATTTCCTCGGTGGACAGATCCAGTTGATCGACCACCTTGCCGAGGGCTGTCTTGATATCCATGCCGTCTCTCCTTGCTGATCAGCGGCGCAGGCCGCCCTGCTGCTTGAGGAAGTTTGCGAGCATCTCGTGCCCCTGTTCGGACAGGATCGACTCGGGATGGAACTGCACGCCCTCGATCATGTATTCGCGGTGGCGCACGCCCATGATTTCGTCAACGCTGCCGTCTTCATGCTGGGTCCAGGCCGTCAGCTCCAGGCAGTCGGGCAGCGTATCGCGGCTGATTACCAGCGAGTGGTAACGGGTCACGGTCAGCGGGTTGTTCAGGCCGGCAAACACCCCCAAGCCTTCATGGTAGACCGGACTGGTCTTGCCGTGCATGACCTGACGGGCGCGCACCACATCACCGCCAAAGGCCTGACCGATACTCTGGTGGCCCAGGCAAATGCCGAGAATCGGCAGCTTGCCGGCAAAGTGCTTGAGCACCGGCACCGACACACCCGCCTCGTTGGGCGTGCACGGACCAGGTGAAACAACGATGCGCTCGGGATTGAGGGCTTCGATCTCGGCGACGGTCAATTCATCGTTGCGCACCACCTTAACGTCGGCACCCAGTTCACCGAGGTACTGCACCACGTTGTAGGTAAAGGAGTCGTAGTTATCGATCATCAGCAGCATGGCTTTTCTCCTTTACCGGGCCGATTGTTCAGCGAGGGCAATCGCACGAAACATGGCGCGACGCTTGTTGATGGTCTCTTCCCACTCCAGCGCGGGCACCGAGTCAGCCACAATGCCGCCACCAGCCTGTACGTGCAGTTCGCCATCCTTGATCACCGCGGTACGAATCGCGATGGCCGTGTCCATATTGCCGTTCCACGCCCAGTAGCCGACCGCGCCGCCGTAGACGCCGCGCTTGACCGGCTCCAGCTCGTCGATGATTTCCATCGCGCGAATCTTCGGCGCGCCGGACAGGGTGCCCGCCGGCAGAATGGCGCGCAGCGCGTCCATCGCTGTCAGTTCCGGCTTGAGCTGGCCCTGCACGTTGGAGACGATGTGCATGACGTTGGAATAACGTTCGATGACCATCTTCTCGGTCACCTTGACCTTGCCGATCTGCGCCACGCGGCCAACGTCATTGCGGCCCAGGTCGATAAGCATCAGGTGCTCGGCGATTTCCTTGGCGTCGGACAGCAGGTCCTGCTCCAACGCCAGATCGGCTTCTTCGGTCGCGCCACGCGGGCGGGTACCGGCAATCGGGCGTACCGTTACTTCACCCTCTTCGACACGGACCAGCACCTCGGGAGAGCTGCCAACCACGTGGAAGTCACCGAAGTTGAAGAAGTACATGTAAGGCGTCGGGTTCTGGCTGCGCAGCGCCCGGTACAGATCAATCGGCTCGGCCTTGAAGTCGATGCTCATGCGCTGGGACGGCACCACCTGCATGCAGTCACCGGCAAGGATGTATTCCTTGATGGTGTCGACCGCCCGCTCGTAATCCTCACGGGTGAAGCTGGCGCGGTATTCCAGGTCGGTATTGACCGGCGCAGCCAGATCAATCAGCTTGCGCGCCGGCGTCGGCAGGCGCAGCTGCTCAAGCAGTTGGTCCAGTCGGGCATTGGCCTGCTCGAAGGCATCGTCGGCGCTCGGGTCAGCCAGCACGATGGCGTGCAGCTTGCCGGCGAGGTTGTCGAACACCACCACTTCATCCGACACCATCAGCAGGATGTCCGGGGTACCCAGCACATCCGGATTGACCGTCGCGGCCAGGCGCGGCTCAACATAGCGCACGCAGTCGTAACCAAAGTAGCCAACCAGCCCACCATTGAAGCGCGGCAGACCCGGAATGCTCGGCACCCGATAACGGGCCTTGAAGGTCTCGACGAAATCCAGCGGATCGGCACACTCGTGGCGCTCCTGCTCGACACCGTCGACCAGCACGGTTGCGGTATGGCCGTCGACGCGCAGTACGGTGCGGGCCGGCAGGCCGATGATGGAATAACGCCCCCACTTCTCGCCGCCCTGCACCGACTCCAGCAGGTAGGAGTAGGCACCGTCGGCCAGTTTCAGATAGGTGGACAGCGGAGTTTCAAGATCTGCCAGCACCTCGCGTACAACGGGTACACGGTTGCAATCCTGGGCAGCCAGGCGAAGGAATTCGTCTCGGATCATGATCAGCCTCAAAGGCAGGGTAAGTCATACGCAAACAGGGGTGCTCGCACACGAGGGCGAGCAGGGACAGTTCAGGTACGCCAACGCCAGCGGGCGAGCGCCTTGATAACTCTCATCAGTTTGCGGTTGCTGACAAACACGGCTGATCCATCACTGGAGGGGATACCCGAGCAAGCCTATATGAGCGCGTCAAGCGAATCAACCAGCAGGTCCGGGTTTTCCGTGGCGATCGATTGGCCATGATTGTAGCCATAGCTGACCGCGACCACCGGCACGCCCGCAGCTCTGGCGGCCAGCACATCGCTGCGCGAGTCGCCGACAAACAGCGCCTGGGCGGCACTCACCGCGGCTTGCTGCATGACCCAGTTGAGCGCGGCGGGGTCAGGCTTCTGCACGGGCAGCGTATCGCCGCCCACCAGCCAGCGAAAGTAACCGTCCAGCTGCTTGTCTGCCAGCAGCTCAGGCACAAAGCGACTCGGTTTGTTGGTGACCAGCGCCAGCGGCACCTGGTCCGCCTGCAACTGATCAAGCAAGGCGCGCACACCGGGGTAGACCGTGCTGCGCGAGTGATCGCCGGCGTACGCCTCAAGAAACAGCGCCAGCGCCTGCTCGGTTGCCCCTTCATCTATATGCTCGTGCGCCATACCGCCCGCCAGCGCGCGACGCACCAGCACCCGCGCACCATTGCCGACCCAGTGACGCACCTGATCATCGCCAGCCGGATCTCGACCGAGCTGACGCAGCATGACATCGACGGCAGCAGCCAGGTCCGGCACAGAGTCGATCAGGGTGCCATCCAGATCGAACATCACCAGCTTTGGCAGTTCTCCAGCAAACAGATCGCGCAATAGCATCTCAGCGTTTTACCTGCGCCAGCTCCGCACGCATGCTGTCGATCACTGCCTTGTAGTCCGGTTTGTTGAAAATCGCCGAACCGGCAACAAAGGTATCGGCACCCGCTTCAGCGATAGCACGAATATTCTGTTCGTTGACGCCACCGTCGATCTCCAGGCGAATATCACGACCGCTGGCGTCGATCAGTGCCCGCGCCTCGCGCAGCTTGTCGAGCGTGCCCGGGATGAACTTCTGGCCGCCAAAGCCCGGGTTGACGCTCATCAGCAGCACCATGTCGACCTTGTCCATCACGTACTTGAGCGCATCCAGCGAGGTTGCCGGGTTGAACACCAGACCGGCCTTGGCGCCACCGTCCTTGATCAGCTGCAGCGAACGATCAATGTGCTCGGAGGCTTCCGGGTGGAAGGTGATGTAGCTGGCACCGGCCTCGAGAAAGTCGCCGATCAGACGATCCACCGGCTTGACCATCAGATGCACATCGATCGGTGCGGTAATGCCGTATTTGCGCAGCGCCGAGCAGACCATCGGGCCGATAGTCAGGTTGGGTACATAATGGTTATCCATGACATCGAAGTGCACGATATCGGCGCCGGCCGCCAGCACGCGGTCGACGTCTTCTCCGAGACGAGCAAAATCGGCAGACAGGATGGACGGCGCGATGGCGTAATCAGGCATGACAAACCTCGGTAAAAACGGACACGGAAAAGGTCGCCAGTGTACCGCATCCGCCGCTGTTATACTCGGCACAGACCCGAGCGCCGTATCGTCTACGGTCCAGCCGGATAACCTGCCAACCGCCCGACGGAACCTGCCCATGCGCCTGCCAGCCCTGATCGCGCTGCTCTGCCTCGCCAGCCACGCCGCCGCACAGGAACCATCTGCGCCAACACCGGACGCAGCGGCGGCCAGCGCGCCGAGCGAACGCGTCGACGCGCTGTCTCGCAACGCCCAGTATCGCAACGCACTGCAGCGCGAGATCCCGACCGACGAACAACGCCAGCTGGATTTCAACGGCGAGTCCGTCTTCGGCCTGTTTCTACCCGCAGCCAGACCGCAGCCACTGGGTGGCGTGCTGCTGATCGCGGGGTCCGGTGAGCACGCCGACTGGCCCGAGTTGATTGGTCCGGCGCGCCGCCAGCTGAGTGATGCCGGTTGGCACACGCTGGCTCTTACTCTGCCCGATGCACCGGACGGCCCGACCATCATCAGCCCGCCGATTGCCGACCCGGACAATCAGCCGCCAGGGGAAGCGCCCCCCGCCGCCGACCCGGCGCTGCTGGCCGGTAGCGAACCCGCTGATGCACCACCCGAGCCGCCCGTCAGCCTGGACTATGGCACCGCGGCCGGCGGCCTGATCAACGCCGCGCTGCAGGTATTGAAGGCTGAGGGCGCCGAGCAGATTACCCTGGTCGCCCGCCGCGACGCGGGCTACTGGGCGCTGCTGGCCACCGACAGCACCCCTGACGATCAACCACCGCAGGCAATGGTGCTGTACGAGGTGCGTCAGCCCGCTGCGGCCGAGCGCCCAAGCCTTGGCAGCCTGATGGAGGGGTGGGATAAGCCCATGCTGGAAATGCTCGACAGCAGCAGCGCTCTGGGCCAGGCGCACGCCGCCGCCCATCTGCGTATCGCCCGACGCGCCGGCCACAGCCGCTACCGACAACTGGATCTGGCACCGATTCAACGCTCGGCAGTGGCGCAGGAGATGATTGCCAAGCGGCTGCAGGGCTGGCTGGAAGCCAACTATCGGCCGGCCCAAGCCACGCCCGAAGCGAGCGAGGCGCCCTGAAGAACAGCCATCAAAAAGGGAGTTAGCGGAAGCCCTTGTGCCGACGCAGGAGCTCGTACGCCTCCTGAATCTGGCGGATACGCTCACCCGCATTGCCCTGCTCGGTACGACCCGCGCCGCGGGCGGCCAGCTTATCAGGGTGATGCAGACTGAGTTGTCGACGGTAGGCCCGCTTGATCACCTCCGGCGAGTCGTCCAGGTTAACCTTGAGCAGCGCTGCGGCGCGCTTCAGCGCGTCCTGCCGCGGGACGGCCGAACGACTGCGCGGCGGCGCCTGCGTTCGCTGGTGGCGCTGGTGCATGCGCTGCTGCTCAGCCTGCCCCAGGCCCGCTTCGCCAGCCCAGACGAACAGCAGAGTGCGCACCTCCTCATTCAGCTGCCCCGGGACCACCGCCATGCGCCAGCTGCTGTCGAGCAGCTCGGCGGCGCGTGCCGGCTCGCGCTTGCGCAGAGCGCGCACCAGAGGGGCCAGATCACCGGCCGTCTTGCCCTCGTTAAAGTCTCGCATGGCACGCAGTCGCGCCGCTTCATCCAGGCGATATTGCTGCATCAGATCACGCGCCAGCTGCAGATGCGCCTGACTGACGCGCCCACTGGCCTTGGCCAGGCGACCAAGACAGAGAAACAGCACGCGTTCAAAACCACTGTCACCCAGGCGCAGCTCGGCCAGACGGGCCGGCAGATCCCGCCAGCGCCGCAGGCGCCAATGACGGTCCAGCGCGTGTCCGACCACAGCGCCCAGCAGCGCACCGGGCAACGCGCCGCCCAGCCCCCCCACCAGCGCCCCCAATACCGTCACCGGCCAGAGCATGCTCAGACCCTCGCCTGCCGATCAGCGTCCGCCAGCCGCTCGGGTGTGCCGACGTCGATCCACGGGCCACGATAGTACTCGCCGCTGACCCGCCCCTGGTCCGCCGCCTGGCGCAACAACGGTGCCAGCGCAAAGGCCCCGTCGGGCTGGTCGACCAGCAGCGCCGGGTGCAACACCGCGATGCCGCTGTAGGTGAGGCCGCGCTGGCCGCTCGCAGGGTTACCGACCTCACCGTCGTGCAGCAGAAAGTCACCGTTCGGGTTGTGCGCGGGGTTGTCGATCAGCACCAGGTGGGCCAGTTTGCCGGGCGGCAGGCTCAGGTGGGCAAAATCAAACCGGGTCCAGACATCACCGTTGACCAGTACAAAGGGGGCATCGCCCAGCAACGGCAGCGCACGACGGATGCCCCCACCGGTTTCCAGCGGTTCGCCTTCGGCGGACCAGCTGATCGCCACGCCCAGCGCCGCACCGTCGCCAAAGAACGCCTCGATCTGCTCACCCAGCCAGGCGTGATTGATCACCAGCGACCGCAGGCCCGCGGCCGCCAGCGCCTCGATATGCCATTGCAGCAGCGGCTTGTCCGCCACCTTGAGCAGCGGCTTCGGGGTGTGCAGTGTCAGCGGACGCATGCGCTCGCCCTTGCCCGCCGCCAGGATCATCGCCTTCATGCCGCCGGCATCTCCAGGCTGTCCAGCAGCTCACTCAGCGGCTGCAGCCGCACATCCTCGGTACAGGCCTCACGCAGATAGCGGACAAAGCGCGGCGCGTCAGCCAGATAGTGCGGCTTGCCGTCACGGTGGCAGATGCGCGCAAAGATCCCCAGCACCTTGAGATGGCGCTGCACGCCCATCAGCCGGGCCTGATCCAGAAAGCTTTCCAGCTGCGCCGGCACCGGCAGAGCGGCAGCTGCTGCCTGCTGCCAGTAGCGCGTCAACCATTGGCGCCGCTCGGCAGCCGACCAGCTGTAAAAGGCATCGGCAAACAGCGAGGTCACGTCGTAGCTGATCGGGCCGTAAAGCGCGTCCTGAAAGTCCAGCACACCGGGCTCGCCGTCCGCCACCATCAGGTTGCGCGGCATGTAGTCACGGTGCACATAGACCTGCGCCTCGCCCAGATTGCTGTCCAGCAGCAACTGCTGGAGGGCATCCCACAGGCGCTGCTCGTCGGGGCTAAACGCGCGCGCCAGCACCCGCGCAACATACCACTCGGGAAACAACGCCAGCTCACGGCGCAGCACCGCCTCATCATAATCAGGCAGCACACCGGGCCGACTGGCCTGCTGCCAGCGGATCAGACTGCCGATGGCGCCGGTGAACAGGCGCTCGCGCTCGGCGTCGCTGACGCCCTGTTGCAAGTACTGCAGATAGGTCTGGGCGCCCATGTCTTCGAGCAGCAGAAACCCCTGCTCCAGATCGTCGGCAAAGATACGCGGCACGCGCACACCCGCCGCCTGCAGCAAGCCGGTAATCCGCACAAAGGGCTCGCTGTTCTCGTGCGCCGGCGGCGCATCCATAATAATCAGGCTGCGCTCGCCCGCCTGCCAGCGAAAATAACGGCGAAAACTCGCATCGGCGCTGGCCGGTGCCAGCTCGCCCGCGGGCAAGTCGGCCCATTGCAGGGTCGCCGCTGCCTGGGGCAGCGCCCGGGTCAGCCATTGCTGCATCTGCTGCTGTCGTGAGTCCATCAATATCCCAATCTCGCCTATCGGTTGCCGTGCCAATTCGTACTCAGGCATCGCTCAATGCTTTATTATCCGTTATCTTGCTGCACTGACACAGCATGCAGATTGCATTCTCCTCGCACAAGGCGTCGCGAGCACGCACCGACTGGAAGCCCGGATAACGACATAATGGCCTACCGTACTCCACCCTTTCGCACTTCTTTTCCCATGTTGCTGGCCAGCTCCTTGCTGCTGGCCCAGCCACTGAGCGCTGTTGCCAATCAACAGGTACAGTGCCGCCCGTCCGGCAACAGCTGGGCTTGTGAACCCCTGCAGACCCGCGGCGAACTGCCGCCCCGGCCGCCGCGCCCGGCTCCAACCCCTGCGCCGATCAGCGAGACCGTCGTAGCGGCAGCCGCTACCGGCGCCGGCCGCCCCACCGCCAGCACCGACTTCAGCCGCCTGGACTGGGTCCCGCGGGAACAGCTGAGCGCTGAGCAGCAGGCCGCCATTGCGCCCTACTGCGGCGGCGCCTATGTCGAACCGGAACGCACCGGCCGTGACGACCCGACACCGTTCGATCAACTGCCCGTCTACGCCTCGGCCGACAGCAGTCGCTTTGAGCAGGACAAGCAGACCGGCGTGCTACAAGGTGACGTTCTGCTGCGCCAGGGCCGCCTGCAGGCCCGCGCTGACCAGGCCAGTTTTGACCAGGCCAATGCCCAGGCCGTGCTGGAAGGCAACGTCCGCCTGCGCGACCAGGGCGTACTGGTGCTGGGCGACAGCGCATCCATGCGCATCGACAACGGCGAGACGCGAATCGACGGCGTCGAGTACGTCGTCCATGACGCCCGCGCCCGCGGCACCGCCAGCAAACTGATGCGCCGTGATGACGCCATCATCGTGATCAGCGAAGGCAGCTACACCACCTGCGAGCCGGGCCAGAACAGCTGGGCGCTGCACGGCGACGACATTGAGCTGGACCGCGAGAAAGGCTGGGGCGAAGCCCGTCACGTCACCCTGCGCGTCAAGGACGTGCCGGTGTTCTACACGCCGTATATCTACTTCCCGATTGATGACCGTCGTCAGACCGGTCTGCTGCCGCCGAGTTTCAGTCACTCGACCGACAACGGCACCGAGATCGAAACGCCGTACTACATCAACATTGCGCCAAACTACGACGCCACCCTGTACCCGCGCTACCTCTCCGAACGCGGCCTGCAGATGGAGGGCGACTTCCGCTACATGAAGCCGGACAACGAAGGCACGCTCACCGCCGCCTTCCTGGACGACAGCGAATATGGCGAAAACCGCTGGCTATACGGCTGGCAGCACCAGGGCGGCCTGCAAAGCCGCTGGAGCACCGACGTCGAGTACGTCGACATCAGCGACCCCTTTTACTTCCAGGACCTGAACACCGCCCTGGAGGCCCGCTCAGACACCTATGTCAACCAGCGCGCCGGCATTACCTACCGGGGTGACGGCTGGCGCTTCCGCGCTGGCGTGCATGCCTACGAGCTGGCCACCATCACCTCGCTGACGCCTTACGAGCGCCTGCCGCAGCTGCGCCTCGACGGCGCCAACTGGCTGGGCGATACCGGCCTGCGCTTCGGTTATGACCTGGAATACGCCTTCTTTGATCGCGACCTGGGCGACGGCTTCATCACCGGCCAGGACGGCATTCAGCTCGACAGCCTGGGCAACCCGATTCTGACCCCCGACGAAAACCTGACCGGCCTGCAACGCGCCACCGGTCACCGGGTCAGCATCAGCCCCAAACTCAGCTACCCCTGGCGCAACAGCTGGGCCTTTGTCACGCCCAGCGTGCGCACCCAGACCACCTACTACGACCTGGACTTCGACGCCCGCGCAGACGGCTTCAACTACGCCGATGCCAATACCACGCCGTCCAGCACCGTGCCGGTGGCCGCGCTGGATGCCGGCCTGTACTTCGACCGTCAGACCAGCTGGTTTGGCAAGGGCCTGCGTCAAACCCTGGAGCCGCGTGCCTTCTACCTGTACGCGCCGCACGAAGACCAGGACGAGCAGCCGCTGTTCGACACCAACCAGAACACCTTCAGCTACAACTCGCTGTTCCGCGACAACCGCTTCAGCGGCCGGGACCGCGTGGCCGATGCCAACCAGCTGTCGCTGGGCCTGACCAGCCGCGCGCTGGAGTCCAATGGCACCGAGCGTGCCCGCGCCAGCTTCGGCCAGGTTCTGTATTTCCGTGACCGCGAAGTCCAGATGCTCGACGCCAACGGCGTCGCGCGCAGCGCCGACACCTCGTCATCCTCCGCCTACGCCGCCGAGGTCATGTACCGGGTCAGCGACGCCTGGCGTGTCAACGGCGACATCATCTGGGATCCGGACGACAGCGGCAGCGACGCCGGCAGCGTCTTCGCTCATTACCAGCCCGAGCCACGCAAGGTGCTGAACATGGGCTATCGCTACCGCAACAACATCAACACCTACAACGCGCTGACCGGTACCTTCCAGCACGACCCGGACAGCCGTATCGACCAGTCCGACCTGTCGTTCATGTGGCCACTCAATCCGCAGTGGAGCCTGATCGGCCGCTGGCAGCACGACTTTGCCGACGATCGAACCCTCGAAGCCTTCGGTGGTCTGGAGTACGACAGCTGCTGCTGGAAACTGCGCGTGATCAACCGCTACTGGGTTGACTACAACGAGTTTGAATCGGTCGCCCGCGACGAATCCAACCGCGGCATTTTCCTGCAGGTGGTCCTCAAGGGCCTCGGCAGTGTCAGCGGCAACGAAGTACACAGCCTCCTCGACGAAGGCATTCCCGGTTACAGAGAGCGTGAAGATAATGCATTCTAAGTTTGTTACAGCCCTCAGCCTGTGTGCGGGCCTCCTGTTCAGCGCCTCCAGCCAGGCGGCCGTCGAGCCCCTGGACCGGGTCGCCGCCATCGTCGATAACGACGTGGTCATGGCCAGCCAGGTCAATGAGCGGATGGCCTCGGTGCGCCAGCAACTGGCGCAGAACGGCGCTGAAGCGCCGGCCGAGAGCGAGCTGCGCAGCCAGGTACTCGACCGTCTGATCCTGGAAAGCATCCAGCTGCAGATGGGCGAACGCGCCGGCATGCAGATTGACGACGAATCGCTGAACCAAACCATGCAGCAGATCGCCGCCCGCAACGGTGCCACCCTGGAGCAGTTCCGCGCCGCGCTGGAGCGCGACGGCATCAGCTTTCAACAGGCCCGCGAGCAGATCCGCCGCGAGATGATCATCAACCGCGTACGTCAGCGCCGGGTCCGCGACAACATCCAGGTCAGCGATCAGGAAGTGCGCAACTTCCTCAACTCCGAGGTCGGCAAGTACCAGACTTCTGCTGATTTCCGCCTGGCGATGATCGTACTGCCGCTGGCAGAGAACGCCAGCCAGGCCGAGGTCGAGAAAGTCGGTCGCGCCGCAACCGACATCTACAACCAGCTGCAGCAGGGTGCGGACTTCAACACCCTGGCCGCCAGCCGTTCGGCTGGTGACACCGCGCTGGAAGGTGGCGAACTGGGCTGGCGCAAGGCGGCCCAGCTGCCGGGTCCGTTCGCTTCCGCGGTCAACGCCCTGGAGATCGGCGGCATCACCCAGCCGATGCGCTCGCCAGCCGGTATCCATATCCTCAAGCTGCTGGATCGCCGCGGCGGTGAAGGACAGATGATCGAGGAGTTCCACGTCCGTCACATCCTGATCAAGCCCAGCGAAATCCGCACTGACGGCGAAGCCGCCCAACTGGCCCAGCGCATCTACGAGCGTATCCAGAATGGCGAATCCTTCGCCACCCTGGCCAAGTCCTACTCCGAGGATCCAGGCAGCGCGCTGAACGGCGGCGACCTGGACTGGGTGACGCCGGATGCAATGACCCCGGAATTTGGCGAAATGATCACCAGCACGCCGCTCAACACGCTGACCCGGCCGTTCCAGAGCCAGTTTGGCTGGCATATCCTGGAAGTGCTGGGCACCCGCGACGTTGATATGACCGACGAGATGCGTGAGCAGCAGGCTGCCAACCTGATCCGCAGCCGCAAGTACGAAGAAGAGCTGCAGACCTGGCTGTTGCAGATCCGCGATGAAGCCTACGTGGAGATCAAGAACGGGTGAGTCCGGCACGCCTGGCCATCACCGCTGGCGAGCCGGCGGGCATTGGCCCCGACCTGTGTCTGATGCTGGCGCAACAGCCGGCCAGCTGCGAGCGGGTGGTGATTGCCGACCCGCAGCTGCTGGAGCAGCGCGCCGCCCAGCTCGGACTGTCCGTCGAGCTGCAGCCGTTTGACCCGGATGCGCTGCCCGCCGCGCAGGCCGCCGGCCAGTTGAGCGTGCTGCCGGTCAGCCTGGCCGCACCCTGTCGGCCGGGCGAGCTGAACGCCGCCAACGCCGGCTATGTACTCGAAACCTTGCGCCTGGCTGGTGCCGGCGCACTTGCCGGCAGCTTTGACGCTATCGTCACGGCACCAGTGCACAAGGGCATCATCAACGACGCTGGCGTGCCCTTCTCCGGGCACACCGAGTTCTTTGCCGAGCAAACCGCGACCGAGCAAGTGGTGATGATGCTTGCCTGCCCCGGCCTGCGCGTGGCCCTGGCCACCACGCATCTGCCGCTGCGCCAGGTCGCTGACGCCATCACGGGTCCGCTGATCGAGCGCGTCATGCGCATCCTGCACAACGACCTGCTCAGCAAGTTCGGCATCGCCACGCCGCGTATTCTGGTCTGCGGCCTGAATCCGCACGCTGGCGAAGATGGGCACCTGGGAGGTGAAGAGCTGGACGTGATCATCCCCGCGCTGCAGCGCCTGCGCGCCGAGGGCATGCAGCTGATCGGCCCGCTGCCCGCCGACACCCTGTTCACCCCCAAGCACCTGGAGCAGGCCGACGCCGTGCTGGCGATGTACCACGATCAAGGGCTGCCGGTGCTCAAACACAAGGGCTTTGGCAACGCCGTCAACATTACCCTGGGCCTGCCGATCATCCGCACTTCGGTGGACCACGGCACGGCGCTCGACCTGGCCGGAACGGGTCAGGCCAACCCCGGCAGCCTGCAGGTTGCCCTCGATACCGCCATCCAGATGATCGCCGCCCGGAGGGCTGTATGAGTCAGTTTCCGCAACACAAGGCGCGCAAGCGCTTTGGCCAGAACTTCCTGCATGACGCCGGCGTCATCGACCGCATCGTCCGTTCGATTCGCCCGCGCGAAAGCGACCATCTGGTCGAGATCGGCCCCGGTCAGGGCGCCATTACCTCGGGTCTGCTGGCCAGTGGTGCACAGCTTGACGTGGTTGAGCTGGATAAGGACCTGCACCCGATACTGATGGGCCAGTTCGGTTTCCTTGAGCGCTTCCGTCTGCATAAGGGCGACGCCCTCAAGTTCAACTTCCGCGACCTCGCCACCCGAGGCGAGAAGCTGCGCGTGGTCGGCAACCTGCCCTACAACATTTCCACCCCGCTGATGTTCCACCTGCTGTCGCAATCGGACTGCATCGAAGACATGCACTTCATGCTGCAGAAGGAAGTGGTGCAGCGTCTGGCTGCCACCGCGGGCATGAACCATTACGGACGCCTGGGCATCATGGTGCAGTACCACTGCCGCGTAGAACACCTGTTCGACGTTGGCCCCGGCGCCTTCAACCCGGCGCCCAAGGTCGACTCGGCCATCGTTCGCCTGGTGCCGCACGCCACGCTGCCGCATCCGGCTGACGACGCAGGCGTGCTGGAAGTGCTGGTACGCGACGCCTTCAACCAGCGCCGCAAGACCCTGCGCAATACCCTGAAGGCGCTGCTCACGGCTGAAGAGATCGAGGCCGAAGGCATCGACCCGGGCACCCGTCCCGAGCAGGTTGACCTGGCCGGCTTTGTCCGCCTGGCCAACCGCCTCACCCGCAAACAGGCGGCCAGCGCATGAGCGACTATGCCATCGCGGTGAGTGTGCAGACCCGCTACCTGCCGGAACAGTCCGACCCGCAGAAAAAGCGCTTTGCCTTTGCCTACACCATCACCATCGCCAACCAGGGCTGTGTAGACGCCCAACTGCTGTACCGACACTGGCTGATTACCGATGGCAACAACAAGCAGCAACGGGTGGACGGCCCCGGTGTGGTCGGCGAACAACCCGTCATCGCCCCAGGCGCCAGCCACACTTACACCAGCGGCTGCCTGCTGGAGACGCCGGTGGGCACCATGGAAGGCAGTTACGACATGCGCGCCAGCGACGGGCACAGCTTCAGCGCCACCATCGCCCGCTTTCGCCTGGCCCAGCCACACGCACTCAATTGACGCTGCCTTATGACTACCTACGCCGTTGGCGACATTCAAGGCTGCCTGAAGCCCCTTCAATGCCTGCTTGCCGAGGTTGACTTCAACCCGTCAAAGGACGTGCTCTGGTCGGTTGGCGACATGGTCAATCGCGGCCCCGACTCGCTGGCGACCCTGCGCTATCTCAAGCAGCTCGACAGCGCCTGTATCGCCGTACTCGGCAACCATGACCTGCATCTGCTGGCCGCCAGCCGCAACGGCAGTCGCGTGCGCAAATCCGATACCCTCAAGCCGCTACTCAAGGCCGACGACCGCGACAGCCTGCTGGACTGGCTGCGCCGCAGGCCGCTGGCCCACTTCGATGCTGAACTCGGCTTTGTCATGACCCATGCCGGCATCCCGCCTATCTGGACCGTCAAGCAAACCCTTGAGCTGGCCGAGGAAGTGGAACGAGTGCTGCGTAGCGACAAGCGCCTGCCCGACTATCTGGACGAGATGTATGGCAACGAACCCTCACGCTGGAAGTCCAGCCTCAAGGGCATCGACCGTCTCCGCGCGATCACCAATTATCTGACCCGCATGCGCTTCTGCAAACCCGACGGCACCCTGGAATTCAAATCCAAGGAGGGGCTGGACACCACGCCCAAGGGCTATGCTCCCTGGTTCCGCTATCCGCGCAAGGACCCGGACATTCAGATCATCTTTGGCCATTGGGCCGCTATCGAAGGCCGCACCGGCACCCAGGGCATACACGCGCTGGATACCGGCTGCGTCTGGGGCAGCCGCATGACGCTGATGAACCTGGACACCCGCGAACTGCACCACTGCGACTGCGATCACTGACCCGGCGAGAACACCATGAGCGATTTCAAACGCATCGATCCGCGCACCGCCAGCCAGTTGCTGGACAGCAACGCCCAGCTGGTTGATATCCGCGACCCGCAGAGCTTCGACGTTGGCCACATTCCAGGCGCCATCCGCCTGGATAACGACAACCTCGCTGACTTCGTCGCCAACGCCGACCAACAGGCGCCCTTGATCGTCTGCTGCTACCACGGCAACTCCAGCCAGGGCGCCGCCGCCTACCTGGCCAGCATCGGCTTTGCCGAGGCCTACAGCCTGGATGGCGGTTTTGACCTGTGGCGGCAAACTTATCCGGCGCGAGTTAGCTGCGAGTAAGGTTTCAGCGCGTTGCTTTTAGCCTCAACATCGCGCCGCTGTCGACTCCGCCTTTCGCCTTTTACGGCGAGTTAAGGGGGGG